>ONRP01000064.1 GCA_900320245.1 uncultured Prevotellaceae bacterium
GAAAGCGCAGGATGACCTATGAGCGCACGTTCACCGACCTGCACTACTTCACGCGCATCGTGCTGGGCGAGCAATACTTTGTCAAGCACAAGACGGTCACATTCATCATGCCCAAAGGATTTGAGCATTACCGACTGATCGACAAGAACATGTCCCCGGCAGTTAACATCGAGCACAAAGACAAGGGCGGAAGTAGGGTAGTGACCTACACGATCAACGACATGGCGCCCATCAAGCAGGAAGAAGCCATGCCGACCGTGTCAAGCGTCTATCCCACGGTATTTGTCGTGGGGTCGTTCAAGGATGCGGCCGACATGTTTGCCTGGGGACGGCAGCTGTCGGATGTCGATACCACCATACCGTCATTGAACGATATCCTGGCGGACATCAACCGTGAATGCCATAGCGACCTGGACAAGATCAAGAACACTTATGCCTGGGTGCAAAACAATATCCGCTATGTCGCCTTTGAGGAAGGCATCAGTAGCCATCAGCCAGACAAGCCTGCCGAGGTTGTGCGCAAGCGTTACGGCGACTGTAAAGGCATGGCGCTGCTGTTGAAAACGCTGCTCGTGGCCCAAGGCTTTGATGCCCGCTTGACCGACGTGTGCACCCGTGAGGCCTCGTGCCTGATGAGCGAGATTCCCACACTGGCTGCCATCAACCACGCTATCTGCACGCTAGAGTGGCAGGGCAAAACCTATTACCTGGACGCCACCTGCAACCACATCCCGCTGGGCCATATCCCCAGCAATGTGCAGGGCATGGAAGTCATGGTTGAGGAGCCGGGAGGTGCCCCCTCGTTGCGCACTGTTCCCGTTCTACCCGCCAGTGCCAACTGCGACAGCCTGCGAATCGACCTGACAATGAACCATGAGTTCCAGTTGACAGGAAAGGCCTCACGCTGGTTCAAGGGCGACATGAAGGAGATGATGCTCAGCATGCTTGACGACAATGAGGCTGCCGACCGCATGCAGTTCATGAACAATGCCCTTAACGATAAGGATCACGCCAACAAGATTGAATGTGCCGCATGGCAAGATAAGGACTGCCGCAGCGAGTGGGCAGTCGTTGCCGCGACCATGACCGACGGGCACTCGGTCGAGCAAGTCGAGAATGAGCTGTTTGTCGAGCTGGATCCCGATAACATGCTGATGACCGCCCCCATCGACACCACCGACCGCAAGAACGACTATGTACTGCCTTTCCCATGTCGCCAGGTGCGAGAAGTGGCATTAACCCTGCCCATTGGTTACAGATGCGAACAACTGCCTGATGACTATGACCGCCATACCGATGTAGCGGACCTATCATGCACCTTCAGACAAGAAGGCAACACGGTCATTTACCGCAAGGTGATGTCATTGCACCATCCCCGTGTGCCGCTTGATAAGATCATGGCATGGAATGCACAGCTCAAGCAGTGGAGCGAGCATGCCCACGAGCAGATTGTGCTTGTCAAGAACTAGTGGAGAATAGTTGAGACCATTATACAACCAATTGCAAAACGATATGAGACAATCAATGATCAAATTCCTGGCATTGCTGGTGATGCTGTTGACACTGACCCCGGCACATGCCGATGACGAGAAAAAGTACCTGAAATTTGCAGCTGAACTGCGCGAAAAAGTATGGAGTGACGACGACCCGATGTTCAAGAACTACAACTGCCCGCAGCAGTACAGTGACCCTGACGTCTGCTCGGCGGTCATCTTGGCCAGCTGCACTGATGCAGAGGTTACCCGCAAGTCGTTCATCCGCATGACGGGCCTGCTGATGTTTGACAACAACAAGAAACTGGGACGCCACGAACTCAACCGCATGCTCATCAAGCTCAACGATGCCGCTGCCCTGAAGAAATTCTCGGAGTTTGACTACACCACCTTCAAGAAGTCCTACTACAAGGGCATGGAAGACAAGCGCCAGCAGGTGCTGGGCGTGCGCGTGATCAAGCCCGACGGACGCATCGTAGATGTCAACACCGACGACTACATGACCACCCGCGAGGGCAAGAAGGATAAGGACGTGAGCCATAAGTTGGCAGTCCCGGGCCTCGAGGTGGGCGATATTCTGGACATCTTCACCTATGACGAACTCGTTGTCCATGACCGCAACGTGCCGCACTTCAGGTTCTGGTTCCTGGAGGAGTATCCCATCCTCAAGCAAAAGGTGAGATGTGTCATCGACAAGAAGTTCACGGTGCAGTATCGTACCCTCTATGGCGCCCCCGACTTTGCCAGCAGCCTTGACGACGAGGGCAACACCGTGCTCGAGGCCGAGCTCAACAATGTGAACAAGGTAGAGCCCACGCTGTGGTACAACCCCATCGAGCAGTCGCCCGTCACCCTGCTCTATATCTTTGACAAGAGCGTGACCAACAAGCAGATGAAGAGCGTCAAGAACCGTGATGTGCAGGCCAACCCCGACTTCAGCAGCATTCTGGCCGACGACCTCAACTTCATGAAGGCCGACAAGAAAATCATCAAGGAGTATCTTGACTGGCCTGAGAACAAGAAGCAGATGAAAGACGAGCTCGCTACCGCTAAAAAACTGGCAGACAAAGAGGAGGCCGCCAAACTCATCTACAGCGGCCTGGTGTACACTTACAGGGCGTTTGACAAATATGACACCTATTCGCCATTCCGCTTGATGCTGATGATGAGCGAGATGCTGGACATGCGGGACATTCCCTACCAGTTTGTCGTCACCACCGACTATGAGAATGAACCGCTCGATCAGCTCATCTACAGCGGCAACACGAGCTGGCTCATCAAAACTGAGGGTGGCACCTACTTCGCTCCGCCCACCTACCAGGGGACCACAGCAGGACTGTTACCCGCCTGTTTCCAAGGGCGCCGTGCTGCAGTGGTCAACAAACTCAAGGGCGATAAGTCCCAAAGCGACATGGTAACCCTGCCGCAGTCCACTGCCGACGACAACGTCAACCAGGTGACCGTGAATGCCAGCATCGACGGGATGGCCATGGACATTGAGCGTACCGAGTCGCTCACTGGCGCCATGAAGGAGTCTATCGCCACCATCATGACCGATGAGCAAGAGTTTGATGCCTATGACCAGTACCTGGGACGCAAGAAACCCTACATGGAGCGCATTGCAGGGGGTGCGAAAAAAGGCACGGCGCAGAAGTTTGCCAAGGGCCGTGAAGATCAACAGGATGATTTTAAGGAGGAAATCAAGGGCTATCATGATCAGGCCGCTGCCAGCGTCATCAGTAGCGAGATACTGGGCACCGGCATCAACCCCAGTGAGTCCGCATTCGTCTATAAGACCCATTACACGATGGACGGCTGGGTGAAACGCGCTGGCTCCAATCTGGTGGTGAGCGCTGGTAAACTGATTGGTGCACAAAGCAAGGTCGAGGGCAGTGATCGCCGCCGCACCTTCGATGTGAACAGGCGCTGCCCGGCGCTGGTCAGCTGGAATATCACCATCAATGTGCCCAGCGGCTATCAGGTGTCACAAGAGAGCCTGGCCAAACTGCAACAGCAGGTAAAGAACTCAACAGGCGAATTCAACGCCACTGCCCGTATCGAGGGCAATCGGCTGACGCTGGCGGTCAATATGCGTTACAACAAGGGTGACTATCCGGCATCGCAGTGGCAGGATCTGCTGCAAATCATTGATGCTGCCGACGAATTCACCACCCGCCAAGTCGTATTCAAGAAATAAACCGACAAAAATAATGATAAGATAATGAAAAAGACATTCATTACATTACTCGTGCTCTTGAGCGCGCTTGTGGCAAGAGCCGACATGGGCGAATTTGCCCTGGGAACGCAGGCCACCTATGGGACCCATAAGAAAGCGGTGGCGGCTGGTGTGTCACTGAAGTATAATTTCTTCTATCACTGGCGCATCAACCTGCTTGCCGACTTTTACTTTAAGAAAAATGACGTGTGGAGCACTGATTTTGCCCTGGAGCATAATTACCTCATTTATTTGGGCGATAAGGTGAGACTCTTCCCATTGTTTGGATTAGGATTGCAAACCGATCATATCACCTTTGAGGGCCTAGGTGGCAGGGAGACGGATAGCGACGAGCACATGACCGCCTTCGCTGGACTTGGAGCGGAATACCTCATCGGTGAACACCTGATGTTGGATGTCAAGTCAAAGTGCCACTATAATGGAGACAAGACCCAAGGGCTTTTCAGCATTGGGGTAGCTTGGCGATTCTGAAAAGACGATTTCTGTGCTATAATTTTTTTATAAATCTTTAAAAAACTCAGTTACAATGAAAAAGATTTTATTGATTATGCTGATGGCCGTCACTTCGATGATGGCAAGTGCCGACGTGGGCGAGTGGTCCCTGGGCGGCCAGTTTGTGTTTGGCACCGAGGGCAGCATGCCTGGTGTGGGTTTGAAGTTCCAGAGCAACTATTCCCACGCATGGCGCTCGGCCGTTTCGGGCAATTAC
>ONRP01000056.1:0-10822 GCA_900320245.1 uncultured Prevotellaceae bacterium
AAGCGAACGCTCACTGCTGATGAGAAAACCGAAATCGTCATACCGCTGGAGCAAAAGGTAAAATCGGCTGTAATCGCAAAACGGTTTTGGGTTAGCGCACACCTGCCTTTTTCTTTTGGGATTGGTTTTTTTACATGATAATCATTGACGGTTACGGAAATTGTTGTACCTTTGCGGCGCAAAATTGATGGTAACCAAGTGGCACATGCCACAACGGTGCAAGGGAATCCGGTGAAAATCCGGAACAGTACCTGCTGCTGTAATCCCCTCAAAACAATGGGTCTGCTTACTCGATTGCCACTGGCCGAACATCAGGCTGGGAAGGCTAAGCAGACTGGGGAAAAGTCAGAAGACCTGCCATCGTTGAAAGAAAATAAGTACGTTCACTCAGGAACAGGTGTGACGGAAAGCAAATGAAGAAAAGAAAACAGAGACTGGCAGCGGCAATGCTGGCTTTAGCCGCATTCCTATCTGCCAATGCACAAGGTGTCCTCTGGCGACAGGATAGTCTGCCAGAAGTAGTGGTAACGGGTACTGGCACGCAGCACCTGCTAAAGGATGCGCCCGTACAGACCGAGGTCATCACCAGCAAAATGCTGCAATACTATGCGGGTAAGAGCATTGAGGACATCCTGAGCGGCCTCACGGCATCGTTTGCCTTTGGCGAGGACGACATGGGCTCACAGATGCAACTCAACGGCCTGGGCAACTCCTATATCCTTATTCTTATTGACGGTAAGCGCATCCACGGCGATGTGGGTGGGCAGAATGATCTGTCGCTGATTGACCCGCAGAATATCGAGAAAATCGAGATCGTGAAGGGGGCGTCGAGTGCACTCTACGGCTCAGATGCCATCGCTGGTGTGGTCAACATTATCACCAAGAAACATCACGAGGAAGGGTTGTTGATTGAGAACACAACCCGCGTGGGCAGTTATGGTGACGTGCGCCAGCACAACGGCTTGGCGCTGAATTACGGCAAGTTCAGCAGTTACACCAACTTCCAGTTGCAGCATAGCGACGGCTGGCAGAATACTGCAGTTGAGCATACCGAGGGCTCTGAGCCACCCATCACCGATTCCCGCAACAAGACCGTGAACCGCCACACCAACTGGCAGATTGCCGAGCGACTGACCTATCAGCCGACCAAGAACTTGGAACTCTATGCCGACGGCAGCACCTACTGGAAGCGCATCTACCGCGTGAGCGGCCGTCATCCCCACTATGACGTGAAGACCTGGGACATGGAGTACCACAACGGCTCGGCATCCATCGGTGGCAAGTGGAGCCGTTCCAAGACCGACTACATTTCGCTGGATGTGGACTGGCACCGCCATGCCTATTACTATTACTACACCGCCACGACGCTCGTCGAGGACTACGAGAAGAGTGCAGGCACCCCTTATTACCCCTACTTCCCGTATCTTCCTGACCAAAAAGAGTTGCAGAGTGACCAACAACGCACGATGGCTGCGTTGAAAGGCGTGTTCACCCTACCCGAAAGGCCAGCGACTGGACAGCGGCAGTGTATGTGCAAGACGAGTTCAACCTTATCCGCAACGTAAACATCACCGCCGGCCTGCGCCTGAACCAGAACGAACAATTCGGTACGAAACTGACGCCCAAGGTATCAGCCATGTGGAAACCCGCTAACGCCTGGCGCTTACGCGCCACATGGAGCCAAGGATTCAAGACGCCCGCCATCCGCGAACTGTTCTACCGCTACGTGCGCCAGATGAGCGGCACCTACCTGTACCTCGGCAACACCGACCTCAAGCCACAATCGAGCAACTATTTCTCGCTGAGCGGCGAGTATGGCTGGCGCGGCCTGAATGTGACCGTCACGGGCTATTATAATAAGGTCAAGGACATGATTGCCCTGGTGACCATTCCCAACTATCAGGCTCCTGACGAGTACATCATCCAGTATGACCCCGTCAAGACCCGTCAGTACCAGAACATCGAGGATGCCAAGACCTATGGCGTTGACGTGAACGTCAATTACCAGTGGAAGGAATTTGCCTTCGGTCTGGGCTACAGTTACCTGGACACCGATGCCAACCAGTATGATACCAACCACGACAAGATGCACAAAGTCACCATCGACGGTATGGCCCACCACAAGGGCAACTGGTTCGCTACTTGGGGTCACCGCTTCTCAAACGACTACCGCTTGGGCATTGGCATCTATGGCCGCATGTCGAGCACCCGCTACTATCAGGACGACGGTAACGGCAAGGGCTACCAGACCTGGCGCCTTTCAACAACGCACGACCTGGGTCATTTCAAGGCTACCAACTGGCGCATCGAGGCTGGTTTGGACAACATCTTCAACTATTGTGACCGCACACCTCACGGGTTGCACTTAGGAACGACCACCCCGGGTCGCACGGGCTATGTGTCGCTGACCATCCGCTTCAACCAAGGAAAGAAACTTTCTAATAAGTATAAGTCTAACTATAAACAACAAAACAATGATGAAGATTAAATCTTTATTGATTGCCATGATGGCAATCTGTCTGACCATGGGTATCACATCGTGTAAAGACGACAAGGACGATCCCATCGAGAACAACTACACCATTTACCAGAAAGCCGTTAACGAGACCGTAAAATCTCAGAAGAAGAACAACAAGGCTATCCTGCTGGTTGCCTTCGGCTCGACCTGGGAGCAGGCCTACGACGCATTTGACGCAACTGTTGCCGCTTACAAGCAGGCATTCCCCGGTTATGACGTTTATCTGTCATTCTCGTCGGCCATCTGCATCAACCGCGCAGCCGCCGGTGAGAACGTTGACCCCCGCAACTTCTATGCTCCTCCCTTCTGGCTCAATGCCTTTGCACAAAAGGGTGTTCAGTATAGCGAAATCGTTGTTCAATCCCTGCAGGTAATCCCCGGTGAGGAGTATACCCGCGTCATCAACTACATCAAGGATTTTGCCAACAACGCCAACGGTGACATCGACGATAACTATCTGGCCAACGTGGCCCTGAAACTGGGTGTGCCCCTGTTGCAGGATGCCGAGGATGATGTCAACCTCGTTGCCAGCGAGTTGAACAAACTCTACAAGGACAAGGCCAGTGAGGGTGTCGTTGCCTTTATGGGTCACGGTAACCCCGACTCCTATGACACCTACAAAGCCAACATCCGCTACACTCAACTCGAGGAAGCCCTCCAGCAGTACAGCCAGAACTACTTCGTAGGTACTGTTGACATGATGGACAACTTCAAGACCAATGTCTTTGAGCGTATGCTGGCTGCCGGTATCACCAGCGGTAAGGTATATTGCCACCCCCTGATGTCAATCGACGGTGACCATGGTCACAATGACATGGCCGGTGACGATGACGACAACTGGGACGGCACCAAGTTCACCCCCAACGACGAGGGTGAGGTTGAGGACACCTCATGGAAGATGTATTTCTTCCACCTGGGTTATGAGTGCAACAACTCGACCATGATCGAGAAGGGTCTGCTGGAGCTCCCCACCATCCGTCAAGTCTGGATGAACCACACCACCGATGCTATCAACGGTGATCCTCTGGACTTCTATCACAGCATGAATCCCGAGTAATTTCAATTCAAAACTACGAATTACACTAATTAGGCCTATTGGCTTTGCCAAAAAGCGTTCGTTAAATTCGTGTAATTCGTAGTTTAACCGTAAACTAATGCTTAAAAAAATCATATTGATTACAGTAGCACTCCTCTCGTGGAGTGCTGCTGTTTCACAAATCCACAAGATGGAACGCAGCGACTCGTCAATGACGAGCCGCATTTATACCTTAAATCCCGTGGTTGTCACCGGTTCGGGTCACCACCAGCGCCTGAAATCCACCGCAACACCCGTCCATGTGCTCAGCCGCCAGGAAATCAAGGAGCAGGGCATAACCACCTTTGACGGTGCACTGACCCGCATGATGCCCCAGGTGTCGATGGCACCCAACTCGATGGGCACCTTCCTGAGGCTCAACGGACTGGGCAACAAATATATCCTGATATTGATTAACGGTCAAAAGTTGACGGGCGACATCTCCAACAATGTGGATCTGAACCGCATCAACATGGCGCGCGTGAAGCGCATCGAGGTGCTGGACGGGGCCGCATCGTCGCTCTACGGCTCGGATGCCATAGCCGGTGTGATCAACATCATTACCGACCAACCCACACGCGACCTGGTAAGTGTGACCAGCGACACCCGAGTGTCAGGCCATGGCCAACTGACCGAGAACATCGCTCTGGACATCTACAAGAACGGCTTCGGCTCCTATACCTCGTTCTCGCGCGACCAGGCCGACAGTTACCGCATCAACGATGTGGAGTATGTCAAGGGCTCCGAGACCGAGACCCAGCCGACCATTGCCCCGTTCTTCACGGGCTACCGTGCCAATCTCGTGGGGCAGAAGTTCACCTATGCCCCCAATGAGCATTTGGCCCTGAACGCCGGCATCGATTATTCCTACAAGATTACCGACCGTCCCAACACCCGCACGGACATCACTGGCGGCACCGACTATGAGATGCGCTACAAGGGCCTGCGCTGGAACGTGGGCGGCATCTATAAGTTCACGAGCCGCAACTCCTTACAGGCCGATTTCACCGTTGACCGTTTCCGCTACGGCAAACAGTATGACGTGGCTACCAAGACCTATGCCATCGACGATTATGTACAATCCAAGAAGCAGCGCTCGGTGGAAGGACAACTCAAGGCCATTTTGGGTCTGATGAAAAATTCAACGACCATTTTCGGTGCTGACTGGCGCAAAGACTACCTGACAGCCTCTTCAGGCAACATCAACCAGAACGCCTATACGGCAGCCGCCTTTGCTCAGCACGAGATGCTGTTCTTTGACCGTTTGACTGCCACCGTGGGACTTCGCTTGACCTATCATGAGACCTTCAACTGGCACCTCACGCCCAAGGCCACGCTGATGTATGCCCCAGGCAACTTCCGCCTGCGTGCCACCTATTCGGCGGGCTTCCGTGCTCCGGGTCTTGACGAGTTGTATTACCATTACTTCTCGGTTAACCGCGGCAAGGCGCAAATCATCTTCGGCAACAAGGACCTCAAGCCCGAAAAGAGCAACTATTTCTCACTCAATGCCGAGTACCGCAGCAATATCCTAGCCGTGAGCGTGACGGGCTTCATGAACCGCATCAACGACATGGTCATCAGGCAGAATATCGATGTGGATGCCACCTCACTGGCCATGCTGCAGGCAGAATTCCCCGAGATGACCGATGACCAGGCACAGAAACTCGAGCGTTACTCCCTGTACAAAAACAGCGACAAGGGTGACGTCAAGGGTGTGCAGGTCAATGTCTCGGCCAACCTTTTCAGGGGCTTCAACCTGTCGGCCAACTACGTGTACACCTATGCCCGCACCTGTAGCAGTGACCAATGGACACCGCTGGAACGCAGCATCCGCAACGCTGCGACCATTGCCGCCAACTATTACCACAGTTGGGGCAACTACGGCCTGAACGTGAACATCAACGGCAGGTTACAGTCCAAGACCTACTACCCGGACTATGAGGACGCCCCAGGTTACGGCATCTGGAACCTGAACACGACCCACTCGTTTGACGGGTTAAAGCATCTGTATCTGGAGCCTAGCATCGGTATTGACAACATCTTTGACAAAGTCGACCACCGCATCGACTCATCCAACCGCAAGTATGCCCTGTACTCACCGGGGCGCATGCTCGTGATTGGCCTGAAAGTAAAAATCAAGTAACCTTATATTGTATATAATGGAGGATTGTCGTGAGACAGTGCCTCCATTTTTAATTAGAAATGAGGAATCAGAAATGAGGAATTTTGTATATTTGCGACTGATATGGGTAAGATTATAGTAGCAGGCATCGGGCCTGGCAGTAAAGAAGACATCACGCCCGCCGTACTCGACGCTGTGCGAGGTGCAGACGCCATTGTGGGCTATAAATACTATTTCCAGTTCATTCAGGAATACTTGCATGAAGGCTGCGAGTGCATCGACACGGGCATGAAGAAGGAGCGCGAGCGTGCCGAGCAGGCCTTTGAACTGGCCGAGCAAGGCAAGACGGTCGTGGTCATCTCCTCGGGGGATGCGGGCATCTACGGCATGACACCACTGGTCTATGAAATGAAACGTGAGCGTGGTTCGGATGTGGAGATTGAGTCACTGCCCGGCATTTCTGCTTTCCAGAAAGCCGCTTCGCTGCTGGGTGCTCCCATCGGCCATGACCTGTGCATCATCTCGCTGAGCGACCTGATGACCCCGTGGGAGGTGATTGAACGCCGCATCAAGGCTGCTGCCGTGGGCGACTTCGTCACTGCAGTATACAACCCCAAGTCCAATGGCCGCTATTGGCAACTGTACCGTTTGGTGGAACTGTTCCTTCAGCAACGCTCGGCAGACACACCTGTGGGCTATGTTCGCCAAGCAGGACGCGACGAACAGGAAATCAGGGTGACCACACTGGGCGAATTTGACCCCGAGGAGGTGGATATGTTCACTGTGATTCTTATCGGCAACTCTCAGTCTTATATCAGCGATGGACACATCATCACACCACGCGGCTACTACCGCGAGCGCGGTAATGAGGACATTAAGCCTGGCCAGCAAATCATGATTGAGTCATTCCGCACCATTGAGAGCGAACTCCGCAATAAAGAGATTCCGCTTGACCACAAGTGGGCACTCTTGCATGCCATCCACACGACGGCCGACTTTGAGATGGAACGCATCCTCTATACCGATGACCATGCAGTCGAAACGCTCTATAACAAAGTCGCAAAGGGCGAAATCAAAACTATTGTGACCGACGTGACCATGGTGACCAGCGGCATCCGCAAGGGCGCACTTGCGAGGCTGGCCATGGAGGCCAAATGCTACTTGAGTGACCCGCGTATTGCCGAAATGGCCACTTCCCAAGGCATCACCCGCACCCAAGCAGGAATACGACTGGCTGTAGAGGAACATCCCGACGCGCTGTTTGCCTTCGGCAATGCACCGACGGCACTGATGGAACTGTGTGACCTCATCCGCAAGGGCAAGGCTCATCCCGCCGGTATCATTGCCGCGCCAGTGGGTTTTGTGCACGTGCGCGAATCCAAGCACATGGTCAAGCCTTTCAAGGATATCCCCAAAATCATCGTCGAGGGGCGTAAGGGCGGCAGTAATCTTGCCGCAACCCTGTGCAACGCCATCCTGACCTTTGACGATGCCGAGCAATTGAAACCCGGTCGCGATCTGTGACATTAAATCAAACAACCAAAACAACGATGAACAACCAAAACAACCCTTTTTCATATATTATATGTTGTTATTGTTGTTTCCCGTTGTTCATGTTGTTTGACTAACAGCAGTTGTTTGAATTTATACAAAAAATGATATGAAGTTTTACGTTATAGGTATCAGTGACGCGCCCCGGCCGTATTTGCCGCCGGAGGTAATCAGTCTTATCTGCAAAGGGCGTGTTTTCTCGGGCGGAAAGCGCCACTACGGACTTGTTGCACCCTATTTGCCCGAGGGGTCGCAATGGATTGAGATTACCACGCCGCTGGATGCGGTTTTTGGGCAGTATCACGAGGAGGTGATTGTGTTTGCCAGCGGAGACCCTTTGTTCTTCGGTTTTGCCAACACCATCAAGCGCAAGATGCCTGATGCCGAGATTGTGCTGTTCCCGTCATTCAACTCCCTGCAGTTGTTGGCGCATCGCCTGGTGATGCCGTATCATGATATGCGTGTCGTTTCTCTCACGGGGCGGCCTTGGCCCGAATTTGACCGAGCACTCATCGAGCGTGCGGAAAAAATCGGCGTGCTGACCGACCGAGAACATACCCCCGGCGCTGTCGCCCAGCGCATGCTGGAATATGGTTACATCGGCTATCAGATGCATGTGGGTGAACACCTGGGCAATCCCAAGGAAGAACGAATCTCAACCTTGACCCTTGAAGAGGCAGCAGTGCGTGAATTCGACTATCCCAACTGTTTGATTCTATGCGGCCACGCCAAAGCGAGGCCCTATGGCATCCCCGAGAACGAGTTTGCCTTGCTCGATGGCAGGGAGAAGATGATTACTAAAGCACCCATACGTCTGCTGACCCTGCAAGCCCTGGAATTGCAGCAGAAGCGTGTCCTGTGGGACATCGGTTTCTGCACCGGCAGCGTGTCGATTGAGGCGCGGCTGCAGTTCCCGCATTTGCACGTCGAGGCCTTTGAAATCAGGCCCGAGTGCGAGGCATTAATGCAGGAGAACAGCCGACGTTTCGGCACTCCAGGCATCAGTTACCACATCGGGGACTTCCTTGAGACTGATATTGATGCCCTACCCCGCCCCGATGCTGTCTTTATCGGCGGGCATGGCGGTCACCTCAAGGAAATCATGGCTCGCGTGCTGACCGTCTTGGCTAACGATGGCTGCATCGTGATGAACAGCGTCACCTCACCCGTGGTGCATACCGACAGCCACCAACTGTTTAACGAGGCGTGTGCCGAATTGGACCTGACCCAAGAGCCCCCCACACGCATCATCTTGAATGACAATAACCCGATAGAAATACTGAAATGCAAAAGATAGCCATCATACCCGTTAGCGACGAGGGCCGCCAAATCGCCGAAACCCTCCAGCAAGAGTACCTTGCCTCGGTCATCAAACGTGCCGAGGTCGCCGAGCGATGGAAAGAGTTTGATGCCTTCATTTTTGTTGGTGCGATGGGCATCTGTGTGCGCACGATAGCATCCCTGATCGAAGACAAACATACCGACCCGGCTGTCATCTGCGTGGACAGCATGGCAAACCATGTCATTTCGGTCTTGTCGGGCCATGTTGGAGGCGCCAATGAACTGTCGCGCCGTGTCGCGTCGGCACTTGGGGCTGAGCCTGTAATCACAACCCAAAGCGACAATGCCGGTCTATGGGCATTGGATACGCTGGAAGAACGCTTCAATTGGCCCATTGCCAGTGAGGACGACATGAATGCCTGCATCTTTGCCTTTGTCAACCGCAAACCCACGGCATTGTTCATGGAAGTACGTGACAAGGGCACCGATTATCTGGAAAAAACGCTTCCCGACCATGTCACCATCATCAACGACCTGAAAGAGGCCGACCCAAAGAAATACCGTTTGCTCATCATGGTGACACCCTATCGTCGCTATGCGCCTGACGGCATGTTGTCATTGCACTTTGTGCCCATGATAGGCACTATCGGCTTTGGCTTGGCACATCACCCAGAGGACTACAAGTTCATCTATGACCAGATGGACGAGGCTTTGGCCGAATGGGGTATCCTGCCCTGTGCTTGCCGTTATTGCACGATTGGCGTCAAGGCCGATGAGCCGTTTGTTCAACTCTTAAAAGACGGGTATGACGAGAAGGTTGAGTTCTTCACCTCGGAGCAACTTGCAGCAGTCGAAGTGCCTAATCCGAGTGACACGGTTGCCAAACACGTAGGCACACCCAGCGTGTGTGAAGCGGCTGCCATTCTGGGCTCCAATCACGGCAAACTGATTGTTCCCAAAATCAAAGGCAAGAATTTCACCGTTGCACTGGCTATCGACCATCGTTACCTGCGTGATCAACAAGGCCACATCGAGATTGTGGGCGCTGGTCCCGGCGATCCTGACTTGGTGTCGGTTAGAGGCCGCAAGATGCTGGAACGAGCCGACCTGATTCTGTATGCCGGCTCCTTAGTGCCACGCGAGTTGACCTTGTGCGCCAAGCCTGGCGCTGTGGTACGCAGTTCAGCGGGCATGAACCTGGAGGAGCAGTGCGCATTGATGAAGGAGTTCTATGACAAGGGTAAGTTTATCGTGCGGCTGCATACGGGTGACCCGTGCATCTTCGGGGCGATACAGGAGCAGATGGCGTTCTTCGATGAACACAAAATGCGTTACCACATCACGCCGGGCATCTCGTCATTTCTTGCTGCAGCAGCCGAATTGAGAAGCCAGTTCACCATCCCCGAGCGTACCCAGACCATCATCCTCACCCGCGGCGAGGGCCGCACACCTATGCCCGAGAAAGAGCAGTTGCACCTGCTGGCGCGCAGTCAGAGCACGATGTGCATTTTCTTGAGTGCCGCCATCGTGGATGACGTGCAGCGTGAATTGCTCATGGAGTATCCCGAAGACACACCCGTCGCAGCCTGCTATCACCTCACTTGGCCCGACCAGCGCATCTACCGCGGCGTGCTGAAAGACCTGGCTAAGATTGTCCACGACAACAACCTCACGTTGACCACGATGCTCGTTGTGGGTGAAGCCATTGACAACCGCAAAGGCCTGTCAGAATTGTATAACAAGCATTTTACGCACCTATTCAGAAAGGGCGAAAAATAGTCCCTAGTCCTTAGTCCCTAGTTTCTAGTTGCCATCCGGACACTAGATTTCAAAAACTAGGGACTAGGGACTAACAACTAGAAACTATGATAATCGTATTCGGTGGAACGACAGAGGGCCGCACGGCGGCTAAGGTGCTCGAGGAATCGGGCTCCGCTTACTGCTATTCCACACGTAGTGACACCCAGGATATCCAACTCGTCCATGGACAGCGCATCATCGGTGCTATGGAAGTGCCCGAGATGATCGCTTTTTGCCATGAACACGATATTCACTTGATTGTTGATGCCGCCCATCCGTTTGCCGTCAATCTGCACCGCAATGTCATCGACCTTGCAGGGCAAATCGTAGTGCCTGTCATCCGCTACGACCGCATCTATCCGTCCCATGACGAGGACCTTGTCTGGTGTAAGGACTATGATGATGCCATAAGCCAATTAAACAAGTATGGCATCACCAAGTTACTTGCATTGACGGGTGTCAATACCATCAC
>ONRP01000056.1:10833-12573 GCA_900320245.1 uncultured Prevotellaceae bacterium
TCAATACCATCACAAAACTGCGTGATTATTGGCAGGACCATGAATGCTGGTTCCGCATCCTGAACCGCGATGAATCACTCGCTAGAGCACAAAAGGCCGGATTTTCTACCGACCATCTCGTTTATTATGAGAAAGACGACACCGCGGCATTGATTGAACGATTGCACCCCCAAGCCATCATCACCAAGGAAAGCGGCTTGAGTGGCGGCTTTACCGAAAAAGTGGAGGCGGCTCGTCAAGCGGGAATCAAAGTCTTTGTCGTGGAACGGCCCGACTATCCCACGGCTGATGGCGTGACCGTTAAGCACATCAATGGTCCTCATGGCTTGCGCCGCATAGTGGAGAAACTGTTGCCTGAATTCTATCCGTTGCATAGTGGGTTGACGACGGGCACCTGTGCCACAGCGGCAGCCATTGCCGCAACACAAAGAATGCTGATGGGTGAGGAACCGAAATCGGTTCCTGTTATTCTGCCCAATGGCGAGACGATTGATGTCGATGTGACATACAGCGACGGCTATGCATCTGTATTCAAGCAGGCGGGTGATGATCCCGATGTGACCAACGGTATTGAGATCAGGGCAAGCGTCAAATCTAGCGACCATTTCGAGATATTGGGAGGTGAGGGCGTCGGCAGGTTTACTGTGCCAGGGTTTGACTTTCCTCCGGGCGAACCAGCCATCAACAAGGCTCCGCGGCAGATGATGCGCGACAATATCAAGGAAAATGTGAGCATCACTATCAGTGTGCCGCAAGGTGCCGAGATTGCCCGTCGCACCTTCAATCCACGCTTGGGCATCGAGGGTGGCATCAGCATCATCGGCGTGTCGGGCATCGTCAAGCCTTTCAGTGAGGATGCGTTTGTGGCGAGCATCCGCAAGTGCATGCAGGTGGCCAAGGCTTCGGGCAGCGACCGTGTAGTCATCAACAGTGGTGGCAAGAGTGAGCGCTTTGTAAAAGCGCAATACACCGACCTGCCGCAACAGGCATTTGTGGAATATGGGAACTATATCGGCGAGACCTTGGCCATAGCCGATGAATTGGACATCAAAAACGTCACTATGGGCGTGATGCTGGGTAAGGCGGTGAAACTCGCTGCGGGCAACCTCGACACCCACAGCCGCCACACCACCATGGACAAAGATTTCATTATGGAGATGCTCCTCGAGGCAGGCATCAACATCGACATCAGCGACCTCACTCTCGCCCGCGAACTGTGGGAGAGAATCCCCCAAGAAAAACTACAAGATTTTGCCACAGTTGTCATCAACCACTGTGCCCACTACTGCACCCCGTTATTGCCCAAAGGGATGCTTACTATTCTCCTCATCGATGATAACGGGAAGATTTATCACTCGTAGGAGGTTTTGCGGCGGCGGTATAGAACGTAGATGATGATGGGCGCGCCAATGAGGGCGGTGACGCTGTTGACGGGCATGGCGCCTTCAAATCCCGGAGCACGGGCAATCAGATTACAGATGAGAGCCAAGGCAGCACCACACAGGGCGGTGGCGGGCATCAGTTTCCAATGGTCACTGGTGCGGAAGATGCCGCGGGCCAAATGGGGCACGGCCATACCGATGAACATGATGGGGCCGCAATAGGCGGTGACAATAGCGACGAGCGTGCCTGAACAGATGATGATCCATGTGCGGGCACGCTTGACATTGACGCCCAAGTTGGCGGCATAACGGTCGCCCAGCAGCATGGCATTCAAGGGCTTTACCAGCAGGAAACTCA
>ONRP01000024.1 GCA_900320245.1 uncultured Prevotellaceae bacterium
ACGTCATACACCCTGACGATGCGCGACTTGGAGGAGTCTCCGCTGGTCTTGAAGGCCGAGTGCTGATAGTCAAATCCATTGTCGATGATGCCGATAATCACCCCTGTGCCGTCATAGGCCTGGGGCAGTCCGTAATCGGGGCCGTTGAGCACCTCTCCCGCACGGGTCGAGATCAAGGTGCTGTCGGTGCACAGGGTCACCTGCTTGCTCACCTCGAGCCCGGTGACGCCGTCCAGCCGCGACACCTCGAGCAGACGGTCGACCGGCACCTGGGCCGTGACAAATCCCTCGAATTCGCAATTGACCAGCACACCCAGCCGCTTGAGGGCGGGCAATACGCGGCTACCGTCGATGTCGATAAAGGCATCAACCATTTCCACGCCGTCGATGACACGCGGAGCGACATAGACCGGGTCGATCATCGACAGCATGCCGTCGCGATGCTCACGCGTCAAGCGCTCGATGTCGCGGCGTTCGTCAAAGAAACGCTGCAACGACAATGCCGTCTTGTCCTGCAATTGGGCGAATGCCACCACCAGGGTTGACACAGCGACCAACGCCAATACCATGATTTTTCTCATTTGTTTCTATACTGTTATTTCAATGCACAAAAGTAGTCAATAAATGTTATTTGGCGCACCCCATCTGATGTAAAAAAGCACAGAGGCCTATCGGATAACCTATTTCCCCAACAGGACATCAATCAGCAGCGTGATGTCGTCAATCGATATCGACTGGCTACCGTCCATATCGGAGTTGGCAAAGTTGATGGTCACACCCTTACCCAGCAGATAACTGATCAGCAGTGTCACATCGTCGATGTCGACGTCCTCGTCACCGTCGACATCGCCCCTGTGGACCACGGGCTGCGGCTCCACGACTTCCAACTTGAACGTAAGTCCATCCATGTCGAAGGTAACCTTGTAGTCGCTGCCGTCGCCGACGAAGTAGTAGGAGTAGTCGTTGGCGCGCTTGGCGGTGGTGTATACGGTGCCCGTGGTGATGGTCGTCGTGGCCGTCGGGCCATAGCGGTAGTTGCCATTGAACGTGGGCCAGTCATTGTTCCACTCCTCGGGGCTGCCATCGGCAAACACGAAGTAGATCGGGTCGCTGATGGTCAGCGTGTCCACATAGGTACGCTGTCGACAGGCTCCTCGCCGCTGCCGTTGAGAAACGCCGGCATCTCGAACAGGGCGTCCATCACCTGCCCGTTGGCATTGTCCCACCAGCCGCAGTTATACCAGTCGGTGGTGACGTGGTTGGTGTAGTTGATGCCGTACTCGTTGGCTTCGGGGAACCACCAGTACAGGCCATTGACTGCACTGTGGGTGTTGAGCATCGTGACCAGGTCGGTGGCAAAGGCCTTTTGGCCAGCCTCGGTGGCAGGCCAGATGGACTGCAGGTCATAACTGGCCCCTGAGGGATAGTAGGCATGGGGATAGCCCGTCTCGACAATCTGGATCTGCTTGCCCGGATAGGTGCTCTCGAGAGTGGTGAGCAGGCCGTCGAGCACGCTCAGGTCGCCATGCCAGTAGGGATAGTAACTCAAGCCGATGATGTCAAAGTCGGTGGTGTAGTTGCGCAACGTCTGGTAGAAGGCGGTCACATTGCTCGCGCGGCCCATCTCGGTGTGGACCACAATGCGTGCCTGCGGGCACTTCTCGCGGCAGGCCTGGATGCCCCGCTTGAGGTAGTTGGCAAAGTTGTCCCACGTGCCGCCGCCGGGATAGTTGCCGCCGCCGGGATAGACATGTCCCGTGGGCCACAGCATGCCGTAGGTGACCTCGTTGCCCACCTGGATGAAGTCGGGCGTGGCACCAGCGGCCATCATGGCGGTGAGCACGCGCTCGGTGTAACTGTAGACGCTGTCGCCCAGCGCACTGGGCACAGTCCATGACGCGGGAGTGGAATGCTGGCCCGGGTCAGTCCAGGTGTCGCTATAGTGGATGTCCAGCAAGAGTTTATAGCCGGCGGCCTTGATGCGCTGGCCCAGAGCCATCACATAGGGCAGGTCCTGGCACACGCCCTCGCCCTGATCCTCGGCACCAGCCAGCGACGGGTCGACAAACAGGCGCACGCGCATGGCGTTCAGCCCCTGGTCTTTGAGATAACCCAGCATATTGGTGATTCTGGCGCCATTCTGGTTATAGTAGATGGCGCCATGTTCCTCGTACTTGGTCAGCAGCGAGATGTCGCCGCCGACATACTTGGCAGCAGCATAGCAGTTGCCGGCCATAGCCAGCAAACAACAGCATAGAATGAAGTGCAATCGTTTCATGATGGTAGGTCGTTATATCGTGATTAAACATTAAAACCGTCTGCAAATATAGTCAAAAATGCCATAAGGACAGCATCTTGAAGCCTTTATTCAACCAATTGGCATCTGTGTCCTGCTGGTCGGTGCCCTGACGGGCTAACGGCAAGGTATCATGCATGCAGAATCTTGTAAACCAGTTCCTTGAGCAGCGCATACTGGTCCTGACGGGAGCCGATGCCCTTGCTGCGCGTGTCACACTCGCGCAGGTAGCCGATGATGTTGACGAGCGACCGCATGTTGTACATACGTGTTGCCTCCAGGAACTTGCGGGCCCTGAAAGGGGTGCCCGTGCCAGTGACAGCCATAATTCCCTCGGGCGACTTGTCGCGGGCCGTGGAGGTGAGCAGCACATTGCTGAAGTAAGAGAACAGCATCGCCAAGCACGGCATCGTCGGGTTGTTCTTGGGGTTACGCTCAAAGTAGTCGACGATGCGGAACGCCTTGGCTGCATCGCGGCGCGCCAGGGCGTCCTCGAGTTCGAAGTTGTTGAAGTCCTTGCTGATGCCGATGTTCTGCTCGATGAGCAAGGGCGAGATGTTCTTGTCGTCGGTAAGCATGGCCAACTTGTCGAGTTCGCTGAACAGGCGTGCGATGTCGGTGCCGATGTGGTCGGCAAGCATGCTGGTGGCCTTGTTGTCGATGTTGCAGCCCAGCGAGTTGGCATAGTTGACAATGAGCGCCGTCAAGTCACGTCCCTCACGCACGCGTTTGGAGTCAAAGACGACGCCGTTGCCGGTCGCCTTGAGGGCATCGGTCAAGGGCTTGCTCTTGAGGGCGCCACCCTTGTGACAGATGACCAGGATGGTCGACGGCAAGGGCTTCTCGACATAGGAGGCAAAGATATCCAAGTCGTTCTTGTGACCCTGCTGCTTGGGGATGAGTTGTGCCTCGCGAACGACAACCACCTTGTGCTCAGAGAACGCCGGATACTGACAACAGGCGCTGATGACCTCGCGCACGTTGGCCGTGTTGCCGTAGTAGAGCGACAGGTTGAAGTCACGCTGGTCCTCGGTCAATGCGGTGTCGATGACCATCTGCTGCAGGCGGTCGATGAAGTAGGGTTCCTCGCCTTGCAGAATGTAGATATTGCGGAACTTGCCGCCCTTGATTTCTCGGCTCAGCGCCGTGAAGGTGACCGTTTCTCGTTTTACAGCCATAATTCAGTTTTCAGTTTAATTTCAAACAACCTGAACAACTAATAACAACACCATCATTCATTTATTATTGTTGTTTATTGTTGTTTATTGTTGTTTGAGTTGTTTGATAGGATTTCAGTTAGTGGGCGGTGTAGAAGTCGGTGATGCGCCTGATGGCACGCGCACACACGGGGCAGAAGTCCTTGACCTCGTTGACCTTCATGCGGCACTCCTGGGCGGGCCTATACACACCCTTGGACTGGTATCCCCCACCCTCGAACACGCCGACACGCTGCGTGGCGGCATCAAGCAGGCGCTGCTCCTTTTCGCTGGTAATCTTGCGATAGTTAGGCACCTTAGGATCGGGCGGTGTGGGCACGGGAGTGCCCTTGGGGAGCATGTCGGCCCACTTGCTCTGGAAATCGACCAGCGTGGTCAGGTTGGGTTCCCAAGGCTCGGTGTCGGCGGGATACATCGACTCGTAACCGTCGTCATAGAAGTACTCGTCGCCCAGTCCGGCATAGGCGTGTCCGAACTCATGGACGAGGACCTGGCTGAAGGTGGGATGGTCGCTGGTGGTGACCATCACCTGGTTGTAGATGCCGCCGCCACCATAGGTGTCGCTGTTGACGAGCACGATGATGTGCTCAAAGGGGACACCCGACAGCACGTCGTAGAGGCGGTGGATGTCCTGCGTCATCAGGTAGCGGTCGCTGTAGAAGGTGTCGTAGTGGGTGCCCACCGGTGTACTGCTCCAGCGGCCCAGATGCGGCACGCTGGGCCCGCTGGTGAGCGACTCTGCGGCCACGGCAACGACGTTGAAGCGGTCCTTCAACGAGGTGAACGGCTCGTGTGCGAACAGGGCATCGACCACACGCTGGCAGTCACCGTAGAACTTGCCCATCTCGGCACGGGTGTAGCCCTCGGCGACGATGGCCAGGTCGATGCACCCGGTGATGTCAGGCTCTCCGTCGAGCGGGCCCTCGGTGGGCATGTAGTTGCGGCTGCCGGGCTGGTCGGCAGTCTTGCCCTCGGCAGCCAGGGTCTTACCTTTCCAGATATAATGGTAAGGGACGCCATTGTCACCCAATTGGCGGATGAGGATGTCGGCCGGGTCCACCCTATGCGTGAGACTCGTCACCACTTTACCATGGAAGTCGGTGAGCGAGACGGTGACTTCAACAGGCTGTTTGGGCATAGGCACATTGTAACTCGTGGCAAAGGCTTTGCTGACCTTTGTCGCCTCCTCGGTAGCCAACCACTCCTGGAAGAGCGTCGAGAAGGTGTGGACAAACAGCACCTGGCCCGTGACAGGGTCCTTGAGTTGTATCTGGCCATTGCCAGCCAGGGGGACATCGGCAAGGCGGCTGCGGCGGCCAGCCCACTGCGGGGTGACGCTCATCTGCTCGAGATAGATCTGCTGGGCGTCGTGGTTGCCGGCAAACACATAGTCGAGGCGCAACGTGCGGCCATCAAAGCAGTCGTCGAACTGCTGGGCCGTGACCGTGAGGGCAGCCAAGGCCAAAACGAGGGTAAAAAGGCAGTTTTTCATCGTTAAATCATTATTTCTTGCAAAGGTAATATTTTTTTTGTACTTTTGCCTTAGAAAATGCAACCGATATGGTGGAGTTGAATTTACCTGAATATGAATACAAGGTGAAGAAGCGGGAAGACGGCTCATGGGCCATCTGGGACCGGCTGCGTGAACGCTGGGTATCGCTGACTCCAGAGGAATGGGTGAGGCAGCACTTCGTGGAGTGGCTGATCACCGACAGACAGTTCCCCGCGGCGCTGATGGGCAACGAGGTGTCGCTCACGCAGAACGGCATCGCCCGCCGCTGCGACACCGTTGTGGGCGACCGCACCGGCAAGCCGCTTGTGATTGTCGAGTACAAGGCCCCGACGGTCAAGGTCACGCAGAAGACCTTTGACCAGATTGTGCGTTACAACATGGTGTTGCATGCCCGCTACCTCATCGTGAGCAACGGCCTGGAGCACTATTGTTGCCGGATGGACTACGAGACGGACAGTTACCGTTTTCTTGAAAGCATACCCTGCTATGCCGACCTCTAGGGCCATAAACGATGGGTGGCGCAAACCTAAGGAATGATTCCCTCAAAGAACAACCTATTAATATAACGATTATAACCATAGAACTATGAAAAGAGTGATTACAATGATGGCCTGTGTGCTGGCGCTGACGGCGGCAGTTGAAGGCAAGACGCCTCAAAAGTGCACGCTGGCCGAAATCAATTCAAAATGGATGGACAAGACCATCACGGTGAAGAATGCAGGGGATGCACCCAATGTGATGCAACTGCTCAAAGCCTTTCAGGCCGTGTGGCCGACCCAGGCAGGCGAAGCGTTGATTGCCGAGGCCGGCGACAGGCTTTTTGTCTCCAACGACGTGACCGAGTGCGATGACTGCTCCGGCTGTGTGCTGGTTGACTGCGAGGACTTTTTCATCGCACAGTACAATGACGGAGAACCCGATTCACAACGCTTGGATGCCCGCAGTTTTCCACGAGACGAAGGCCATGTGCTCTTCGCCATCTGCCTGTATGAAGGATATGACAGCCAGATGCCTGTGTGCTGCTACTATGACTATGACCCGTCGACACGGACGATGACGCCCGAGCAGCCGCCTTACAGCACGATACACCGCCGATGGCCCGACTCGCAAATCTATTGCCACCTGGGCATGTACTATGACCAGACGGTGATTGTGGAGGAGTCGACACCCGAGGGCGAGTACTGGTATCACCATTACGTCTATGACGGGCAGACTCACATCTATAACCACTCGGGCAAAGATTTCTATGACATAGAGTTAGAAGAAGAGGAAGAAGAATGATGGGCCCGCAAAGGCTTCACGCCCTGCAACAGAACCACGCAACAGTTGACCGTGCTACATTTGACCGTGCTACATATAACCGCCCTGCGGGCGGGATATTAAACAAATTTTTTTTAAAATATAATGTCTCAATTTTAATACAAAATTTGTTTTGATTTTTCGGCCGTTAGGCCGATTAAAACAGATGGGCCAATTGCCGTATCATTAACTAACAAACAAAAAATATATATCTATGTATAAGTACCAAAGATTGCTGACGTTGCTGGCTATCGGTGTGATCACGCTGACGGCCGGCGCCAAGTCGAGCGACAACCACGACCTGCCCCCGATGTTCCTGAATTACACGAGCAATGGATTGATGCAGATGGTGTACTGGATTGACTATGACGAACCCGACGACGACGACGGCAACCACGCGTCGTGGGTGCTGCAGCAACGGGTGCGCAACAACCTGTCGAAATACACCAATCTGGTGGGAAACGATAAAACCGTGCTGGGCGTGAAATATGTCGACGAGGAACTCCTGGACCCCGACGGCGAGCCGCTTAGCGCGGGCGAACTGCATGGCAGGCTGGACATTCCCTCGCCGGGTGCCCGGTTTGCGTTCCAGGGTCCCGACCCCGACGACGATGAGTCGGTAGGCATGGTGGTGGTCACCGACCAATACCTCAAGAGCCACAAGCCCATGGAGATGATACCGGCCTCGCTGGAGGAAGAAGTGCCCCTGCCGCCAGCCGTTGTCAAGCAGACGGAGAAAAAATACGGCATGACGGCCGGACGGTCGGTGATGGTGTGCACCGTCGGCAACCGCTACACCTATGGCATCATCCAGTTTGAGGGCGAATACACGGGTCCCGACTACACCCACGACCCGTACACCAAGAAGGCGCTGGCACTGGAGGTTGTCACCGACGGCGACAAGGTCTATTCCTATCCCGTGATCGGGTGGCTCTACGATGGCGGCCCCACCTGGAACGCCGATGACGACGGGGAATATTGCACCAGCAACATCGCAGCGGCATTTGAGGGTCCGCAAGGCCCCGAATTGTGCTTCGTCCGCTGGGCTCCCGAAAGTGCTACCATGGGCATGCTGCGCATCAGCGACGACGAACTCGTGCGCGAGACCTACGCAAGATACATATCGCTGATTGACGAGGAGGTGCCGATGTGGAAAACCGACATTGCTGAGATGAAACGCCAATATGTCGCCGAGGACCCGGGCGAGAACAAGCATGTGGAACTGACCAAGTGGACCTATGTCTATATCGACGACGACGGGCCCCAAATCTGGATCAGTGACGAGGAGGAAGAGAACGGCGCGTTCTTCACCCGAGATGACGGGGGACTCCATCTGATCACGACAGTGCGTGCCGGACTGAAACCCTCATTCCACCAGGATGCCAGAGGGAACTACCTGATGCTTCAAGGCCACTCCGGAGGACCGTCCTACTACTACGAGGTCTTCAAGTTGAGCGGAAACCGTGTCGTGGAGAAGTACGTCGAAATCGATGTGTATGCCGAAATCGAAAGTTGCTACCTGAACGGGGAGGAAATCAGCGCTAAACAGGGCGAAGCCTATATGGAAGCCCTTCCCGAGGCCGAGGAGCGTTATATCGATTGGCAGAGTATTAACTGATAAAACAATAGAACGATGAAAAGAATGATTGCAATGACGGCCTGCGCACTGGCGCTGGCTATGGGCTTCGAGAGCCATGCCGGCGATCTCTTGCCCGAGGGCGCTGTGGGGTATGACGACAACGGCGCGATGCAACTCTACCTGAGTCCCGACGAGGGCGAGAGCGGCAGCAGCGAATGGTCCATCTGGCTGAAAGACAACGTGAGCGGCGAAGTCACCTTCGTCCTGACGACCAACAGCGACGTCGAGCCACGATGGGAAGACATGACCGACGGGAACGCCATCCCTGTGCCCCCCAACATGATTGCCGTGGGCGATGTCATAACGTGCGCGTTTGTCCCCTGGGACGCCAACCTCATCTTTATTGAGGGATGCCCCGACGGGCGCAACATCTGGTCCTACGTCATCAACATCAACGAGGGGTCGGCCATGCAATTCCCCACCAACGAGGGCCTGTTCACCTTTGACGTGGACGGGGAGCGCTACCACATGTGCAACTACAACTATTACCCGGATGGCGGCCGCTACTCATTGGAGCGCATCTATAACGCCGACGGCACATTCACTGGACAAGAAAGCGAGTTGGAATACTAAGAAACCATCAACATCAAAACATCACGAACACCGATGAGACAAATTGCATTCACACTCTTGCTACTCGGCACACTGGCCATGCAGGCCCAGCACATCGAGCAGGGCAGTTACTGGTATAACGGCGCCATCACCTACACCGCCACGCTGCAACCGGGCGGCAACGTGGTACTGAACGTCACGGACGAGGGCGAAGAACTGGAATTTATGCTGGTACCCGAAACGGGACAGCCCGGCACCTATCGCGTCGCTCCCGGCCCAAACGACGGATATCTGGTCTATGACCAGGGCGTGAAGGTGCGCCATATCGAGCAGGAAGGGCTGAATGTCCTGTGCATCTATGACCTCGACGGCGACCTGCAAAACCTGTTTTCCATCAGAAATGACAATTTCGAGCAAAATATGAATGTTGAGCACTGGATGGAAATGGTGCGAGGCTCCTACACCATGCAGGACGGTACCCGCGTGACCATCGACTGGGACAAGGCCAACGTGGGAGGTTACTATATGCCTGTCGAGGCGGTGACCTTCAACGGATACACGACCGGCGTCATGCATTTTGACGGCGACGGCACGGCGCTGAACGGTGACATGGAGATGGAGCCCTCCATCGAGGGGCAGGTCCTCTTTCCCGGCGAATTTGACGAATACGGAGGCTTTCACCGGCTCCCCGTCGACAGCATCGTCCTCGTCGAGAACGACCCGTATCAGGGCCGCTACGAGTTCGCCCAGCACATGCTGCTCTACGGCAACGAACTCTACGATTACGACCTGACGATGCTGCGCCTGATGCGCAACAGCATCCTGGCCCATCACGGCTATGTGTTCCAATCGCCGGACCTGCAGGAATACTTCGGCAAGGAGCCCTGGTACAAACCGGCAGACAACAATGACAACATCCAACTCTCACTGCTCGAACGACTGAACATCGACATCATTAAAACCAGGGAAAAGAACGCCAAGAAAGAACTTGAATCAGGGCTGTAAAAAACATGGAAAACAACGAGGATTATCTGGAGAAACTGAACGAACAACAACGTGCAGCCGTCGAGTATTGTGACGGGCCGCAACTGGTGATTGCCGGTGCCGGCTCGGGCAAGACGCGCGTGCTGACCTACAAAATCGTCCACCTGCTGCGCCAGGGCTACGAGCCGTGGCGCATCATGGCGCTCACGTTCACCAACAAGGCCGCCCGCGAGATGCGCGAGCGCATCGAGCCGCTGGCAGGCCCCGAGGTGGCCGCCCAGTTGTGGATGGGCACCTTCCACTCCATTTTTTCCCGCCTGCTGCGCCGCAATGCCGAGCGCATCGGCTTCAAGACCGATTTCACCATCTATGACCAGAGCGATTCACGTTCACTGATCAAGTTGATCGTCAAGGACATGGGGTTGGACGACAAGATCTATAAGCCCGCCACCATCCAAAACCAGATCAGCAACGCCAAGAACGCACTGATCACTCCCGATGACTATGCCCGCAACCAGGACCTCATCGATGCCGACCGCGATGCCCAGCGTCCCGAAACCGCCGCCATCTACAAGGCCTATTGGAACCGCTGCCGCATCGCCGGAGCGATGGACTTTGACGACTTGCTGCTCTACACCAACATCCTGCTGCGCGACCACGAAGATGTGTTGAAGCAATATCAGGAATTCTTCCGCTACATCCTCGTCGACGAGTACCAGGACACCAACTTCTCGCAGCACCTGATTGTGCACCAGTTGAGCAAGCAGTACAACCGGCTGTGTGTAGTGGGCGACGATGCGCAGAGCATCTACAGTTTCCGCGGAGCCAATATCGACAACATCCTGCGGCTGCAGCATTTCTATCCCGACATCAAGACCTTTAAACTCGAGCGCAACTACCGCTCGACCCAGACCATCACCGAGGCCGCCAACAGCCTCATCGAGAAGAACAGGCGACAGATTACCAAGCACCTGTTCAGCAAGAACCAGCGAGGAGAACGGATTCCCGTTATCCGGTGCTACAGCGACTATGAGGAGGCCTACGTGGTGGCCAACCAGATAGCGGCCCTCAAAGCCCGCCAGGGAGACAGTTACGAGGACTATGCCGTGCTCTACCGCACCAATGCCCAGTCACGCGTGCTGGAGGAAGCCCTGAGCAACGGAGGTCGGCGCGACAAGCACGGCAACATGCGCAGCGCCATCCCCTACCGCATCTACGGCGGCCTGTCGTTCTACCAGCGCAAGGAGGTGAAAGACGCCATCTGCTACTTCAGGCTCATCATCAACCCCGACGATGACGAGGCGCTGCGCCGTGTCATCAACTACCCCACCCGCGGCATCGGCGACACCACCGTGGGCAAAATCACACATTGCGCCAACGAGAACGGCGTGAGCATGTGGCAGGTGATGAACAATGCCAAACAATACGGACTGAACGTGAACCGCGGCACGCTCACCAAACTTGATGGCTTCACCACCCTGATGAAAGGGCTCATCGAACTCAACCAGGAGGGTAACGATGCCATGACCGTGGCCAAGGAGGCCATCAAGCGCACGCAAATCAAGAGTGTGCTCATGGGGGACAATTCCCTGGAAAACATCAGCCGCATCGAGAACCTGGACGAGTTGATGAACGCCGTCAACGACTTCCAGCAAGCCAAAGAAGAAAGCGGCGACGAGCATCACCAGATCGGGGACTTCCTTGCCGAGACCTCGCTGCTGACCGACCAGGATATGAACGACCCCGAGGGCGAGAAAGTCACCCTGATGACCGTGCATGCCGCCAAGGGCCTTGAGTTCCGCAACGTCATCATCGTGGGCGTGGAGGAAGACCTGTTCCCCAGCGCCATGAGCATGGGGTCGCTCTATGAGATTGAAGAGGAGCGCCGTCTGCTCTACGTCGCCATCACACGGGCCGAGGTGAACTGCATCATCACCTATGCCACCTCGCGTTACCACAACGGGCAGACCAAGGACTGTGTCATGAGCCGCTTTTTGCAGGATATCGAACCCGAGTACCTGCTGATGGGCAGTACCAACTCGACATCCGCACCGTCGCGAAAACGCAGCCGCTGGGATGACGATGATGACCTTGACGCAATGCGCGATGCCTGGAACGGCACCACTTCCAGGAGGAGCGCCAAGCCGTCCCGTACCGAGGAAAAGCCCCGAGGCACTGCGGCATCCCCCACTCGCCAATCAACGCCCACACCATCGCGGCCCTCAGCCCCCACGCCACCCGCGGCGGCCCCCAGTGGCAATTTCGCCATCCATACCGCCGAGGAACTGAGCGAGGGGTGCGAGATTCTGCATTCCAGGTTCGGGCGCGGCACGGTAACCGCCATCGACACCAGCGGCAGCGATGCCAAAATCGATGTTGAATTCAACGACGGGCAAACGCGCAAACTGCTGCTGAAATTCGCCAAATTCGAAATTCTGTAAACCACTATACCGCAATGGAAGAGTACAAGACGCCCTATTACATCGTGTATGAGGAAAAACTGCGCCGCAACATCGAACTGATTACCGGTGTCGCCGAGCGCACAGGTGTGGACATCATCATGGCCTTCAAGGCCAACGCCCTGTGGCGCACGTTTGACGTGTTCAGGGAATACGGCATCGAGTCCACTGCCAGTTCGGTCAACGAGATGCTGCTGGCCAACGACGAACTCAAATGCCGCACCCACACCTATTGCCCAGCCTATACCGACGAGACCATCGATACCTATATCGCGGGCAGTTCGCACATCACCTTCAACTCCATCGAGCAGTACCAGCGGTTTGCCGAACGCATCAACAAGCATAATGCCGACTGGCCCGGCGAGCAGGTGAGCCCAGGCCTACGCGTCAACCCCATGTGCTCAGTCATCGAGACCGACATCTACAATCCCTGCTGTCCCGGCTCCCGCTTCGGTGTGCTGGCCAGCGACCTGGACGAACTGCCTGAGGGCATTGAGGGCTTCCA
The DNA here is from genome assembly GCA_900320245.1 of uncultured Prevotellaceae bacterium. Classification (GTDB taxonomy): domain Bacteria; phylum Bacteroidota; class Bacteroidia; order Bacteroidales; family Muribaculaceae; genus Sodaliphilus. Next base: position 12,465 of record ONRP01000024.1, read on the forward strand.
CTTCCATGCCCTGTGCGAGAGCACGAGTTTTGACCTGGAGAAAGTGCTGCTGGCCTTGAAACAGCAGTTCGGCAAGTTCTTGCCGCGCCTCAAGTGGCTCAACATGGGCGGTGGTCACCTGATGACACGCGAGGGCTATAACATCAGGCATCTGGAGCAGGTGCTGGGGGCCTTCCAGGGCGCCTATCCCAACCTGCAACTGATTCTGGAGCCTGGCAGCGCCTGGTGCTGGCAGACCGGTGACCTCGAGGCCAGTGTGGTAGATGTAGTGAGCAACAGCGGCATCACCACGGCGATAGTCGACGTGTCGTTTGCCTGCCACATGCCCGACTGCCTGGAGATGCCCTACCAGCCCAAAATCACGCAGGCCCTCGACGAGGTTGACCCGTCGAAGCCGACATACCGCATGGGCGGCAATTCCTGCCTGAGCGGCGACTATGTGGGGGACTGGAGTTTTGAGAAACCGCTGAAACGCGGCGACCGCATCACCTTTGAGGACATGAACCACTACACCACCGTGAAGACCAACATGTTCAACGGCATCCAGCACCCGTCAATCCTGTACAAGAGGATGGACGGCAGCGTGGAAGTGCTGCGGGAGTTCGACTACCTCGACTACAAGTCACGGATGAGTTGATTCGTCCAGATGTCCTATAGTTCATAGATCATCCAGACGAACCTGATAGTCTCCAAAAAACACTTTTTATTATTGTCCTGAGTAGGCAACGCCATAGCCGACGAGGTGGTCGTAGCGTTCGCCCATGGGGCGGTCGTACACCTTGATCAGATACTCGTTGACTGTCTCGTAATGGTCACCCTCGATCAACGAAGTCTGACCCACCGTGGTGCCGTCGGGCACCCAGAGGTACAGGTAATTATAGGCGCCCTGCTTGAGCAGGATATCGGCGGTGTAGCATCCCGAACCTGCATCATAATTCATGACGGTCTGGCTTTCGGGATAGCCGTCAAGGAACTCGCCGTAGAGCACCACCTTGCCCCCGTTGAGTTTGCCGCTCGTGTTGAGGGTGAAATGTGTAATCATATAATCGGCCTGGAGCACATTCTCGCCATAGGCCTCGGCATTGCGAATGGTGAAACGTCCGAACTGCGTCTTGTCATAGAGATACTGCAACGGGCTGCGGGGCTCATCGACCATGAGTTCGGCATGATACATCGGCTCAAAGTACTTGATGCGCTGTACGCCCATGTTCATATTGTGTGCCCAAACCGTCTCAAAGCGACGGAACTCGTTGCCGGCCGGGAAGATGAGGTCACGGTTGTGCTCATAGGTGACATGGTCCACGCCGACCATCGTGGGGCGCTTAACGGTCACAGCATTGTCCTGGCGGGAATTCTGAGAAACGACACAAGTCAACTCACTATAGGGGTCCCGGATCTGCCCTGGCTTGAAATGAACACCAAATGACACCTGCTGGAACCGGTTGTTGTACTCCACGTCGGTGCGCGAAGTCACTTGCGGCGCCACCCTCACCTTGCCTTCACAAACCGAGAAGCGCGTCTGGAACAGAATCTCGGAGGGGTCGTCCTGCTCATAGACCGAAAGCAGGTAATTGCCGCTGACGAGAAATTCCATGTCATTATTGGGCAAGGTGAACTGGTAGTTGTAGTAATGGACATAGGTAGCCTCGCTGGACTCGTAATCGTCGATATCGGCATAGTTGAAACCGCTCACGTACTCACTCTCGACCAGTTGTGACGGTTGCCAGTCGGCATTGCAATGGGTGACACTGTAGCGCAGGTAATGCACACTGTAGTCCAAGTAGTCGAAATTGACCACGAGCCTGTCATCTCCGCCCATCATCAGCACGGGAGGGATATACATGTTGTTGCCCAGGTACACCTTGAGCGAGCGCACGTTGCTGTCAAAGATGTGCGAACGGGTATCGACTGCACCCTGCGCCGCGGCAGCGAACACGAACAGGCTGCAGGCCATCATCATCACGGTTCTTGTCCATTTATTCATAGTCGGAAACTTTATTATCCTTGTTTTGACACGATTGTGCCACTGAAGTTTAACGGGAGTGTCAACGCAGCAGCAGATAGAGAATGTAGGAAACGTAGATGATGAAGAAAATGACACCCTCGATGCGGTCGAACTTGTTCTTCTTAAAGGTGAACACAACGACATAGAGCATCAATGCCGCCAAGAGCATCATCCCATAGTCCACGATATTGATATCCTTGAAATTCAACGGTTTGACCGTCGAAGCGGTACCAAGGATGAACATCAGGTTGAACAGGTTGCTGCCGATGACGTTGCCCAGCGCCAACTGAGGATTATGCTTAGATGCCGCAATGATGGCCGTGACCAACTCGGGCAGCGAGGTGCCTACAGCAACGATGGTAATGGCAATGACCGCCTCGCTCATACCCCAGATACGCGCAAGGTTCTTGGCACTGTCCAGGAAGAGGTTGCCACCGAATATCAAGGCAGCCAGCGATACGATTGCGATGGGCCACAGGAGCCAGGGGCTCTTGCCCGTCAATGACGATTTGGCCTCCTCGTCGGCCTCTTCAATGGCCTTCTTGGGGTCTTTCCCCTTGCGGATGACCACCCATCCCATATAGCCGATAAAGACCAGGAGCAGCACGATGCCGTCCAAACGGTTCAAGGAACTCTCAAGCCCAGGAACCATGGAATCATTGGCAATAGCCATGACGAGAATCGTCATAAAAATCAGGAAAGGAATGTCACGAACACGCTGCAAGCGCTCGATGGGGAACGGCAGAATCATCGCTGTCACACCCAAAATGAGGAAGACATTGGCAATATTGGAGCCCAACACGTTACCCATGGCAATGTCGCCGTTGTTGGGCACATTGCTCAGCGCCGACGATACAGACACGAACAACTCGGGAGCGCTCGTTCCGATGCCCACGATGGTGAGACCGATGATGAAGTTAGAGATCTTGGCACGCTGCGCGATGGCTACCGACGAGTCAACGAGGTAGTTGGCCGCCAGCAACAGCAGTCCCAGACCAACAATCAGAAAAAGATAATCCATATATTGATTTCACTTTATTGACGGCTCGCCTCCTTGACGGGAACTATACAGCCTTTTTCCTCACGCTAAGGCACTAAGCCGCTAAGAGTTTATATTCAACACGTGACGCAAAATGTTTATGATATGTCAGACGAAATGAAATGCTTCAATCTATCAAAAAGATTCCCTGTCGGGACTATGATCATTGTCCGAAAATCAATAAACTTAGCGTCTTCGCGACTTAGCGTGCAATTTGGTGGCGGGTGTTTTGGCTGAATAGTTACTCCTTGACGGGAAACGAGCCCCTGAAACACTCATTTAGATTGAATTACACGCCCAACGCCTCATGCATGGCTACCATGGCATCGTCCAATCCCTGAGGATTGCGTCCGCCAGCCTGGGCGAAGTGAGGCTGACCGCCGCCACCGCCCTGGATGGCCTTGGCAGCACCACGAACGATGTTGCCGGCGTTCTTGCCCGCCTTGACGAGGTCCTCGCTGAGCATCACGGTCAACATCGGCTTGCCCTCGTGCTCGGTAGCAGCAAGGAATGCGGTTGCCTCGGGGCAATCGGCCTTGATGGCCAGGGCAACACCCTTGACAACGTCGGGCAGACGGTTACCCCTGAGCATGATGACCTTGATGCCGTTCATCACCTTACCCTCGTCCTGGAGTTGCTTGGAGAGGATGGCGATGCGCTGCTTCATGAAGTCATCGACCTGCTTCTTCAGGTCAGCATTCTCGGCGAGCGACTTCTGCAGAGCGGCGATAGCATCGGGGGCGTTGTTGAGCATCTCCTTGATGTGTCCCAGGGTATCCTGGACGGTGTCGAGCATCTCCTCGACACGAGCACCTGTAACGGCCTCGATGCGGCGGATACCGGCTGCGATACTGCTCTCGCTGACGATGCGTACCATACCGATGTTACCCGAGTTGGCCACATGCGTACCACCGCACAACTCAACCGAGTCGCCGTACTTGATGACGCGGACGCGGTCGCCGTATTTCTCGCCGAAGAGTGCCATTGCACCCATCTGCTTGGCCTCCTCAATAGGCACTTCGCGGTGCTCCTCGCGCGGCATCGCGTCACGAATCATCTGGTTAGCCAGATGCTCGACCTGACGGATCTCCTCGGGGGTCACCTTGCGGAAGTGTGAGAAGTCGAAGCGCAGCGAAATAGGGTCAACGTAGGAACCCTTCTGCTCGACATGGGTGCCCAGCACTTGGCGCAGGGCAGCGTGCAGCAAGTGGGTTGCCGTGTGGTTGCACTCGGTGGCATGGCGGGCCTCCAGGTCGATGGCGGCATGCATCGTGGCGTTCACATCACTCGGCAGTTTGGCCGTGATGTGCACGGGCAGGTTGTTCTCACGCTTGGTATCGGTCACTTCGATGACCTCGTCGCCCAGGGTGAGCGTACCACGGTCGCCTACCTGTCCACCCATCTCGGCATAGAACGGTGTGCGGTCGAGTACCACCTGGTAGAAAGACTTGTTCTTCTGCGTCACTTTGCGGTAGCGCAGGATGTTCACGTCACACTCGGTGAGGTCGTAACCCACAAACTCGGTCACGCCGTCCTTGAGTTCCACCCAGTCGGTGGCCTCGACAGCAGCAGCGTTGCGGGCGCGCTGTTTCTGCTTCTGCATCTCGACATTGAATTCCTCCTCGTTGACCGTCATGCCGTTCTCACGCAAGATGAGTTCAGTAAGGTCCAGAGGGAAACCGAAGGTATCATAGAGGGTGAAGGCCTCCTTGCCGTCCACGACGGTTTTGCCGGCGGCCTTGGTATCTGCGATGACCTTCTCGATAAGTTTCATACCCGTCTCGAGCGTGCGCAGGAAGGCATCTTCCTCCTCCTTGGTCACGTGCTTGATCAGATCGGCCTGGGCCTTGATCTCGGGATAGGCGTCGCCCATACCGTCGATGAGGGTATCGATGAGGCGGTACATAAAGGCCTCGCGGAATCCCAGGAAAGTGTAGCCGTAACGCACCGCACGGCGCAGGATGCGGCGGATGACGTAACCGGCCTTGGCATTGCTGGGCAACTGTCCGTCGGCCACCGAGAAGGCGATGGTGCGCACATGGTCGGCCACAACACGCATGGCGATATCCACGTCATTGCTGTCGCCGTATTTCTTGCCGCACATCTCGCCCAACTTGCCGATGAGGGGCTGGAAGACGTCGGTATCATAGTTGGATTTCTTGCCCTGGAGCACCATGCAGAGGCGCTCCAGACCCATACCGGTATCGATGACCTTGTTGGGCAGCGGCTCGAGCGAGCCGTCCACCTTGCGATTGTACTGCATGAACACGAGGTTCCAGATTTCGATCACCTGGGGGTTGTCCTTGTTGACGAGTTCGGCACCGGGCACAACAGCCTTTTCCTCCTCGCTGCGCAGGTCGATGTGAATCTCGCTGCAGGGTCCACAGGGTCCCGTGTCACCCATCTCCCAGAAGTTGTCGTGGGCGTTGCCGTTGATGATGTGGTCCTTGGGCAGGTGAGCCTCCCAGTAGCCAGCGGCTTCGTCGTCGCGACCCAGGCCAATGCGCTCATCGCCCTCGAAGACGGTAGCATACAGCAGTTTGGGGTCAATCTTCAGCACATTGACAAGCAGGTCCCAAGACCAGTCAATTGCCTCACGCTTGAAATAGTCACCGAATGACCAGTTGCCCAGCATCTCGAACATCGTGTGATGATAGGTGTCGTGGCCCACTTCCTCAAGGTCGTTGTGCTTGCCGCTGACGCGCAGACACTTCTGCGAGTCGGCAACACGCCTCCACTGGGCGTCCTTGTTGCCCAGGATAATATCCTTGAACTGGTTCATACCCGCATTGGTAAACATGAGCGTGGGGTCATCCTTGATAACCATGGGAGCCGAAGGCACGATATGGTGGCCATGCTCCTCAAAATAGCGCTTGAAAGCCTCTCGAATTTCTTTTGCTGTAAGCATAATACGTATCTTAATTTGTTATAAATGTTCGGTTTTTGTTGCAAAGTCTAAACTTTTTGTTTATCTTTGCAGGGTTGTAAACAACCCGCAAAGTTAGTCAATTATATCAATTTGTGCAAGAGCATGCAGGAACTGGACAAAAAATTCTATAAAATCGGTGATGTATCTGACATCCTGGGCATCCCAGAATCGACGTTGCGCTACTGGGAGACGCAGTTCACCATCATCAAGCCGAAGCGCAACAAGAAAAACATCCGTTACTACACGCCTCATGACATCGAGATCATCAGCCGCGTGTATTACCTCGTCAAGGAGAAGGGGCTGAAACTGGATGCAGCCCAGGCACAGATACGCCACAACCGTGACGGCGTGGACAAGCGCTTTGATGCCATCGAGCAACTCAAGGGCATACGCGCCCAACTGGTAGCCTTCCAGGAGAGCCTGGACACGCTTTTCCCCGACATCCCCGCCGCCCGATAACCCGGCACAAGACATCACAAGCGAGGGCTGTTCCACTGCAATGGAGCAGCCCTCGCTTGATGGTCACGGCTTAAATGTCCAACGGCATAAAAAAATCTGGCAACACGCGTCACCGCGCATTGCCAGACAGTTTTTAATGAATCTTATAAACGTAATTCCGGGTTTTCTTAGAATCTCATTCCCAAAGTAAGGGAGATGCGGTTGTTATTGTTCTTCACATCAGCGCTGACGTTGGGCTCGTAGCCGTACTCGTCGTTGATGGGCGAGAAGGCATTGTAAACGCTCTCGCGGATGTTGTGGACATAAGCCACGTCGCTGTAGAACGACTTGTAGCGATAACCCACACCACAGGTGATGTTCTGAACGGTATTGTCATACTGATAGGTGGGATTGGTACCTACAGTGATGATGTTGTAGTCATAATCGTCGACACCCTTCTTCACCTGGGTGGTCTTGTAACTGTAACCGGCACGCAGGCTCCAACTGGGATTGACGCGGTACTCAGCACCGAGGCGGATGATGTGAGAGGGCTTGAAGTAGTCCTTCACGTTATAGGTCACATCAGGATAGTTGTTACCGCGGTCGTCACCGATGCGCATGGTCTGGTTGGCCACATACTCATAGTCAAGGCTGATGATGCCTTGGGTACCGATTACGCCGGCCACGCTACCCATAAAGCGCCAGGGAGTGGAGATGGTGTAGTTACTGGAGTAGTCATAACCATCGTTGCTGCCCTTGGTGGCACTGTAGAGTTGGTTGCCGTCCTGGTAGGCCTTGAGCGAAGCCTCCACATAGTAGGTGTCGCGCATATCGTAGAAGGTGGGCGTGTGGAACGCTGCACCGATGCGCAGCGCCTGGGTGGGACGCCAGATGAGACCCAACTTGAAGTTAACGCCGGTACCCTCGGAGTGCAGATAGTTGTACAGTCCCCAATCGGCACGGGTGTTATGGTTGGAAATCGGACTCTGATACAGGTCTTCATCATCGGTCATCACATAGGCGTTGGTCAAGTCCTCCTCGTAGGCCTGGAAACTCCTGTAATCCAGATCCAGGATACCGAAGTCGAGACCGAAGTACAGTTTGTTGGCCACATTGCCGCCAAAACCGATATTGTACTCGTCGGCGTGTCCGCGCTCATCCACCTCGTAGTAGGCGTTACCAGTAGTGGCGTCACCAAAGAGACCTTGCATATAGCCGTCGTTGGCATTGATGATGCCGACATAGCCATAGGTCTTGGTGGGCATGTCAAAGGTGGTTACTGCTGCCCAGGGAGCATTGCCATCGAAGTAAGGGTTGAAGTCGTCGGTCCAGTAGAGGTCAGCATCGGTGAAAGGACCATTAGGATTAACGTTGACAAACTCGTCGGCGATAAAGTTACTCATCGAGGTGGGGATGTCAGCGACACCGCCCACATAATGGCGATTGAACGACTGCAAGCGGTTGTAGGTGAAACCGAAGTTGAGATTGGGGACGGTCTCGGAGTTGAGACGGATAGCGCCCACATAGCCCACGTTGTTGATGTTGAAGCGGGTCTCTTTCATCTTGTCCACGCCTGCCTTGACGCTATTACAGTCCACACTCATCGTGATACCCAGGTCGGAACTGCGGTATACGCCGATACCGGCAGGGTTCTGGGTGAGCGTCGAGAGATCACCACCGAGGGCTCCAAATGCACCAGCCATCGACTGGAAGCGCGAGGTACCCCTGAGTTCGGTCTGTGACATCTGCAGGACATCAAATGCATCCTGTGCGTTTATCATCAAAGGAAGTCCGCACAACAAAAGGGCAAAAACTTTCTTTTTCATGTTCAAACAGTGTTAGAGTTCAGTTAAATGATTGAAAAATTCAATGTTATGTGTGTGTACGATTGATAAGCGCAAGGCTTAGCGACGATGTCCACCACCGCCCGACGATCCACCATGGCTGCCGCCGCCACCAGATCCGCCACGGCTGCCGCCGCCACCACTATAGGAGCCGCCGCTGGAGTGACTTCCACCACTGTAACTGCTGCCGCTGGAACGACTGCCGCCACTGTAACTGCTGCCGCCGCTGCGCGAACCGCCGCTATAAGAACCGCCACTGCGTGAGCCGCCACTGTAGGAGCCGCCACTGCTACGTGAACCTCCACCGCGTGAACCGCCACTGTAGGAGCCGCTGTTGCGCGAACCGCCACTGCCGCGGGTGGTTACACCAGAACTGCCACGAGAGCCCATGTTGCCGCCACGACCGGTAGCATATCCGCCGCGGTTGCTGCTGCCACGGTTCACCGAGCCACGTGAGCCATCGGTTCCCCTGGCCGAGATGCCGTTGCGGGAAGTCGTTCCAGCACCGACACGGGTGCGTCCGTTGCGATTGGAGGCCAGACCTACGCGACCGCCGTTTTCACGCCAGCCATGATTGGAGTAACCCGTGTGGCCAGCAGGACGTCCGCTCCAGTGATAGTCGTTGTGGATCCAACCGTGGCCCCAGCCATATCCATAGTACCAGGGATGATAGCCCCAATAGTTCCAGCCCCACAGTCTGGGATATCCCCAATAGTAACTACTATAGTACCAGGGTGAATACCAACTGTAGTGCCAAGGTGAATACCATCCGCTATACCAGGGATAATAGGCACGGTGTGAATACCAGGGATAGAAATAATCGTAGCCCCACCCGTAACTGGAATAACCCCAGTCACTGCCTACGTAGAGGTTGATGGTGGGTAATTCGTCATAATAGAGTTCTACCAAATCCTCATCGTCACTCAAGATCACGATGTCGGGGTTGTAGAAGCGCTCGATGCGGCGGGTGTTGGCAAAAGCCTCATCGTAGGCAAGGGAGTCGCTGTTGAGCCAAATGGTGTCACCATTGATGTCCAACTCATACATGGGCTCATAAGCGCCACGGCGGTTGTACTCGTCATCATCGCGTTCAACACGGTAATTGTCGCGTACAGCCACCTTATATTTTTCAGGGACTTCACCGTAGACGGAGACAGTCTTAGCAGGTGTCTCGACCTTGGTCTTCACCTTTGTCGTGGACTTGCTGGCATCGTAATAGATGTCATCGTAGTCCTGGGCCTGCAAAACCGCTCCGGCCCCTAGGGCTAACACGCCCAATAATGCAAATACTCGGTACTTCATAATTCTTACGTTTTAAAAATTCATTAATAATGTTGTTCTTTGCCTTTTAGACCTGATTCTTTTAAAAAAGTTTAAGACGAATATTAAATCTTTTAAAAAAGCGCTGCAAGTTATAACGCAAAATGAAATAGGCGGCATTTTTTTAAGCAAAAAAATGCTAAAAGCCTATGTTTTTTGCGTTTTACTGCGCACGTAACCTATAGCAAGAACCATGCCAAGGCCACTATCATGTCCATGATGTCATGTGAACAGACCTTGATGTGAACAAAAGTCAGAAAATATCGTTACCTTTGCCGCGGATCATGGGACGCAGAGAGAAGATTTTCCGGTTCAAGCAGTTTGAGGTGGTCAACGACCGCACTGCGATGAAAGTAGGCACCGACGGTGTGCTGCTGGGGGCATGGTGCCCTGTAGCCGAGGCCAGACGCGTGCTCGACGTGGGTACGGGCTGCGGTGTCATCGCCCTGATGGTGGCGCAACGTAACCGCCAGGCCCTGATTGAAGGCATCGACATCGACCAGGATTCCATCGCCGAGGCCCGCCTCAACTTTGCCAATTCGCCCTGGAACAACCGGCTCACAGCGATCGAGGGCGACTTTAACGACATGGACGGCGATGCGCGCTATGACCTGATTGTCTCTAACCCACCCTACTTCACCAACGGCGTGCTGCCCACTGGCGACGCCCGCACCATGGCGCGCCACACCGCCTCGCTCACCTACCAACAACTCATTGAGGGCGCAGCGCATCTGCTCAACGACGAAGGCATCTTGTCGCTGATATCGCCAGTCGAGGCCTATGGCGACATCATCGAGGCTGCGGCATTTGCGTCGCTGCCCGTTCGACGGCTGACGCATGTCATCCCTGTCGAGGGAGCCCTGCCCAAGCGCTTGCTGTGGCAACTGTCACGGCGCGATACCCCCTACGGCGAAGATTCCCTGACCATCGCCCATAGCGACGGAACGTTCACCAGCGAGTATGTCGCCCTGACAGGGGCATTCTATTTAAAAATGTAGGGCACCCTCACCAAACGAAAACAGGCTGCCGGCCCATCGGGACCATCGCCTGCCTAAAAAAACAAAAGTCCCGAGACATTTGGATTGTCGATCGGGACCTATATGTTCTGTGTCTAGTGATGCTTCGTCAGCAGTTCGACACAAGGTTGAATTGTTTTATTATTACGAAAAAGTCAATTTATCTCGTTTGAAGCGTTGTCTCTTCATCTTAGTCGCTATATTGACTGACCAAAATCCAAAAAGTTTAATGGGATTGTAATATTTAACATTCATTAACAGTTGATCCCATTAAACCTCCCCAACTGCTCACAAATATCCCCATAAATGGGGATAAAATGCCGCAAAAAATGTAAAATTTAGGGATTGTGGTAGCGCCGAGTGCATAGTAATTTTGCAGATTGAAAAATTATATACTCAAGATATGTCAACAGATCAACATAAAAAAGATAATAAAGAGCGACTGCTGGACAACGAGCCCGTGGGCATGACGGTCCAGGTGGTGCGCGTGATGGGCAATGGCGCTTTCAGGCAGCGGTTGCTGGAGATGGGTTTCGTGCGTGGGGCCAAAGTGACTGTGCTGAAGAATGCGCCTCTGCAGGACCCCGTGGAATATATGATTCTGGGCTCCCACATCTCGTTGCGACACAGCGAGGCCGCCCAGGTCGAGGTCACCGACAAGGATGCGGAGTTCTGTGACATGGAGGACGCGTTCAACGGCATCGTCGAGACTACCGTGGCCGGCGTTGACCCGATGGCCGACAATGTGTTGCGCGTGGTCCTCATCGGCAATCCCAACTGCGGCAAGACCTCGCTGTTCAACAACGTGACCGGGGCCAAGGAGAAGGTGGGCAACTACGGCGGTGTGACCGTCGACAGCAAGGAAGGCTGGTTCTCCATCGGCGGACGCAAAGTGCAACTGGTGGACCTGCCCGGCACCTACTCGCTGACGGAGTACTCCCCCGAGGAGATGTATGTGCGCACCTATATCCGCGACAACCATCCCGACGCCATCCTCAACATCGTGGATGCCGGCAACCTGGAGCGTAACCTGTACCTCACCACCCAGATCATGGATATGAACATCCCGATGGTGGTAGCGCTGAACATGTGGGACGAACTGGAGAAAAGCGGCGACCATCTCGACATCGAGATGATGAGCCGCCTGCTGGGTGCCCGCATGGTGCCGATGACAGCCCACAACGGGCACGGGGTGAAGGAGGTGCTGCAAGCCGTGATGGATGCCATCGACGAGAGCGAGCACCAGACACAGCACCACAACGTGAACTATGGCCCGCTCATCGAGGACTGCCTGAATGAACTGGGCACCATGTGCCCCGACCTGGACCGCTATACCGTGCTAAAAATCATCGAGAATGATCAGCACGCCATCGACCTGCTCAACGGCCAGGACAATGCCGACGAGGTGAAAAGCCATGCGGCCGAGATGCGCCAGCGCATCGAGCGCGATTACAACGACGACATCGCCAGCATCATCAGCGACCTGAAATACGGCTTCGTGCGTGGTGCCCTGGCCGAAGCATTAACCCCTAACCCCGAACGCGCCACAGGCGACACCAAGCCCGGCTATTCGCTGGACCGCCTGCTGACAAACCGCTGGCTGGCACTGCCCATCCTGCTGGTGCTGATGTGGCTGATGTTTGAGGTGACCTTCACTTTGGGCGCTTATCCCCAGGAGTGGATTGAGAGCGGCATAGCCTGGTTCGGTGATTGGATTGGCAATGTGATGCCTGAGGGCATTCTCAAGGACTTGATTGTTGACGGCATCATCGGCGGCGTGGGCGGCGTGCTTGTGTTCCTGCCGCAGATTTTGATCCTGTTCTTCTTCATCTCGCTGCTGGAGGACAGCGGATACATGGCCCGCGCTGCCTTTATCGTGGACCGCATCATGCACCGCGTGGGACTGCACGGCAAGTCGTTCATCCCCTACCTCATCGGATTCGGCTGCGGCGTGCCCGCCATCATGGCCACCCGCACGCTTGAAAATCGGCGAGACCGCCTGGTCACCATCTTGACCATCCCGTTCATGTCGTGCTCGGCGCGCCTGCCGGCCTATCTGTTGCTGGTAGCAGCCTTCTTCACGGCAAACCAGGGCCTGATTCTGATGAGCATCTATCTGGTAGGCATTCTGGTTGCGGCCATCACCGCCATTGTCATGAGCAAGACCATCCTGAAGCATGACAAGACACAGTTTGTGATGGAACTGCCACCCTACCGCAAACCCACTGCCCGCAACGCGACCATCCACATGTGGAGCAAGGGTAAGCAGTACCTGCAGAAGATGGCGACCATCATCCTCGCCGCCTCGATTATCGTGTGGGCGCTGGGCTACTTCCCCCGCCACGACGGGCAGACGCCGCAGGAGCAGATCGAGAACTCCTATATGGGAAAGATGGGTAAAGCCATCGAGCCCGTTGTGGAGCCGCTCGGTTTCAACTGGCAGATGGGCGTCAGCGTGCTCACCGGTGCCGCTGCCAAGGAGATTGTCGTCTCGACAATGGGTGTGCTCTACACCGGCGAGACCGATGCCGACGAAGAGTCGACAACGCTGAAGGAGAAACTGCAGACCGCCACCAAGCCCAACGGCGAACACGTCTTCAACCCGATAGTGGCCTACTCGTTCATGCTGTTCATCCTGCTCTACTTCCCGTGTATCGCGGCCCTGGCAGCCATCAAGCGGGAAGCAGGCTGGAAGTGGGTCGCCTTTGAGGTAATTTACACCACAGGCGTGGCATGGCTGATATCGTTCATCTTCTATCAGATTGCCACTAGGCTATAAATTGAGCGCATCATGACAAAATCAACATTATTACAAACGATTGTCGTGTTCGGCATCCTGGCCATTGCGCTACTGTACGTGCTATGGCGCGTCGTCAAAACGGCACGAGGAAAAGGCGATTGCGGCTGCGGTTGCGGCAAGAATTGCCAATGCAAGAAAAAAACCGGCAAGGAGTTTTAGCGACTCCAACCGGCCATGAACAACGTGTGGCACGAGACGAGTTCTTGTGCCACATGATTTTTGGCAATGATATAGATGAATTTTAACCGCCTTGCGGACGGGAAATGAGAAGAAAATTTAATTACGAATTTGATGAATTTCCCGCCCGCAGGGCGGTTAAGGTGTTAGGCGAGTCCATGATGACACACCCACATAATTATTATCCGAAGAGGTGACGGAATGCGTCCTCGACGCGGGCGACCTCGACGACAGTGATGGTCCAGTCGTCGCGTTTCACACCCTTGAGGTTGTTCTTGGGGATGATGATGGTGTCGAAACCGAGTTTCTGGGCCTCGGTGACGCGCTGCTCGCAGCGGGTGACCTGACGTATCTCGCCCGACAGGCCGACCTCACCCGCAAAGCAGATGCCGCTGTTGATGGCCATGTCGACGTTGGACGACAGGATGGCGCTGATGACAGCCAGGTCAAGGGCCGGGTCGTTGACCTTGATACCGCCCACGATGTTGAGGAAGACGTCTTTCTGCGCCAATTTAAATCCCAAGCGTTTCTCGAGCACAGCGAGCAGCATGTTCATGCGCCGCTGCTCAAAGCCCGTTACCGAGCGCTGTGCGGTGCCATAGGCCGCGGTGCTCACCAGGGCCTGCACCTCGATGAGGAAGGGCCGCATGCCGTCGATGGTGACGCCGATGGCCGCTCCCGACAATTCGCTGTCCCGTTCACTGAGCAGCAATTCGCTGGGATTGGTCACTTCCCTCAGGCCGTCCTGTTTCATCTCGTAGATGCCGATTTCGCTCGTGTTGCCGAAACGGTTCTTGATGGGCCGCAGGATACGGTACAGGTAGTTGCGGTCGCCCTCGAACTGGATAACGGCATCGACAATGTGCTCCAAGACCTTGGGACCGGCGATGCTGCCCTCCTTGTTGATGTGTCCGATGAGGATGACCGGGGTGTTCGTCTCCTTGGCATAGCGCTGGAAAGCAGCGGCACACTCGCGCACCTGGGTCACACTGCCCGGCGCGCTCTCGAGTTGCTCGTTGGCAATGGTCTGGATGGAATCCACAATGATGAGCGCAGGTTGGAAGGAGCGGATGCTGGCAAAGATATTGTCAAGTGAGGTCTCGCACAACAGGTAGCACTCGCAGTCCATGTGGCCGCCGGCAATGCGGTCGGCACGCATGCGCAACTGCTGCGGGCTCTCCTCGCCCGAGACATACAGCACACGGCGCGAACGGATGCGCAGCACGTTCTGCAGCACCAGCGTGGACTTGCCGATGCCCGGCTCACCACCCAGCAGCACGATGCTCCCCTGCACCAGTCCGCCACCGAGCACGCGGTTGAGTTCGTTGCTGGGCAGATGGATGCGGGGTTGGTCCTCGGCGCGGATCTCTGAAATCTTGACAGGTTCGGCACCCTTGCGACCGCCCTCTCCCACTCCTGGATAACGTGCGGCAGCCGACTTGGGAGCCTTGGGTTCCTCGATATAGGTGTTCCACTCACCGCAGGCGGGGCACTTGCCGAGCCACTTGGGCGACTCGTTGCCGCAGTTCTTGCAGAAGAAGGTGGTCTTGACTTGTTGTTTGGCCATGAGGTGCTGATTTAACGGGACAGGGAATGAGATGATGGATTCAACGGCGGAAGAATTCGCTGATTGTGATGGCGGCGGCGACGCCCACGTTGAGCGACTCGCTGCCGGCAGTTTTGGCTTTGGGGATGAGCAGACGCTGGTTCACATGCTTGGCGACCTTGGCCGTGATGCCTTGGCCCTCGTTGCCAAAGATGACAAAACCCGCTTTGCCCAATTCGCTGCGATAGATGTCCTCGCCGTCCAGGAAGGTGCCATAGACAGGCAGGTCGGGATAAGTCTCAAAGAGTTCCTCGAGATCCCCGTAGTGTACCTTGACGCGGGCGATGGCGCCCATGGTGGCCTGAACCACCTTGTGGTTATAGACATCGACCGTGGTCTTGCTGGCAAAGATGTCGCGGATGCCGAACCAGTCGGCAAGCCTGATGATGGTGCCCAGGTTGCCGGGGTCCTGGATGTTGTCGAGCACGATGTTCAGGCTGGCGGCGACGCGCCCGGTGTCGATGGTGTCGACGGGCTTCTCATAGACAGCAATGACATCGCTGGGGTTGTCGAACTGCGAGATGCGCGCCATCTGCTGGCTGTTGGCGAACACTATCTTGTCATAGTGCTCGGCCGTGCCACACTGGTCATACCACGAGCGCTTGGCGATGAGCCAACGGCAGTTGAAGTGCTGCCACGTGTCGCGCACACACTTGGTTCCCTCGGCGACAAACAGTCCCTCGTCGTCACGGTATTTCTTGGCAGCCAGGCTTTTTACCACCTTGAGGATGCCGTTGTTCATGTCCATCATAAGGCTTCCTGCTCTCGTTGTGCCACCAGTTCGTTGAAGCGCAGCAGCGTCGTGCAGAACTCTTCGCTCAACAAGGCGATGGCAGGTTGTGAAATCTCGTTGGGAACCTCGTCGACGGCCGATGAGATGGAGCCGGCAATGGCAGCAATCGTGTCGGCATCGCCCGCAAGAGCCACCGACAGGCGCACAACGTCCTCGTAGTCCTTACCCTCCATGAAGCAGGTGATGGCCTCGGGCACCGTGTGCTGGCATGTCTCGTCGAAGGTGAACGTCGGACGGATCTCTTCGAGTGTTCTGGACAGGTCGTAGTGGAACGTCTTCTCGATATAGTCGCGGATTTCCTTCTTCGACTGTCCCTTGCGCGCCATGAAGATGGCGGCGGCAGTGGCCTGGGCGCCCTTGATGCCCTCGGGGTGGTTGTGGGTCACCTCGGCCGAAATCTTGGCGAGTTCAAGGGCTTCGTCAAGCGTCTGGGCATAATAGCCCACGGGGCTCACGCGCATCGCCGACCCGTTGCCAAACGAGTTGTAGGGCTGGGGGTCAGCATCACGAATCCAATGCGCAAAGCGGCCACCATACCCTCTGTCGGGATATTTCCAGCACATGTCCAGCATAATCTCGACCAATTTCTCGGGCGTGTGCTGCTTGTCGTCGAGCAGCCACAAGGCGTTAGCCAAGGTAAGCACGGTGTCGTCGGTGAAAGTGCTTTGGGGCGTGAACAACTCAAAGTCGTGGTCACGTGTAGGGTTAAATTCATAGGCCGACCCAATGATGTCGCCGGCAATGGCTCCAATAATTCCTTTCATGTTATATATTATATTTAATGTATTGTTTGTTTGAGTTTACAAATATACTACTTATTCGCCATTCATCACACACATAGCGCGACAATAATTTTTCACGAAGCCCACGGAATAAGGTATTGAGCGCCCATGCGGGGGGCTGCCGCAGCGGCAGGCTGCTCAACGAGCACGGGACGACGCATCGTGGCCATTGCGCTCACGTTGCGCCAACCGCTCGTACAGTTGCGCACGGTCAGCACGGCCATGCCGGCAAAACTGCCTGCAATCTCCAGCAGAGCCCGCTTCACAGCCTCAAGGCTGGCAAAACCAGAGCCGTTCACACTGGCCAAACGACGGCCGTTGCACTCGAGGGTGGCACAGATGCGGTCACCCTGATTCACGATGTTGTTGAAGTTGTTGTTCATAGTCATTCCTCCTTGTTCTTTTATTTTACACTGCAAAGATAGAATGATGCAGTGCCAAAACTTGGCACTCCAAATACAACAAAGCATAAATTGCAAGTCACTCGCTTGACTATCCCTAAGAATACTTGACAGATTTGAGAGCGATTAACTAAGTTGGTTTACACTCATTTTATCGTTCGCCTAAACCGGGTTGACAGTTTGGCGGTTTTATCACTGAATGGGTTTACATCTCTCGAGGTTTCCCTGATTGGGTTTACAGCGCAAAGGCTTGACTATCCCTAGAAGAGGTTGAAGCATAGCCAATTCTGTACAAATCCAAAAGAAAGCGGGTGTTTAGCGAAATAATCGCTACCTTTGCGTGATTATTTGTGGTCGACTATGATAAAGAACATTGTCTTTGATTTAGGTGGCGTTATCTTTAAGATAGATAAGCATCAAGCCATCAGGCGTTTTAACGAGGTGGGATTTGCCGATGCCGCATCTTACCTCGATGCGTTTGCCCAGGTAGGCATCTTCGGCGATCTCGAGAGCGGCAAGATAACCGCTGAGCAGTTCCGTTGCCAACTGAGTGAAATGGCAGGAAAGAATCTCACACTGGAGGATTGCGCTTATGGCTGGCAGGGCTATAAGGTGGAACTGCCACAACGCAACCTTGACAAACTCATCGAGTTGCGCAAGCGCGGCTTCAGGCTCAGCCTGCTGAGCAACACCAATCCGTTCATGATGCAGTGGGCACGCAGCAGCGCCTTCGATGGCCGCGGGCATGGGCTCGACCACTACTTTGATGCGCTTTATCTCAGTTACGAGATGGGTATCATGAAGCCTGAAAGGCGCATCTTCGAAATGATGCTCCAGGGCGAAAAAGCGAAGCCTGAAGAGACGGTTTTTATAGATGATAGCGAGCACAACACCGCGACGGCCGCGACACTGGGAATGCATGTGCTGCAGCCCGATAATGGCGCGGACTGGCACGGGATGCTTGAAGACTTGATAACTCAGTGCAACGGCGGGGAATAGACCGTTGCGCTGGGCCATAACGCAAGACGACACTGTTGATTTAAAACTCCGGACGAATGCCAGCGCCGCTTAAAAAACAGTTCACCATCATCGAAAAAAAGTAACGTTAAGCCTGAACTTCGCTTCCCCAATGACTATATGATAAAGCATCAGAAAAACAAGTTTAAGATAATGACGTTAGTGGTGTTAGCCGTTGCGACTATCATCACCTATATCGATCCCGTTTTCCCTCAAGAGCAATTCCTGCAACAAGCAGGGACCATTTTGTTATTCGCACTCATGCTAACTGACCTGCGAAAGTATTGGTTCAGCAATCTGGCTTTTCTTGGAATTGCACTTTTCACCGTGCTTCACCTGATTGGCGCCAGATACATCTATTCCTATGTACCTTATCAGGAGTGGCTGCAATGTCTGGGCGATTGGGGATGGCTGCATTCGACGCGCAACCACTACGACCGCCTGGTACACCTGCTTTTCGGCTTGTTTCTGTTCCCTGCACTGGTGGAAGTCTCGCGCCGTCGCATCACATCTCGTCAGGTGATGGCAGTTCTCGTGGCGTGGCTGATGGTGCAAGCGGGCAGTCTGATTTATGAATTGTTTGAATGGTCGCTCACACTTGTGCTCTCGCCCGAGGATGCCGAGGGATATAATGGCCAGCAAGGCGACATGTTTGATGCACAAAAAGATATGGCCTTGGCGACGCTGGGCTCCACTATCGCCGCTATTTCATATTTGATTACATGGTGGCTTCAGAAAAAGTTGAAAAAAGCCTAATCCACGCTCGTCTTCTCAAATCAAACGCGGTTGATTTACCTCAATGGCAAATCAACCGCTATTTCTTTTGACAGCATCGGCCGTGAGAGCCCTATGCCGCGACTTTTTTAACACCACCGAGACACCATGCGGCTACTGCTATTTGCAGCACCAGCCACAGGGACAGCGACGCATGGATTTGGCTTTCTCGTATGATACTTCACGAATCGAAGCCTTGCAGGCGTTCAAGCCACGGCAATTACGCCTGATGTGGTAACACTCTGAACTATTACCTGTACAGATATAGACTGTCCCGCTTGATGCCGGAGCGGAAACAACACTCATGGCGGGAGTGGCAACTACCGCACAAACGAAAAACAATGAAAAGACTACCCGTTTCAGCATAAGGCAAAGTTTTTAAAGTGGTTTTAGGGGGATTCGCTTGACAGCGCCTCATATCACAATGGATATCAATTATTAAGCCTGCAAAAATTATGCCAAAGTAGAGCAAGGCGGTCATTATTTTTCGCCCCAGATTAAAGAAGCGCCTGTTGTCATCACAAGAAAAGGAAAACATTGAGCAGTAAACGGGACTCGAACTCGTTGCCCACTACTTGGGATTGTCAACCGTGTAACGGCAAGTTGTTGATGTTTAGTTGTTTGTGACTCTCAAATTTTTGTGGTACACGGATTGGCACACGCGGCGGCTATTGTTTGCCGCTGTTTTTCTTATCTAATAACAAGACTACATCCTCTTGTGGATGCCGATATCTTTGCTCAAAAACGGAAGCAGGAATAGGTTGGCATAGAAGAACAAAACACCGATTCCCCATAAAACTGCTACCACCCAATCGCCTGCCGTAAAGTGTTCTTGGATGCGGAATGGCGCGGAAATGCACCAAAGACCGACCAGCGCAGCCGGTATCGCCGCTGCGATTCTCTCAATTGGGGTTTCATCCCATAACCAGTTGAACGGAATGGAGAGTAGTTGCAAACCGATTTCGGCAAGCCACGCGAACGCAACGGACATGACAATAATGAAAATTGCCGTTTTCCAAAATCCGTGGATACTCACGATTCCTTTTGACAAAGCAAAAACGGCCAAGAAAAGGAAAGCAATGGAAATGGCAGACGCATAAACACACGAGCCTAAAGTTCTCAATAATTTACTCATAATATTATAATCTTAAAAGTCCTACTACATGGTTGTACGAATAGATTTCATTTTTGGGGATGACGAACGGGGGATAGTCCTCGTTGAGTGACACACTGCGCACCCCATTCTCGTCATCGTAGATTTTCTTTATAACAACCCCTTGACTGTTGTCCAAGACGTGGATGCGCCCCCATTGCAGGAATGTCGCCTCGTTGACACGCAAACATGCGACCTCATCTCCAGGATGGAGATACAACTGCACGGAGTCACCGGTTACTGTGGTCGGGAGCCTCGTTGTCAATCATCTTAAAAGTTTAAATTTTACAAACGCAATATGTTGTAAAATTGTTAAATCAAAAATCAGCAATGTCAATCATTATTATTGACATTGTAATCTATTAATAATAACACCTTCTGCAATTAGTTCGGCCCATATCTTCTGCCTCTTCTCTTGTTATGGCATCCGCTTCACTATTGCAGTTCTGCATCCCTGGACAGTCCAAAGTAGAATGAAATCTCCTAGAGTTTCCGCTGGTGCAGATCCAGACAGTGTCGTCCCATTCAACATCTTCGATTGCTTGCTTATCCAAGTGGTTGTCACTCCAGGGGTGAGAACTGGACATGGCCGACTCAGGGCTGACAAAGGCATGAGTTGTCGGCTCGTCTTTTTTGTTTTGACTGCAAAAACCGAAAATCAAACCGGCAGCTGTAGGTACAGCAAGTATCACGGTATGGACAAGGCAACCCTCTCTTAGTTCGCGCCCAAACTTGTCCCGTTTGAACATCATCCCGATTAAGGCTATAATCGCTCCAACCATCATCAGGGCAATCAGATATGCTATACCCTGACCAAACCACAGAAAGAAGTCGCTTAGGCTATTCCAATCACATGAAAGCCAATCCTGGAAATTATTTGTTATGTCCAGAAGGATTGTCACTTTTACAACCTTATCAATACGATAGTGTGGTCACGGGTTGCCCGGCACGGCAGTCACATAATTTGATACAAACATTGCGTTGATTTGTGCCGTTTTTACCTGTTTTTTAGAACCGTTTATCAGGTTTTTTCCACACATTAAGACCATCAAACAAATTGTTTATCAAGTCCTTATGTTCTTTGAGCGGTAAACGGGACTCGAACCCGCGGCCCTCAGCTTGGGAAGAAACATAATCGAGCCAACAACCACCTGATTAATAATAAGTTAATTATTCACTATAGGCATGTGCAAGCCACGTGCAAGCCTATTTGTCGCTTTTTAAAAATCCTCAAAATAATACGCTGAAAAACATTTTTTGATTTTTGGTCAATTTGTCGCATCCAAGAATTTTTCTTGGTAGCGGGACAACTGACTTTCGAGCTCACTTATTCGCTCGTCTCGCCTGTCGAGCATGTCCAACAGCCGCTTGATCATGGCCTGCAGTTCGTCAATGCGGTTCTCGAGCAACTGACGTGCATCCTTTGCGGCCTGTTCATCTGAATCGGGAAGGTAGAATGAATCAAGGTCTTTGATGTTCAAGGCCTCTTTCAGCCGCACGAGAAACGCGGCCGGTGCATCCACTCGCCCATTCTCTATCTGCGAGATGAATCCCTGGGGGTACTTCGTGAGTTCGGCGAGCTTCACCTGCGTCACTTTGTACTCCTTTCTAATCCTTAGTAAATCAATCCTTTTCATATAGCGTATAACCTTTGTTGATAATCTATAAAAAATATTTAATAATTTATTTGCGAATATTCAAATATTATTTGTTACCTTTGCAGACATTCAACTCTTTGAATTGTCGCATATACAGCACTTGTTTGGCTATCCGACTGCAAAGATAATATAAAAAATAGTTATAGCAAATATATTAACGATTATTTTTTGATAATAAACGATTAATAATCATCTATTAACTTCAAAAATTTTAGTAACATGGTGACTGACAAGAATTTATCATTAGTTGACTACTACAAGTCATTGAGAGAGCAACCGCTGCCATCGGCAGAGTTCATCAAGAAGCTCAAAGAGATCACCCACCGCAGCGAGATGTCGGTGAGGAACTGGGTCGTGGGCAGGAACCGGCCCGACATCAACACCCAGATCCTCATCGCTGAACACATGGGCTGCGACGTTGAAACATTGTTTCCCCCTATAAATATATAATGTGTCATGGTCAACGTAGAACCTAATGTGAAACTCGGCGGCAGATACTCCGTCGAGGAGACCGCTACCCTACTGGGCGTGCATCGCAACAGCATTTTAAGGTACACGAACCAGGGGAAGCTGCGCTTCGGTGTAAGAAAGGGAAACTCCAGGAGGTTCTATACCGGCGCAGAGATTCTCAGGTTCTGGAGAGCCGCATACTAGAATATGGGTGGATGGATTGCAATATACCGCGCCATCTGGGGCCATTGGATTTGGGAAACCACCCCGCACAGGTTCAAGAGATGGGTTGATCTGCTTATGCTCGCAGCATGGGAGAATAAGCAGGTTGGATTCGGCAGCGCCATCGTCAACCTCAAACGCGGGCAGTATGTCACCAGCATCAGGAGGCTGATGAGACGATGGGGAGCCAACAATACGACCGTCACCGAAACTCTGGATCTTTTCGTGCTGAACGGCATGATCACTGTGGATAGTGACAAGACCAAGACCATCATCACCATCGTCAACTATGACAAGTATCAAAAAGCAAGGAAAATTGCCGAGATATTGAACAGTTTAGACTTTGACAAGTTAGGTGATTTGGAGACAATCAAGAGCAAGATTTTGTCTGCTCTTGACGTAGAGAACGAACACTTATCGGTACAGAAACCGATACCCAATAAACAAGTAAAAAATAATAATATAATAAACAACACAACTTCTTTATCATCTTTGCGCGAGAGCAATTTGAAGTTTTCTGAAGAATTTAAGATCAATGATTTTGAGATTGAAGAAGCGATGAGAATCTTAAAGTGTGAGAAGGAACAAATCCTGAAGATGCTGGATCTTTTCGTTGACGAGGTGAATGTGAAACTTGAATCTCATGACAGTCCTGGAAAATTCAGAAGGCACTTCATCAATTGGGCAAGAATTCATTTAAGAGTAAACAAAAAAGATGGAAACGGAAGAAAACAAGAACCAAGGAATCAACCCGAAGATCAATTCAAAAGACGTCGAGGCACTGATGTCGGCGATCATAAAGCGTCAGATTACGGTGGACCGTTTTCGGTTCGACCTGACCCCACAGAAGGCGTTTGACCTGCTTGCCGCATGTTACAGGATTACTGTGGAGAGCAGAAGACGCACTTTCCGCAACGACGCCAATGTAACTGAGGCTATCAAAGAATTTGCCGAATACATCACTGAGCCTACACCAAAGTTCGGGGTTATGCTGTGCGGCACATGTGGCAATGGCAAATCCACGCTGTTGTATGCTTTCCAGAAAGCGTTGAACTACCTCAATGCTAGAGGACACTTCTCATTTCTGAGCGAGGCTTTCAAAGTCGGCATTGAGATTGTTGATGCGATGGAAATTTCAATCATGTCGAATGACTACAACAAGATCCGCAATCTGCGCTCCCGCTCAATGCTCGCTATCGACGACCTGGGCAAGGAACCAGCCGAGGTGTTGAGTTTCGGTAATGTGCTCAGTCCAGTGGTTGACCTGCTGGAGTACCGCTACCAGCACCAACTTTTCACGGCCATCACAACAAACCTTGTACCGAAGGAGCTGCAGGACAAGTACGGCGTGCGTATTGCCGACCGATTCAACGAAATGCTGCACCCTATCGTCTTTCAAGATGTCAGTTACCGACAGTAATTTTGTTTCACCATGTGTGAAAACAAACCGACTAACGACAATAACACCGAAGAGAGGCTTATCATCTACCTTGCACTGGAGCCATATCTGGCTCAGTGGCTGATGACTCGCCACGAAGGCAACCCGGTTGAGTTCCCGAGGAATTCAGCCGAGAACGACATACTGGAGATATACCTGAGCAAACCGCCCATCTTTGCCTCGAACAACCATCCAGGAGAAAACAGGGTACCCATACTTGTGCCTTGTTTCAAACATAAAAATATCAGGTACAACACCTACTTGAGCGCAGCATCAAGGAGAGTGTTGGCTCTATGCATTCGCAAGCGCTTCTCGATCGAGTTGTGGAACGACCTGTTCAAATTCGGCAATATCGGAAAACGCAAGCAGGACATCATTTGGGCTTGGATGGAAACCCATGGCATCGAAATGAACGATACCAACTGGAACACCATCGCCAAAATCTACATGCGCAAGAGAAATGTCTATCGACAAACACTCAGGCGCCAACGGCAAAAGGAAGTTAAACAAGAATAACAAAGGTTAAAAAGCCGACGACATAGTACCCTCAAAAAAATCAAATGTTGCACACTTTGCGAAATGTTGCACAGATTGCAAATTGTTGCACACTTGCAAAAAAAAACAAACAAATGAAATCAACCCAATCACTTCCAGGAATCAGGTTCCTCGGCTACGTTCCAGCCGAGAGACTGCAACGTGAAATCATGTACAAATACCTTGCAGGGGTACCAGTCGGCATCTTCACGGATGTCACGCCCATCAACTTCGTCGGGGTGCCAACCTGTGAGGCAGTATCATCTTACAACAACAACGGAAGGATCGAGCAAGCGACACTACGTTTCAAGACGCTTGACGAGTTGCCGACAAATAGTCACATCGCTTTTGTCATCACTGACTGCAACGGACAGTCCTACGTTATTGGGCAGCACGAGAAACCGCGCCCCATCATCAAAACCTCGAGCGCCACAGGAACGCCCAGCGGCGATCCTGCGGTATGCTCGGTGGAGGTGACGCTTTATGCACAGAAATCACTGATACCTTGCAACATGGTCAATAATAAGTAAAGATTCATTAGCGTATATACTTTGTTGAGCGGCTGGCGTTGGGAAACGCTGGCCGTTTTTTTCAGCTCTTGACACCTGCGCCGTCTTGGGTGCAACCGCTTGCAGGAAGAATCTGCCATGTTGCCCCTGAAAAACAAGCCAAACATCCTTGAACTTGCCTGACGTCGCTTTCAACGCCTTTTCCCGCTGCAAAGTTATTGCGGCTCACGCACACGCAAGGCCAAGACGAGTTGCCTTCGGAAATTCTCCAGCCCTTCCAGGGTAGTAATTCCCGGGCAAGCCTTGCTTTCAGTGCGCTCCAGCCGCACTTTGCAGGCATCGTAAAAAGGCGAAGCGA
>ONRP01000010.1:0-48224 GCA_900320245.1 uncultured Prevotellaceae bacterium
CAAGATCACCATCGAGGCTGCTGAGGCTTGCAAGAAGTATGGTGTCGGCGTGAAGTGCGCTACCATCACCCCCAACCTGAAACGTATGGACGAGTACAAACTGCACGAGATGTGGAAGAGCCCCAACGGCACCATCCGTTCGATCCTCGACGGTACCGTGTTCCGCGCTCCCATCACCATCCCGAGCATCCACCCCGTTGTGAAGAACTGGGAGAAGCCCATCACCATCGCTCGTCACGCCTATGGCGACGTTTACAAGAGCGTTGAGTTGCGTGCTGACGAACCCGGTGTTGCCAAACTCGTCTTCGACGGTGTTAGCGGCAAGCACGAGGAAGTGGTAATCCATGAGTTCAAGGGCGAGGGCGTCCTCCAAGGTATGCACAACCTGGACAAGTCCATCCGTTCGTTTGCCCACAGTTGCTTCAAGTATGCTATCGATACCAAGCAGGATCTGTGGTTCTCGACCAAGGACACCATCAGCAAGAAGTACGACGCTCAGTTCCGCATCATCTTTGAGGAGGTTTACGAGCAGAACTACAAGGCTGAGTTCGAGAAGTTGGGTCTGGAGTACTTCTACACCCTGATCGACGACGCCGTTGCTCGCGTAATCCGCAGCAAGGGTGGTTACATCTGGGCTTGCAAGAACTACGACGGCGACGTGATGAGCGACATGGTCAGCACCGCCTTCGGTTCACTGGCTATGATGACCAGCGTGCTCGTTAGCCCCGACGGCAACTACGAGTATGAGGCTGCCCACGGTACCGTAACCCGCCACTACTACAAGTACCTCGAGGGCGAGGAGACTTCCACCAACCCCATGGCTACCATCTTTGCATGGAGCGGCGCCCTGCGCAAGCGCGGTGAGAAGGACGGCATCCAGGAACTCATCAACTTTGGTGACCAACTCGAGGGCGCTTGCTTCGATACCCTCAACGCCGGTATCGTTACCAAGGACCTCGTGAACCTGATGGAAGGTGTTGAGGCCAAGGCCGTTAACAGCGCCGAGTTCATCAAGGCCATCCGCACCAACCTCGAGAAGCGCCTCGGCTAATCCGCCCAGACGACGTTTCCCCGAGAAACCCACAGAGGGCTGCAGCACCAGTTGCTGCAGCCCTTTGTTTCCTCACGGACGCCACCACAGTATTACGGGCTGGCAGCCCGTAATACCACGACAACCCCTTCCCATGGGTGCTGTCTTGGGTATTACGAGTTGAAAACTCGTAAATACAATCAACTTATTGCAGGAACAAAGTTTTGTCTTTACCTTTGTCTTTATGGATAATAGCAATGAGAAAAGGAAACGCTGGATAGAGGCACATCCCGAACTAACCGTCAAGCCCTCGATGAAGCGTCGCAAAACAGGGCACGACTATTGCGGGGTCACCATCTATATGGTAACCCTCTGCATCGAGGGGCGCCGTCCAATCTTGGGCACATTGCTGGGTCCTGACGAGAAACACAAAAAGCCATGGGTACATCCCTCAGCCATCGGGGCCGCTGTCAAGCGGGCTTGGAATGAAATACCCCAATACCATCCTCAAGTCAAACTGCTGGGCTTCCAGTTGATGCCCGATCATGTACACGGCATCATCTATGTGAAGACACCCATGCCACGACATTTGGGATATCTGATTCAAGGTTTCAAGAAAGGCTGCCGTTATGCCATCAAATCCATTGAGCCCAATCATGAAACCTTATGGGAGAAAGGTTACAACGACCGTATCCTTCAAGGCGGAGGGCAATTGGACAGGTGGATTAAATACTTGGTTGACAATCCCTACCGCTTGTGGGTAAAACGCCAGAACTCCGACTTGTTCGTTCAACGCTCAGGTATAGTCATCGGCACGACCCCTGTGACAGTAATGGGCAACCGCTTTCTCCTCGATTACCCTGATAAAACGGCCGTTCAGTGCTCCCGACGACTGACAACTGAAGAAATCACTAATGAATGTATTCGCTTTCTCACCTTAGCCAGTCAAGGAACGGTACTTGTCTCACCTTGCATCAGTCCCGGCGAAAAAGAAATTATGGGGGCAGCGTTCGAGGCTGGTTATCCCATCATCCTTATTCTCGAGAATGGTTTCGCGCCCTACCAGAAGCCTTACGGGCGCCAATTCGAGGCCTGCTCCCAGGGCCGCTTGCTGCTCATTGCCCCTTGGCCGCACCACAATGATTTCCGCAAGATTACCAGAACACAATGCAACGCCCTCAATGCACTCGCCCGCTGGATTGCAAACAATAGCCCCGAGTGATGTTAGACTATTACACTCTGGCGGGTGGAAATATTACTTTTTTCTCTTAAAAGGGATACTTTTAGGAAAATACATTACCTTTGCATGATTAAACGAGGAGGGACGAGGCTATGATTAGTTATTTGAAAAGCCGAGATGGATTTAGCGAGATCAATCAGTGGAAGTCGGGATGCTGGATTAGAGTCACCGATCCGACAGCGGAAGAATTGGCACTGCTGAAAGAACGTTTTGCCGTTCCTCTGGACTTCATCCATGACGCTGAAGACGTTGAGGAGCGCCCTCGTGTTGACCACGAGGACAACTGGATGCTTGTGTTCCTGCGCGTGCCCACCAAGTCGACCGACGAGGACGGCGAAACCGTATTCTCGACAGCGCCGCTTGCCATCCTCATCCGTGACGATGTGTTCATCACTGTGGCCTACTTCAACAACGAGGTGCTTGACGATTTTATCCAGTGGAGCAAACGCCGCCGGATGAATGCGGTCAAGTCCTATGACCTGTTGCTGTCACTGATGCTGTCCACTTCGGTATGGTATCTGAAGTACCTCAAGCAGATGAACACCATGATGAATGCCGCCGAAGACCGGCTTGACAAGAAGATGGACAATGACGAGTTGATGCGTATGATGGGCCTTGGCAAATTCTTGATTTACTTCATCACCTCGCTCAAGGGCAATGCGACAGTGCTGGCGCGTGTGAAGATGCGCCTGCGCTCCCTGCCCCATAACGAAGACTTGCTCGAGGATGTAGAAATCGAGACGCAGCAGGCCCTTGACACCGCTGTCATCTACAGCAACATTCTTGACCGCCAGCAGGAAGCCTATTCGTCGGTCATCGGCAACAACCTGAACCGCATAATGAAAACGCTCACCGTGGTGACTATCCTGCTGATGATTCCTACGGTCATTGCCGGCTACTATGGCATGAACGTGCCCAACGGCATGGAAACCAAGTGGATGGGATTCCCGTTTGCTGTTGCCATCTCGGTGGTCTTGATGGCTATCGTGTATTTCTTTATCCGTAACAGCAAGTTCTTCAAATAAAGATTAAAAGGCGACTACACGCTTGTTTTTACCAACGAATTTTCTTACCTTTGTCATCAAGAAACTAAAGTCAGGAAAAATATTATGGATAATCAGTCACGCAGAGATTTTATCAAGAAACTGGCCGCGCTGGTAGCGGCAGGTGTCGTGTCGCCGTCGGTGTTCTTCGGTGCCAAGGCGAGCGATGCGCCTGCTGGAGACCCGTCGGGTAAGGGCAACTGCTCGTCATCCTATGAGTGTGCCGGCGGCAACGGCAAGTGCGGCTCGGCCTACAATTGCAGCGGTCAGGGCACCAACGGCCAGGGCAAATGCGGCTCCTCCTATGAGTGTGCCGGTGGCGGCGGCAAGTGCGGCTCGGCCTACACTTGCTCAGGACAGGGTGCCGAAGGACAGGGCAAGTGCGGCTCCTCCTATGAGTGCTCGGGCGGTAACGGCAAGTGCGGCTCGGCCTACAACTGCACAGGACAGGGTGCCGAGGGTAAGGGCAAGTGCGGCTCTTCCTATGAGTGCGCCGGTGGCGGCGGCAAGTGTGGCTCGGCCTACACTTGCGCCGGACAGGGTGCCGAGGGCCAAGGCAAATGCGGGTCCTCCTACGAGTGCGCCGGTGGCGGCGGCAAGTGCGGCTCGGCCTACACTTGCGCCGGACAGGGTGCCAACGGACAAGGCAAGTGCGGCTCTTCCTACGAGTGCGCCGGCGGTGGCGGCAAGTGCGGCTCGGCTTACCAGTGTCCCGGACAGTCCCGATAAACCAATTCCATGGTCAAGTATCAACTGCCTGAACAGGTACAAGTGTTCCAGCGGGGCGACAAGTATGTCTTCATCAACCCCCTGCTGCCCGCCTGGGTCGTCACCAACGAGTTAGGCCGGCTGATCATGTCGCAGTTCGATGGCGACAACACCATCGATGACATCGTGGATGCCGCCTGCCAAATCCTGGGCGAGGACAAGCGTGACGAAGTCACGGCCTTCTGCCGGCACGTCGTCGATTCCTCCATCTTTGAAACCGCACCTCACCCGCAACGACCTCGCGACGCAGGACTGCACTGCGTGCATCTGTCACTGTCAAGCGGCTGCAACCTGCGCTGCAAGTACTGCTATGCCGCCGAGCGCATCGAGAGCCGATATGCTCCGCTCACGCTCGACGAGTATAAACAGGTAATAGATGGGCTGTGTGACCTGTCCAGCCACCTGAGCGTCACCATCACGGGCGGCGAGCCGTTGCTTAACCCGTTGTGGCAGCCCGTGTCGGCCTATTGCAAGGCCAAGGGCTGCACCGTGCTGCTGTTGACCAACGGCACGCTCATCGACGAGGACAATATCGGGTTTATCCAGGAAACCTTCAATCTGGTCACCCTGAGCATCGATGGTCCCACACGCGAGACGCACCGCCTGACACGCGGCGACAACTTCGACCAGGTGATGCGCGCCGTGGACCTGCTGGAACGCCACGGCATTGATTACACGCTGTCGATGACCGTCACCCGCCTGAACATCGACCAGGTGGAAGCGATGGCCCGCCGGTTTGGCGGCCGGCTGAATTATGCCCCGCTGTTCCCCGTGTCGGACCTCGCCGAGGACCAACTGTCCATCACCGGCCGTCAATACTACGACGCGCTAGCAAGTGCCTTCGGGGTGAACCCGCTGGGATACTGCGAGAGTTCACTTGACGTGTCGAAGTGTATCCAGACCCGCAAGTGCGCCATCGGCGACAACGAAATCAGCATCTCGCCCACGGGCGACGTTTACCCCTGCCAATTGCTGCACATCGACCAGTTCCTGGCAGGCAACGTGCACGAGCGGAGCATCCAGGAAATCTACCGCGACTCCCCTGCCCTGCAGCATTGTGCCGACCTGGATGTGGACCATATCGAGAAATGCAGCGACTGCGCCATCCGCTACATCTGCGGCGGTGCCTGCCGCGCCCGCGGCTACTACGAGACGGGACGCATCGACGGGACGGGCGACTTCTGCGACTACGAACTCAACGCCTTTCTCGACGGCATCGTCAAAATCTATTCAGCCAATCTGCTGCAATAACAAACTTAGGAGATACAGAAAAGACAGGCAAGTCCCGGAATCCGGTACTTGCCTGTCTTTATCAACTGATGGTGTTACCGACCTGTTCAGCGCATGGCAAAAGCATCTACACCGACGAGGTCCTGATAGGCCAGCACGCCAGCCTGTGACAATTCCACGGTAGTGTAACTGCCGTCACGCAGCAAGACGTTGACATGGGTGTCGTCAACAAACGAGAACAACTTCACTTCCTTGCCGTTATTCTCGATGGACCATGAGTTGTCCTCGGCATTGAAGTTGAAGCGTGTCACCTGCTTGGTGGTCATGTTGGTAATCTCATAGCCGGTGGCATCACGGGCAACGAGATACTGTGCGTCCTTGCCGTCAACAATCTTGGTTTCGGCCTGGGCCAGAGCGGGATTGCTGCCCGACCAGAACTCAATGGAGTTGAGAATGAACAAATCAGCGACAAAACTCAACTCATAAACCGGCAGGATCCACATGGCCACAAACACGAGTTCGTTCACAAACTTGTCGCCCACATGGTCATTCCAATTCTTCACCTTGTTGTAGAGGGCAAAACTGCCAATACACGATTGCATCATCATCGATGCCGAAATCGCAACAACGATAGCGATGATTAATTTTCTCTTTCTCATAATGACAAATTTTTCTTGTTACTAATTATTTCTTATAATTCTGCTTGTAGTTCTCGTAGCAGTTGAGGACCTTGATGACGTAGTCCACGGGTTCAGTGCCTCGGCAGTAGCCGTTGGAGCACACCGAATCGTTGTAGTACTCGGGATCCATCTTCCAGAGCATGGCCTGCTCCACGTTCTCGTCCCACACGCGCGGATCGAGTTCGTTTTTGCGAGCCAGCGCCATGGCATCGGTGACATGGCCCGAGCCGGCATTGTAGGCTGCCAGGACAAACTTGATTTGGTCCTCCTTGTTCGTGCGGCCACGCATGATGCCATCCAGTTCCTTGAGAATCTGGGTAGCCACGCGTATGCTGACCTCGGGGTTGCCCAGGTCTTCCTCGTTGACGCCGAACTGGCGTGCCGTTCGCGGCATTACCTGCATGATGCCCCTGGCGCCCATCCACGACGTGGCATTGGGGTCAAAACCTGACTCCGAATAGGCGATGGCAGCCAGCAGACGCCAGTCCCAACCCAATTGCTGCGCATACTGCTTGAACACGTGGTCGTAGGGCGAGATGCCGCCAGGCGGTGTCACGGCCAGTGTGTCGACCTTGACCGAGTCGGGCTTGGGGCCGCGGTTCATCTCGAAATAGTGCTTCAGAGCCTGCTTGGAGTATTCTTGCGCATTGCTGCTGGCCGCCCACATGTTGATGCTGTCGGCGAGCCACTGGTTGCGCCTCGATACGGCCCACGACGAACGCTGGGCAAAGCCCACCTTCAAGCCGATGTTGATGCTGTCATAATAGGAGAGGTTCATCTGGGCGATGTCGCTGTCCACGATGGTGAAGGGTATCTCCCGGCGCGAAACCTTGGCAATCAACTCGGTGGGTACCGCAGCCTCGCCTTCGACCGTATGGATGGAGATGCCGCCGCCCACCTCGTTGTCGAGGTTGCGCAGGCGGGACTCATACTTGGACCCCTTCTCGACATACACGTCGCGGCCGATGAGTTGCGTCACGTCATAGATGACGTCCTTGCCGCTGTGCTGGACGAGCACCTGATAGGTCTCGTTGACCGCGCCGCAGTGCAGCACGCGCGACTTGTACTCGGCAGTGACGGGAATCTCACAGGCCAACACGTCGACCTGCCCCTTGTCGAGCATCTTGAGCAGTTCGGACATGCTGCGTGCCACCTTGAACCGCAGCGCGATGCCATAAGACCGGGCAAAGTCGCACACGCGGTCATAGTCATAGCCCATCGTGTCGCCCTTGAGGATAAAGAAGCCCGTGGGGCTATAGAGTGTGCCCACATTGAGTGTGTCGGGCAGACGATGCTGCTGCTCGGCGTTTTCCTTCTTGCCCCCGCAGGCTATCATGAACGATAGGCACAGCAGCAGGACAATCGATGGGATAATGCCTCGCATGATTTCAATTCAGGAGTTTCATGAGTTGCAGATAGATGAGTACCGCCGGAACCACCAGCAGCAGGCTGTCGATGCGGTCCAGGATGCCACCGTGGCCAGGCATGATATTGCCCGAGTCCTTGACGCCGACGGTGCGCTTGATGAGCGACTCGACCAGGTCGCCGAAGGTGGCAAACACGGCCACCACGACGCTCAGTCCCACCCAGGTCATCAAGTCGGGGACCTGGAAGAACTCATCAAACCAATAGTGGGATGCAAAGGCGCCTGCAATGCTGAAAGCCACGCCACCGATAACGCCTTCCCATGACTTCTTGGGCGAGATGCGCTCGAACAGGCGATGGCGTCCCAGCAGCATGCCCACACAATAGGCACCCGTATCATAGAGCCAGATGAACATGAAGATGCCCAGCAGCAGCCGCGGCGCCGTAATGTCTATAATGCAGTTGAGCATCGACACCGGCAGGGCGACATAGCCCAATGACAGGAACGAGCGTTCAAGGCTGTGGACGGCATTCTGACGAGGCCGATACAACTGGACGATGGTTCTCACCAGCAGGTAGAAAGCGATGAGCAGTAGCCATAGCCTTGACGACTCGTCCTTGATGAAATGCAAGTAGAACGTCAAGAACAATCCGGCACCGCCCAGCATGTCGATGATGTTCACCAGCCACGACTGGGTTTCATCATCCTTGGCCAGTGTGATGAGTTCACCGATGCCCAACACAATCAGCAGCGGAAATACCACCAGGTACATCACTGGTGAATTGTCGAGCAGCATGATAGCCGCCACAATGATAGCGATATAGATAGCGCCCGAGCAGACGCGTTTGATCAAGTTTACCATAACTGAATTCTCGTTATTGGGTGCAAATTTACAATAATATCGTGACATGGACAACACCGTCAGGGCCCCGATGATAAAAAAATGCCGCCTCGCTGGACACGGACGGCTGAGACGCAGGGCCTGAAAACGACGAAGCCTCCCGCGCACATCCGGCGGGGAGGCTTCTTTACCTTTTGGGGAGAGGAAATATTCCTATCAATTTAAAATCATTGACTCCAATCCTCTCGGCAACTCGACGTTGTACTGATAAGCCCTTGCAAACTGCTTGAGAAACTCCACGGTTGACCTCTTCGGGCCTTTCACAGTTTCAACAACGTCATTTTTTTTGTTAGTCGAAGTAGTCATTTTGTGCATAGGCAATCCTGATTTTAATTATTACAACTTTATAACGCACTATTGTATGACAATATTATATGCCGATGCCGTTTTAAGTTTTTTTTTATTTTCAGGATGCCATAACGCATAAAAACGGGCTCTGTTTCATACGGTTGAAACAGAGCCCGTGATGAGTGTCGGGTCAACTCAATCGGTCAGACGGTCGAGAACGGTGCGCACCAGGTCCTCGACGGCAGTCTTGTAGTTGGGGTTGACGTCGGTGGCCACCCGGTTGGCGATAATCGAGCACACGGTCATGGCGCGATGCCCCAGCATGGCAGCCATGCCCTGCAGGGCGCTGCTCTCCATCTCGTAGTTGGTGATGTGGCCGCCATTGTACTCAAACTTCTCGATGCGGCTGTTGAGTTCGGGCTCAGCAAGTTCAAGGCGCACGCGGCGGCCCTGGGGACCATAGAATCCCACAGCCGAGATGGTGTAGCCGCGCACCATGTCGTCACGGCCGATTTTCTCGACCAGCCAGGGGTCAGCATCAACAACGTAGGGCTTGGCAAACAGTTCGTTCCATTTCACGAACTCACAGAACTTCTTCTCGAAGTCAAGGTCGGCGACCTTGTTGCGGTCGGCATAGTAGTTGATGACACCGTCAAAGCCGATAGCCTTGGAAGCGATGACAGGGGTGCCCACGGGAACATAGGGTTGCAGACCGCCCGACGTGCCGATGCGCACGATGTTGAGGGTGCGGTGCTCGGCTCGCGGGGTGCGGGTGGCAAAGTCGATATTGGCCAGACCGTCAAGTTCGGTCATCACGATGTCGATGTTGTCAGGGCCGATGCCATGAGAGAGGGCCATGATGGGCTTGCCATGGTAGGTGCCGCCAATGCCATGGAACTCACGGCTGGAGGTTTCCCAATCACGGGTGTCGAAATAGGATGCAATCATGGTCACACGGCCAGGATCGCCACACACGATAATGTTGTCGGTCAACTGTTCAGGCTTCACATGGATGTGAAATGCCGAGCCATCATCATTGATGATAAACTCTGAGTCGGGAATTCGGTCTGTATTCATATCGTTATGTAATTAAAAGTTCGTGTTTTGATAAAGAATGAAAAGTCAAAGGTACTGCAAAATTCCGATTCGGCAAAGCGGGTCGGCTTAATTTTTTTTAAAACGACACAAACTCAGGACCTGATGGCCTATATCAAGGTGTACCTGCATCCCGGAAGGGTCGAAATGACTTTCTTGCAATCGAGTTCGACCAGGACACTCATGAGTTTGTAGACGGGCGTGTGCAGCGCCTCGGCCAGGGTGTTGAGGTGAATCTCACCGCGGTCACGGATGACATCGACCACTGCCTGCTCCTCCTTGGTGAGGTCAGGAAACAGGTCGAGTTGACGGGGCTGCGGCACAGCCGATTCCCACCGCATGGCGGTCAACAGGTCGTCGGCACCACCGATGAGGGCAGCCTTGTTGGTAGCAATCAGTTTGTTGCACCCGGCCGAGAACTCATCGCCACAACGGCCCGGAACAGCCATCACGTCACGGTTGTAACTCATAGCCAGCGAAGCGGTCACCAGCGCACCGCCAGCGCCTGCCGATTCCACGACCACGGTGCAGTCGCTCAACGCCGCCACGATGCGGTTGCGTGCCAGGAAATTGCTCTTCTGCACGGCATCCTGGCTCGTGTAGTCGGTCAGCAGCATGCCTCCATGCTTGGCGATAGCGACAGCATCGTTGCGGTGCATGGCGGGATAGATGTGGTTCAGGCCCCGTGGCAGGACGGCCACCGTGGGCACGCCGTGCTTGAGGGCCGCGCGATGGGCCGCGATGTCGATGCCGTAGGCCAGGCCGCTGACCACGACAAGGTCGGGCAGCCGCTGCGCCAGTTCGCTGATCAGCGTGTCACAAAAGCGGACCCCGTATTGTGTGGCATGCCGGGTCCCCACGATGCTGATGACATGGGGGCTCTCGAGGTCGCACTTGCCCAGGGTGTAGACCATCGCCGGAGCATCAGGGGCCTCGAGCAGGCGATGGGGATAGGCGGCATCGGTGTAATAGGTGGCAATGATACCGTGCTCACCCACAAAGGCCGCCTCGCGCACCGCCTTGTCAAGGCACTCGCGCCGGTAGGCATCACTATAGATTTTGCTGCGCCCCCGCGTGAGCGCGCGCAGGTCTTTCTCGCTCATGTCGAAGAACTGGCGCTCACTGCCGACTACATCAAGCAGTTTGCGCGCCAGGTCCACGCCCATACCCTGCAGGTTGGCAAAGGCTATACGGTAGACCAGTGTTGTGTATCCGTTGTCATCCATTGCCGTTACCGAAGTATTTATCCAGGCGGGCCACTAATTCGTCACCACGGTTGATGCGGCCGTCCTTCTCCATGCACACAATCGTGACCACGGCATTGACCACAGGCGCCCCGTCCTTTTTCCTGAAGATATCCTGATAGAAAATGAAGCGCGGCCCCTTGCGTTCGATCCACAACTTGCTCACCATCACGTCGCCGCTGCGCAGGGGCGTGTAATAGTCTATCTCGAGTCGCCTCACCACCGGTATCAGCCCGTCGCTCGTCAGGCTGCCAAAGGGGATGCCTTCCTGTGTGACGAAGGCATGGCGGGTGTGCTCCAGATAGTGCAGGTAGATGGCATTGTTGACGATGCCCTCGCTGTCGAGTTCATAGTCGCGCACCGCGATCTCGAGTGTGAAGAAGTATTTGTCCTGGTCCATCATTTCTGGGATATTGGTTACATGCCACAAAGGTAATGAAAAAAGCGTGAATCGGCAAGTGCGGAGCCTGCACCTTTTGCCGCAAGACGAAGCCTGCCCGCCGGCTCATGACGAGCGGGCGGGCAGGCGATATATCCTTAGGAGGCGTCAGTGATTACTTCAGCCAGTCCTGTACCTTGTCGTTGGGGACCATGCGCTCCTCAAACACGTAAGCGCCAGTCTTCTCGGAGCGAACCATCTTGATGCATTTGCTCCATGAGCGTCCTTCACCAGTCTGAAGGGTTGCAACTACTTTCTTTGCCATATCTTATATAGTCGTTAAAAGGGTTGTTATTACTTGATCTCCTTGTGAACGGTCATCCGCTTCAGATAAGGATTGTATTTCTTGAGCTCCAAACGCTCGGTGGTATTCTTGCGGTTCTTGGTCGTGATGTAGCGGCTGATGCCGGGAACGCCAGTACCCTTCTGCTCGGTGCACTCGAGAATGACTTGCACGCGATCACCTTTTGCTTTCTTTGCCATAATTCAGTTGCTCCTTTCTTAGTTAATAACCATGATTTCAGTCAGGTGTCCTTCAGCAGCAGCCTTCTTGAGGGCAGCGTCAAGACCCATCTTGTTGATATTGCGCAAGCCGGATGCCGAAACGGTCAGGCGAACCCACTTACCCTGCTCGGGCCAATAGAACTTGCGGTTGAAGACGTTAACGTTGAATTTGCGTTTCGTCCTGCGCTTGGAGTGCGACACGTTGTTACCCGTGATCGCCTTCTTACCGGTGATTTGACAAACTTTAGACATAGTTTCTCTTTTTGTTTAGTTATTGTTCTTGTTTTACATTCTCAATCGTTTGACTCGCGCTACATGCTTGCCTGTACACAGAAAAACACAGGCGCAGCACAATATTCCGGGTGTGGACATCCAACGTGGAGAGGCCGCTCGACCCTACCGGTGTGAGAAGCCCACCGGCATCACAGGGTT
Organism: uncultured Prevotellaceae bacterium; assembly: GCA_900320245.1. Classification (GTDB taxonomy): domain Bacteria; phylum Bacteroidota; class Bacteroidia; order Bacteroidales; family Muribaculaceae; genus Sodaliphilus. Next base: position 12,261 of record ONRP01000010.1, read on the forward strand.
GAACAACAGTTAGGTGTCTCGCTCGTTTTAATATCGTCCTACGCTTGACTGCCAGGCACTTAGCATCATAGCCTTGACATCGAAGTTTCAACGATCAAGTGTCACACTCTTGACTTGACTAACGCATGATGCAAAGATAGACACATTTTTTGAACTACACAACACATTTACAAGACTTTTTGTGATTTGAATTCAAAAAAAAGAAGGTGCGCCTGTGTGTTCGGCTGTGGGAAGCGCACCTTCAAGAAAAACCACACAAGATTGAAAAAACCATTTAGCACTTAGAGAAAAGATGTTTCAAGGATTCAGTATTTCTTAGGCGGACACTCATGGTCCGCGGTATATCGCATATTTCGTATCGGTCAGTATCCTTTTCACCCTCTGGTGTTGAGACAGCACACCCGGCTCCATCATTATATATATATATCAACATCTATTACCTATTAACCATATAACAAAACAGCAAGTACTACCAGGTGTGCCATCATCAACAAAAGGAAGGCGCGCTTGTCGCAAGGGGCTTGCGCACCCTCCTACCACACTTATGAAAAAATTATCTGACACTTCATTGTTTCAGGAAAAGCCATCACGGGATTGCCGGCCACGGCGGCACAACGCCGGCCGCAGCCAGGAAACAAAACAGCAGATACCGGCGCGCACGATGCGGCCAGTGCCATCAAAACTGATTCATTGAGCAATACGTCCATGATGTCAATGTTTAGATACATTAATAATTAGGTATATCCCGACCTGGGCCGGTAATCCAAATACTGCTACCCGAGCAGATCAATCCATGTGATGTAACGGGGACGCCTTAACTCCTCGGCGGACAACTGAAAAAAACCATCCAAAGAGAAATGCAAGACATCACTCGTCATTTACATTTCGTAATTTTAAAAGCGGTATTCCTTATATCGTCCGCAAATAAATGTGTTTTTCCTTAAAAAAGCAAATATTATTTCAACTTTTTCGCACAATCCGTTATTAAACTATTGTTTTCGGTAGTATTTCCCTGGCGATGGCACCCGCCATCGAGCGCACTGGCCTGTTGAATGGGGCCCTTGCGACAGCAAGCCACGACATCAATTCAAGAACGAAAACCGCGCACAGGAGTGTTCGTGAGCCAAATCAACGTCGCTGCATACGGCCAACTGCAGGCGCCTGATGACGGAATCCGGTAGAGAAAACTGCCATTTACAAAAATAAATAATTTTTTTTTGAAAATTTCTGCGTTTTGCTTTGTAAATTAAAAAAATGTGATTACCTTTGTGCACTCAAGCAAATTCATGAACTATGGAATGTCAAATTGTTTATCGCAAGCTGTGAAGCCAAGCGTGACTTTAAGTGCTTAGTAATGGTTTGTTTTACAGAACGATAACCCAAGCGTACACGCTTGGGTTTTTCGCATATTATAACAACGATGGCGTGGAAACGGTATCCACGCCATCGCTGTTATATCAGGGATATTGATTTCTAATCCAGGGTCGAGGTAAATAGTTTGCTTAGCGGAGCGTTACAACGATGTCATCCTTGCCCTCAGCGAACTCGAGTTTGCCTTCCTTGGCGAGCCAACCCAGAGCGCAGTGCATTTCGTTAACTTTGAGTTTAGAAGCCTTGCGGAGGTCCTTCAGAGCGAGGCCCTTCTTTGCATCGTTCAGGGCGTTCCACACGAGACCAGCCCAATTACCAATGTTTTCTACGTTGATCATAATAAATGAATTAAACCTTTAATAAAACAATCAAATGATTTGTAAAATCGCTGCAAAGGTAAGAATTTCTTGAAAACCCCACCAAGAAATCATGCAAAAAGTCCTGCAAACACCCAAAAACAGTTATGCAATCCGTTGCATAAAATATCTTCACTCTACCCTTTATTGGCCGAAATCGCCACCGCAAAGGCGGTACAGGTCGAGGGTGTGGGCAAAGTCGGCACGCTGCCCGTCGGTGAGCATCTTGACATGATGGATGCCCCGTTCGCTCACCAGTTTGAGTGCAACCCAGTTGCTATGGGCGAGGGCGTAGACCAGGTCCTTGTGCACCTCGAGTAGCACATCGTCGCTGGATTCCCTATAAAGGCCGCCGTCCAGCGTCTCGCGCTGCGGGTGGGCGGGATAGAAGGGATAGTCGTAACCGTCGATGGTGAACACCAACTGGTCGAAATCGAGCGGGTCGTCGGCGCAGTAGAGCACACACAGGCGCAAGGGTCCCGGCAGGCTGTCGCCCTCGTGGATGCTGAAGGCAAAATAAACCTCGTTGCTCGTCTTGTCGAGCGAGACATACTTGGAGCGGCACTCGCCGCTGTCGACCGTGAAATAGGGCATCAACTGGTCGACGGTGGCCGTGACGGGCAAGTCGTGCCACGTCATGCGGCGGTAACCGAACTCCGAGATGGAATAGTCGATCGACAGCAATGAGTCGAGAGCGGCCTGTTCGGCGGGCGTCTTGGAGGTGTGCAGGCGGCGCCCTTCGACCGCGGTACTGTCACGTTGGGTGACAGGAGGCAGGTCGACCGTCCCCCACAGGTCGTCGCTGGTGTCCCAGGGGTCATCCTTGGGCTCGGCCTTGCGCGACATCTGTTGCTGCAGGCGCTTCATGGCCTTGACGCGCTCACGCTCGGGATGCAGACGACGTATTCCCGGGCGTATGCTCGGGTCCTGGTCGTCATCGTCACCAACGGGCATCGCTGCCAGGGCTGGCAGCGCCAGCAAGGCGACAAGCAGCATCAGGCAATATTTCTTCAGTCCTACCATCGCATTGTTTATAATAATGACAAGAGCAGCAGTTGAGCCTCGAGGGTGGCGCGGGTGATGACACGGTCGCGATCGCCGGGCAACTGCTTAACCTGAGTGACGACGCGGTCGCCGCACTTGGCAGCCATCCACACGGTGCCCACGGGTTTCGTCGGAGTGCCGCCACCGGGGCCGGCAATGCCGCTGGTGGCAATGGCACAGTCGGTGCCGACGGCGCGGCAGGCACCCTCGGCCATCTGCCGCACTACGGGCTCGCTCACCACGCCGTGGTCGATGATATCCTGCTCACTGACGCCCAGCAGCGACATCTTCACCTCGTTGGCATAACTCACGACAGCGCCCTTGAAATAGTCGCTGCTGCCGGCTATACTTGTAATCTGGTGGGCGATGTTGCCGCCGGTGCAACTCTCGGCCGTGGCGAGCGTCAAGCCCCGCTCCCGCAACCGGTTACCCAAAATTTCGGGCAACCTCAGGTCTCCGTCGGCAATGATGTGGCTGCCCAAGATGTCGTGCAACTGGCGCGACAGGCGTTCCATATCGTCGTTGATCTGGCGGGCGTCGGTCGAGGACCCCGTCAGCCTCAAGCGGATGATGCCGCCCTCGGGCAGGTAAGCCAGATGGATGCCATGAGGCAGGTTGCGCTCAAACTCATCCAACTGCATGGCCAGGGCCGACTCGATGATACCCGTGACGACAAAGGTTCGGAACTCAATGTCCTCGCCATCGTTGAAGCGCGCCAGCAACTGCGGGATGACGGCACGTTCCATCATCGCCTGCAGTTCAAAGGGTACACCAGGCATGCTCACCAGCACCTTGCCGTCGCGCTCAAACCACATCAGCGGTGCCGTACCCACCTCGTTCTGGATGACGCGGCACGACGAGGGCACCATCGCCTGCAGACGGGTGTACTCGTTGAGTGTGAGGTGGCGGCGCTCCATTACCTGGCGCACATTGCGCTCCACGTCCTCGTTGAGCACCATCTCGCCGCCAAAGTAGCGGCACAGCGTCGCCTTGGTGATGTCGTCCTTGGTGGGGCCGAGGCCTCCGGTCATCAGCACAACGTCGGTCTGGGCGAAGGCGCGGTCGATGGCAAGTTCTATCTGACGGGCATCGTCCGAGACGACCTGCACCGTGTTCACGTCCCAGCCGCGCGGTGTCATGTGACGGGCTATCCAGCCCGAATTGGTGTCGGTGACCTGCCCGATGAGCAACTCGTCACCGATGGCAATAATGCTGTATTTCATGCCGGTTTATCAGTTAGATTCTTGGTTTTTCAGCCCTTTTTACTTCTTTGCCGGATTTTCCTCGGCAGGAATAGCGACAGCGGGCCAACCGTAGTCCTTGTAGAACTTGACCGTCAGGTTGTTTTCCTTCACATAGTCGGCAATGGAACGGGCACGTTCCTTTTCGCGGGCCTCCTGGTCGCTGTTGATTTTATGGAATTCCCCATACTTGAGGCCAAAGAGGCGCCTTGCGCTGGGGTCGAAGTCTGAGCCGTCGCCCACCTGCTCAAAGCCGGTCACCATATAGCCGTTGTCGAATTTATTCAGGCGCATCAGGCCGGGATGATCACCGCCCGAAACCATCATGAGCGTGTCGGCCTCCACGTTGTAGTTGAACACCCAGAAGTCGCCCCACACCATCATGACGTCAGAGTCCTGCTCTTCGGTGCCGACGATATGCACACAGGGGATGCACACCTCGCCTGATTCATAATGCTTGCCTATCGAGTCCACCAGGAAACGGTTGATGGCCTTGAGGCGGGCCGCTTCCGCCACTTCAGCAGGAGACAGTTCAGTTTCCTCGGCCTGTTTCCCGGCATCTGCCTTGTTGCCGTCCTGGCACGAGGTGAACATACCCATGCCGCAGCACACCATCGCTGCAGCGACAATCCACAATTTCATTCTTTTCATAGTCAATCTTCTATATAATTATTGATGTGATGCCGCAAAATTACTATTTTTTTAAATAAGACAACGAATTGACCGTGATAAGTTACACCTCAGGCTTGGTTGCCACGACAATTACCCTGAACCGAAACCATAAAATCAGACTGAATTTGCATTAAAAGGGAGGGCGACAGGCGTAGATCAAGAAATAATCACTACATTTGCATGCATTTAGATAAAAATACTTTTCGGACCTATGAATATAAAGTTACATACTCCCACGACATTGAAGAATGGCAGTGGAATGTCATCACTCAAGCAGTTCCTGTTGTCGCTCGTCGCCACTTCCATATCGATTGTGCTCACCTTTGGTACGGCCGCCATCATCGACTACCAAAAGAAAAAAGCGTCCAAGAAGGAGATGGTGATGATGATTATCAGCGACTTTGACAAGACCATTGGTTTCATGCAGAGAGCCGACACCTTGCTGCACAATTGCAGCAGTGCGCAGCAGGACATAGCGGTGCATCCTGAACACTACGACAGCCTGAAGCAAGTGTTTTTTCCTGCTCTAGTATTGATGAACGAGGATTTTCCTGAAACGACCGAGAACATTTTCTCTACGAGCATCGAGACCTTCAACACCATTGGCGACGTCAACTTCATCAATGAGGTTTCATCATTCTATCTGCTCCGTAACAAGTACAAAACAGAAGTGCAGAAAAGTTTCTTGGCCGAAATACAAGAGACGGGAGCCATGACATCGTTAGAAGGACTGTTCAGTCTCGACTTCCCGCAATATGCCTATATCAATTGGTCTTCATTGGATGAAATGCAAAGTCGCCGCGACAGGTGCATGCAGATGATGGGAGTGAGCGAGGAGGACATGAAGTCGTTCACAGAGCGGCTCGTCAGGGAAAAAGTCAGCCCGGAGAGGGAAGCCCTCGGCAATAAAATGCGAGAAGAATGGGAAAATGCCGAGGCTGTCATCATGCAGGCACAAGAAAAGTACAATAAATAAACAATCCGTCCCCCCTCGCCGCACACTCCTGCCCGGCGCGGTTGATGACCTGTTGTCCACAGATTTTCAAGGATTATGATGGCAAAGACGTTGTTATTGCTGATTGTAGCATTTGTGACGCTCGACTTTATAGTGAGCAGTGTGCTGTCGTGGCTCAACACCAAGTGGATGACACACCCCGTGCCGCCCGAGTTGGAAGGGCTGTATGACGAGGAGAAGTACCGCAAGCAGCAGGACTACATGCGTACCAACAAGCGCGTGTCGCTCATCGCGCGCTGCGTGTCGTTTGTGCTGACACTGGTCATCCTGGGCTTCGGGCTGCTGGGGTGGCTCGACAACCAATGCAAAGCGTGGACCGAGATTCCCGTCCTGCAGGTCATCCTGTTCCTGGTCATCTACAACCTGTTCAACACCGTCATCGGCCTGCCGTTCAGTTACTACTCCACCTTTGTCATCGAGGAGCGTTTCGGGTTTAATCGCACGACGCACAAGACCTTCTGGTTAGATGCCATCAAGTCGTTTGTCGTCTCGACCGTGCTGAGTGCCGTGCTGATGGGTGTGGTCTACTGGCTGTACCAGACCTTCGGGCAGCAGTTCTGGATTTGGGCGACGCTGGTTTGCGCCGTGTTCATGATCTTCTTCTCGATGTTCTACAGCAACCTCATCGTGCCCCTGTTCAACAAACAGACGCCCTTGCCCGAGGGCGAACTGCGCGATGCCATCACCGCCGCGCTCAAGAGTTTCGGCTCCCGCTTCAAGGACATCTACATCATCGACGGCAGCAAACATTCCACCAAGGCCAATGCCTACTTCACGGGCTTCGGCCCCAAGAAGCGCATCGTGCTCTACGACACCCTGCAGGACCGGATGACCAACGAAGAGATTGTTGCCGTGCTGGCCCACGAATTCGGCCACTACAAGCACCGCGACACCTTCAAGAGCCTGTTGATGTCGATTGTCATGGTGGCTGTGAACCTGTTTATCTTCTCGCTGCTGGTCAACAATCCCGACCTTCCCGCAGCCCTGGGAGGCACGGCCCCGTCGTTCATACTGGCACTTGTCGCGTTCTCGCTACTGTTCTCACCCATCGGCCTGTTGCTCGATCCGGCAACGAGCGCCATCTCGCGTCGTGCCGAATACCGTGCCGACGCCTTTGCCGCCAGCCACGGCTACGGCGAGTCGCTCATCAGCGGCCTGAAGAAACTCGCCAGCCATGCCCTGAGCAACCTCACGCCCCACCCCCTTGTCGTGTGGTTCAGTTACTCCCACCCCACACTGGCCCAACGCATCCGCGCCATCCGCTTATCAAACGCAACGACAACCGGGATAAAAGGAAAACAACAAATACAATAAATACTATGCTATCCAGCGCGTTGACATTAAAACGACAACCTCGACAAGTACCATGTGTTTGAATAGGAATAGGAGTGAATCCTGTCAACCTGTATGATTGGGTCGTATAATCCCAAGCCATACTCATGGTTTATTTCGGAGTTCTCTTCAATGTATGCCTCTACCCTCTTATCCCACACCCGTGACATGTAGAACGGGGAAAACTCACGAACTTTTATTTAATTTCTCGGGCGTTAGGCCGATTAAAAGATGAGACATTAAGTTTTGCAACAGCCCCATGTTATGGCGGCGGTGTCCATCTCTACATTATACACCTCATGTTTTTAAAGGGGACCATGCCGATTTTAATTACTTGAAGAATTGATAGGACCCACCTTGACAGCGTCAACACAGCCATCACTGTAGGTTGTCAGCATGATGTTGACACCATTCCACGGCTTATCGCTGCTCATTCCCGCCAAGTTGAAGTATTTCACGTTGACAATATTTTTCTCACCCGGGTCGTTGACATGATCAAGTCCTGCGGCATGTGGCAGATGCTTGTCAAACCACTCCATATTGGCAATTAACGAACTCTTCATTCTCTCCACTCTATCACCGATGCTTTCAGTATTGCTGCGGTTCCACCGGATATTGTCTTGATAGAGTGCATCGCCGCAATGCAGCAGATTTTCATCAATATATTCCATCCACGGTTGCACCTGAACAGGGTAAAATTGATTCCAGGCGTCTTTAACAGCGTCACAAAAGTCACCATCCTTTATCAGTTCACCTATCCAGTGCGGAGTGAAGCCATAAGAAGTTTTCATGCGGAAGGTATAATCGGTTTTCTCTCGTTGATTGCAATTCAAGTCCCACAATGGGCCTGCCACCCAACGGGCATCATCCTCATAATCCTTGTGCAGGTAGAAACTGCCATGAAATCCGTCGCTGTTGTCAAGAACTTCTTGAATGATGAAATAACGCGCCATTGCGTCCACATCAATCAGCCGCTCCCAGGCTCCACTGGTTTTGTCGTCGTCATAGATGGCAGTATTGAATGCCTTAAACTCATCGGTCAACCAATTCTTTTGTGCGCTGGAAAGCGAATCGGGAGAGTGATATGTGATTCTGACTCCCCATTGATTATTCTCTGGTAAATAAATCTGATTGGCCTCGTAATAATTATCCACCTCGACAAGCCAACCGTAAGGGATTGTACTCCCATCCTTATTCCAGTTGGGCTGCTCATAGATGTTAAGGCGGTTCTTGCCGATGCGGATGGTCTCGGTGAGCAGATACAAGCCGACGTAGTCGCCGTTGAGTACCACTTCCACAGGTTTGGTCGATGGATTCCATTCCATACCCATGATGTTGCCGAGTTGCATTCCTGCCACTGTCGGTAGATGAAAATGAAGTAATGCCCAATGCCTGTTCTTCTTCATGCCAAGCAACGAGGTTTTATTCGCCAACTTGATTTTATAGGGTTTCTTGGCATCCCTCCATGAGGAGTTTCCACGACCGCGTATCTCAAGTTGCTCTGGGCTATCTTTACTGCCTATATTCATGTCTGGATTCAGATTGTCAACCAGGTAGTAGGTTGCTGGGACGTAAACTGTCTTGGAAGTGACAGGCTGGTGATTTCGGGTCTCGATGTACATCACTGGCAGTGTGCCCGATTGCCCAGCCACTGTCAAAACCGTTAGCCACAAGCAGAGGGTCACTGATGTTCTAAAAAGTAGACTTCCTTTCATGATTTGTCAGAATTAAAATTGCGATGCAAAAGTAGAAGTCCCCCCAGTGAACCTCAAGCACACTGAATCATCACTATTCACAATGTGTTCACAAATGTTCACAAGACGCATGAAATACCGCTGCTGCGACAGCAATGTTGCTGAAAAGCACTAACTTTGCAGCATGGAACGATGCGTACAATTCATGATCGCGTGTTGCTGTTTGCTGACAATTGTTTCATGCGGCAGCAAACACCACTCACAACCGCTTGCACTATTGACGGCCGACAGCCTGATCACCGACCACCCCGATAGCGCATTGCTACTGCTTGCCGAAATAGCCGCCGAAGCCGAAACATGGCCCAGGGAAGACCGTATGCGGTACTATCTGCTCAGGAACAGGGCTGAGGAGAAATGTCATGTCCTCCACGACAACGACTCGGCCATGCAAGAAGCGGTTCGTTACTTCGACAAGCACGGCTCATCTCAAGAGAAGGCGCTTGCCTGGTTTCAATTGGGGCGCGTCTATGACGAGATGCAACTCACGGGGGATGCCCTTAACGCCTATAACCATTCACTGGCCACCGACACGCTATCGACCGACAGTGCCGTCCTTTCTATCAGGGCACGTGCTGTCAATCAGATCGGGCAAGTGAATATGTATCAGGATTTGTACCGTCAGAGCCAGCCCCACTTCAGGAAGGCCATTCAACTTGGAGAACGGGCTGGCGATACAGTGGTTCAAATATTCGCTCTCCGCAATCTGGCTCGCAGCCATGTGGCACTCGAGCAATATGAGCAAGGTGTCGCAATGTTCAATAAAGCAGCACAGATGGCTCTTGACTGCGATAATGCAGAGGCGTTCCAGACCATTCAAGTGGAACTATCGGACACATACCTTAACCTGGATGATTTGCCCCGGATGAAAGCATCGCTCGATGCCTGTCACAACCTTCAGACAACCGATAGTTGCATCCTCACCAATCAGTATGCCAACTACTATCTGGCAACTGGCAATCTTGATTCGGCTGCGATAATGTTCCGCCAGGGACTTGACGCCGACAATCCCTACGTGCAGCGGGATGCCATGCTCAACTTAGCCGACATCCTGGCCGAACGTCAACAATATCGTGAAGCATCTGAACTGCTGGGGAGAAGCATTGCCAATGATGACTCGCTGACGGCTGTGGAAAAGGGACAGCATGCCAATCTGATTGCCACACTCAACAAGAAGTTGGACAATGAACGCCGTCAGGATGCCAAACTGCGCAGACAAGACCTGATTATTATCGCTCTGTCACTTTTCCTGCTTGGCTTGATGCTGTTTGCCTATTTTACTATCAAGCATAAAAACCTGCTCAACCGACTCCAGCGCGAGAAAGCAGACAAACTGATGCAAGAACTGCGCGAAGCGCAGCAACAACCGCGACCTAACAGAGTGCAAGGGGCGCGAGATTTTTCTGAATCAACGCTTTACGCCAATTTCCACGATCCCCGATTTGTGCCCAAGTTGGCTGACTATAATGCTCTTGAAGACGTGCTCAATGCCACTTATGACGGTTGCATCGAGAAAGTGAGGCAACTCAATGGCAAACTCAAGGACAAAGAGATTATGCTTTGTATGCTTGAGAAAGCCAAAGTTCCCAACAAACTGATCTGCGCCTTCCTGGGCATGGAGCCCAACGCCTTGAGCATGATGCGCTCAAGGCTCTATTACAAACTGTTTAAAAGAAAAGGTACAGCCAACCTGTTCCATGAATTCATCAGTACCCTTTAATTATCAGTTGAACAATGAAGAAGTTCTCAGGTTTTATCATTCTTATCTTGATCGGAACGGTGCTTGTGGCGGCGGCCACACAGCGCCCTAACAAGAAGTACCGCCATGTGCGAACCAATAAAAAGGCATGGGCCAGAACAGATGCCACCAGCGACACGCTCTCAATAGATGAAGCACTTGAAGTGTGGGTCTCAAGCGACTCAATTCTTATCTGTACCGAAGTCACCTACAATGATGTAGAAGTTGGCATAACCGACCAGATGCACGATAACGCCGTAATAAAACACTACTCATTTGAGCAACTCACTCCCGAGCGGGATGAGCGCATTGACATCTCGGGATGGGATGACGGAATCTACATGATCAGAATCTACATGAAATATGCCCCTGCGGTTTGCATGTATGGCTACTTTGCCAAGGGTGTTCAATACGAGGCTGAGGCTGAAACGCTGAATGATGAAATCTCGTCAGTCACGACAGTGGCAGAGGATCTCACGGGCTTGCACGACAACACTATCTATGACCTGCAAGGGCAGCGCGTTGCACCACAACACATGATTGAAGGCCATATCTATATACAAAACGGCAGGAAATTCCGCAAGTAGGCATTCACCACCCGAGGAGCGTTTGAGGTTTTCTATATCACAACGCGCTGGAAGGGGGGCGCGGTGATGGCGCAGAATTCTCCGGTCAGGTACTTGTAGTGGCCGGCGATGGCGATCATGGCGGCATCAAATCAATTAACCGTTAGTGATAAACAAATCTCTCCGTACGGCGAGATTTAGTCATTTAAATTCCTTCTGCTTCTTTTATTTTCGCGATGATTTCAGCACGTATTTCCTGGCTTGTGCCATGAACGGCATAGCGGACAATTCCCGTTTTATCGACAACCACTGTAAAGGGAAAGCCTTCGGTCCCAATCCATGACATCATATCCTTGGCTTCAACGAGGTGTGTCCAAGTGAAGTGGTGTTTTTCGGTTATCTTTTGTACAACCTCTGCATCATGATAAGTGGCAGAGAAAAACATGACATCAGGGAACTGTTCTTTCCACGTCGACAGTTCAGGCATTTCGGCACGACACGGTCCACAACCGGAATACCACAGGTTGAGCACCATCACATGACCTTTGACACTGTCGTTGGTCCATCTGCGTCCTTCTAAATCTATTTCATTAAATGGAGGGAATGGCTCTCCTGCCTTAGGTGAGTAGAAAGTGCCATCATCTTTTACGCCTGCTTGAGCCAATTCCAACATCGTTGCCATCATATTGGCACCATTCAGGAATTGATTGGCATTGCGCACCTGTTCCCGAGGTATAGCCTGGCAAATAACAGATTCAGGTAAATCTACATCAAGTCCAATGGCAAGTATCTTGTTTCCTTCTGAATCTTTCAGTCGTGTGTAACTTGGGTTGGCATTTTCGGGGAGTTTTGGTAACTCACGAAAAAAATAGCCATTGATCAAGAACTTTGGGATAATTGTATCTGTTCTCTCCTCTTGTGCTATCGCCATGAGAGATGTTAGAGCAACAAGAGCGATTATTACAAACCTTAGTGCTTTCATTTCAGCAGATTACTATTTAATTGGAGTTTTTTTCAGATGATGACGCGCTGGAAGGGGGGAGCGGTGATGTCGCAGAATTCCTTGTCCAGATATTTGTAGTGGCCGGCGATGGCGATCATCGCGGCGTTGTCGGTCGTGAAGACGCGCTTTGGGATGAAGGCCTTGAGGCGGTGACGGCGGGCATAGTCCTCGACGGCGGCACGCATGCCGCTGTTGGCCGAAACGCCTCCTCCGATGGCGATGGTCTTGATGCCCGTGGCCTTGATAGCCTTGCCGAATTTATCCATCAGGATTTCGATGATGGTGCGCTGCAACGAGGCGGCCAGGTCGGCTTTGTTCTCCTCGATAAAGTTGGGGTTCTCCTTGAGGGCGTCGCGCAGGGTGTAGAGGAACGACGTCTTCAATCCGCTGAAACTGTAGTTGAAGCCATCGACATGGGGCTTTGCGAACTTGAACGCCTTGCTGTCGCCCTCGGCAGCCAACTTGTCGATGACGGGACCGCCGGGATAAGGCAGGCCCATCACCTTGGCGCACTTGTCGAAGGCCTCGCCAGCGGCGTCGTCGATGGTCTGCCCCAGCACCTCCATGTCGCGCGGCGAGTTGACCTTGATGATCTGGCTGTTGCCGCCGCTGATGAGCAGGCACAGGTAGGGGAACTCAGGCACCTCGGCGTCGGGCGTTTCCTTGACGAAATGGGAGAGCACGTGGCCGTGCAGGTGGTTCACGTCGACCAACGGGATATCGAGCGCAAGAGACAGCCCCTTGGCAAACGAAGTGCCCACATGCAGCGAACCGGGCAGCCCGGGCCCGCGTGTGAAGGCGATGGCATCGATGTCGCTCTTGTCGATGCCGGCCTGACGGATGGCCTCGCTGACAACGGGCACGATGTTCTGCTGATGGGCACGCGATGCCAACTCAGGCACCACGCCACCATAGGCCTCGTGAACACGTTGGCTGGCTATGACGTTACTCAACAGCACCGTGTCACGCAAGACCGCTGCCGAGGTGTCGTCGCATGACGACTCTATACCTAATATCGTTACACTCACGTTTCTCTCTCCTTACTTTAAAATCGGCCACAAAGGTAGTGAAAAGTTTAGAGTAAGGGAGTAGAGTTTAGAGATTTTTATACCGGCAGATAAGGTTTAGAAGCGGAAACCGGCAGTGAGTTCAAAGTTGCTGTAACTATTATAGAAACTGTACAGCCGGCTATTGTACCAGTGTCCCTCGTGATTGAAGTTAAAGGCATAGAAGAAATTGCCGGCGGTTCTCACGAGGGCCATCTTGGCGGTGATATTGGTGGAGAACAGGCCTTTTTTGCCCTCAATGGAATTCGGGAAACTGTGGCGGTAACCAAAACTGGGTGCAAAGGTGATGTTGTAGAGCCAGCCATGATGGAATACCCAACTGTAACCATAACCCACGAGGAAACCGAAGTCACGGTAGCGGAAGCGGTAATCGGTATCACTGTTGGGCAGGTAACGCCTGAGTTTAGGACTCAATACGCTCATGTCCATGACGACATCCTGGTGGCTCAGGTAGATGCCTGCCAGCAGCGAGCCGGAACTGCGCTTCTGGTACTTGGAAAAACAATAGGCAGCCGCCTGGGAGTAATGGGTGTGATTGAAGATGTAGTAAGCGTCCAATCCGTAACCTTCACGTTTGAGTCCGGGAAAGATTTCGTCACCATGCCAAGCCCCCAGCCAGTGCAAGTGCACAGTACTGTTTTCATTCTTGCGGTAATAGGCCTCGATAAAGATGCGTGAGGTGGTGAATGAGAATTGCAGGCGCCGGTTGCGGATAAACTTCCCCGCCAGCAGGTCACGCGCATTGATCATATAGGTGAAACTCAAGCCCATGCCACAAATCTGGAAACCGAACAATGACGTGATGTCACTGTTCAACTGCAAATAAGTGCGTTTTGTGGTCAAATGCCCTGAGTAGAAGTCCAGCCAGTTGTTGTTCTTGATCATGATCTTCCACTTCTTGCCGCTTGTCTTGCCCGGATTGACGACATAGGTCGTGTCATAGTAGTTGAGGGCATGGTTGAGCCACCTGTAGGTCTTGACACCGAAGTCCAGCACCATCGGGTACTTAATCGTCGTGTCGTTGATGCTCCAACCGTGGCGGAAGATTTTGCGTTTCCAGGCGTCCTTATCGTCGACATCGGTGGAATCGGCAACGAGCGGGACTTCGGCAATCTGGCTATGCATCAGCAGGGAGTCGGCAACCAGGGGCACAGTCTCAGTCATCTGGGGGGATATGGTATCATCCATCAAGGGCTTGATATCACTGGCCAGGGCGAAAGAACTGCCCAGCCATGCCAACACCAGCAATATGACGGCCCGCCTCAACATCATTCCTGCTTATGGGCCGAGCGCAATGTAACCATCGGCACCGGCTGGCGCACGCTGCTGTCGCTCGGGGCGACTGGCGACGGTTCACGCCTGGGGATGGAATCCTCCTGGGCGGGCGCCAGTTGTTCGTTGGGCTTGTTGCCCTTGCGCCACGGCTTGTCGAAGTCGTGTTTCCACACGATGCCTACGCCCTGGGTGGTGAGGGCATTGCGCAGATTGTAGTAATTCTGGTCGTTGAAGTGGTTGTAGGCCTTGAGCCTGAAGGTGCCCTTGCTGGTGAGCAGGTACTCAATGTCGAAGTCACCGATAAAGTTGGTGTTGCTCGTGTTGACGGTGTTCTCGCGGTAGCCGAAGTTACCGTTCAGCAACAAGCGGTTGTTGAGCAATTGGCTGGAGAGCGCCACATCCACCTCCATGTCGCTGAAGTCTTTGGTCCTGAAGTTGGGGGCAATCGACAGGTTGTCCGACATCTTGCCCAAGATATTGCTCAACTGGCCGGCGATGGTCGACGAGGCCACCGAAGTGAGGAACTCGTTCTGGTTGGTCTTTGAGCCCATATACTCGGGCGTGTAGAAACGGTTCAGGGCCAGCAGATAGATAATCTGGCGGTTCATCATCTCGTCGTTGCTGATGATGCTCCTGACCTGGTGATAGACATCGGACGAGAGCGTCGGGAACTCGAGGTCAAACGAAATCTCGGGCTGGCTGATGATACCCTTGGCCTTGAGCAGGGCATACACGGTCACATTGGGGCGGTTCAGGTCCGCATTCTTAGCGAAGGACTCGTCCAGGTCGTTGAGGTTGGCATTGAGCGAGTAGAACGCCTCCAGGTCCAACACGGCAGCATAGGGGTCGCCCTGGAAACTGATGCTGCTGCCGTCGCGGATAGTGAACTCCTTGATAATCACGTCCTGCAACGTGAAGTTATAGGTACCCTTGTCCAGGGTATACTTGCCGTAGGTCTTGAGTTCGCCGTTGTTATTGTAGGTCATGCGCATGTGTCCGCTGCCGGTGGCCTTGATGCGGTCACCGCCCACGGGATCCATCACCACGGTGAGCGCCACGTCGGGTGTGATGTCGCCCTGCAGATCGATATTGTAGGCACTGGGCTCGGAAGCAACCTGCTGCTGCACCTGCTTCTTCAACTGGCTCATGATCATATCGAGGGTGTCCATCTGCTCCACGACTACAGGTTCCTCAGGAGCGTTGCGGTCCCTGAAGGTGATAAAGTTGTAACTGCTGGCCTGCTCGCTGTCGCTCATCACGAGGGTGAACTTGCTGTGGGGCGCCGACGTCATGTTGACGCGTATGTTCACGATGCCCGGCCCGCCCTCGACAAAGCAGGAGCCGTTGCCGTAGATGGTGCCGTACCAGTCGGGATTGATGGTGGGATTGGTATCGTAGGACAGGAAATTGCGGGCACCGGTGATGGCGAAACTGAATTCCGGCTTGTGGAAAGCGTCATGCTTGAGCCATCCACCCAACCGGGCCTCGTGCCCCTCGCGGTCATGGATGGGCACATCGTTGATTTCAATAAGGTCGGGAACGGCCTTGATGGACACGTTGGACGCGGTGTAGTAGCAGTTCACATAGTCTACCAGGAACCTGATGGAGTCGGCCACGAGGTCGCCGGCCAGGTTGATGGTGTGGAAGTTGCCGAGCAGGGTGGCCTTACCCGACATCTCGCCCTGGATGTCGCTGGTGAAGGCCTCCACATAGGGCTTGAGGAAGGCGACATTGGCATGGTCGGTGTCAAACTCAATGTACAACGAGTCGTCGGCAATGAAGATGCCGCCGTCCACCTTGCTGCGACAGCCGTTGGGCTGGGCAATGTCTCCCGATACCATCACGCCGCCCGACTCGGTGTCGTAGGTCGCCTCGATGTCGAGGTCACCCATCACGGCGCTGTTGTAGGAGATGTTCTCGATGAACAGGCTGGGCGTGAACAGGCGGGGCTTGCCCGAGAAGAGATTGCTCGCATAGCACTTGCTGGTGGCCCGGCCGCCAAAGTCCACATTGTCGATGGCCAAGGTCTCGAACACATAGTCGAGATTCACGTCGTTGAGTTCGATGCACAATTCATCGTCCGGGTTGTCCGAAGCCTTGCCGTTGATGCGGATGAACTGCTCACCGTGATGTCCCGACAGGTTGTCCACCTCGAGCGCACCGTTGCCGATGTTGATATGGCCCTTCTCCACACTCCACACCGTGTCGTTGAACACCATTGCCGACGGGTTCACGTCGATGTCGGCCTTGATCTTGCCGTCACTGCCGCGGTCCAGCAGACCGCTCAGGTTCAGGTTGCCGTAGAAGTCCCGCTCGTTGGGCACGCGCCACGCCAGATCGGCATCCAGGCGGTTGTCCTGACCGCTGGCGTCGATGTTGATGTTGATCATGCCGTTCTTGGACGGATAACTCGACTGCGCATTGAAGACGACGCGGTCGCTGACACTGTCGATTGACGCCAGCAGGCGGGTGTTCTCGATGAGTTTGTTGCCCTGCAGCATCAAGGGGGCGTCCACCACCAGGTCGAAGGTGTTGTCCTGCTCATCCAGTTCACCCTCGACGATGGCACGATAGGCCAAACGTACAGGCAGATGCAGCATCTGGTTCAACTCGTCATCGGGATTGATGACGAGGTTGAAGCGCACGTCGTGCGGCAAGCCCTTGTGGGTATAGTCGGCATAGTCGCCGAAGTACTGCGGGAAGGCCCGCGAGAGCATGTGCTTGACCGTGGGAACGATGGTGTTGAAATCGTACTGGCCCGAGATGAAGCCGTCAATGTGGTCACTGTTGATGTCGACAATCTTGTCGATACCGTCGTTGTCGGCATTGATTTCCAGGTGGTCAAAGTTCAAGCCTTTGCCGTTGGCGTCCACCATGCTGAAGTCGTGTACCGCCAGGTGGCCCGAGATGTTGTCCAGCGAGTTGCCCCAGAACGAAGCGGTCGCATTGGCCGACAGACGGTGGTGGGGATACTTGCCCGTAACGCCCAACCCCGCCAGGTTCACGCCACGGGTGGCAATGTTGAAATCAAACGACGAGTTGGCGCCATCGAGTTGGGCAGTGCCATCGAGTTGCACATGGCCATTGGGGTCGTTGAGGGCCAGTGTGCCCGTGAAGCGCTGTCCCTGCTTGTCCACATCGGCTTCGATATCTTGGTAGCGGTTTCCCTTGAAGTCGATAAAGGGGATGTGTCCCTGCAGATGACCCGACACGTCGCCGCCGCGCATCACGGCATCGATCTGGGCGTCCATAGCCACCTGGTCGAGCAGGTCGCGCTTGTCGAGCAAGGTGCCCAGTTGCAGGCCGTCGGTCTTGACGTGGCCACTGATGTGGGTCTCGCCTTGATGACGGGCCAGCGTGCCGTTGATGTCGGCATTGCCCAGCGATGTACCCACCTTGCCATTGAAACTCATATTGCTGCCCTTGGTGTGCATCTCGCCGTCAAGGGTCACATTGCCACAATGCGAGATGATGCTGCGCGCTTGAGGCGACAGGTTGGGCACCAGTGCCATCAGGCGAGAGATGTCGCCCGAACTGGCATTGATATCCACCATGTCAAGGTCGATGGTGCGGTAACCGCCCTCAGTCGGAAGCGTGAAACCGCCGCGGGTATTGAGGGCCAGACCTCCGTCGGGCGTGCGCACCCGCAGCATGGGCACCTCGATGCGCTGGCCATCCTTCACGACCTCGGCAGCGACCGACAAGGGGTCGTCGAACGACTTGAGTTCAGGCACAAACGCCGACAAGTCGCTGGGCGTGATGGTGCTGCCACCCGTGCGCACCCGCAAGGGCATCTGGCCGATCTCGCTGCCCAGGTTCTTGAGCGACGAGTACTCGAGGTGCAGGTCGTCGAGGGCAATGTCGCTGGACGGCAGCCTCAGTTTGATATTCTGCACGTCGAGTGCGTTGTCGGTGATATGCACATCGGTCGACAACCGCTTGAGCGAGAAACCGCTCTGCTCGTCAAACGACAACCGTTTCACCTTGATGTCAAAGTCGTTGTTCTTCAAGCGGGGCAACGACAGGTCGGCACGCAGGTTGCTCACGGCCAGGTGGTTGACATCGAAACGTCCGGGCCGGCGTGGTTGGTCGAGCACGTCGTAGGTGAGTGCCGAACTGCGCATCACCACAGTTTTGACCTGCACGTCGAACGGCTTGGGCGGCTGGTCGTCCTTGGGCTTGAACGCGTCGATGATGAACTGCATATTGGTGGGACTGTCCTTGTCTGGCCGCGTCACATGGCCCTCCAGTCCGATGATTTCGGCATAGGTGACCACGATGTGGTTGTCGGCGACCAGGTCTTTCAGGCTGATGCCGGCCCCCAACTTATCGATGGTGAGCAACGAGTCACCCTGCTGGTCATGGACGAGCACCTCCTTGAGTTCCAACTGATTGAACGGCGACACCGACACCGAGCCGATGTTCACCTCGGTGTTGAGAAACTCGCTCAGCGCCTTCTCGCCCTCACGGCACAGGCGTTCCTGCACCGAAGGCAACAGCAGCAGCACATAGGCCAGCGCAACAATCGACACCACCGAGACCAGCAAGGTCACGATGATTGAGCGAATCACGTTATATGTCCCCTTCGATATATTCATATTCTGCAGTCTAACGTCCAAGTGCAATTTCGGTGCCACATTTCGCGTTACACTGGGTTTAACCTGCAAAATTACGTATTTTCGGTGAATAGCACCCATTTTATGGGCTATATTTTTTAAGGGAATTATCAAGAATGCCCACCTGACAGGCTTTTCCGGCAGGTGAACGGTAACTTCCCGACCGCAGGACAGGGTGATGATGACTTCACATCAATATTCAAGAAAATCGCACTTTCTATTATTTTTTTGCCCAAAACATTTGTATTTTTACATTTTTTTAATTTAATTTGCAACCGGATAGTAAGGAATACCGCTCGTGGATGCACCAGTGATGGGACACATCCACGCATTAGATACCTAAATTATTAATTTCTAAACATTTAAGACGATGAAACACAGATTATTAAACCTCACTATGGTCCTGCTGCTGCTAATGGCCGCACAGGTCTTGCTGAACGCGTGCACGTCCGAAGAAGATGAACCTGCCCTGGTGGGCTACTATCTGGCTCTCGACTCCACAGAGTTCATCGGCATCACAGAGAATGACGAAGCCAATGGCACCATGGCCCAGCCAGATGACCACAACATCTTCATGGCCTACCTCAAGATGAAGAAAGCGCTCAAGGCGGCGTTTCCCAAAGCCCAGCCCGAGGGTAATGACGGCCTCGCTATTGCCACATGCGACTCCTGCTTCAGGGAATCGATGTACTGCACTGCGCACGGCAATACCATCTGCACCGCGCGCCTCATCCGCACCCGCCAGTTGGGCGACCGCATCATCAACAGCAAGCAACTCAAACTCTACCGCTTCAGTTACTTCTGATGCATAACCCATCACGGGGGTAGCACAAGTTGGCGCCCTCGTGATTTTTTACTTCATTTTTTCGGCACGAATGTTTGCATAAGCCATTTTCTGTCAGTAAATTTGCGGGCAGAACCATACAAATCACAAGGAATATGGCAACCCATCACAAACATTCACTGCCACTGCTGGCTTGGCTCATTGTCGCCATGGCGCTGATTGCCCCGTCACTCACGTCATGTGACAACGATGAGCCCGACCTGCTCATCGGCTACTACATGACCATCCAGTCAAAAGTGAGGCTCAACCTCAGCGAGATGGACGAGAGCCAGGGCACCTCATCACAGCCCGATGCCGACGTGCTGTCACAGACCATCGTCCGCATGCGTAAAGCCCTGCACGAGGTCTACACCCATCCGTCCACCCAGGGCAACGATGCCGTGGTCATCTCGGCCCTCGACTACATCTACAACGAGTACCACGATATGTACGGCAGCATCGAGAAAAATACGGTGTGCGTCGTCAAGTTGTACCGTGCCCGCATCGATGACGAGGGCGTCGTCAAGAAGAGCACGCCGTTGAAGTCCTACCACTTTGGCGCACAACCTCCCTCCACCGAATGATATCGCTTGGTGGAGGCCATTTCTGGGCTGATATTTCTTGCCGATTCAAATTTCTTTCACTACCTTTGCAACAAGAAAAATATCTAACATTAATACAAGAAGCGATATGAAGAAAATCTTTACTTTACTGTTCTGCGTCATGGCCGTTGCCGCCTATGCCGACGACGCCCGCATCGACCAGTGCATCAACATTGTCCTGGGCAACGAGAACGCCACCATGCTGACGGCCCAGAACTTCGATGTCAATAATGACGGCATCATCGACATCAACGACGTGACCCAGATGATCAGCGAGAATCTGGCTACCAAACGCGCTCCCGCCAAGGCCAAGCAGGCCATCGACGTCGACGCCATCATCAAGGACATCATCGACGATGTGCCCCCCACCCCCAACTTGGGTGACGTGAACGAGGCCATCAGCAAGAATCTGGAGGAATAATCCGCCAGACCGCATCACCGGGGCCACAGCCCCGCCGCAACCGCCCTGTCCACGGCAGTGTGTCCGGGCGGTTGTTTGCTACACAAAACCCGCCTGGCAGCCCCCTGCCGGCATCAACCCATCAACCACAATAACAACACATCCATTACATGAAACCGCATTCTCACATCCAGTGGCGCAGCCTTTTGCTCGCCCTGCTCTTTATCCTGCCGCTGTCGGCACTCACCTCGTGCGGCGACGATGACGAACCCACAACCACCATCGACTACTACATCGAAGTCGAGGAGGAGTTCCTGGTCGACGGCACCATCGACCACACCGACCGCTACTACAGCCCCGTCACATTGATGAGAGAGGCCCTGCGCAAGGCCTATCCCGAGCCCAATGCCCAGGGCGCCGACCAGGCCGTCATCACGGCCTGCGACGAGGTCTACCAGCGTTACATCAGCATGTATGACGGCAAGGCCGAGCACCTCACCTGCCTGTTCCACCTCGTGCGCGCCACCAAGAGCGGCGACATCGTCAAGCAAGGCGAACGCCTCAAGACCTACAGCGTCGACATCAATCCCCCCGAGATTGAAAATTAACATAAAACAAATTGCCTTATGAAACGTATTATATTTCTTTTTGTCGCCCTGACGATGCTCGCTTGCGGCAGCAGCGCTTTAGCACAGGATAACAACGAATCCATCAAACTACTCAAAGAACTAGCCCAATCAGGAGATGCCTACGCACAAGGTCTCCTAGGCTATTGCTATGAGGTGGGAGAAGACGTGCCACAAAGTTATACCGAGGCCGTCAAGTGGTACAGAAAAGCGGCTGAACAAGGAGATGATCTTGGTCAATTCTCATTGGGCGATTGCTATGCCCGAGGGCAAGGAGTGACACAAAGTTACACCGAAGCCATCAAGTGGTATCGCAAGTCCGCTGAGCAAGGAAATGAATTTGCTCAAGAGCGTATGGGCTATTGCTATGAAAACGGCTATGGGGTCAAAAAGGACAAACAGGAGGCCGTCAAGTGGTACAGAAAAGCAGCCAATCAGGGGAATGAATCAGCCAAAAAGAGCCTGAAACGGCTGGGATATTGACAATATCCACTGATTAAGACACCATTGAATAAATCACAATTAACCTTTCTATGAGGCGAATTATTTCTATCTTGTTAACATTGGCGCTGATGGTCGGCGGCACTGCTGTGGCACAGGTTCAGATACAAGGCGGGCCTATCAAGCCGCCCATCCCGCCCGCCAAACAACGACAAAAGCCGAAAAAGAAGGCCCGGCCAAAAAAGCAGGTCAAGCTCAAGAGTGGTTCACACCGGGTTAAGGTGGTTACCGATTACTACAACGACTGCTCGACGACCATCAATGTCAGCAGCAGTAAAAAGTCCTTCGACCTGACGCTGACAGAAAAGACCGATGCCGAATCCCAGTTCCAGCTGGGCATCAACTACTATGAAGGTCGCTCAGGCTTCCCACAAGACTATACAAAAGCCGCGAAACACTTCCACAAAGCGGCAGAACAAGGAAATGCAAATGCACAATGCAATCTTGGCTACAGCTATCATAAGGGGCTGGGAGTGACACAGAATTATACCGAAGCCGTAAAATGGTACCAAAAAGCCGCTGAACAGGGAGATAGTATTGCTCAAATCAATTTAGGATACTTGTACTTAACAGGAGAAAGCGTGCCACAAGATTTTAGCGAGGCTATCAAGTGGTACCGCAAAGCAGCTGAACAAGGTTCTGAGGAAGCTCAATTATGTTTGGGAATATGCTATACTTTAACGCAAAATTACTCCGAAGCTGAAAAATGGACCAAAATGGCTGCAGAACGAGGATATGCCATGGCTCAGTATTGGTTGGGATCATTTTATCAAGATCGGCTCATAGACCTCTGTGAAGCCGCTACATGGTACAAGAAAGCAGCAGAGCAAGGTTTATACATAGCACAAAAAGAATTAGGTGGTTGTTACTATCTTGGAAAAGGTGTTACTCAGGATTACACCGAAGCGGCAAAGTGGTTCCGTAAAGCAGCAGAACAAGGGGATGCCGAAGCACAAAACCGCTTGGGTGTCTGCTATTTTTTAGGCAATGGAGTAAAACAAAGTGATGTCGAAGCAGCAAAATGGTATCAAAAAGCCGCTGAACAAGGCGATGTACAAGCGCAATTTAACTTAGGATACTGCTATGAAAACGGACTTGGCGTGACAAAGAGTTACACCGATGCTGCTAAATGGTACAAGAAAGCTGCAGAACAAGGAGACGCCACAGCTCAAAACAATTTAGGCATGTGTTATTATTTAGGCAATGGGGTAACGCAAAGCTACACCGAAGCCGTCAAATGGTGTCTAAAAGCCGCAGAGCAAGGCAAAGCCTCAGCACAATTTAATATGGGTTATTTCTACGAACAAGGCTATGGGGTAACTCAAAATCGTACGGAAGCAGTCAAATGGTATCGCAAAGCCGCTGAACAAGACTTTCAAGAGGCTAAAGAGGCACTATCAAATTTGGGATATTGATGACTATTGTATTGATATGGGTTTTATGAAACGATTGAATTGGATTTTGGTGGTGCTGGTGCTGATGATTGGAAGCAGTGCTGTGGCACAGATTCAGATTCCCGGCGGCCCCATCAAGCCGCCCGTACCGCCTGTTAAAACCAGGACAAAACCTAAGGCTAAGACCAGGCCCAAAAAGACGACCACGCAGATAGTCAAATACTATGACGTGACGTTCACCAGCAACGCCTATGATGGCGACCTGTATATCGACGGCGAATACATCGGCGATGCCAACACCACATGGACACTCAAAAGTGGTTCACACAAAGTGAAAGTAATCACCGACTACTATAACGACTACTCGACGACGATCGACGTCAGCAACAGCAACAAGTCCTTTAATCTCAACCTGACCGAGAAAACCGATGCCGAATCACAATACCAACTGGCCGTCAACTATTACGAAGGCCGCTGTGGTTACTCACAGGATTACAACGAGGCTGTCAAACGCTTCCGCAATGCGGCCGAAAAGGGGAACGCGTCTGCACAATTTTGGTTAGGTTTCTGCTATGACCGCGGACGTGGGGTTTCACAGAGTTACCCCGAAGCCATTAAATGGTATCAAAGAGCAGCGGAACAAGAAAACGCATCTGCACAGAACAATTTGGGCGTTTGCTATCAAGAGGGACTTGGGGTGACCAAAGATTGCAACAAAGCCGTCAAATGGTACCGAAAAGCGGCTGAGCAAGAAAACGCCTCCGCGCAAAGCAAATTGGGCTATTGCTATTTTATTGGCCTTGGCGTGACCAAAGATTACAACGAAGCCGTCAAATGGTTTAGGAAAGCAGCAGAGCAAGGAGAAATATCCGCGCAAAACAATTTGGGCGTTTGCTATCAAGAGGGACTTGGCGTGACAAGAGATTACAACGAGGCTGTCAATTGGTACCGAAAAGCGGCCGAGCAAGGATCTACCGCTTCGCAAAACCAATTGGGCTTTTGCTATCATCATGGGCTTGGTGTAACTCAAGATTATTCTAAGGCTGTTGAGTGGTATCGAAAAGGGGCCGATCAAGGAGATTCCTCTGCGCAAAACCAATTGGGCTTTTGTTACCATGAGGGACTTGGCGTGACAAAAGATTACAACGAGGCGATCAAATGGTACCGAAAAGCGGCCGAGCAGGGAAACACCTCAGCGCAAAACCAACTGGGCGTTTGCTATCATTATGGGCTTGGAGTGACGAAAGATTACAACGAAGCCGTCAAATGGTACCGAAAAGCGGCTGAGCAAGGGGATCCCTCTGCACAAAACCAATTGGGCGTTTGCTATCAAGAGGGACTTGGCGTGACCAAAGATTACAACGAAGCCGTCAAATGGTATCGAAAAGCGGCTGAGCAAGGAGTGGCCAGTGCTCAATACAACTTGGCCTCATGTTACTTTAATGGCCAAGGTGTAACGCAAAGTCATACTGAGGCTGTCAAATGGTTTAGAAAAGCGGCTGAGCAAGGCCTTGCCAATGCACAATGTGGTTTAGGTTATTGCTACCTAAATGGCCAAGGCGTGAAAAAAGACAAAAACGAAGCAGTCATATGGTTTAGAAAAGCGGCTGAGCAAGGGAATGCAACTGCACAAAACAATTTGGGGGCTTGCTATGAAGATGGTAACGGAGTGAAGAAAGACAAGCAGGAGGCCGCCAAATGGTACCGAAAGGCCGCCGAGCAAGGCCATGCTGGCGCAAAAGCAGCATTGTCACGGCTGGGGTACTGATAACTACTGCATCTATCAACAAAAACATAGTGAGTATTATGAAACGATTGAATTGCATTTTGGTAGCGGTGGCGCTGATGGTCGGCGGCACTGCTGTGGGACAGGTTCAGATACAAGGCGGGCCTATCAAGCCGCCCATCCCGCCCGCCAAAC
The DNA here is from genome assembly GCA_900320245.1 of uncultured Prevotellaceae bacterium. GTDB lineage: Bacteria > Bacteroidota > Bacteroidia > Bacteroidales > Muribaculaceae > Sodaliphilus. The sequence goes on from ONRP01000010.1 coordinate 37,575, forward strand.
AACGACAAAAGCCGAAAAAGAAGGCCCGGCCAAAAAAGCAGGTCAAGATGCCGACCTGTATATCGACGGTGACTATGTGGGTGATGCCAATACCATCTGGACCTTGAAGGCCGGCTCGCACGCCGTCAAGGTGGTCACCGACTACTACAACGACTACTCGACCACTGTCAATGTCATCGGCAACAAGTCCTTCGATCTCAACCTCACCGAAAAGACCGATGCCGAATCGCAATATATGCTGGGCGTCAACTACTACGAGGGTCGCTCCGGTTTCCCGCAAAATTATACTGAGGCCGTCAAGCGTTTCCTCAACGCCGCCAACAAGGGGCATGCCAAGTCGCAAAACCATTTAGCATACTGCTATTACAATGGTTTCGGCGTCTCACAAAATTATTCAGAAGCCGCCAAGTGGTATCGAGAAGCAGCAGAGCAGGGACTTGCTAATGCTCAACGCCACCTGGGTTGGTGCTATGAAAATGGCCATGGGGTGACACAAAGTTATACTGAAGCCGTTAAATGGTACAGAGCCGCTGCAATACAAGGAGATGCGTGGGGGCAACATAATTTGGGTGTTTGCTATGCCAACGGCCGCGGAGTGACAAAAGATTACACTGAAGCCGTCAAGTGGTACCGAAAAGCAGCAGAACAAGGGAATGCCTCTGCACAATGCAACTTGGGTTGGTGCTATTACAATGGCAATGGAGAGACGCAGAGTTATTCCGAAGCCGTTAAGTGGTACCGAAAAGCAGCAGAACAAGGGGATGCCACTGCACAACGCAATTTGGGTTGGTGCTTCGAAGCAGGTAACGGAGTAACACAAGATAAAACCGAGGCAGCCAAATGGTACCGCAAAGCAGCAGAACAGGGGGATACTGAAGGTCAATGCAGTTTGGGTTACTGCTATGAAGCAAGTATAGGTGTGACACAAAGTCACACAGAAGCAGCCAAATGGTACCGCAAAGCAGCCGAACAGGGACATGCCAGAGCGCAATACAATTTGGGTCGGTGCTATGAAGCAGGAAACGGAGTATCACAAGATAAAACCGAAGCAACTAAGTGGTACCGCAAAGCCGCAGAACAAGAATATGCTTGGGCACAAAACAAATTGGGTTGGTGTTATTTCAACGGCAATGGAGTGACACAAAGTTATACCGAAGCCGTTAAATGGTTACGCAAAGCAGCAGAACAAGGGAATGCTCCAGCGCAATGCACCCTGGGCTACTGCTACGAGAAAGGACTTGGTGTTACAAAAAGCGAAACAGATGCCATCAAGTGGTACCGAAAAGCAGCAGAACAAGGAGATGCCGATGCGCAACAAAATATGGGCGTATGCTATGAACTGGGCATTGGTGTGAAAAAGGACAAACAAGAGGCCGTGAAGTGGTACCGCAAAGCAGCGGAACAAGGTAATTCTTCTGCCAAAAACAACCTAAGACGGTTGGGTTATTAAACGCAGTCACTTGGCATCTGGAACTATGCAAGGTATCTATCGATCAAGCGCAACAGGTGCAATCATCTGAGTCTTGCCCGCTAACCAGATGCTGGTCGGCGGGCAAGGCTCGTTTTTGCCTTTGGGCCCAATATCATATGGTTTGTCATCGTCGGAATTCATTTTATACATTAACTAGGGTATTTCATCCAAAAAGGCATCATTTATTTGGCATAAATGTTCACGAAGTGATAACTTTGCAGCATCGAACTCAAGAAATAATAATCCATAAAACTTAATACATCATGAAACGAATTACTTCTATCTTGCTAACCTTGGCGCTGATGCTTGGTGGCAGCGCTATGGCACAAATCCAGATTCCCGGCGGCGCCATCAAGCCGCCCGTGCCCCCTGTCAAACAACGACTGAAACCCAAAGCCAAGGCCAGGCCGAAAAAGCAGGTCAAATACTACGACGTGACCTTCAACTGCAACGCCCCCGATGCCGACCTGTATATCGACGGCAACTTCGTGGGCGACGCCAACATCATTTGGACGCTCAAGGCCGGCTCCCATGCCGTCAAAGTGGTTACCGACTACTATAACGACTACTCCACCACCGTCAAGGTCAGCAGTAGCAACAAGTCCTTCGACCTCAACCTGACCGAGAAAACCGATGCTGAATCACAGTTTCAAATTGGTATCAACTATCACGAAGGGCGCTCGGGCTTCCCGCAAGACTATGATCAAGCCCTAAACTATTTTGCTATGGCGGCAGAGAAAGGATATGTTCCGGCGATAACCTGGATTGGTTACTGCTTTAAAACAGGCCATGGCATCACGCAGGATTTCCAAGAGGCCGTCAAATGGTTCACCTTGGCCGCCGAACAAGGGAATTCTGCTGCACAAAACAATTTAGGCCACTGCTATCAATTTGGTTTGGGTGTAGAAAAAGATTACGCTAAAGCCATAGAATGGTACCGCATGGCCGCCTATCAAGGCTATGCCAGTGCACAAAACAATCTGGGCTTCTGCTATGAAGAAGGGTGGGGAGTCGCACAAGATTACGACGAAGCCTTCAGATGGTATATGAAAGCCGCCAATCAAGGCAACACTACTGCGCAAGACAATATTGCACAATGCTATAAAAGAGGCCATGGTGTGCCCAAGAATTATACCGAGGCCGTCAAATGGCACCGTATGGCGGCAGAACAGGGAAGCGCTGTTGCACAAAACAACTTGGCTATGTGCTATGAAAATGGTGTCGGTGTGGAGAAGGACTACGACATGGCTGTTTACTGGTACCAAAAATCAGCAGATCAAGGAGCCGTCGGTGCCATACACAACTTGGGTATGTGCTACTTTTTGGGCCATGGCGTTCCACAAAGTTACTTCGAGGCTGCTATGCGGTTCAGGGAAGCAGCAGAACAAGGCTATGCCTCCTCCCAGTATATGCTCGGCTACTGCTTTGAAGCCGGCCTCGGTGCTGAACAAAACTACACTGCTGCTGTCAAGTGGTATCGCAAAGCAGTCGAACAGGGACACGCTAATGCACAGAACAACCTAGGTAACTGCTATTATGCCGGCAGAGGCGTTACCCAGAGTTACACCGAGGCTGTCGAATTGTTCCGAATGTCGGCTAAACAAGGCAACCCCCCAGCACAATGCAACCTGGGCAACTGCTATTTTGAAGGCAAAGGTGTGAAAAAGGACAGGAAAGAGGCTGTCAACTGGTTCTACCAGGCCGCCGCCAAAGGTCACGCCGAAGCCCAGTATAGGTTGGCAGACTGCTATCATCATGGATATGGTGTGAAAAAGAATAAGCAAGAAGCCATCAACTGGTACCAAAAGGCGGCCAATCAAGGTTATGCCAAAGCGGTATCATCTCTTAGAGAACTAGGAAATTGATTCTCTTGTCTCTTAATTATGTCATAGATTAATTGCTATCATAACGTATGATGAAACGATTGAATAACATCTTGGTTGCGTTGGCGCTAATCGTATGCGGCAGTGCTATAGGACAGATTCAGATTCCCGGTGGGCCCATCAAGCCGCCCGTTACGCCAAGGCAGGCTAATCCGCCTAAGACGCAAAAGCCGCCTATGTCACCCAAATTCAAGTACTATGACGTGACATTCACCTGCAACGTCCCTAGTGCAGACCTGTTCATCGACGGAGAAAACATAGGTTGGATACACAGAACACAAGAATTGAAACTGACGGCTGGTTCGCATGTGGTTGAATTGTACTCGAGTTATTATAACGACTTTTCTTCCACTATCAACGTGAGTACCAACAACCAGTCCTTCCACTTCGACTTAATCGAGCAAACGGATCGTAATTCACAGTCTATCTTGGGCTTCTATTATTATGAGGGCAGTTATGGCTACCCTCAAGATTATGCCAAGGCAGTCGAGCACTTCCGCAACGCCGCTGAACAAGGAGACATCTACTCACAGGTCAATTTGGGTCTATGTTATGAAAAGGGCCGTGGCGTGGCACAGGATTATGCCGAGGCGGTCAAGTGGTATCAAATGGTGGCAGATGAGTTTGATCACATTCCAAACAAGTTAGGAGAATTCTATGAGAAGGGCCTGGGTGTGACACAAAGTTACTCCGAAGCCGTCAAGTGGTACCGAAAAGCCGCAGACCGGAGAGAGGTTACCGCACATAGCAGTTTGGGCAGGTGCTACTTTAAACTACAAGATTATACCGAGGCTATCAACTGGTATGAAAAAGCCGCCGAAAAGGGTGACGCTGATGCGCAAAACAATCTGGGTTATTGCTATTGTAATGGTTTAGGAACAGAATATAGTAATCATGATGTTATAGGCGCCAAATGGTATCTTAAAGCAGCAGAACAAGGACATCCCGGAGCACAATACAACTTAGGATACTGCTATGAGCATGGTGATGGAGTGAAAACCGATTATTCTGAAGCCCTCAATTGGTACCGAAAAGCAGCAGAGCAGGGAATAACATTGGCTTATTATCAGTTAGGTTACTTCTACACCTACGGCTTGGGTGTGGAGCAGAACTATACCGAAGCCGCCAACTGGTTCAGGAAAATCACAGAACAGGAGAAAGTTGACACCATTTACAATTTAGGCAGTAAAGACGAAAAGTTATCTGATTACATTGATGCCGCTGGATGGTTTCTAAAAGCCTTAGAACAGAATGATGCAGAAGCGCAATGTAATTTGGGAGATTTCTTCTCACGGGGACCATATCTGCATCATCCCCATGCCAATGCCAATGAATGGTATCGAAAAGCGGCTGAACAAGGTAATGCCAGGGCTCAATGCCGATTAGGCGACAAACTCTATTGGTCTTATATGCCTAGTGAAACAGAAAAACAGGAGGCATTCGAATGGCACAAAAAATCCGCTGAACAAGGGTATGATGAGGCACAATATCAAATGGGAGAGTATTATCACAGTGGGAGCATGGTGAAGAAAAGTGATGCAGTGGCTGCCGAATGGTATCTAAAAGCGGCTGAACAAGGTTATGGTAATGCCCAATACGAAATAGCCGAACTTTATAAAGAGGGAAAAGGCGTGAAAAAGGACAAGCAAAAGGCAATCTATTGGTACCGTAAAGCCGCAGAACAAGACAAATGTATCAGGCAATCTTACGCACAATACGAATTAGGTTGCATTTATGAAAAGGGCTGGGGTGTTGAAAAGGATCTCACCGAAGCCGTAAAGTGGTACCAAAAGGCTAACAATGCCAAGGCTGAAGAAGCCTTGAAGCGGCTAGGATATTGAATACCAATCTTTAAACAAGATGAAGAATATGAAACGATTGAATTGCATCTTGATTGCGCTGGCGCTGATAATTGGCAGCAGTGCTGTGGGACAGATCCAGATTCCCGGAGGGCCCATCAAGCCGCCCGTGCCGCCTGCAAAACAGCGACAAAAGCCGAAAAAGCAGGCCAGGCCCAAAAAGGCGGCCCAGGCAACAGTCAAGTACTATGATGTAACCTTCACCTGCAATGCCCCCGATGCCGACCTGTATATCGACGACGACTATGTGGGCGATGCCAACACCATCCAGGCGCTCAAGGCAGGCTTGCATACAGTGAGAGTTTTCACCGACTACTACAACGACTACTCGACCACCATCAATGTCAGCAGCAACAACTCTGTCGACCTGCCGCTGACCGAGAAGACCGATGCCGAATCACAATATCAACTGGGTATCAACTACTACGAGGGCCGCTCTGGTTTCCCGCAAGACTATACCCAAGCCGCCAAACGATTCCTCAACGCCGCCAACAAGGGCGATGCTGAGGCACAAAATTGGACAGGCTACTGCTATCATCATGGCCGCGGAATGGAGCAGAGTGACGAGCAAGCCGCTAAATGGTATCAAAAAGCGGCTAACCAAGGCCTTGCCGCTGCCCAAAACAACATTGGCTACTGCTACATGAAAGGCCTTGGCGTGAAACATGACAACGCCGAAGGGCTGAAATGGTACCTGAAAGCAGCCGAACAAGGGTATGCCGAAGCCCAAAACAATTTGGGTGACTATTACCTCACCCAAAATGATAGGGAACTCGCCTTCAAGTGGTTTTCCAGGGCAGCGAGCCAAGGTGACGCTATGGGACAGTTTAACCTGGGCTTCTGCTATGAGCGAGGTATTGGAGTCGATGCTGACTTTAGAGAAGCGTTTAAACTGTTCAAGCAAGCGGCCGAGCAGGGCAATGCCGATGCACAACACTGGTTAGGCTACTGCTACGAAGAAGGTTACGGCACCTCCCGCAGTGACGATGAGGCCGCCAAGTGGTACCAAAAGGCTGTCGATCAAGGTGTGGTCGAGGCTCAAAAGGGATTGGATCGAATTGAGAAAAGGAAGAACGCGACAGTGCGCATCACCAGGAAATTCTAAGAATGACAACTCGAGAGCGATGATGCTGCCGGGCTATTGTCTTGGAGGATGCTATGAATTCACAGTTTTTCCAGGAGGCGTTCTATTAGGCGCGGGAGAGCGTAGTAATCAATGTCTTGCTCGTTGACCCAGATGTAGTCGGCGGGCAAGACTGGTTTTTCGGTGGGCTCGGCGAGGTAGAAGTCGGCCAGCAGGATGCGGTGGGTGAGCACGTGCTTGACGCCGCTGGCAAGCAAAGTGAGCGGACAGCCCAGGTCGGGCAAGGGGGCATTCTCGACAAACAAGGGTTCCCACAGGCCTTGCCAGATATCCCCTGCGGGGCGTCGGTGCAGGGCTGTCTGACCCTCGTGGCGGATATAGATATAGGTGAATCGCCGCTCTTGGATTTTGAGTTTTTTCTCCTTGACGGGAAGCAGGTTGACGCGTCCTGTGCGCAGGGCATCGCACGTGTCGGCCACGGGGCAGTCGATGCATCGCGGCGACCGCGGCGTGCACCATGTGGCCCCGAAGTCCATCATCGCCTGGTTGAAGGCCGACGCGTTATCGTGCGGCAACAGTTCCTGGGCCAACGCCTCGAAGGTGCGCTTGCCGCGCGTGGTGTTGATGGGAACGTCGATGCCGTAATGGCGCGCCAGCACCCGATAGACGTTGCCGTCGACAGCGGCAGCAGGCAGCCCGAAGGCCATCGAACCCACAGCGGCGGCGGTATAGTCCCCCACCCCTTTCAGGGCGCGCAGGCCCTCGATGGTGTGCGGGAATCCGCCCTGCTCGACCACTTGCCGTGCGGCGGCATGCATGTTGCGGGCGCGGCTGTAGTAGCCCAATCCCTGCCACAGGCGCAGCACCTCGTCCTCGCTGGCTTCGGCCAACGCTTCGACTGTAGGAAATGCCGCCATAAAACGCAGCCAGTAGTCGCGGCCCTGCTCGATGCGCGTCTGCTGCAAGATGACCTCGCTCACCCAGATGCCGTAGGGGTCGCCGATGCCGCGCCAGGGCAGTTCACGGCCATAGGCCGCAAACCACTCCAGCAATGCCGTCGTAAAGCCCGTTTGACCCAAATTATCTGACAACGGTGATTGCATCAATGTTCTTGAAGTTCTTCCAGTTCTTGGCGCTCTTGTAGGCCTGAACAGATGTGTCGGGGACTTGCAGTTCCACCTTGTTGTTGCTCACGCCCTCGAGTTTGGGCGGTTGCACCGCGTGGCACTGAATAAGGTTCAGGTTCTTGCATTTATCGGCCACCTTCTTGCCCACCAGGGTAACAGTCTCGGGCAGCACAAGGGTGGTGATGGCCGTCTCGCGCAAGGCATTGTCACCGATGGTGGTCACACCCTTGCCCAGGTCAATCGTCGCCAGCGATATGCACTCACGGAAGGCCTCCTTAGCCAGCATGGTGCATCCGTCGGGAATGACGACAGCCGTCAAACTCCTGCAGTTCTTGAACGCCCTCTCGCCCACCATTGTCAAGGTCTGTGGCAAGTCGACGGCCCTGAGCGCGCAACCCTCAAAGGCCTCCTTGCCGATGCCCGTCAATGCAGGGGGCAACGACACGGCCGACAGGTTCTTGCAGTGCTTGAACACCCTGGGCAGCAGCACATTCACGCCCTCGGGCAACTCGGCATCGCGCAGGCTGGAACAATTCTCAAAAGCCGATTCACCGATCATCGTCAATCCATCGGGAAACGCCACACTCGTCAGTCGTGAGCAACTGGAAAAAGCGCCGGTAGGGATAGTGCCCAGCCCCTCGGGCAACGCCACGTCGGTCAACTGTGATTCAGCAAAAGCATAGTCACCCATGCTCATCAACGAGGCCGGCAAATCAACGCGCTCAAGCGCACTACCGGCAAAAGCACGCTTGGCAAGCGTCTCCACGCCATCGGGTACCACAAACGCGCCCCTGCGGGCCATCGGACAAAGCAGCAGCACACGTCCCGTGTTGTCATAGAGCACGCCATCCTCGCAAGAGTAGTAACGGCTGCCGCCACCGACGGTGATTTCCTCGAGTTTCTTCATCGTACCCAGGTCATCGTTGGCAATGCGCGTCTCGCCGGGGATGTCGAGCACCGTAATCGGCGTGTCCTCAAAGGCTTTGGAGCCCAAAGCGGCCAGCCCCGTCGGCAAGAAGACCCGCTTCAGGCCAGAGCCCTTGAAGGCATTGTCGCCAATCTCGGTCACTGAGCGCGGAATGCTGATCTCAGTCAAGCGGGAACAGCCATAGAAACAGTCGTCGCCGATGCTCTGCAAACCGTCAGGCAGCGTAATATACTCCAACCTGGAGCAGCCGCTGAAGGCGCTGTTGTCCAACGAGCGCACCCCATTGGGCATGATGACCTCCTCGAGATTGCTGCAGCCGTGGAAAGCACCATAGCCGATACGCTTCAACCGCTCGGGCAACAACACCGAGCGCAGATGGGTGGCATAGGACAGGCAGTCGTCCATCACGTCACGGTCGCCGTGGCCGCCCAGCAGGCCGCCATTGCCCGAACTCATGATGCGTGCCCGCTCCAGTTCCAGGTCCAGGTAGTTATCCACCTTTTTATCCCTGCTGTCGACACAGCGCGAACGTTCACACAGTTTCTTGATGAACTTGAAGTCCTTGTAGTCCATCGGGCCCTCGATGTGCAGCAGGCGCACGCGTTCCCTCATCTCGGGGGGCACTTTGTCCTCAAGGGTTCCCGGATTGGTTAACGAGACCTCCAGCACGTCGCCATAGGAATTGGTGCGGCCATAACGCTCACGCACGGCGCGGCTGCCCTGCCTGCCATATTGTGCGGCAGCAGGCATCGTGGTGGCAGCCACGAGCAGCACCGCTGCCATCCATCGCACGAGAAATCTGATACTTATCATTGCTCAGTCAATTTTTAGGGTTCAGGACTACAAAGTTAACCATTTTTTCACAAGACGCGTGAGTTGATTACATTTATTTGCCACAGCAGGTAAAACCGTGTTGTGCGAATGTTAATCTTTTAACAATATATTTGTTAAATTAACGAGATTTACACGCGCGGGTAATAGGTAAAGATGTATTTTTGCACGTTGTAAAAAAGCAAACAGAGACTATTACAGACAAAAAACAATATTGTTATGGCAGAAACAGTCAATATCAGGGAGTTGAATGACCTGATTGCAAGTAAGAGTAATTTCGTGAACATGATTCGCCAGGGCATGGACCAGACCATCGTGGGCCAGAAGCACCTCGTGGACTCGCTGCTCATCGCGCTGCTGGCCAACGGCCACGTGCTGCTCGAGGGCGTTCCCGGTCTGGCCAAGACCAAAGCCATCAGCACGCTGGCATCACTGATTGATGCCCGCTTCTCGCGCATCCAGTTCACGCCCGACCTGCTCCCCGCCGACGTAGTGGGAACGATGATTTACAGCATCAAGCAGGAACAGTTCGAAGTCAAGAAAGGCCCGGTATTTGCCAACTTTGTCCTGGCCGACGAAATCAACCGTGCCCCTGCCAAGGTGCAGAGCGCCCTGCTCGAAGCCATGCAGGAGCGCCAAGTGACCATCGGCGAGCAGACGTTCAAACTCGACGACCCGTTCCTGGTGCTGGCCACCCAGAACCCCATCGAGCAGGAGGGCACCTATCCCCTGCCCGAGGCCCAGGTGGACCGTTTCCTGATGAAGGTGCTCATCGGCTATCCGAGCAAGGCCGAGGAGAGCGAAATCATCAAGATGAACATCGCCGCCGAACCCGTACAGGTGCGTCCGATGGTCACTCCCGCCGACATTGTCGACACCCGCAAGGTGGTGCAGCAAATCTACATCGACGAGAAAATCCAGAAATATATTGTTGATATCGTGTTCGCCACCCGCTTCCCCAGCGACTATGGCCTGAACGACCTCAGGAGCATGATTTCGTTTGGTGCATCACCCCGCGCGTCAATCAACATGGCATTGGCATCAAGGGCCTATGCCTTCCTGCGCGGCCGCGGCTATGTGATTCCCGAGGACGTGCGCGCCGTGTGCCACGACGTGATGCGCCACCGCTTGGGCCTGAGTTATGAGGCCGAGGCCAACAACATCAGTGCCGACGCCATCATCAGCAACATCCTCGACAAGATTGCAGTACCTTGATGCAGTTAACAGATAACAGTTAACAGATAATAGTTAACAGTTGTCTGCTGACGGTGACACACTCCGGAGGAAAACAAATCAACTGTTCACTGTTAACTGTTCAATTGAGAAGAAATGGATACCAACGAACTGCTGCGCAAGGTCCGCAAGATTGAAATCAAGACCAAGGGCCTGTCGCAGAACATATTTGCCGGCGAGTACCACTCGGCCTTCAAGGGCAGGGGTATGACCTTCAGCGAGGTGCGCGAGTAC
>ONRP01000010.1:48233-116555 GCA_900320245.1 uncultured Prevotellaceae bacterium
CGAGTACCACTCGGCCTTCAAGGGCAGGGGTATGACCTTCAGCGAGGTGCGCGAGTACCAGTATGGTGACGACGTGCGCGACATCGACTGGAACGTCACGGCCCGCTACAACCGCCCCTATGTGAAGGTCTATGAAGAGGAGCGCGAGTTGACGGTGATGCTGCTCGTCGACGTGAGCGGCAGCAAGGACTTCGGCGCTGTGGGCGTTGCCAAGCGGGAGATGATGGCCGAGATTGGCGCCACTATCGCTTTCTCGGCAATCCAGAACAACGATAAGGTGGGCGTCATCTTCTTCAGCGACAAGGTGGAGAAATTCATCCCGCCCAAGAAGGGCCGCAAGCACATCCTGCTGGTCATCCGCGAACTGCTCGACTTCCAGCCCACCGGCACGGGCACCGACATCAACATGGTGCTCGAATACATGACCGGCGCGCTCAAGAAGCGCTGCACCACCTTCCTGGTGAGCGACTTCATCGACGAGCATGACTACAGCAAGTCTTTGTCCATCGCCAACCACAAGCATGACGTCATCGCCGTGCAGGTGTATGACAAGCGCGAGGCCCAACTGCCCGACGTGGGCCTGATGCGCATGCGGGACGTGGAGCGCGGCACCATGCAGTGGGTCAACACCAGCAGCAAGCGTGTGCGTAATGCCTATGCCCGCTGGTGGTACAACCAGCAACAGGTCGTCAACGGCACGCTGCAGCGCTGCAATGTCGACCTGGCGACGGTGGCGACCGACGAGGACTATGTCAACGCCCTGATGGGACTGTTCAAGAACCGCGGGGTGAGGAGTTAGTTAGGAGTTAGAAGTTAGGAGTTAGGAGTTAGAGATTAACTGAATTATAGAAAATGTCACAGACATTGAGACATATCGTGACGACGGTTGCCGTGATGCTGGCCACGCTGGCCACAGCATGGGGCGGCAATGTCACTTTCAAGGCGCGGCTCGACAGTGCCACGCTGCTCATGGGCAAGACCACCGCACTGCATCTCGAAATCACTCAGGACAAGGGCGCCCGTGGCTTCTTCCCCGGCGAGCATCTGGACACACTCAACGCCATGATTGAGATTGCCGAACGCCCTGCCGCCGACACGACCGACCTGGACAACAACCGCATCCAGATCAACCGCGACCTCATCATCCAGAGTTTTGACTCGGGCATGTGGGTCATCAAGCCCATCCCCTATGTGGTGAACGGTGACACGGCCTACTGCAACCAGTTATCGCTCAAGGTGATGCCCGTCGACGTGAGCAAGATGCAGGACATCAACGACATCAAGCCTGTCGAGGACGTGCCGTTCAATCTGCTGGACTGGCTGCCCGACTACTGGTGGGCATGGCTGATAGCGCTGCTGCTCATCGGGGCAGGCACCTGGATCTACATCAAGTTCCACAAGAAGGGTGTCAACCCGTTGAAGCCCCGCAAGCGGCGCTTGCCTCCCTACGAGGAAGCGATGTACAACCTGCAGCGGCTCAAGGACGCCCAACTGTGGCAGAAAGGCCAGGAGAAGGAGTACTTCACCGGCTTGACCGACATCCTGCGCGTGTACATCGACCGCCGCTTTGACATCAACGCCGTGGAGATGACCTCGTCACAAATCATCGACACGCTCAAGCGGAACGAGGAGACCCGTGCCGTGAACGAGCAACTGGAGATGATTCTCGAGGTGGCCGATATCGTGAAGTTTGCCAACGCCCGCCCGCTGGCCGACGACAACGAGGTCGCCTACCAGCGCGCCGTGAACTTCGTCGAAGCCACGCGCCCTGTCGTACAACCCGTTAAAGAGGAGGAGAAGAAAAAATGATCAACCTTGCCCATCCCGGATGGCTGTGGCTGCTGCCCGTGCTGCTCATACCGCTCATCGCGTGGTACATCTACAGCCAAGACAAGAACGAGCCCGAAATGAACGTGTCGTCGACGCGCGCGTTTGACCACTTGGGCACAAGTTGGAAAGTGTGGGCCAAGCACTTGTCGTTTGCCCTGAAACTGGGAGCGCTGGCATGCCTCATCGTCATCCTGTGCCGCCCGCAGAGCAAGGACAGTTGGTCCACCAGCGACGTGGAGGGCACCGACATCGTCATCGCCATGGACGTGTCGACCAGTATGCTGGCCAAGGACTTCAGCCCCAACCGATTTGAGAGCGCCAAGAAGGTGGCGACCCAGTTTGTCAGCGGTCGTGACCACGACAACATCGGCCTGGTGCTGTTTGCCGGCGAGAGTTTCACCCAGGTGCCCATGACGATGGACAACGCCACGCTGGTCAATGCCATCGGACAGACCCAAATCGGAGCACTCGAGGACGGCACCGCCATCGGTGACGGTATCGCCACCGCCATCAACCGCATCCGCGACGGCAAGGCCAAGAGCAAGAGCATCATCCTGCTCACCGACGGCAGCAACAACACTGGCGTCGTGGCTCCCAACACCGCCGCCGACATTGCCCGCAAATACGGCATCAAGATTTACACCATCGGCGTGGGCAGCAACGGCACCGCCGAGTACCCCGTTGCCATCGACTATGCCGGACGCATCCAGTATCAGCGCATGCCCGTAGTCATCGACGAGACGACCCTGAAGAACATCGCCACCGCAACCGGTGGCAAGTACTTCCGCGCCACCTCGGGCAACGTGCTGCGCGAAATTTTCAAGGAAATCGACCAATTGGAGAAGACCCACATGGACGTGCAGCGCTTCACCCACACCGAGGACCACTACGAGCCGTGGGCCCTGCTGCTGCTCGGTCTATTGCTGCTGAGCCTGCTGATGGACTACACGCTACTGAGGCACATCCCTTGATGCGCTTCGCACAGTTTAGAGTTTAGAGAATTAAGAGTTATGATCAATTTTGCTCATCCACAATATTTCTACCTGCTCCTGCTGTTGCCCGCACTGGTGCTGCTGTTCCTGTGGAACCGACAGGACCGCCGCAAGCGTCTGCAGCGCTACGGCAAGCGGGCTTCCATCGAGCCGCTGATGCCTGAGGTGTCACGTTACAAGCCGTGGATACGGCTCGTGCTCGAACTGTTGCTGCTCACGATGGTTATCGTGGTGCTCGCCCGTCCGCGTGCCGGCTCGAGCAAGACCTCGACCCAGGTGCACGGCATCGAGGTGATGGTCGCCATCGACGTGTCCAACTCGATGAACGCCTCGAGCACCGACAACCCGCAGGACGTGAGCCGCCTGCAACGCTCCAAGATGATTCTGCAGAAACTGATTGACCGCCTCGACAACAACAAGGTGGGACTGATTGTGTTTGCCGGCAATGCCTATATGCAGATGCCCATGACCAGCGACGCCGCTGCAGCCAAACTGTTCCTGGACGGCATCAACACCAATATGGTACCCACCCAGGGCACGGCTATCGGCGCTGCCATCAATATGGGCATCAACGGGTTCTCACAGAGCAAGAAATCACAGAAGGCGATGATTATCATCACCGACGGCGAGAACTTTGAGGACGACGCCGTGAGTGCCGCCAGCGAGGCCGCCAAATTGGGCATCCACATCAATGTCATCGGCGTCGGCTCGACCACGGGAGCACCGATTCCCGTCGAGGGCGGATACCTGACCGACGACAACGGCAATCCCGTGACCACCTATCTCAACGAGAAGATGGCCAAGGATATCGCCGATGCCGGCAAGGGTGTCTACATCTCGGGCACGGCTTCGGATGCCGTTTCCACCTTGCAGGAGACGCTCGACAAACTCGCCAAGAGCGACCTTGACGTCGTTTCCTACACCCAGCACGACGAGCAGTTCCCCGTGTTTGCCGTCATCGCATTGCTGTTGCTGCTGGCACTGCTCCTGTTGCTCGAGCGCAAGAACCCGTGGCTGAAAAAATACAATTTCTTTACCAAGGACAAGAATGCTATTGCTACATCTAACAATGAGACTCAAAAGATTCAATCATAACGTGTTGGCCCTGGCATTGGCATCGCTGGTGGCGTTGGCAGCCCCGGTCGATGCAGCGGCACAGGCCAAAGCCCCCAAGATGACTAAGCAGGAACGCGTGTGCCTGCGCAAGGGCAATAAACTGTACAACCAGAAGCGTTATGCCGAGGCCGAAGTCGAGTACAAGAAGGCCCTGGAAGCCAACCCGTCGAGCGAGAAGGCACAGTTCAACCTCGCCACGGCCTATATGCGCCAAGGCAGCGCCACAGCCGACCCCAAGGACAAGAACAACCCGATGAACAAGGCCGAGGGACTGCTTGCCAACCTGGCCAAGTCGGCAAGCGACAAGCAGTTGCGTGGCAAGGCGGCTTATGACCTGGGCAATATCGCCTACAGCCGTCAGCAGTATGACCAGGCCATCGAGTGCTACAAGCAGGCCCTGCGTTGCAACCCCGACGACGACCAGGCTCGCCAGAACCTGCGCCTGGCCCAACTCAAGAAACAGCAACAAGACCAGAACCAGGACAAAGACAAAAATAAGGACCAAAACAAGGACCAAAATAAAGATCAGAATAAAGATCAGAACAAGGACCAGAACAAGGACCAGAACAAGGACCAGAACAAAGACAAAGACAAAGATAAACAAGACCAGAACCAACAGAACCAGCAAAACCAGAACCAGAACCAGCAAAACCAGGACAAGCAACAACAACAGCAGGGCGGCATGAGCCAGCAAAATGCTGAACAGGTGCTCAAGGCCATGCAGGACCGCGAGCGCGCCACCCAGCAGCGCATCAATGTCCAGCAAGCGCAGCAGCAGCGCCATGAGCGCCAGCGCACCAACAGAAAATGGTAAAAAACAGTGATGGCAATGAGACGATTCATCTATACGGCAATCCTGCTCTTGACCGTGCTTGCGGCCCAGGCGGTGACCTTCACCGTCGACGCGCCGCGGCAGGTGGTCGAGGGCGAGAAATTTCGCGTCACGTTTATACTCAACAACGGCGAGGGCAGTGACTTCAAGGCCCCCGAGGTGAGCGGTGCCAAACTCATCTATGGCCCGAGCGTGTCGCACAGCAGCAGCATGTCATGGGTCAACGGCAAGTCCAGCCACTCGACCAGTGAGGAATACACCATGACCTACAAGGCCACGTCGAGCGGCAAGTGCCACATCGGCGCCGCCAGCATCGTGTCGGGCGGCAAGCGCATGACAACCCATGCCACCACCATCGAGGTGTTGCCCGCCGGCAGCCATCCCAAGCAACAACCCCAGCAGACGCCCGGTGCACCCACACACTATAGCGACCCGATGACACAAAGCGCCGACAAGGCGGTGAGCAGCAAGGACCTGTTCGTGCGCATCGAGATGAGCAAGCCCCGCGTCTACGAACAGCAGGCCGTGGTCTGCACCATCAAGTTGTACACCAAGTACCAGATTTCGCAGTTCCTGGCCACGATACAGCCGTCGTTTGACGGCTTCCTCATCGAGGAACTTCCCGTGCAACCCAGTCTGAACAAAGTCGAAACGCTGAACGGCGAGCGTTACATGACCGCCGTCCTCAAGCAGTGCATCCTGTATCCGCAACAGAGCGGCAAACTGACCATCACGTCGGGCAACTATGACGTGAGCGTCGTGCAGTTCGACACCTACCAAAGCATCTTCGGCACCATTTCGCAACCCGTGGAGAAGGACCTGAAAGTGTCGAGCAACACGGCCACCATCAACATCCTGCCGCTGCCCGAGCCCAAACCGGCGTCATTTACCGGCGCCGTGGGCAAATTCAATGTCACCTCCGAGTTGAAGCCCGCAACGGGCCACAAGACCTACAGTGCCGCTACCTACCGCCTCGTCATCAGCGGAACGGGCAACATCAAGTACATCAAGGCTCCCGAGGTGAGATTCCCTGAGCAGTTCGACGTCTACGACCCCAAAACCGATGCCCAGGTCAACGACGGAGCGGGCGACATGAGCGGCAGAGTCGTCATCGACTACACGTTCATCCCGCAGTATGCCGGCGAGTTTGACATCCCGGCAAGCGAATTCTGCTACTTCAATCCCGAAACGGGAAAATACGAGACCGTCACTATCCCGACCCATCACCTGAAGGTGGCCAAGGGCGAAGGTCAGCCCAGCAACCACTACCGGATGAAGAATATGGACATCCGTCCCATCAAGAGCGGTGACCTGGACCTGAAGAAGTCCCACGGCTACATCGTGGACCACTGGACCTACTGGCTGTGGTTCCTGCTGCCGCTGCTGGCGATGGTGGCCCTGGTGCTGTACTACCGCAAGCAGTTGAAGGAACGCGCCGACGTGCGCCGCATGCGCTCGAAGCGCGCCAGCAAGGTGGCACAGCGCCGCCTGAAGGCGGCCCGCGGCTATGCCTCGCGAGGCGACCAGAACGGCTTCTATGCCGAGATGCTCAATGCCCTGTGGGGCTATATGAGCGACAAGTTGTCGATTCCCGTGAGCGAACTGAGCAAGGACAACATCAATGCCGAACTCGAGCAGTACGGCATCGACGAGCAGTTGCGTCAGGAATCGATTGCCCTCATCGACAAGTGTGAGTTTGCCCAGTATGCTCCCGAACTGGCATCGGGCAACATGAACGCCGTGCTCGACGAGGCAGCAGGCATCATCGACCGTCTGGAAAGGGTCAAGAGAATAGTTAGAAGTTAGGAGTTAGGAGTTAGGGGTTAGGAGTTAGTAATCATACTAAAAACTTAAAACTAACAACTTAAAAACTTAAAACTTAAACATATGAAACAAGTCATCATCACCATCATATTAGCCGTGCTGGCATTGCCCCTCGTGGCAGGCAACGCCAACATCGACCGCGCCAACCAGGCCTACAAACAGGAACTCTACAACGAGGCCCTGAAACTCTACCTGCAGGAGGCGCAGCAGACGGGCGTTTCGTCCGACTTGTACTGCAACATCGGCGACACCTACTACCGCCTCAAGGACAACGTGCATGCCGTGCTCTACTACGAGCGCGCCCTGCTGCTCGACCCGTCGAACAGCGACGCACGGTTCAACCTGGAGTTTGTGCGCGGCAAGATGCAGTTGCCCGACGATGCCGGCGACTCGTGGTTCAGCAACTGGGTGGACCAGACGGTGAGCCGCCTGTCGAGCAACACGTGGGCCGTCATCGCCATTATCACGTTCCTGCTGCTGATGGCGGGCGTAGCGGCCTATCTGTTCATGGACAACGTGCTGATGCGCAAGGTGGGCTTCTTTGGCGGCGGGCTGATGCTCGTGGCCTGTATCCTGGCCAACCTAGCGGCCTTCCACGTCCATGACAAGGCGACAAGCGGCAACGGTGCCATCATCATGCCCGAAACGGCAACCCTGAGCACCGCCCCCCGTGAGCCGCGAGGCAAGGAGGAAGAAGCCTTTGAACTGCAACAGGGCACCCGCGTCGAGATTGTCGACAGCATCGCCGACAAGGCCAGCGGCAAGTGGCTTCAAGTCGCCACCGCCGGCGGCCACAAGGCTTGGATCAATGCCAAAGACATCGAAGTGATTTAATCCATTGGGCATATGCGCAATGGAGTTTAGAGTTTAGGTTCGACAAATTCATCAAGAAATATTTAGAGTCTATCTAAGGGCAAAACAGAAACATCAACAATGCTTGACTACTTGATTGACATAGATACGGACGCGCTGCTGGCTGTGAACGGCCTGCACAATACTTTCCAGGATGCCTTCTGGTGGATGGTGTCGGCCAAGTGGTCGTCGCTACTGCTGCTACTGGCACTGTTCTGGATGCTGATGCGCCAGAACCGCCGGCACGCCCTGTTGGCGCTGGTTATGATTGCGTTGGCGGTGCTGGTGGCCGACCAGGTGGCATCGGGTATCATCAAGCACCTTGTGGAGCGCCTGCGCCCCACCCAAGACCCGTCGCTCAGCAACATGGTCCATATCGTCAACGGCTACCGCGGTGGCAGGTACGGCTTTGTCTCAAGCCATGCCGCCAACTTCATGGCCATAGCCACGCTGCTGACCTTCATCACACGCCAGCGGCTGGTGTTGTTCTCGCTCGTCACCTGGACGCTGCTGCAATGCTATAGCCGCATGTATCTGGGTGTCCACTACCCGGGCGACATCCTGGGCGGCCTCATCGTGGGAGCGCTGGCCGGATGGCTCGTGTGGTGCCTGATGCGATGGATTCAGCGCCGTTGGCGCCTGCCCGAGGGGCACTATACCCGCTTCGACGCCACCCTCATGGCCTCGGCGGCAGCCATCTCAGTCATCGGCCTGCTCACCGCAGCCCTGATTATTCAGTGAACCCGCTCCGCCGCAGCCATTCAACCTGCTAAACCGCTATGCCATTGGACGCTATGAGCCGTTCGGCTGGCGAGAGGCTGGGAAAAAGTCGTTTTATCGCCTTTTATTTTGTGAATTGGACAAAATGTCGTAATTTTGTGGAGATTACCTAAATACCGTATTTTCACCCAACAACAATCAATTTAATTGCTTATGTCGAGAACCATCACATTCAACGAACTGAGACGCATCAAGAATCGTCTTCCCGAAGGTTCCATCCACACTATAGCCGACAAACTCAACCTGCCGGTTCAGTCGGTGCGCAACTACTTTGGCGGGTCAAACTATGAGTTCGGGACCAACATGGGCTTCCACCTGGAGCCCGGACCCGACGGCGGACTTGTCGTGCTTGACGACCCTAAAATCCTGGACATGGCTCTCGAAATCCTCGAACAGAACACGCAACAATCCTAAAAACCGTAACTCTCCACTCATCCTATGGACTGCAACAAGAACAATAACGACCCTAACCGGCTGATTACCGTCGCCATCCACACGTTTGACCGCGCAGTGGACCTCAAAAACACGCTCGAAGAAGAAGGCATCGAAGTGAAACTGCACAACGTCAACCTCGACGAGAAGGTCCTCGGCTCGGGGGTGAGGGTGCGCATCCGTGAGCGTGACCTGCCACTGGCCCTGCAGATCATCGAATCGCCCGAAACCACTACCAGCGACCAGCGATGTGTGCTGCTGCCCGTGGACTTCGGCAAGTACTCGCTCAAGTCGGTCAAACTGGGTATGGAATATGCCCGCCGCAGCCGTGGCCGCGTGGTGCTGCTGCACAGTTACATCAACGAGCGCCACACCATGTCGATGCCCTTTGGCAGCGACCGCTATGAAACGCCCGAAGACAATTTCAAGAGCATCAAGAAGAACGCCAAAGAACAGATGGAGGAATTCCAGAAGATGCTGATGGAAAAAATCGCTGCCGGCGAGTTGCCCAAAGTAAAAATCGAGACGAAGGTGGCCGAGGGCATCCCCGAGGAGCAAATCCTCCACTATGCCCGCAAATATGACGTGTCGCTTATCGTGATGGGCACCAGCGGCACCAACCGCCGCCGTCAGAACCTTATCGGCAGTGTGGCCGGCGAGGTGATGGATGCCTGCAAATTCCCCATCTTCACCGTCCCCATCGGCATGCCCGACATCAGCTTGACCGACATCACCCATGTGGCGTTTTTCTCTAACCTCATCCAGCAGGACCTGCTGTCGTTCGACCGCTTTGCACGGCTGTTCAACATGCGCGGTGTGGAAGTAACCATCATCCCCGTGGTCGATAAGAAGGACCGCCGCCTGGTGGATCAGTCGCTGCAGCAACTGCTGCTGTACTGCCGTGACCACTATCCCGAGTGCACCTTCAAGACCAAGCGCATCGCTGCCAAGACCTTCATGGAGAGTTTTGCACAGTATGCCAAGGACGAGAACGTGCAACTCATCGCGGTGCCCAACAAGAAGTCGAGCATCTTCTCTCGTCTGTTCAATCCCAGCATCGCCCACCGCGTGCTGTTCCAGACCGACACCCCCATGCTCGTCGTCCCGGTATAGTTCCCCCAGACAACGATAACAACCCATAGCAAAAGGTTGACAACCCTCCCACAGGAGAGCATGTCAACCTTTTGTCATGGTGTACTTGAAGCCCTTGTTACACCTTATTTGATAAAGGCGAGCAGGATAACCCAACACAGGCCCAGCAGGGCAAACAGCGACGAGAACATATAAAGTTGGCGACGGATGAAACGGCGCTCTGGACGCTGGAAACTGCCGTGGGCAAACGTGAATGCAGCCATGAAAACCATGAAGTCATCCACATAACCAATGATGCCTTTACTATCAAAGTCGCCAGGCCAAACGACGTAGGCAATCGCTGCCAATACCAGCAAAATACCGACCACTCGGCAAATCTTCATGCCAGTGCCCACTGGCTGTCTCTCTTTCTTCTCCATATCCATAATTATTTAGTTAATATCGTTTGATTTGAAAATATTGCCCTGCCACAGTTGCTGTAGAAAATGAGCAGCAGGCATAACCTCCACATCGTGAAAGATGCGTGGCTGCACATCCAGCGAAACAATAATCAGTCGGGCCGAGGGATGTTCCTCTTTGAAAGCCTTGAGCCCTCTCAGGTTCCTGGATTGTACTTCCTGGCTTGACTTAAACTCAATGGCCACCTGGGCATCACCAAGAACAGCATCGACTTCATACCCAGTGTAAGTATGCCAATAGGACAACGCATTCACGATGTCATGATAACCCAAATAGGCGATGATTTCCTGCATCAGCAAGTGCTCAAACGCGTGTCCGAAGTCCTCACTGCCGGGTTGCATCTTGCCTCGCTGGAGCAGGTAATTGGGCAATGCCACATCAAAATAGTAAAAGCGCGGTGCCTGATTGATTCTCCGCTTCACGGTTCGACAGAATGCAGGCACAATGTACCCGACAAGCGTTTGTCCCAGGATGTTAAAGTATTCCTTGACGGTCTTGGCATCGACACCGCAATCCTGCGCCACATTTCTGTAATTGACCATTTCGCCATTGGTGAGGGCTGCCACCTCCATAAACCGCGTGAAAGACGGCAATCTTCGCACTAAGGCCTCGGCAGCAATCTCCTCTTTCAGATAAACCGAGATATAGGCCTGCAACCGCTTCTGGAGTTGACGGTCGCCAGGTGCCAGATAATGGGTCGGCAACATGCCACGATTCACGGCTTTCACCAAGTCAAAGTCAGGTATCTCGGCACTGACTAACGGATAGAGCACATTCCTCACGGCACGTCCTCCAAGCGTGTTTACGCCCTTGCGCTTCAACTTACGAGCACTGGAACCGCTGAGGATGAAATGAATGTCCTTGCGTGTGATGAGCCAATGCACCTCGTTAAGTAATTCAGGAATCAACTGAATCTCATCGATAATCACGATTTCACCCGATTTGCAGTCCTGTAATTCCTGTCGCAACAGCGACGGGTTGCGACGCAGCCGCTCATAGGTGTCATTCTCCAACATGTCATAAAAACGGCTGTCAGGGAAGAGTGACAGCAGCAAAGTCGTCTTTCCCGTCTGGCGCGCTCCAAACAAGAACACGCTGCCATATTGGACATCTTCAATCTTAAAGAATCGCTGTATCATCATTGCCAATTTTTTTGAAATTCGGGAGCACAACTCCGCATTTTCTTATAAAATCAGGAGTACAACTCCGCATTTTCACGACAAAATTAGACACAAATCCCCAAATCTCCAAAAGAATTGACGTTTTTTCGATTTCTCATCATCTAACGAAGAAGACTTTTACCCTTGCGCATAGCGAAGCCATAGGCAATCAGCCCGCAAAACAACGCAAGTGTTTCCCGTTTAATTTTCCCCATGAAGTGGGGACCTTCAGGTCGATGTTAATAGTGATTGTGGTTTTGTCTTGTACCTAATAAAAAGCGATTATCGTACTTCCAAGGCTCATTTTTCTCAATTCGCCTAATTCGCATTGAAAGAAGTTATTTGGGTTGATCGACGCCACGCATCGACAGGGCGATGCGGCCACGGTCCATATCAATGCTGCTGACCACGACACGCACGTGCTGGTGCACATGGACTTGGCGGGCGGGTGGTAGTCCGCGCTGCGGCATCTGCGACACGTGCACGAGGCCGTCCTTGTGGATGCCCAGATCAACGAAGGCGCCGAACTGCGTCACGTTGGTGACGATGCCGTTCAACTCCATGCCCTCACGCAGGTCCTTGATGTCGTTGACACTGTCGTCAAACTCCCACACCTGCACCGTCGAGCGCGGGTCACGTCCGGGTTTCTCCAACTCGCTCATGATGTCGCGCAACGTGGGCTCGCCCACATCGCCGGAGAGATAACGACGGAAATCAATCTTGTCGCGCTGCGCCTTGTCCTTGATGAGGTCGGCAATGTTGCAGCCGCAGTCCTTGGCCATACGTTCCACCAGAGCATAGCGCTCGGGGTGAACGGCACTGTTGTCCAGCGGGTTATCGCTCTCGGGCACACGCAGGAAACCAGCCGCCTGCTCAAAGGTCTTGGGTCCCAGTTTGGGCACCTTCAGCAGTTGCTGGCGCGAGGTGAAATGGCCGTTGGCGGCACGATAGTCCACGATATTCTGTGCCAAGGTGGGTCCCAGGCCGGCAATATAGGTGAGCAACTCCTTGGAAGCGGTATTGACGTTCACACCCACGCTGTTCACGCAACTCTGCACCGTGAAGTCCAGCGCCTCTTTGAGCCTCGTCTGGTCCACATCGTGCTGATACTGTCCCACACCGATGGACTTGGGGTCGATTTTGACCAACTCGGCCAGCGGGTCGAGCAAGCGGCGCCCGATAGACACGGCACCGCGCACGGTCACATCCTTGTCGGGGAACTCGTCACGGGCAATCTTGCTCGCACTGTAGATTGAAGCGCCGTTCTCGCTCACGACAAACACGTCGATGGGGCGGCGGTAGCGTATGCGTTTCAGGAAGCGCTCGGTCTCACGGCTCGCTGTGCCGTTGCCCAGGGCGATGGCATCGATTTTATAGGCCTCGGTGAGCGAGTGTATCTTCTTGGTAGCGCCCTCGATATCGTTATGGGGGGCGGTGGGATAGATGACATCGTTGTACAGGAGGTTGCCCTGCTCATCAAGGCACACCACCTTGCAACCCGTGCGGAAGCCCGGGTCAACGGCCAGCACACGCTTGCGGCCCAACGGCGGCGCAAACA
Source organism: uncultured Prevotellaceae bacterium (assembly GCA_900320245.1). GTDB lineage: Bacteria > Bacteroidota > Bacteroidia > Bacteroidales > Muribaculaceae > Sodaliphilus. Next base: position 61,161 of record ONRP01000010.1, read on the forward strand.
GCAGTTGGCGCACGTTCTGGGCGAAGGTCTCGATGGCCTCGTCATCGGCCTTCTGCTTGGCAGCCGATGCGAACTCGGTCTCTATCGAGGGCTTGATGAGTCGCTTGAAACTGTCCTCAGCGGCCTCATCGACCAGTTGCGATGCCTCGCCGTTGCCCTTGACCACGATGCGTGCGATATTGTCGAGCGTGCGGTCGTCGTTGATTTCGATGCCCACCTTCAGGAATCCCTCCTTCTCGCCGCGGCGGATGGCCAGCAACTGGTGGGACGAGACACGCTTGAGCGGCATCGAATAGTCGTAATAGTTCTCATAGTTGCGCCCCTCGATCTCCTTGCCCTTGACGAAATGGGACACCAAGCGCGCGTCATACTTGAAACCGCGCCTGACGGCATTGCGCACCGCCTCGTTCTCGCTCACCCACTCGGCAATGATATCCTGTGCCCCGGCAATGGCGGCATCGGCATCGGGCACCTTGTCACCGTCGACAAACTGGCGCGCACGCTCCTCGATATTGCCGCCGCGCTGCGACATGATAATCTTGGCCAGCGGTTCCAGGCCCAACTGGCGGGCGGCCTCGGCGCGGGTCTTGCGCTTGGGCTTGTAGGGCAGGTAGATATCTTCAAGCGTGTTGGCATCCCAGCAGTTGTTGATGCGGTCAGCCAGTTCGGGCGTGAGTTTATCCTGTGCCTCGATGCTCTTGAGGATAGTGGCACGACGCTTCTCCAGTTCGCGGTAGTAGCGCAGGCGCTGGTCGATGGACTGGATGGAGAAGTCGTCGAGGTTGCCGGTCACCTCCTTACGGTAGCGGCTGATGAAAGGGATAGTCGCACCATCATCGAGCAGGCTGACGGTACCGGCCACCTGATTGATGGGGATATTGAGTTCTTGGGATATGAGCGTCGAGAGTTGCGTTGCCATTGTAATTTGAGTTAGGAGTTAGATGTGAGGAGTTAGGAGTTAGGAGTTAGGAGTTATTTCTAGATATTCTAGACAATCTAGATTAACTGGAAACTAGGGACTGGAAACCTTTTTCTTGAGCGTGATGACAGTGATTTCGGGCGTGGCGCCGATGCGCATGGGCGGGCCGACCATACCCGTGCCGATGTTGACATAGAGCCAGCGGTCGCCTTCGTTGTAGGCCCCACCCCACTCGGGATAATGCCACGAGGCCGGCGACCAGCGCCAATTGCCCAGCGTGAGCATAATCTGCCAGGCATGTGTGTGCCCCGCGAGCATCAAGTCGATGTTGCTGTTGGTCAGCGTGTTGGCACGCCAGGCATAGGGGTTGTGCTGCAACTGTATCTTGAAATTGCCGTCTTTCAGTCCGCTATAGGCCTTGACCAGGCTGCCGCGTTTCTCCCCCACCCTGTCGCCGTAGTTCTCGGTGCCGATAAGCACTATCTGGGCGCTATCGCGCTTGATGAGGACATAATCGTCGTTGAGCAGCCGCCAGCCGATGCCGGTCTGCAGGTCGCACAGGGCCTTGCGGTCGGCCACTTTGTCGTTTTCATCATCCCACTTCACATAATTGTCATAGTCGTGGTTGCCCAGCACCGAGAAGACGCCATCGGGGGCATGCAGCCTCGACAGGATTTCACGGTAGGGCTCGGCCTCGTTGGTCTCGCGGCTCACCAGGTCGCCCGTGAAACAGATCATGTCAGGATGCAGGCTGTTGATGGTGTTGATCTGGTTCTCGACGATGGCGGTGTGGCCGTTGTAGGTGCCCAGATGGGCATCGCTCCACTGCACGATGCGGTAGCCGTCGAAGGCGTCGGGCAAGCGGTCGAACTCCAACTCCACCTCACGCACCTCGAGCGTCGAGGGCGTGATGAGGGCGCCCCACCACATCACACCGAACACCAGGGCCGCCACAGCGAAGGCGCATCCCGCGGCCCAGCGGCGCTTGAACCACCGCCCAATGCCATAGACCACCATACCCAATGCCTTGGGTACAATGATGGCAAAGAAGGTGTAAAGCATGTACTGGCAGGTGACGAACGTGCTGTTGGTGGTCGTTGCACGCGACATCGGCAACAGGCCGATAGAGATGACCAAGCCCGCCGACAGCAGCGCCAGCAGCACATTGAACCACATGGCCCAACGGTAGCCCCGACGCTTCAGACGCCGGCTGATGAAGACATCCATGGCGATGCACACCAGCGCCATGATGATGAGCCCGACCCAGTTGACTTTCATTACTTGGTGGCTTCCAAATAGTTGGAGAGCGGGTTGCTGTACATCTGCAACATCTTGTTGTACATGTAGAAGCGGTCGGCCTCGCTCAGTTTCAAGCCCTCGGTCTTGTCAATCTGTGCTGAGAGATACTGCTCGAAGGCCTCACGATCCTCGGGGGTGTACTGATCGGCAAAATGCTTGTCGTCGAACAGGATGTCGTGAGCGATGTAGTTGGTCTTGAAGATTTTGTAATTCTGGTGGATGGCATGGTCGATGATGGCGCACACGCGGGCCACCTCGAGGAATTTGTCCAGACCCTCGGGAATCTTGTCGAGTTCCTCGTTGATGCACGGCGTGAAGGCATAGTGCACCTCGCCCTTGTGGCCGGTGATGCCCGTCTTCATGCTGGTCAGGTCATCGTCAGGATCCTTGCGCCAGTTGGGGTTCTTGCTCTTGCACAGGAATTCCTTGGCCTTGAGGTAATCGTTGGGGTCATACTCGTAACTGATCGAGATAGGAGCGATGTTCAGTTCCTTGAGGCTCTCGATGAAGGGCTTGTCGCGGTTGCCGTAGGCCAGCATCTTGATCAGGCTCTCCTGCGTGCGGTCGTTGCTGTCCTTGCAACGGCCCTCGCGTTGGGCAATCCACAACGAGGCGCGCTTCTGCTCCAGGGCAAAGTGCATGTAACCCGACAGTTGCACGGCAGCGGCCAGCGTCTGGATGCGACCCAGGTTGCGCTTCACCAGGAAACTCTTGTTCAGGCGCACCAGTTTGGTAATCCAGTCATAGATGAGCAGGTTGTTGCCAATGGCGATTTCGCACGTGTCGCGTCCGCCCTTGAGCAGCAGGTAACTCAACTGTGCCGAGTCCAGCACGATGTCGCGGTGGTTAGTCACGAAGGTGTAAGGCATCTCCTTGTCCAGGTTCTCGGCACCGCTAGTGGTGAGGGTGGTTCCTGTCTTGGCCATCATGCCTTCCATCAGCGGCCTCATCACCTTGACCTGGAACTCATGCTTGGACTTCAGTCCCAGCAACACGTTCTTCAACTGCGAGTACTTGTAGTTGGGTAGCACCATGCTCACAATTTTCTGGAAACCAGGCTCTTGGACCAGGATAGTCATTGCTGTCTGGAAGTCCTTGTCAGGAATCGGACAGATGTCCTGATACTCCATCGGAATGGGTATGTTCTCGTTCTCTAACATAGCGATTTGAGTGATTTTATGGAGACGCGTTTCCGCCCCTCATTGTTCGTTCATTATTCTTTAACCTACAAAATTAGTGCAAAGTGAGTGAAATGCCAAATTTATTTGAGCATTTCCGAACTGCAGCCTAATTTCGACGACGTAGACGTCAACGATACTGCAAGGCGAACACAATGCCAAACAAAAAATCATTTTTTTGATTGAGCATTGTTGAGCCGCAGCCTATCTTCGAGGGCGAAGCCCTCAACATGAGTGCAAGTCTGAGGAAAGTTTTAATGAGAAATAAAAGAGAACAAAAAATTAATGTTTAGCAAAAAAATGCCTACCTTTGTGCAAACTCATAAAAAAACTATTTGTTATGAAGAAAATATTGATGATTTCACTGATGGCTTTGACGGTTAGCCTCAGTGCGGCTGCGGCCGACTTTAAAACCTTCGAGAACGAGAAATTCACCATCAACTACCCTGCCGACTGGGAGGTGTCCTATTATGGTGATGAATGGGTGAACATAACGACTGAAGATGATGAGATCCGTTTCGATGTCTCTTACAATGATGAGGGCCCGATGAAAAATCAGTTGCAGATGGCCGCTGACAATTGGGAGTACATGAAAAAGAGCGACGGATATCAGGTAGACCAGAAACTGGTGAAAGACGACTATGCACTCGTTCGTTCGATCGAGACCGACGAGGACGACGGCACGCAAACCGTAGTCGTGTGGTTCCTGATGATCACCGAGGAGCCGCAATGTTTCTCGGGATCCATCCAGAGCCCGATAGAGCGCGCCAACGAAGCCATCGACATCTTGGTCGAGATGCTCGCTACCCTTTCCCAAAAATAACAAAGTGTACCATAAAATCATTGACCGGCATCAGACTGAACGATAGTCTGATGCCGGTCTTTGTTATGGACAGGGGCCAGTACAGGAATCAGGGCAAGACCACGATACCATCGGCCCTCTTGCGTCTGTAACTATTCAGCCAAAACACCCGTCACCAGATATCACGCTAAGTCGCAAAGACGCTAAGTTTTTTGAATTTCAGACAATTATCATAGTCCCGACAGGGAAACTTTTTGATGGATTGAAGCATTTCATTTCGTCTGACATATCAAAAACAAATTACGTAACGTATTAAATATAAAACTCTTAGCGCCTTAGCGTGAGGAAAATGGCTGAACAGTTACCTTGCGTGTCTCATACCGTTAAAAATATCAAAAAACCGGGGTTTCTTGTTCAAAAAACGGGGGTTGGTGTGTTATATAGATGTCAACACGTTGATAACAATTAATGAAGACAGACGCATTTGAACAACAAGCATCACGGTTGAGGGCCATTGCCCTTGAAGCATCCGCCAAGGCGGGTGCCGATGCCGACATAGCCCAAGACATCGCCCAGGAGACGATGATCAGGCTGTGGCAAATGCGTGACGACCCTCGGCTGAGCAACCCCGACGGCTATGCCGTGATGATTGCCCGCCACCTGACCCTGAATCACCTGCGCCGCAAGCCACCGCTGCCCATCGACGAGCGGCTCAAAGCGGGACCCACCGCCCCCTCGCCGCTCGATCTCATGGTGCAGCGCGAGGAGGAGCAATGGCTCCGGCAGCGCATCAGGGACTTGCCGCCCACCCAACACGCCGTGCTGCACCTGCGGCAGGTGGAACATCGAAGCAATAGCCAAATAGCCACACTGCTGGGTGTCAAGGAAACGAGCGTAAGCACACTGCTGGCCAGAGCACGACGGCAACTGCTTGAAGAGATACGTCAACAACGAGAACGAGAAAAACGATGAAACGGTATTCACAGCAACAAATCAGCGACTTGCTCGACAAGTTCATGGACGGCCTCACCACAGTTGAGGAAGAGGCCGCGCTGGGCGACTACTTCCGCACCCACGAGGTGCCCCGGGAGTGGGAGAACTACCGCCTGATGTTCGGGTATTTCGACCGCGGCATGGAGGGCGACCTCGTGCCCGTGGAACAGCCTCGCCCATCGTTGACACGTCTCGTGGGACGCCGCTGGTGGGGCATCGCCGCCGCAGCCTGCATCACCGCAGCCATCGTGGCAACCGTCGTGCTGCACCGCCCGTCAACCACCGTCACTGTGCCCGAAACGCCTCCTGCCATCGCCCAGAAAGCGGACACCATCGCCACACCAGTGGCAGTGGAAGCAGAATCGCAACCACAGCAACTGGCAGAAGTCACTCCAATCAGTCCTGCCCGTCCCGTCCGTCCTGCCCGTCCCGTTCCCAAATCCACCCGCCGCCTGCAAGCCGAAAATGCCAAACTGGCCCGTGAGAACGAGCGACTGCAACGCGAACTCGCCGACCTGAAGCGCCGCGCCTTCATCATTGACCTCGAAGCCAACGGATTCCGTGCAGTGCAAGACGAGGACGGCAGCATCGTGCTCATCGACATCGAGCAAGAGTTAGAAAACGAATTAAACAACCAACCCACCACCAATATCCCTGCATTATGAAAACAACCTTTCCTATCACCATCGCGACGCTTATCGCACTGCTCGTGCCTGTAAGGGCAGGTGCCAACGTCTATGAGGACCGCCTGAAAGAGGCTTTCGACGACATCATCAGCGCCGTTTCCTTCCCTTTCAGTGACAAGGACGTCAGCCAGATGCATACCATCTATTCCGACCCTGAGACCGGAGTCAAGGAAGGACAACTCGACGTGTACAAGTTCACCATCGGCAGCGAGGACATGGAACTGATCAACAACGCCAAAAAGGCCTATGAGCAACTCAATGGCAACAGCAACGCAGACGTCTACACCCTGTGGTGGAACGACAACGACGACGGAAGTTTCCAGGGCTACAGGCTCTATTACAGCCCCGAGCAAACCATCGTTGTGGGTCTGGCCTGTGACCACTGCTACACCGTGGGCTTTGTCGCCCCCGACGACAAGCAGCACCGCACGACCTATACGCTGGAATGGAGCCATCTCGACGACAGCATCAGCGGACGCCTCATCACCACCTATGCTCCCGTTAAGGCCAAAGTAACTGATGGCCACAGGATCAGTTCTATGGTGATCAACACCGATGACTACGATAAATTTATGGAACAATTCCAGGCGGGTATGGAGGAGTACCAGCAAGGTATGGAGAAGTATCAGGCCGCCATGGAAAAGGCCAAAGGTGCGCTGTCGGATTTATCTGATGGCCAGAGCCATTCCTTCTCTTTTTCCTCCTCGACCTCTTCCTCCTCAAGCCATGGCAATGCAAAGGACTGGATGAAGAAACTGCTCTTCTATGTCGAAAAGGTGCAACAGCCGGGCGACCGCCACCTCTACCTGTCTAAGATCTACGAACTGTGCAAGGATACCGAGGGCCTCGACCAAATGGACCTGAAAATCGCCATGCAGCAACTGGCATCGGTCTATAAGCAACTCAAGGATAAGAAAAAACTCAAGGAAAACGAACTCCTCTTCCTCGAGAGCATGGTCGACCTGCTCGAGAACAAAACCAAGAGTATCCACTCTTGGAATCCAGATTAAAGTTGACTAAAGTTGATTAAAGTTTAACCTACTGTTTCATGTAGAATAATGCATGAAACGGCCATAACTATACCCTATTGTGAAATACTTAATTACAATTATCTTACTGGTTTTCAATATTTTTTTCGCTCAAGCCGATATTATCAGCGGTCGCGTCATCGACACCGACACCCGTGAGACCTTACCTGGCGCAACGGTACAGTTCTTGAAGCAAATCAATGAAACCAGTTATTCGGGTAGCACTGTGATTGCCGACTCGCTTGGCCGATTTACGTTCTATACCGATGGACGTGTAGAATTGGAGGTGTCCATGCTGGGCTATTACAATAAGAAGAAAAATGTCATGGCGCTGACTGACAGCCGCAAGGATACGCTCGACATCGGCACCATCGAGTTGAAGATGTCCTCACAGATGCTGCAGATGGTCGAGGTCACGGGGCAAGCAAAACGCTTCACGATGCACGGCGACACCATCGTGTTCAACCCGTCGGCCTTCAGACTGCAAGAAGGCGCCCGCCTTGACGAACTCATCAAGCAACTGCCTGGCGTCGAGACGGATGCCAACGGCAAACTCTGGTGGAACGGCAAGCCAATCCGCCTGACGATGGACGGCGAGAGCCTCTTTGGCGGCAACGACCTGGTGAGCCAACTGCCTGCCGAGGCCGTGCAGAACATCAAAGCCTACAACAAAGCCTCGGAACTCAAGGAGCACACCGGCAATGACGACGGCAGCGAGGACATGGTGCTGGACCTGACCATCAAGCCGGGATTCCTCGACCGCTGGTATGGCGACGCCTCGGCAGGCTACAGGACCCGCGACCACTACGAGGCCGATGTCCAGATGAACCGCCTCTCCAAGAATGACCCGGTCATGGTGTTCGGTGACGCCAATAATGTGGCCAAACGACACAGACGATACCAAGGCCAATATACGTTGAGTTCAGGTTACGGCTATGGCCAAGAGCAAGGCATCTCGGGCGGTTATCAGCACAACTGGGGCCGCGAGCAGGGCGATAAGACCCTGAAGAGTTATTACAGCATCAGTGGAGGACTGGCACATGATGACCGATGGAAAAATTCGGGCATCGAAACCGAGAATTACTTCCCCGGTGAGGCCCAGAGTTATAACAAGACCACAGGCTTTGACCGCAGTCACTCATTGAACCCGACAATCCTGGGCATGATGCGATGGAGACCCGACACGACCAACACGTTTTTCCTGTGGGCGCAACTCGAATACGACAACAACCGCTCCGTCAACCGACGTGAGACGGATCAGTCGGTCGATTCAGGCAACGGCTACGTTCCCACTATCAATCAACAGGTGAACACACTGAGCCGTGGACACGAAACCAAACTTATCGCTACAGGTGACTGGACGCATTTTATCAAAAACGGCTCCCTCAAAATTGCCGGAAGGCTGAACTATAGCGACAGCAAGAGCAAGCAGTGGACCGACCGCGCCATCACCGACTATCAGAGCGACTTCGCACCAACGCTCAGCCAGTATGCCATCGAGCCTTCATCAAAGTTCGGGGTTGGCAGCAGCATGACCTATCAGCACTGGCTCACCAAGCAGTGGATGCTCACTATGGACTATCAATTGGACTATAACAACATTCGGACAGACCGTGAATTCACCACCAACGGCATGGCTGATGCCGCCAACTCATTCAACAACCGCTACCACAGCACGGGCCATACCGTCACCGCCGGCTCGACATTCAACATCGGCCAGGTACAACTGCTGCCCAGTGCGGTCTTGAATTGGAACCGCGAGCATCAGGACTACACCCGAGCCTTGCTTGACACGACAGCCGTGAGGAACAATTTCAAGATTGAGCCGTCGTTCAGGCTCTCATGGAAGATGAACAGCGGCATGAACCTGGAGTTGAATTACAGTTACAAGACCGTGCAACCCGAACTGCTCCAGACCATCGGCTACCATGACTTGAGCGACCCGCTGTTCATTATCGAGGGTAATCCTGGCCTGAAGGACAGCCACACCAACGAATTTCAGTTTGCCTATAAGGCCGTGATACCCAGCAGGCAACTGTCCATCGGCTTCAACGCCAAATACAGCACATCAGACCACAGCAACATCACGGCGCTCAGTTATTACCCGGCGACAAACGTCTATACCAGCCGCCCCGAGTCGGTGCCCGGCAGCCGCACGTGGGAAGTGAGCCTCAACTATGACCACGGCTTGGGCAACTACTTCCGCCTGCAGAACGACCTCAAAGTAACGGGAGGACGGTACTACGGTTACCTGACCATGCAACCCACCCACGAGGAGCGTATCCTGAACCGCCAGACAAGCGTTCACCCCAAGGACAAACTGACCGTGTCGTTTGACCACAACTGGATCAAGGCATCATTTTTTGCAGAACTCAATGCCGACCGATTGCGTTTCTCGCAGTCGCCAATCCAGAACACCACACTGTGGAACAACAACTACGGCATGGAGTTTGAGGCCAACTACCGCAACTTCGTGTTTGAAACATCCCTCACCGAGGCCATGCGGCGCGGCTATGCCTCCAGTGGCATGAACCGTAACCGCCTGCTCTGGGACGCTTCCATCACATGGAAAATCCTGAAGAACAAGGGCAACGTCAGGCTCTTTGCCGATGACATCCTCAACCAGGACGACTGGCGCTGGAGCAGCCAGACTGCCTATCAGCAGACCAACGAGTGGCAGGACACGCTTCACCACTACATCGGCATCTCGTTCACCTACCATCTCGACGCCAAAAAGAAAGAGAATTAAGCCGAAAGGCAAATCCTCCTCATTACAGTAAACCTGCTTCTTTGCGGTTATAGTCGCGGATTTCTCACGTTGTTTTGCGATTATAACCGCAGTTTTTCTTTGAAAACAACAAAAGTTACGGCTTCATGCCATTGGCCCAAAAAGGAAAACAAGAAATACAAGATGTACAATCGGTTGAATTGTTGTTATTGTATTTCTTGTTTTCTGATTATCTTGAAGTATCGTCGAGGATCACTTGGTGGCGAGGTTGCGGGCATAGTCTTCCCACTTGGTGATGAGGGCGGCCATGTCGGCGGGGAGGTCGCTGTCGAAGTCCATCTGCTCGCCGGTCTCAGGGTGCACGAAGCCAAGGGTCTTGGCATGCAGGGCCTGGCGGGGACAGAGTTCGAAGCAGTTGTGGATGAACTGGGCGTAACTTGACGAGCGGTTGCCGCGCAGTATCTGGTCGCCGCCATAGCGGGCATCGTTGAACAGCGGGTGCCCGATGTGCTTCATGTGTACGCGGATTTGGTGGGTGCGGCCCGTCTCCAGTTGGCACTGCACCACAGCCACGTGGGCCAGGTTCTCAACAGTGTGCCAGTGGGTGACAGCGTGCTTGCCCTGGTCGCCGTCGGGGAATACCTTCATCAACACGCGGTCGCGCGGGTCGCGCCCAATGTTGCCCGTGACGGTGCCGTCCTCCTGTTTCATCTCGCCCCATACCACGGCGATGTACTGGCGTTTGGTGGTCTTCTTGAAGAACTGGGCGCCCAGCGATGTCTTGGCATTAGGGGTCTTGGCGATGACGAGCAAGCCGCTGGTGTCCTTGTCGATGCGGTGCACCAGACCCAGACGCGGGTCGGTGACGTCATAGTCGGGGTTGTCCTTGAAATGCCAGGCGAGGGCATTGACCAGGGTGCCGTCGAAGTTGCCGTGCCCGGGATGCACCACCATGCCGGCGGGCTTGTTGACCACCATCAGGCTGGCGTCCTCGTAGACGATGCTCAGGGGGATATCCTGGGCGACGATTTCGCACTCATAACGCGGGCGGTCCATCACCACGCTGATGACGTCGCCGGGGTGCACGCGGTAGTTGCTCTTGACGGGGCGGCCGTTCACGCGGATGCACTGCGCCTCGGCAGCGTTCTGCACGCGGTTGCGGCTGGTGCCCTTGATGCGCTCCACCAGGTATTTGTCGATGCGCAGCAACACCTGCCCCGGCTCCACCACATAGTGGTAGTGCTCCCAGTAGTCGCGCCCGTCCTCAGTAAAGTCGGGCTCACTATAGTCGTATTGAATCTCGTGGCCGCCCGATTCCAGTTCGGCATCCAGGAGGTCGTCGTCCAAAGCCATAAGCGGTTACTTCTTCTTGTCCTTATCAGACTTCTTATCCGACTTCTTGTCTTGGTCTTTTTTCTTGTCTTTGTCAGACTTCTGCTGGTCCTTTTTCTGTTGCTCGGCCTGCTCCTTGCGTTCTTTCTCCTTACGCTCCTGCTCGGCCTTCAGTGCCTGCTCATAGTCCTCCTGAGCCTCCTGGTAGTTCTCCTCGTCGATCGAGTCCATCATTTCGGGATCCAGCACCTGCTCGGGATTGAGGTCCACAATCGAACCGTCACCCACGGTGAGTTTGATTTGGCTGTTCACGCTGACAGGTTTGCCCGCCTCCACTTTGTGGCCATCGACCGAAACCTCGAGAATCATGCCACCCATCGGACTGGGGACACTATCCATCGACACATGCTTGAATCCCATGGCCTTGAGCATCGCCACACCCTGGCGTCCCGGCAATTCAACCAGTTTGGGCAACTGGATGATGGGTGGATGCATCGCATTGACTTTCAGGTAGATGATACGAATTTTCTTGATGTAGGATTTAGCCTTGGGATCCTGGTCGATGACAGTTCCCGGCTTGTAGTTCTCGTAGAAAGTGGTCGAGTCGCTGATTTCCCAGCGCAGGCCGGCATCATCGAGGATTTCGATAGCCTTCTCCAACGGCATATTGCGCACATCGGGCACCTGCACCTGTTGGCCATGTGAGGTGAACACATCAATGAACAGCAGGGAGATATAGCCCAGCGCAACAAGCGCCAGTGCAATCAATGTGGAGTGAATCAAGATGGGATGCCGCTCCCTGAAGCGGTCAAATCCGCTCTTTTTTTTGTCATTATTATCGCTCACGGTAATTCTCTTTTTTTAAATACAATTTGCAAAATTACTGAATTTTGGCCGCAGTGCAAATACTTGGCTCCGTTTTTTTTCACATTTGCGAAAAATGCTATCTTTGCCGAAAGTTATGGAACATCATTATGACAAAATAACCGAGCGGTTGCTGGAGACGCCCTATTGGGTCATCGACCTGTTGCCGAGGCAGGTGCCGCAGGACAGCCGCGGCCAGTTTTTCGCCGTCGAGCAGTATTACTTGACAGGCGAGCGGCATGAGCGCCTGTGCCGTCAGTTTGCCAGTGTGGTGCTCGGCCTGAACTGCTACCATGACCTGACGGTGAATCGTGGCGGCGACGAATGGGCCAAGAATCCCGAGCCCGAAGTCCTGGTCGCCTGGCTGACCGAGGCCCTGCAACACGGCCACCTGTGCGCCCTGATTGACGACGGCGACGCGCTGATTACCGCCAGTGGCGGCAACATCAACATCACCCTCTACAACCCCTCCCCCGCCCTGCTGGAACTTGTCCGCCAAGTGGCCACCGCCGCCGGCCTCCACCTCTGGCAACCCCAACAACTAAGTTGAGGCTACGTTAGTGGCGAAATTGTTGGTTGGAATCAACAGTTTTATCCTAATTTTGTTGACTCAAACCAACAAAAAATGATACCGGTAATGGAAACCGCATTCCATTGTGGCTATTCGGTTTTCTTTATTAGACTATCAATCAGCGAATTATTTATTTCAAGATTGTTCGCAAACCTGTAACCTGTAACCTTTAACCTAAATAAATATGGATCGTTCTTCACAGATTATCAGGACCAGTTGGATTGGCATTATTGCCAACGTGTTGCTGGCGGCATTCAAGGCCGTTGTGGGCCTGCTGGCCAGTTCGGTAGCCATCGTGATGGATGCCATGAACAACCTAAGCGACGCGCTGTCGAGCGTCATCACCATCATCGGCACCAAACTCTCGCAACGCCCTGCCGACAGGAAGCACCCCTTCGGGTTCGGGCGCATCGAGTACTTCAGCGCCATCATCATCGCCGTGATTGTACTCTCGGCAGGTATCACCTCACTCATCGAGTCGATAAAAAAGATCATTGAACCAACCACTCCCACTTACACGACCACGACGCTCATCGTCATCATTGTGGCCATTGTGGTGAAACTGGTGCTGGGCCGCTATGTCAAGGGTCAAGGCGAGAAACTCAAGAGCGACGCCTTGATTGCCTCGGGCTCCGACGCCCTGTTCGATGCCATCATCACGCTGGCGACGCTCATCTCGGCAGGTGTGATGATGCTGTGGAATGTCTCGCTCGATGGCATTCTGGGCGCCCTCATCTCGCTGGTCATTATCAAGGCCGGTATCGAGATGCTCGCCTCGCCGGTCAACGAATTGCTCGGTGCCAAGATTTCGCCCGAACTGCTCTCGCAAATCAAGCGCGAAGTCAGCGAACATGAAGAGGTGCATGGCGTGTTTGACATCATCGTCCACAATTATGGCCCCGATGTGCAAATCGGGTCGCTCCACATCAATGTCATGGACACCATGAACGCCCACCAGATCCACGGCCTGACGCGCCGCATCAGCGAGGAAATGTTTGCCCGCCACGGCATCATCATGACCGTGGGCGTGTATGCTGTCGCCACAGGCGACAACAAACGCGCCGAATTGCAGCACACCGTCATGCAGGCCCTTGCCGCCCACGAGCACATCACCCAGGTGCACGGCTTCTACTACTTTGAGGACGAGCGGCGTGTTTCCATCGATATTGTCCCCGACCTTACCATTCATGACGATGCCGCATTCATCGAAGAACTGAAAGCCGAGGTGCAACCCCTCGTCCCCGATGCCCAAGTCACCATCGTCATCGACCACAACTACAGCGAGTAGTCATGCTCGCTGCGCTCGCAGGTTAAGGGTTAGAGGTTAAAGGTTAAGGGTTAGAGGTTAGAGGTTAAAGGTTAAAGGTTAGAGGTTAAAGGTTAGAGGTTAGAGGTTAAAGGTTAGAGGTTAGAGAGGCATCCGCATTCTGATTCTGCCATTCAGAATGCGGATGCCAACTGTTAACTGTTCACTGTTAACTATTAACTATTAACTCTTAACTGTTAACTATTCAATCGGTGTGATGGTGAAGGAGCAAGTGCGGTCGATGGCTGGGATGCGGTATTGTTCCAGCGGACGGGCGCCCCAACTGTCGATGCCACCCACGCCGCAGTGCTCACAGTCAAGCGTCAGTACGGTAAATTCTGACTTGGGCAACTGGGAGGGATGGCGCTGGTGTTTCTGATCTCCTTCATCGAGTATGTCAATATCATAATGCAATGCGCTGGCATAAAACGGTTTGTCGGCGGTAATCATCAATCCGGCAGCCCCGTCATTGGTCTGTCGCCACCAGCGAATGTCGCCCTTTGTGCCCGTTTCCTGCGGGCGGATGTAAGGATAGAACTGCTCGTCGGCGGTCTGGCGGTAGATGCCCAAGCGCTGGCTGTAGCGGCGGTCGGCGTAATTCTCAACAGGGCCGCGGCCATAGAATTCGCTGTGCTCTATCTCATAGGGCAATTCCATCACCATGCCGAAACGCAACAGTTCGGGCAGTTCGGTGTAACTGTCATCAAAGGCAATGCCTTGAGTGATACACATCACGCCACCGCTGTGAATTTCGTAGGACAACGTGAGCCTTGCATGCACCTCAGGCATATCGTAGCGGGCGACGACGGTCACCTGCGACTTGTTAGAGGTCTTTTTGTCAATAGCCAGCGACGTCAGGTTCATCACGGGATTGCGCCACACCTGCAACTTCTGCTGCATCCAGGCACCCATGTCGTTGTCGGTTACCGCACGCCAGAAGTTTGGCCGCAGTGTACCTCCCTCGCCCAACATATCCATACCTCCGACCTCATATCGCGTCATCAGTCCTGACTTTCCGTCAAAGTTGATGCTGAAGTCCTCACCCGTGACAGTAATGGCTCCGCCTGTTTCCTTCTTCGTATCGAGTTTTGTTTTCTCATTGGGCAGATGGGCTGCTTGGGGAACGAACTCACGGACAGGCAACTGAGCGTAGGCAACGCGTTGGCCAGCCTCCATGAGCGGCTCAAGCTCCTTGAGCATGAAATCGACGTTGAGCATCACCTCGCTGTTCGAGCCAAGCGCGGCAAGGGTATTCGCGATGGGCAGATGCAGCACCTGGCGACCCTGGGGTTTCACATCAAGGTTCAGTTCCTCGCCGTTAAGCACCGACTCGCCATCGACGAGCAGTTGCCACCGCATCTTCACGTTGCTCAGGTCACGGAAGAAGAACTCGTTCCTCACCGCGATATCGCCTTGTTGCACGTCCACGTCCTCGGCCCAAACGGTCTGGTAGTAATAGGCGGTCTCGTAGGCGTGCGGATTCCACACGCGGTCAGGGCTCACGAGGCCGTTGCAGTTGAAGTTGTTGTCACTGGGGTCGTGGGTGTTGTAGTCGCCGCCATAGGAGAAATAGGTCTTGCCGTCCTCGTTGGTAACACGCAGACCTTGGTCCACAAAGTCCCACACAAAGCCGCCCTGGAACTTGGGCAAGCGGCGTACAGCATCCCAATACTCCATCAAGCCGCCGCCCGAGTTGCCCATCGTGTGGTTGTATTCGCACAGGATGAGCGGCTTGGTGCTCTCGGGTTTACTTGCATAGCGCTCGCACCACTCGGGCGAGGCATACATCGGGCACATCAGGTCGGTGTTCTCGCCGCCCTGAGCACGCTCCCAGTGGATGGGGCGCGAGGGGTCAACCGAGCGTATCCAGTCACGCGCTGCCGTGAAATTGGGGCCATCGCACGTCTCGTTGCCCAGCGACCAGACGATGACGCTGGGATGATTGAACTGCACGCTCACGTTGTGCTGGTTGCGCTCCAGGATGGGCTTGGCGAACATGGGCTTGTAGGTCGGGGCCGTGTTGGGGTCATAGTGGAAACCGTGGCCCTCCTGGTTGGCCTCGGCAAAGACATACAGGCCGTACTCGTCACACAGGTCATACCACATCGGGTCATCGGGATAGTGGCAAGTGCGCACGGCGTTGATGTTCATGCGTTTCATCTCCTTGATGTCGGCAATCATGCGCTCACGCGACACGACGTAACCGCCGTCGGGGTCCATCTCGTGACGGTTGGCGCCCTTGATATAGACAGCCTTGCCGTTGACAAGCAGTTGGCCATCCTTAATCTCTACGCGGCGGAAACCGATGTTCTGGACAATGGTCTCGAGTTTGGACTTTCTGTCCGATGGGGTGAATGTGGCAACGAGCCTGTAAAGATGGGGAGTCTCGGCACTCCATTGATGAACATCGGGTACCGTCCAGCGGTTTTCACCGACGGCTACCATTGGCACCTCATTACGCTGGTCATCCAGCAGGAAATAACTCATCGTGCCCTTACCGGTGATTGACGGGACTATCATCAATGTGCCGTCCTTCAGGTCATCGGTCAAGCCTGCGGTCACACGCAGGTCGTCGATGTGATAGTTCTTGTCACGGCAGTAAAGGTAACTCGACCGTGCCACACCCGACAGACGCCAGAAGTCCTGATCCTCGCTGTAGGTGCCGTCACACCAGCGCATCACTTGGAAGGCTAGCAGGTTGTCCCCCTCCTTGAGATATGGCGTGATGTCAAACTCAGCCGCCAGTTTGCTATCTTCGGCATAGCCGGCGAACTTGCCGTTCACCCATAGGCTGATGTTGCTGGTCACACTGCCGAAGTGGGCAATGACCTGATTGCCTTTCCAATTCCAACCGTCGGGCAGCGTAATGTGGCGGCGGTAGGTGCCCACATGGTTGTCCTGCACGGGTACGCGGGGCGGGTCGTTCTCCCAGTTGCCGCGCCACGGGAAGCCGATGTTGACATACACCGGGTCGCCGTAGCCGTTCAATTCCCACATTCCCGGCACAGGCATCGTTGCCCAATCGCTGTCGTCAAGGTCGGTGCGGTAAAAGTCGGTTGGGCGCTCGTCGAGGTTGGCGACCCACTGGAACTTCCAGTCACCATCGAGCGACAGATATCTACCCGAATTCCCGTACGCATGGTTCAATGCCGACACCATGTCATCATAGGCAAAAAACGACGTGTGAACGGGCAATCGGTTGATTTCGTTCACTTGCAGGTCCATCCACGGTTCCCCCGCGGGCTGGGCATTAGCGCAGAGTGCCAACAACAGGCAAGTTATTGTGAAAATCGAAGACTTCATTTTAGTGAGGAGTTAGGGGTGAGGAGTTAGGAGTTAGGAGTTAGGAGTTAGGAATTTGCCAGGTATTGCTCGGCACGGGCGAGGTCCTCGGGGGTGTCGATGCCGATTGTCGCCGTGGTGGTGATGCCCGCCTGGATGGTATAGCCGTTCTGCAGCCAGCGCAGTTGCTCGAGCGACTCAGCCAGTTCCAGCGACGACTGCGGCAAGCGGGTGATTTCGGCCAATACGTTGGCACGGTAGGCATACATGCCCACATGGGTATAATACTGTGTCAGAGCAGGCCATTGCTCGCGTTCACGGCCGCGTACAAAAGGGATTACCGAGCGCGAGAAGTAACGGGCACGCATCTTGTTGTCGAGCACGACCTTGGCGCTATTGGGATTCTCCAGTTCGCTGTACGGGCGGCTGGGATCAAACGGGCGCACCAGCGTGGCGATATCGGTTCCCTCGTCGTCAAAGCAGGCCATGATGGCTTGCAACTGGTCGGGCTGGATGAATGGCTCATCGCCCTGGATGTTGATGATGACATCCTCGCCGCCACCGTTTTTCAAGTAAGCCTCCTGGCAGCGGTCGGTGCCGCTGCGGTGCTCGGTGCTCGTCATCACCGCCTTGCCGCCAAAGGCCTCTACCGCCGCCATGATACGGTCGTCGTCGGTGGCGACCACCACACGGTCAAGCGCCTTGCACACCTGGCGGTAAACGCGCTCAATCATTGTCATACCACCCAGCATCGCCAGCGGCTTGCCGGGAAACCTCGTCGAGGCAAACCTCGCCGGAATAATCCCTATAAATGTCAAATTCTTATCCATCGTCAGTCTATTAAATAACACGATAAATCCAACAACATGAACAGCCAGCAGGCAACACAAACAACGTGTGTTGTTAGCGTTCTCTTCCCTCTGTTGTTCAAGTTGTTTCTAATACTCTGCAAAAATAGGCAAAAACTTTGTTCTAACCAAAAGTCGGCAGTTGTTATAGTTAATCATTGATGACTCTAGCCTAAAACGGCATCCGCTCTCCATTTTAACCGTGCTTCGCACGGGAAATTTAACAAATTAACATTAAATTTGGATAATTACCCGTGCGACGGCATTATCTTCATTAGCGCGGATGCCCTTGTGTTTATTGTACTTGTTGTTTTCCTTTTCTCGATGGAATGTGGAAACCTAATTTGTGGTTTTTGTGGTTTTTTATTTGTCTTTATAGTAAAATGTTGCTATATTTGCCGAAAATCCAATCAACCGAATATTTTAACTCAAACTTTTAACTGATATGAAGAATTCATCATTACTTAAACTGTTCGCCATGGCGCTATTGCTCTTTATGGCGGCAACTGTGGCTCAAGACGGCTATGCGCAGACGATACGCAACAGCAGCAACTCGACGGTTGGCAAAATCGAGAGCGACGGCACCATAAGGAACAGCAGCAACTCCTACATCGGCAAAATTGAAAGCAATGGCGATATCCGCGACAGCAGCAACCGCTTGATCGGGAAAATCAGCAGTAATGGAGAAGTGCGTAACAGCAGCAACTCCTATATCGGCAAAATTGAGAGCGACGGCACCGTGCGCAACAGCAGCAACTCCTACATGGGAAAAGTCGAACAAGACGGGACGGTCAGGAACAGCAGCAACAGCACCATCGGCTATGCCAGAGGTGTCCCGATGCGCTATGCCGCCCTCTACTTTTTCTTCAACTTGCTATAGTAACCGCTGGTACCGACCAGGCTGATCTAAAAGCATCCGCATTCCTTTTTGTCACAGGAATGCGGATGCTGTCGTTAACGTAGTTCTTATTGAGGCACCACGCTCAATAGCCCCAGTTCTCGCCGATGAGGATAACAGTGTGGCGATGGGCCGGAAAACTGTTGCGGGTGAAGTGGACGTAGTTGCAGATGCACTGCGGAGAGTTGCAGTTGTGACACACGCCGTCGAGGCGGCACGGAGTGTCGCAGCCCAGACGCGCCGTGTTGATGGGAGCAGCGGTGTTGCGGGCACGGGCCAGGGCGGCCTCGAGGGTCGGCGCCACCTTGTTCATCCCGATGAGGTGGATGACGTTGTGCGGTCCCCAGGTGATGGCTGCGACACGATTGCCGCGGCCGTCGATATTGACGATGACGCCGTCCTGGGTGATGGCATTGGCACTGGTCAGGAAGTAGTCCACGTCCATCGCGCCGAGGTAGCATTGACGCGTCTGCTCGGGCGTTTCGGCCTTGTCACGGTCGATGACCTTGTACTTGCCGCTACTGATGAGGTGGTGGGTCAAACCCATCTCACGGATGGTCTGCGAGCCGCCCCAGGAGACGCTGCTGCCCTCGGGCATGAGCGACTGGGCAAGACTGATGGCCTCGGCGGCTGTGGCGCAGTAGTGGGCATTGAAG
This sequence comes from uncultured Prevotellaceae bacterium, assembly GCA_900320245.1. Classification (GTDB taxonomy): domain Bacteria; phylum Bacteroidota; class Bacteroidia; order Bacteroidales; family Muribaculaceae; genus Sodaliphilus. The sequence continues at coordinate 80,551 of ONRP01000010.1, forward strand.
TTGCGGCGCTCCAGATGCTTGATGATGCGCCCTGCCAGTTGTTCGTTATGGATTTCGATAGGAGTCATTTGAGTTAAGAGTTAATAGTTAAGAGTTAATAGTTAATAGTTAAGAGATAAGAGTTAATAGTTAATAGTTAAGAGATAAGAGATAAGAGATAAGAGATAAGAGATAAGAGATAAGAGTTAGAAGAGGTCGATGATTTTCAGGGACCCCCAGATGATGGCGGCATAGCGCAACATTTTGCCGATGGTCATCGTCAGCAGCACAATCCACACATTGCTGCGCACATACCCCAGGGCGACACTGATGGCAGTCCCCAGTATCGGGATGAAGGCAAAGAAACCCATCCACGCACCACGACCATGCATAAAGGCAAGGGCCCGGTCGAGTTTCTCCTTTTTTACACGGGCATACTTCTCAATCCACTCAATCTTTCCCAAGTGCCCGATATAGTAGCAGGTCATGCCGCCGCTCACGTTCCCCGCCAACGCCACAAACAGGCAGATGACGGGATCCATGTGCAATGGACCCACACAGGCGACGACCAGCGCCTCGCTGCTGAACGGGACGACGCTGCCAGCCACGAACGACCCCAGAAACACTCCGAAGTAGCCCCACTGGACGAAAAAATCAATGAGCGAGTCGAGCATCTGTGATGAGTTAGGAGTGAGAAGTTAGGAGTTAGATTGTGTTTACTTAAACAGCAGTTGCGTGAAAATCACCAGATAGTCGCGCCAGTTGGCCCACTCGTGCCCTGCCCCACTCTCGTGGTAGGTGTAGCGCAAGCGGTTCTGGTCGAGCATCTGCCTGAAGGCGGTATTGTCCTTGTACAGGAAGTCGTCGGTGCCGATGCCTATCCAGTACAGGCGGGGATGCTGCTTGAACTGGGTGACGAGTTTACCCTCGAGATCGTCATAGATTGTGCACTTGCCCTGGTCCATGCGGCCGATGGCTGCCGAGAACAAGCCTACATAGGCGAAGTCGGCAGGCTGGTTGGCGCTGATGTAGAGCGAGTGGTAGCCGCCCATCGACAGGCCGGCGATGGCGCGGTAACGCTTGCTGTCGCGCGTGCGGTAGTTCTTGTCCACCCAGGTCACGATGTCGTTGAAACTCTGTTCAAACGTGCCGTCCATCCAGTTCTTGTGGGCAAAGGTGGGCTGCACGTTGCCCTCGGCGCTCATGTTGGACGCGGCCTGCTCGTCGACATTGCCGTTGGGCATGACGACAATCATCGGCTCGGCCTTGCCCTCGGCGATGAGGTTGTCAAACACTTGGGCAGCACGACCCTGTTCCAGCCACACCGTCTCGTCGCCGCCCGAACCATGCAGGAGGTAGAACACGGGATAGCGCTGGTGCCCCTGCTCATAGCCGGGAGGCAGGTAAATCATCATTCGGCGCTGCTTGTTCAGCGTCGGGGAGTCATACCACACCGCCCTGACCTCGCCGTGGGGCACATTGTGCACCGCCATGGGGCAGTCGCCCTTGGGGTCGAGCACAAAGGTGTTCATCACGCTCTTGACGTCGCGCAGCGTGTGGGCATTCTCGTTGTCGAGCACCTTCATGCCGTCCACCATATAATAATACATATACAGGTCGGGCTCCAGGTCGCGCAGGGTGATGCTCCACGTCTCGTTGCCGGTGTGCTTCATCAGCGTGTCAACACGCGTGTCGATAATCAGCCGCACGGTATCGGCTCCCGCGGCCTTGACTTTAAAGGTCACGGCTCCGTCCTTGGAAATTTCGGGTGAGTCGACCGGCGGGGAAAAGAATCCCTGTCCGCTCAACGACAACGCCGTCAGAACAAACAAAAAGAAGAAATAGCGTTTCATATTATTTGGTTCATAAAGTGTGTGCAAATATACAGAAAATTGCCCACAACCAAAACGATGACGGGGCAATTCACATTCTATAACATGTTTTACATGCGGGCCTTGATGCGCTCCCACGCGTGCGAGCCAAACAGGAAACACTCGCGCATCGTGTCCAGCATCACCCTGAATCGGCACATCGGCACGGTAAGACTCAATTCGTCCTTGCCCACCCAGGGCCTCACCGACGGGTCGAACAGCCCCAGGAAGCAACGGTGCCCCCGGCGGGCATTCTCGACGACGGCCATCGACACCACCGTGCTGCAGCCCGAGCCGAAACGCGCCACCACGGCATCGGGTTCATTGCTGTCATAGAAAGCCCATCCGCACAGCCCCGACAGCGCGTCGGGCGTGGCATAGAACATCACGCCCTCAAACCCGTCAAGCGATGCGGCCTGGTCGGCCCTGACAAAGTTCAGGTACGGCTTGACGGCACGGGGCATTTCCAGGCTCTTGACATAGTCGGCAACCATCTCGGGTGTGCGCTTGTATTTCTCGGTAAGCGAAACGAAATTGGGCACCCGCTCAGGCATGTCACTGAAACCCGTGTAGAGTTTGCCGCCCCCGCAGCCGATGACCTCGGCACTCAATGCCACAGGCGTGCCCTCGCGCGCTGCCTGCAGGCCCTTGAAAAAGCAACCGCCAATCTTGGCCGTATCGGCCACGGGCGTGTCACTGTAGCCGAACAGCAACGGCAACTGGGCATTCTCGCCGAACGCCTCGCGATAACTCTCGATAAACTCTCGCAATTCCATATCAAATCCTGTTTTTATCCATAATATGGCCAAAGATAGGTGTTTTTCGGGAATATTGTGCTATCTTTGGGCATCAAACTGATTTAGATTATGGCAAAGCAACCAAAACGATTTGTCTGGAGAGAAAAGGAAATGAAAGGCATCTGCCGTGAAGCAGATGTGATTGTCGACACCGAAACCGGTGTGAACTATCTGTTTGTCGTATATGGCAATGGGGCGGGCCTGACTCCCCTGATTGATGAGAACGGCAGGCCCATCGTCACCCGCGTCATCGTCGACGATTAACCCCTTAACGCGCCCTTACAACAACGATAACGGCCCGCCTGATGTGACTGATTCGCATCAGGCAAGCCGTTTTTCGTCATGGTTCGATGCCGTTACTACTACTTCATGTGTTTAAGCATCTCGGCCTTGTCGACGACAACCCAAACGGTATCCACCACATGGCCTTGATTGCCGCCCATATTGCGGAGCGGGTTGGCAAAGTCCTTGTCAAGTATCTCCACGTCATCGATGAAGTAGTCGGTCTCGCCACGGTTATTGAAGACGTTCTTGAAGCCCCACACCTCGTGGTACTTGAGTTTCACCTTCCATCCCTCGATCTGGGCCTGGTAGAGCAGTTGGACAAGTGAGTCCTGGTCGTTGCGGTCGTTGTCAAACGAGAACTGGAACGGGTCTCCACTGGTGTTCATGCCCGTCTGGGTCAGGTTCATGCGCCCCTCCCAGGAGTCCCAGATAACACCTTTCTTGGTGAACTCAATCAGGTTACCCACTTTCTCGCCCACCGAGTAATTCTCCTTACAGCCCGTCAACGGCATCATCACCACAGCCATGAGGCATACATACAATAATCGTTTCATCATTGATACATCTTTTTTAATCCATATCATTCCATTAAACACAGCAACAGTCATGCCAATGCCACAATCGACCTACCGATGTCCTAAAAACTGATTGCACGGACTTGTGTGGCTCGCGCAATCAGTTATGTCAGGATATTCAGTTAATATCGCTTTAAATCCAGCCCATCGTGTGGTAGAGGAAGGCGATGAGGTAGCCGGCGATACAGGCGACAACGGTGTGCACCAGGCCAGGCATCATGAACGAGTGGTTCAACAGGTACTTGCCGATGACGGTAGTGCCCGTGCGGTCGAAGTTCACCGTGGCGATATCCGAGGGATAGTTGGGGATGAAGAAGTAACCATAGACCGAGGGCAATACACCCAGCAGAATCCAGCCGTCGATGCCCAATTTGTAGGCCAGCGGCAGCATGGCGACAACCACAGCACCCTGTGAGTTGACGAGCACCGACACGAGGAAGAAGGCGAATGCGATCGACCACGGGTATTGCTCAACCAGTCCGGCTAGCATATTTTGTATTTCGCCCAGATAGTTGGCGAAATAGGTGTCGGCAAGCCAGGCAATACCGTAGATGGCGACTACAGCGACCATACCGCTCTGCCAAACGGGACCGGCAATGGCTTTCTTGGGCGACGCCTTGCAGAAGATAATCATCAGCGCCGCAGCGGTAATCATCACAATCTGGATGACAAGGTTCATCTTCAACGGTGTGGGGTGCGTCTTGGTCAGGCCTTCAACAGTAATGCCCATCTTGGCCAACTGGTCGGCGGTGATGGTCACACGCGAGCCGATGAGTTCGACGGTAGCATCGCTGTCTACGGCCTTGACGGTATCATAGGAGGGCAACAGGTCCTGGAAGATGGCGAAGAACACGATGACCAGCAGTGCGCCAAAGAAGATGTAGACGGCACGCTTGCTCTCGGGAGCAATCTTCTTGTCGAGCGTGGTGGCAGTGCTGCCGTAGATGTACTCGCGCTGGGCGGGGTCGGCGAGTTTCTTCTGGAACTCGGGGTCCTTGTCCAGGTCCTTGCCACGCTTGTAGGAAGCAACCGAGGCAATCACGATACCCAGCAAGCAGGCGGGGATGGTCACCATGAGCACCTTGGGGATGGTGATGTCGTAGCCGTTAGCGCCGCTGATGGTGATGAACGCCACAACGGCTGCCGCAATGGGCGAACAGGTGATACCAATCTGTGACGCAATGCTGGCGATACCGCAGGGGCGCTCGGGACGGATGCCCTTCTTGATGGCGATGTCGCAGATGATGGGCATGAGCGTATAAACCACGTGGCCCGTGCCGACGAGCACCGTCAGGAAGAACGTGCACAGGGGGGCCAGGAAGGTGATGCGGTCGGGATGCTTGCGCAGCATCTTCTCGGCCAACTGAATCAGCCAGTCCATACCGCCCGAGGCCTGCATGATGCCGGCGCAGGTGACAGCAGCAATAATGATGTAAATCACATCGGTGGGCGGTGTGCCCGGTTTCATGCCGAAGCCAAACACCAGGATGGCAAGGCCGATGCCCGAGATGGCTCCCAGCGCCAGGCTGCCGTATCGGGAGCCCAGCCACAACGCTGCAAGAACGATGCAGAGTTGCAAAATCATAATGAGTGTCATGTTATTGTACTATTAGTTATTAGTTTTCAGTTGTTGGTGGACATCTGCAACCATCCAGTCGGTCCAGCATGTCAAGTCGGTCCGATCAGTAGCGGATGCTCACCTGCACGAACACGCTGCTGTAGTCGGGATCGGCCAGTGCGCGGTCGTGGGTAAAGCAGTACTCGGTCTGCACCTCGAGGTATTTGCAGAAGCGGTAGTTCAGACCCACCTCATAGTTGGTCTTGGCAGCCACGCTCGACGCGGTGGGACGGTAGAGGTCATAGCGGGCCTTGGCCATCAGTTTGTCCTTGACAACCGGCACGATGGCGAGAGCATACACACCGTCACTCTTGTCGTTGGCCACTTCGTTGCCGTTCTTGTCGACATAGGTCTTGATGGTGAGGTCGCTGGCGTCGGCAGCCTTCTGGTAGGTCGTGGCAAAGCCGCGGCCCGTCGAGTGGATATACTCGGTGCGCAACTGCAGGTCACCCTTCTTGTACTCGGCACTGATGGCATAGCGGTGCTGGCGCAGGCTCACCGTCTGGCCGCCGCTCTTGCGGGCATAGGAGCCCTCCCAGCCGAAGGCGCCAAGGCGCATACCAGCGATGGGCATGACCCAAGCACCGCCGATGATGTCCTTGCGCTCATCCACGTCCTTGACGTTGATACCCTGGCCGTTGAACACGCCCACCTGGTAGTGCAGCAGGTTGCGACCGCTGCTGTTCTTGAGGAAATCGCCCTGGAATTGCAGACCGATGTCGCGGCCGTTGCTGGCATGCATACCCGAGCGGTCGCTGAAGCCCGCCAACTTGCTCACGGGCTGCGAATAGCCCATAAAGCCCTGGTCAATCGGGTTCATCGGGTTCTCGTAGGTGAACGGACGCTTGAACTGGCCCAACTTCACACGGAAGAAGTCAAACTTCTGCCACTCCATGAAGTAGTCCACCAGGCGCGGGCTGCTGCCCATCGTGGAGGGGTTGCCGTTAATCTGTCCTTGAATCTTGTAGTAGAAATCGTTGAGGATGCGTCCCTCGAACGCTGCCCTGACAAGCCTCAGGTCAAACGAGTTGCTGTTACCGCCATCCTGGAACGTCGCCTGGTAGGACGCCATGGCAAAACCGCTGAACTTGGGCTTGGTGAAAATAGCGTTATTTCCGTCGCCCTCGGCGGCCAGCACCGGCAACAACATCAATGAAGCCATCACGGCAAGTAGAAATCTTTTCATCATAATGTCATAATTATTAGAGGTTGGGTTAATATCAAGAAAAGGCAAAGATAATACTTTTCCTTCAAAAAACCACCACAAACGGTCACCTTTGTATAAAAAAAATCCCCGACTCACGCCGCGGATCATTTTGAAAAAAATCTAATTAACCTCTAATACCATTAACATAAACCTTAAAACTAAATCTTAACCTTATTCACAAAAAAACCCCATGCCTCACGGCAACGATTTTTTGCTTATGATGAAAAATCGGCTGCAAAGATAATGCTAAAGATGTTATAAAACATAATTTTCGAACAAGAAAATGCCTTTGTTTAACATTATTTAAGATTTAGGGACATTTTATCACTATTCTAGAAACACTTCCCACAAACGAAATCAGCCCATTAAAACACTAACAATCAACAACATAACATCCATCAAGCATAACATTATAGTAAAAACCATAGTGCGCAGCCCAGTGCGCAACAATCATAGTCCTTTTTGTCTTTTTTGCCTTCCTTTTAGCCCGTGCGCGGACGGGTTGGTGCATCATCAGTAGGGACGGTTCTTTTTGATGGCTTCGCTTTGGCCAGTCAAAAGAACCGTCCCTACTGATGGCACCTGTTAATGATGCCACTCTAAACTCTAACCTTTAAACTCTAAACCGCGAGCGCAGCGAGCATCAAAGGCGGATGCCTCTTAAACTCTAACCTTTAAACCCTAAACTGCGAGCGCAGCGAGCATCAAAGGCGGATGCCTCTCTAAACTCTAACCTTTAAACTCTAAACCGCGAGCGCAGCGAGCATCAAAGGCGGATGCCTCTCTAAACTCTAACCTTTAAACTCTAAACTGCGAGCGTTGCGAGCATCAAAGGATGCACTTTACTTGTTGCCGAACAGTATGTACTGGTAGGGCTGCAGGCTGATGCTCTTGCCGAGGTTCGATTGCTCCCCGGTCAGCAGGTTGGTGACTGAGTGGGTAGTCCACATCGGAGGCACATCGATAGAGCGCACCTCGTTGCGCACGTTGACCAGTACCAGCACATTGTCGTTGTTGAGGACACGCTCCACACACAGCACGCTGTTACCGGCATCCTCAAACGCGATGACCTTGCCGCTGGAGCGCAGGGCCGGGTGCATGTTGTAGATCGCGATGAGTTTTTTGTACTCCTCACGCAGTTCGGGGTTGGCATTCCAGTTCACCGGCACATAGTGGAAGAAGTTGATGGTTTCGGGATAGCCCACTTCCTGCGAGCCGTAGACCAGCATGCCGCCGTGCAGCATCGTGGTGGCCACGAACGCCGCCATCGAGGCGCGCTCGCCGCCATAGAGTTTGATGGGTGAAGCCTTGGTCGCTTCGTCATGGTTGGTGGTGAAGCGCAACTTGTACTTTCCGCTTCCCAAGTCCTTGTACTCGTTCTTGTCCACGTCGATGAGTTTGCCCACCTTGGCCTCGCCCTTCATGACCTCGGCGATGGCGCCCATGAATTCCCAGGCATAGTTCAGGTCGAAACCGGCTGAGAAGTTCTCGGGGTTGGCCCCCTCGGCCAGCATAATCAGGTGACGGCCCTTGGCCGCTTCACGCAGTGTGCTGATGCACTCGCTCCAGAAGTCGGAGGGCACCTGGTCGGCGACATCACAGCGGAAACCGTCGATGCCCACGCTGTCGACCCAGAAGCGCATCGCGTCAATCATCGCGTCGCGCATCTCGCGGTTGTTATAATTCAGGTCGGCCACGTCGGTCCAGTCGGTGCCGGGCGGATAAATGATGTTGCCCACCGAGTCGTGGGTGTACCAGTCGGGATGCTCGGTGACCCATGCGTTGTCCCATGCGGTGTGGTTGGCCACCCAGTCGAGTATCACGCCCATGCCGCGCTGGTGGCACGAGGTGACCAGGGTGCGCAGGTCATCGATAGTGCCATACTCGGGAGCCACGGCCTTGTAGTCGCGCACCGAATAGGGCGAATTCTTGCTCTTCTCCTCGCCGATGGGATAGATGGGCATGATCCACAGCATGTTCACTCCCAGGTCCTCGATAGAGTCGAGGCGTGCCGTGATGGCCTGGAAGGAGTTGGAAGGCGCGAACACACGCGGATTCACCTGATACATCACCACGTCGGCCACCTCGGGCACGTCATAGTCGACGTTGTCAGGCAAGGCCTTGTTGGGATTGCCGCCCCTGGGGCAGCCCATACTGCCGAGGGCTAAGACGGTCAATAATAAAGAATAGAATAACTTTTTCATCGCTTCTTTATATTTTATGAGTTGATATTGTTTGTTTCAGTCTGTTCTGTTGTGATGTCGTCATTCATTCAGGCCCTGCTTGAAGTTTTCAAACTCCTCGCTGCTGACCTCGGTCACGTTGATGGTGATGTTACCCTCGCCATTCTTGCCGACGGCAAACACCAACACGTGCCCGTCGACCGTGTATCCGGTCTCGACCGCTCCGGTGTCGCTGTTCAGGCGCCAGGGCACCGCCATGCGGGCATTGCTGCCCTTGAGGGCGTTCTTGATGGCCAGTTTTGCCATCTCCACATCCTTGACGGCGGTGGAGTACATCTCACACGACGTGCCGTCACCACGCGTCTGCGTGAAGTCATATTTCTCACTGAGCCACAGGGCCACGTCGTCATAGTGGTACTTGCTCTGGGCCGCTTGGGCGGCGGCAGCCTGGCGGGTGGCGTTGTCGCGCTTGTCGCGGCGTGCCTGCTCCCGTTCCTGCCGCTGTTGCTCCCGGCGTTGTTTCTCTTCCTGCTGCTTGAGGCGTTTTTCCTCGGCCTTCTGCTTCTTTTCCTCGGCCTTCTGCTTCTTCTCCTCGGCCTTGCGCTGCTTTTCGGCCTCTTTCTGAGCCTTCTGCTGAGCCTTCTGCTCCTCCTGGGCGCGGCGCTTGGCCAGTCGCTCCTGCTGGCGGCGCTCCTCGTCGCTCTGGCGGGCGGCGCGGCGGCGTTCCTGCTCGGTCACGACCGGCTTGTCGCCGGGCTCGTCATCTGCTGCAGCCTCCACGTCGGCATTGTCGTCCTCGTCGTCCAGGGTGACCTGGCGGCGACTGCGGGTACTGTGGCGGGTCGACTTTTTCTCCTTGGCTTTCGGAGCCTTGGCGTCGGCCTCCTGTTCATCTTTTTTGTCCTTCTTGCCCAGCGACTTGTAGTAGCCTGCCGTCTCTACCACACTCACATAGTAAGTGCCGTCGTCGAGCGCCTCGCGCTTGACATTGAAGCGGAACTTGTTGTTCTCGTAACGGAACTCTTTCCAGTAGATGGTATTGGCATCGGTCCAGGTGCCCATAGCCTTGATGTCGTCATAACTGGCCATAATGCGGTCAATCAGGCTGCATGTCTTCTTGGCACTCAAGCCCACGGGGCTGTTCAGGAAATAGGTCACCTCACCCTTGTTGCGCTGCTGCTCCATGTCACTGGCGCTGGGTGTGTAGTAGTACTCAAAGTCGTTGCGGCCCACAAACTCACCGTCAACCACCTCGTCGAGGTACCATTCCCACTCGGTTTTCTGCTGTGTGGGCTGTGCCGAAACTTCCAACGCGAAACACGCCAGCAGAATCAGAAGTATTCTTTTCAATCTCATCTCCCCAAATACAATTTGGTTGCAAGGGCAAAGATAGTGCAACTCCAACACAATAGCAAGCAAAGCGAGTAAAAAAAGAATGATTTTTTCACATTTTGCCGAAAAAAACGAAGAAATCTTTTGCTAACAATTGACATTTCATTTACCTTTGCCAATACACTGATTAATTATCCGCTCTACGGTACACGGCCATGTGATTCATTGAGAAATAATCCTATGGTTCATCTGTTCTCAGGAGTGGGTATCTGACATGTTCTAAATCATATGAAACTGAGACACCTGATATTGACTTTGGTGGCGGTGGCGGCCGTGCTGCCCGCTGCCGCCGACGTGCATGAGCGCTACACCACGATGGTGAGCGATGCCACAGCAATCTATGTGACCAAGCGGCCACCGGTCGAGGAACGCCTCTTCATGAGCGCCGTCATCGAGCGGCGCATCCAAGAGGTACTCAGGCAGATTCAAGGCAACCCGCGTCTGGCGTGGATGTTTGAGAACTGCTTCCCCAACACGCTCGACAGCACGGTGCACTACCGCCTTGACGAGAACGGCGACGACGACACCTTTGTCTACACCGGCGACATCCACGCGATGTGGCTGCGCGACAGCGGGGCTCAAGTGTGGCCCTACGTCAAGTACGCCAACCAGGACGAACGGCTGCGGCACATGCTGCGTGGCGTCATCCTGCGGCAGTTGAAGTGTATCGTGCTCGACCCCTATGCCAACGCCTTCAACGACGGGCCCACGGGGAGCCAGTGGGAGAACGACCTCACCGACATGAAGCCCGAACTGCACGAGCGCAAATACGAGATTGACTCGCTGTGCTACCCCATCCGCCTGGCCTATGAGTACTGGTTGGTGACGGGCGACGACAGCATCTTCGGCGACCTGTGGGTCGAGGCGATGCAGGCGGTGCTGCGCACCTTCAAGGAGCAGCAGCGCAAGAACGGCGACAAGGGCCCCTACAAGTTCATGCGGCGCGACATCGACGCCAAGTCGTCGCTCACATGGTATGGCTGGGGACCTCCCGTCAATCCCGTGGGACTCATCGTGTCGTGTTTCCGTCCCAGCGACGACGCCACGGTACTGCCCTTCCTCGTGCCCAGCAACTTCATGGCCGTCAGTTCGCTGCGCAAGGCGGGCGAGATTCTCCAGAAGGTCAACCATGAATATCTGCTGGCAGAACAATGCCGCGACCTGGCCCAGGAGGTAGAGGACGCCCTGCACAAGTATGCCGTGGTTGACCATCCCAAGTACGGTAAAATCTACGCCTACGAGGTGGACGGTTGGGGAGGACGCGTGCTGGCCGACGACGCCAACGTGCCCAGCCTGCTGGCTATGGGCTACTTGGGCGATGTGCCCATGGACGACCCCATCTACCGCAACACGCGGCGCTTTGTCTGGAGCGAGGACAACCCCTGTTTCTTCAAGGGCAAGGCATGCGAGGGCATCGGCGGCGCCCACACGGCCTATAACCTCATCTGGCCGATGAGCATCATGATGAAGGCCTTCACCGCCGACAACGACGAGGAAATAGCCTGGTGCATGCGCCAGTTGCTGACCACCGATGCGGGCACGGGATTCATGCACGAGTCGTTCCACAAGGACGACCCCACGCACTATACCCGCGCCTGGTTCGCATGGCAGAACACGCTGTTCGGCGAACTCGTCATCCACCTGGTCGACAACGGCAAGGCCGACCTGCTCGTCCACTGTCTGGACTGACATTCAGCAATTATTCGAAAAATTCATTTACAATCCCTATCAAATCTTAAAATGATAGGGATTGTTGTTTTGTGCCTGCCAAAAGTACTACCTTTGCCGCCACATTTAATCAAGAATAACCTGATAAAAACTTATGAAAGAATACCTCCATCTCACGGAACAACAAATCGAGGCTTTGAAGAATAAAGACTGCTGGGCGCAGGACTGGAACGACATTATGGTGACTGCCGACTTTGACGCCAGCCGCTGCCACCGCGTGCAGTTCTACGGCTGGGCGCGCCTGGGCAACGGGCAGGGCACGGTCGAGATTACCGACGGCTTTGTCAAGAACTGCGGCATCTACAACGCCACGTTGCGCAACGTGACCATCGGCGACGGCTGCCTCATCGAGAATATCGGCAACTACATGAACAACGTGACCGTGGGCGACGGCTGCTACATCTCCAACGTGAGCACCATCGACACCAAGGGCACCCCCAACTACGGTCAAGGACACACCATCGCCGTGCTCAACGAGGTGGGCGACGGCAACCTGCTGCTGCTCAGTGAACTCAACAGCCAGTTGGCAGCCCTGATGGTCAAGCATGGCGACAACAAGCCGATGATGGACGCCATCAAGCGCATGGTGGCCGATTCGGTCGAGAAGTCACGTCCCTCCTGCAGCACCATCGGCAACCACGTTCGTGTGGTCAACACCGGTGTCATCACCAACGCCATCATCGATGACGGCTGCCAGATCTGCGGTGTGTCGAGACTCAACAACTGCACCATCAGCAGTTCGATGGAGAATCCCATCATCATCCGCACGGGCGTCATCTGCGAGAACACCATCATCGGCGGCGGCTCGCACCTGTATGGCAGCGTGAAACTCACCGACTGCTTCGTGGGCGAGTCCTGCCACCTCGAGAACGGCTTCACGGCAGCCAGCAGCGTCTTCTTCGCCAACAGTTACATGTCCAACGGCGAGGCCTGCGCCGCCTTCTGTGGCCCCTTCACGGTGAGCCACCACAAGAGTTCGTTGCTCATCGGCGCGATGTTCTCGTTCTACAACGCCGGCTCGGCGACCAACTTCAGCAACCACGCCTACAAGATGGGGCCCATGCACCACGGCGCACTGGAACGCGGCTGCAAGACCGCCAGCGGGGCCTACCTGCTGCTGCCGGCCAACATCGGCGCCTTCAGCGTGCTGTTCGGCAAACTGATGTACCACCCCGACACGCGCGACCTGCCCTTCTCCTACCTGATTGCCTATGGCGACACGATGTACCTGAAGCCGGGCCGCAACTTCGCCACAGTGGGCCTGTACCGCGACATCCGCAAGTGGCCCAAGCGCGACAAGCGCTACAAGGGCGAGCACCGCAGCGCCGTCAATTTTGACTGGCTCAGCCCATTCACCATCAGCGAGGTGCTCAGGGGAAAGAAGATTCTCGAGAGGCTGCGTGCCGCCAGCGGCGACAACGTGAGCACCTACAACTACCACGAGTATGTCATCAAGGCGCCTTTCCTGCACAAGGGCATCAAGTACTATGACATGGCACTGCGCATCTACATGGGCGCCGTGCTCAAGCGCCACAAACCCGTGCCTCCTGTCTCGACCGATGGCGAGGGCAACTGGATCGACCTCATGGGACTGCTCATGCCGCAGAGTGCCGAGGAGCGCATCATCGACGACATCATTGCCGGACGCCTCGACACCATCGACGCCGTCAACGCCCGATTCAAGGAAATCCACAACAACTACAACGAGTTGAGGTGGTCGTGGAGTTACCGCATCATCCTCGACTATTACGGCATCGACGAACTCACCGAAGAGGCCGTGCAACGCATCCACCAGGACTACGTCACCGCACGCCGCGAATGGATTTCCCTCATCCGCGAAGACGCCGAGAACGAGTACACCCTGGGCGACATCGACCGCGAAGTGCTCGACGACTTCGTCACCCTCCTCGACCGCGAAGTGGACTTCGAGAACAAGAAACTGTACATGTAATATTGTGCCAGGCACAATATTACAGTTTAGAGTTTAGGGTTTAGAGTTTAGAGATGACGGACTTTTACTTTGAGTTTAGGGTTTAGAGTTTAGAGATGACGGACTTTTACTTTGAGTTTAGGGTTTAGAGTTTAGAGAGTACGGACTACTACTTTGGGTTTAGAGTTTAGAGAGTACGGACTACTATTTTGAGAATACAAACTATAGTTAATCGTTTTGAGATATGGAAACTTATCAGTTTGAGAGGTTATCGGCATGGCAAAAAGCCAAGGAACTGGCGATTGACGTCTATCGGCTCGTGGCCAAGTTCCCACAATTTGAGCAGTATGCCCTCAGCAGCCAACTGAGGAGGTCTGTGATTTCTGTGCCGTCAAATATCGCCGAGGGAACTGGACGTATATCAAACAAAGAGAAAATCCACTTTCTTGAGATTTCCTACGGTTCTTTACTGGAAACTTATTGTCAATTGCAGATTGCTGTAGAGTTGTCTTATCTCACTAAAGATGATTTAGAGGCGGTCAAGCCCCTTTTCTTTGAGACTTCCCGCTTGATTAGCGGCCTGCGCAACAGTTATGCAAGCAAAGCAAGCACCAACGCGGATGCTCTCTAAACTCTAAACCCTAAACTCTAAACTTCAAGGGGCCGCACCAACAGGTGCGACCCCTTGAATGTAGCGGGACTGAGAATTGAACTCAGGACCTCCGGGTTATGAATCCGACGCTCTAACCAACTGAGCTATCCCGCCATTTCCCTAAAAGCGACTGCAAAGGTATAACCATTTCCCCAACTGACCAAATTTTTTCCGAAAAAAGTTTTTTCTCATCAGTTATTCTTCCAAAATGCGGGCGTGAAGATGACCAGCACAGTGAAGATTTCAAGCCTTCCCATCAGCATCAGAGCCGAGAGAATCCACTTGACCATCATCGGCAACACGCTCCACGACATGGTCGGGCCGATTTCGAGACCCAGGGTGGGCCCCACGTTGCTGGCACAACTCAGGGCAATGGTAAACGAGTTGGTGCTGTCGACCCCGGCAAGAATCATGACGAAGTAGGCGAAGAAGCAGAGCAGGATGAAGACCAGCAGGAAGGCAATCAACGTAATCTGGCCCGACGAGTTGATGGTCGAGTCGTTGACCTTGACCGGCAAGATGGCTTTGGGATGAATCCTGTGGAGTATCTCGTTGCGCATGATCTTCAGCGCAATGACACCACGGGCACACTTGAAACCGCCGGCGGTGCTGCCGGCACAACCGCCGAAGAACATACACAGGCTCAGTATCACCCAGGTGATGTGGTGCCACTGGGCGGCGTCCTCGTTGAACATGCCCGTCGTGGTGATAAACGACACCACCTGGAACAGCGCGCACCTGATGGCGTCCCCGACCGAATAATGGTTATACTGCAACAGGAAATACACGATCACGACCGTCGACAACACAATCAGCGCCGAGTAGAAGCGGAACTCCGCGTTCTTGAGCAGACGCTTGATCCTCATCTTGAAAAACGCGGCATACAGCATGGCGAAACTGATACCCGAAACGAACATGAAAATGATGGCGGTATAGTCGATTGCGGCATTGTTGAAGTAGCCCGTGCTCGCGTCGTGAGTCGCAAAGCCACCGGTAGCGGTGATGGTCATGGCATAGTTCACGGCATCAAATCCGCCCATGCCGAAGATGTAAAACAAGAGGGCACAGGCGGCCGTGAGCACAAGGTACACGCCCCACAGCGACTTGGCGCTCATCGTCAGGCGCGGCTGCAGTTTGGACTGCACGGGACCCGTGGCCTCGGCGGCAAACACCTTGATTGAACCGCCGACAAACGAGGGCAGCACGGCGATGGTGAAGAACACGATACCCAAACCGCCAATCCACTGGGTCAGCGAACGCCACAACAGCACTCCGTGCGGCATGCCTTCCACATGGTCGATGACTGTCGCTCCCGTAGTCGTCAAGCCCGACATGGTCTCGAAGAAGGCATCAGCGATGCCCTTGATGTAGCCCCCCATGAGGAAGGGTATCGAACCGAAGGCCGCAAAGGCTATCCACACGATGGTCACGAGCAGATAGGCATCGCGGCGGCCCAGGGCGTTGGTCGCCCCGCGCCCCAGCAGCCAGAGCACCAGTGCCGCCAGCAGCGTGGCCCCCACTGTGACAGCGAGGGGTACCATGTCGCCCTCCTGATAACACAGGGAGACGATCAGGCACACCGCCATGAACATCGCCTCGAGGAACAGCAGGGTGCCCAAAATCTTGGCTATGAGTTTGAAATTTATCATCGCTCAAATGAAGTATTTCTCGATTTGACTGATGTTGGTATCCTGGCAGAAGACCACGACGTTATCGCCCGGCTGGATCTGGGTGCTGCCGTTAATCAGCATGCCCACACCGCCGCGCACCAGTCCGCCCAGTTCCACCGACTTGGGCAGATTGAGTTCACACACCCGCTTGGAGGTGATGCGCGAACCCTTGTGGGCATTGAACTCGGCGATGTCGGCATTGACCATCAGCAGGTTGCGGATGTTGCGCACATCGCCGTTCAGCAGCATCTGGTAGATGTAACTGGCCGTCAGGGCCTGCTTGTTAATCACGGTGCCGATGTCGGAATTGCCTGCAATGTTCATGTAGTCCATGTTCTCGACCATCGCAACGGTCTTGCTCACCCCGAGTTCCTGGGCCGTCATACAGGTCAGGATATTGGCCTCGGAATTGCCGGTCAACGCCAACAGCGCCTGGGTGCTCCTGACGTTTTCCTCGAGCAGGTTGGCCACCGAACGTCCGTCGGCGTTGATGACCATCACGCGGCTGGTGTCGATGACTGCATTCAGTTCTTCACAACGTGCCGTGCTGGTCTCAAAGATTTTGGCCTTCATCCCCCGTGGCAGGTTGTTGACCACCCTGACAGCGGTTTTGCCACCGCCCACGATG
The DNA here is from genome assembly GCA_900320245.1 of uncultured Prevotellaceae bacterium. GTDB lineage: Bacteria > Bacteroidota > Bacteroidia > Bacteroidales > Muribaculaceae > Sodaliphilus. The sequence goes on from ONRP01000010.1 coordinate 97,066, forward strand.
ATGATATTCTTCACATCGGGATAGTGCTCTTTGCCCGTTACTCTCCTCATCTCGGGCACATAGTCCCTGGTTGTCATGAAGTAGACATAGTCCTGGCTGAGCATCATGTCATTGCCCGTGGGAATGATGGTGCTGTTGCCGCGCTTGATGGCCACCACATGGTAGGGGCAGCCTAGTTGGCACACGTCCTTGAGCGGACGATTGAGAATCTCGCATTCCTCTCTCAACTTGATGCCGAGCATCGTGAGTGCCCCGCCATGCACATTCCACCGTTGCCGCACCCACGAGAGTTCCAGGCCGGCGATGATTTCCTGTGCCGCCAGGTCGTCGGGATAGATAATCGATGAGATGCCGGCACGCTTGAAGGCATTGGTGATGTGGACGTCGGTGAACTCGGCATTCTCGACACGGGCAACGGTCTGCTTGGCACCCATCGACCTGGCCAGTACGCACAGGCTCAGGTTCAGATTCTCATCTCGCATCACCGAGATAAAGAGGTCGGCAGTGTTCACTCCTGCATCCCTGAACGATTTGATGGGGGTGTTGGCCGAGGATTTGATGGTCAACAGGTCGCAATAAGCGGCGATGCGCTCCAATTTCGACTCGTCCTCATCAATGATGATGATATTCTGTTTAATCTTGGAAAACAGTTCTGCCAAGTGGGCTCCGATGGCATCTGCGCCGACAATGATAACTTTCATAATTAAAGTTGGTTATTTTGGTGCCGCAAATATAAGGGCATTTCTTGATTGCATGCATACGTACGCAAAAATATTTGTTAAAAACGCACTTTTTTCCCTTTTTTGGTTTTTTGGCGGCCTATTTCGGGCATCTCATGAAAATTGACTACCTTTGTGCTATATCTCATCACGATATGGCGAGAATCCGTCACATAGCCCTCATGCTCGCGGCCTGTTTGGCCTTCGTGCTCAGCAGCACCGCCCAGACGGTGGTGTTCGACACCGATGTGGCTGCCTGCCGTTATTTCCGCATTCCGGCCATCGTGCAACTGCTTGACGGACGGCTGCTGGCCATCGGCGACGACCGCCACGGCAGCGACTACGACATCGGCGGCAACCACGGCATCGACATCGTGGGGCGCCTCAGCAACGATGGCGGCAAGACCTGGAACGGAGTCATCATGATTGCCGACGGCGACGCGCAACATCCGGGATTCCACGACAGCCACGGCGACGCGGCAGCGGTCGTGGACCGCGAGACGGGCCGGGTGCTCATCATGTGTGCCTCGGGCCGGCAGGGCTTCCTCAACTCCTCGCTGCAGGAGCCGCTGCGCGTGGGCCGTTACCTCAGCGATGACGACGGCAAGACCTGGACGGGCGACGACGTGACCGGTGACATCTACGGCATCTTTGACGGCTGTCCCGAGGTGAATGCCCTGTTCTTCTCCAGCGGACGCATCTGCCAGAGCAGCCGCATCAGGCAGGGTAGCCATTACCGCCTCTACTCTGCCGTCGACGGGCCGATGGGCACAGGGTGCCTCGTGCTCTACAGTGATGACTTCGGCCTGTCGTGGCAGGCCTTGGGCGGCCCGTCGGCACGACCGACAACCGCACCCTGGGGCGACGAGGCCAAGGTCGAGGAACTGCCCGACGGCAATGTGCTCCTCAGTTGCCGCTCCAAGCAGACGGGCACCAGCGGCCGGCTGTTCAACATCTATGATTACGCCACAGGCTCATGGGGCGAGATGGCTGTGAGCAATGACCCCGAATGGGGCACCTGCAGCGAGGACTGCTCCTGCAACGGCGAACTGCTCATCGTGCCGGCCCAGCGCACCAGCGACGGCCGTCGCGTCCATCTGGCACTGCAGTCGGTGCCTCGCGGCAAGGGCCGCCAGCGTGTGAGCATCTACTATAAGGCACTGCTCGACGGCAACGACTATGACGAGCCCTCCGACTTCTCATGGGACTGGCAGCGCTACCAGGTGACCGGGAATTACTCGGCCTATTCCACGATGATTGCCGTCACGGGCGGCGACATCGCCTTCCTTCACGAGGACTGCAACGACAACCAGAGCACGTCGGCCTATGACCTGCTGTTCCAGCGGCTTTCAATCCAGACAATCACCGGCGGCCGGTACACCGCCATCAAACCATAATGAATATGAACGACAACATCCAGATACCAGTGCTTGCGGCTCCGCTGCAAGGTGTGACCGATAACGTGTGGCGCATAGCGCAACACGATGTGTTTGGCGGCGTGGACGCCTATTATGCGCCCTTCATGCGCGTGGAGCATGGCGAGGTCAGGCGCAAGGACCTGCGCGACGTGGACCCCGAGCGCAACGCGGGCACCACGCTCATCCCCCAGATTCTCGCCTGCCAGCCCGACCATGCCCTGATGATGGTCGATGCCCTCAAGCAGATGGGCTACACCCGCATCGACATCAACCTAGGCTGCCCGTTCCCGCCCATCGCCCTGCACCGCAAGGGCTCGGGCATGCTCGCCTATCCCGACCTGGCCGAGGCGCTCTTCCAGGCCCTCGCCACCGTCGACGGCGTGCAGTGGAGCGCCAAGATGCGGCTGGGATGGGACCGCAACGACCAGTGGCGCGACATCCTGCCCCTGCTGGACATCATCAAGCCCGTGAACATTGCCGTGCATCCCCGCACGGGCAAGCAGCAGTACAAGGGCGACTTGGACATCGGGCAGTTTGAGGCCCTGCTGGCCGCATCGCCCTGGCCCGTCATCTACAACGGCAGCCTGCGCACCGTCGAGGACATCGAAAATACCATCCAGCGCTACCCCACCCTCGCCGCAGTGATGGTGGGCAGCGGCCTTGCCGCCAACCCCGGCATGCTGGCCCCCGGCGCCACCCCAGACGACTATCGCCGCTTCCATGACCTGCTCGTCGACGGCTACACCGAGCAACTCAACGGCGGTGAAGCCCAACTCGTGCGTCACCTGCAGGACATCTGGCAGACCTTCCTGCCCGGCACAGCCCACAAGTTGTTCAAGGCCATCCGCAAGTCCCGCACCCTGGACCAGTACCAGAACGCCGCTGCCGCCGCCCTTGCCGACGTCGAGGCAGCCCTCAACCCCCAGCGAGACCCACAAGACCAGTAACCCGCCCAGTATGTCCCACCCGTCCCGTATGTTGTGGCAATGCCACAACACACACGACACAAGACCCGAGAGATAAAATGGATAGAGCCACGTTTGAGAAGCAGCGGGCATTCGCTGGCGAGCGCAAGCCATCGATGCATCGCCGCTGCATCGACCATGACTATCAAGGGCGCTGCATCTATCTCATCACCCTGGTCACCGAGGGGCGACGGCCATTATTCGGGTCGCTGGCAGGGAGAAGCGATGCCCCAAAAGGCAGCAACGACGAGCCCCGCATAATATTGAACGAACTGGGGACGGCAATACAACGCAACTTCTATGCGATAGCGGACCGACACCCCGAAATCCAAGTCCTTGCCATGCAGATGATGCCTGACCACCTGCACGGCATCCTCTTCGTGAAAGAAAAGATGGACAAACACCTGGGGCAGGCCATAGCAGGCTTCAAAGCCGGCTGCAACAAGGATTTCCGCCGCATCGTGTTGGGGGTTGATGTCCCGCCTGTTGTGGCAGTGCAGCAACCATCCGCACGGCCTCATCCCCCACGCTCAAGTTACGATCGGGAGCACGGCCTGCTGTTCGCCAGCGGATATAACGACAGGCTCCTGCTCCGGGAAGGCCAACTCGATCGCTGGCTCAACTACCTGGCCGACAATCCGCGCCGCCTGTTGGCCAAACGTGAGCACCCCGACCTGTTCAGAGTGCAGTTCGGATTGAATGTCGCTGGGCAGAATTATGCAGCCATTGGCAACCGTTTCCTGCTCAACCATCCCGTGAAACGTCAGGTGCAATGCTCGCGCCGCTTAGACCAACAAGAAATCGACACAGTTGTGGCGCACTACCTTGAGGAGGCCCGCAATGGGGCCGTGCTGGTATCCCCCTCAATCAGTCCGGGAGAAAAAGCGGTCATGAGAGCCGCTCTGGATGCCGACCTGCCGCTCATCTTCCTCTCACCCACAAGTTTCACCCCGTTCACCAAGCCCGGCGGCCAATTCATTGAAGCCTGTTCACGAGGCAACCTGCTTATCCTTGCACCTTGGGAAGACCGCTCAACGACTCAAGCGCTCACCCGACTGGAATGCCTTGCCCTCAACGATATGACATGGGCTCTGTGTGAAACAGTATGCCTCTAAATTGGGCACGTATAGCCCCTGGGGGCAATGCTTCAGCCACAAAACGGTGTTGTGGCCGTTGCCAACTGTAAAGTATTTATTACTTTTGCAGCCGAATTTGATTCGAAACTAAACCTATTAATTATAAATGAAGAATATGAAGATGAAGTTTTTATTGGCCGCATTGGCTGTCAGTGTTTTTGCGTGTTTTCCTGCCCAGGCCCAAGACGAGATGGAAACCCGTCACGAGGTCGGCATTACCTATGGTACAGTGCCCAATTCGGTATGGGTTGACATTTATACCGATGTCATTGCTGCCATGTTCGGTGAGACCCACGATAACAACAAATTCTTTGGTCCCATCTCACTTGAATACTTTTATCACACCAGTCCGCTGATTGGCGTGGGTGCCGTTGCCGTGTTTACCACCAACAATGAGGATGCTTTTGAGAACAAAATCAAGACTTCTCATCACACCAAATCATACTTTTCTTTCATGCCGTCGGTGAAGTTCAACTGGCTGCGCAAGAACAACTGGGGCCTCTACTCTAAGTTGGCAGCGGGTGTAACATACGCCTATTTCGACTTTGAGGACTATGAAAACGGTAAAAAACTTGATGATAATACGACGGCCAGTGACCTGATGTTCAACTTCCAGGCATCACTTATTGGTGTTGAAGCCGGCAATAATCATGTGCGCGGTTTCGCCGAGTTTGGTGTCGGCGAACAGGGTATTGCCCTGGCCGGCATACGCTATAAATTCTAAGCAACTCATTAGACATGATGAAACTGAATCTGATCACATTCGCATCCTCGCTGGCCAGCCGCGAGTCGATTTTCACCGACCATCACGAACTGCTTGATGCCATCGGCTCGAAATATCACGTGCGCTACATCTTCCCCGAGGAGTTGGAAGGCACTTTGCCTGAGGGCGCCACGATGGTGCTCGTGGGCAGCGGTGGCGTAGAAGAGATGGTCAAGGCCAACATCGACCGCCTCCCGCCCTATGTCGTGCTCATTGCCGACGGCCTGAAAAATTCGCTGGCCGCCTCGCTCGAAATCCTGTCGTGGATGCGCCAGACGGACCGCAACGGACGCGTGCTGCACGGCCCCACGGGTTTCATCATGCAGGGCATCGACGATTATGCCGTTGCCTACGATACCATCGCCCAATTGCAGGGCAAGCGTGTGGGCGTTATCGGTCACCCATCGGGATGGCTTATCGCCAGTGGCGTGGACTATGAGGCCCTGCGTGAGCGCTGGGGCGTGGAAATGGTCGATGTGCCCCTCGACGAGGTGGTCAAGGGCTACGAGGCCGTCACCGACGACGAGGTGCAGGCCATCACCGACGAGTTCATCACCAAGGCCGTTGGTGTGAAAGAGCCCTCGCGCGACGAGGTCGTTAAGGCGATGCGCCTCTACCGCTCGGTCAAGGGCATCGTGGAGCGTTACCGCCTGGATGCCTTCACCCTCAACTGCTTTGACCTGATTCCCACGACCCGCACCACAGGTTGCGTGGCGCTGGCGTTGCTCAACCAGGAGGGTATCCCTGCCGGCTGCGAGGGTGACGAGCAGACGCTGCTCACCATGCTTGCCGTACAGGCCGCAACGGGCGAGATGACCTTCATGGCCAACCCTTCCAAGATTCTGGACAATGCAGCCCACGAGATGGTATTTGCCCACTGCACCATCGCTCCCGCGATGACCGACCGCTACATCGTGCGCGACCACTACGAGTCGTTGAGCGGCGTCGCCGTCGAGGGCATTTTCGACCCGATGGACATGACCGTGGTCAAGTGCGGCGGCAAGGGGATGGAGCGTTACTTCATCAGCCACGCACGCCTGCTGCATTGCACCACCAACCCCAACATGTGCCGCACCCAGTTGCACCTGCGCCTCGACGAGCCCCTGGACTACTTCCTGGAGCGCAGCATCGGCAACCACCACGTCATCGTGCGCGGTAACCACGTCGAGCGCCTGACGACAGTCCTCCACCAACTCGGTTCCAAAAAACTCTGAGATTTCCGAGCCCTCTGAGATCTCCGAGATCTCCGAGAACTCTATAGACGACAAGCATGCACATCAACCCCAAATATGAACACCTGCGCGAATGGCTGGAGCGGCTACCCGAGGACTTCGAGCACCTGGGCGAGGTCATCTATGACAAGCGCAACCAGTTGAGGGTCATCGAGGCCCCCGACGGTACGCTGGTCAACGCCAAGCGTTACTGTGTCACTCATGCCGTCAATCGTGTGGTGTATTCTTTAGGCATCCGCAAGCCTAAGGGGCTGCGCGCCTTCATCTACCCTGCCCGCCTGCTTGAGCGTGGCATCAGCACACCCGAGCCCATCGCCTACATTGAGCAACGCCGATGTGGTCTGTTGGGCCTGAGTTACTTCATCAGTGTGCAGTCGCCGCTGCGTCACATGCTCTACGAGTTCGGTGATGCCCGGGAGGGCACCTATGAGGAAATGGCCGAGGCTTTAGGCCGTTTCACCGCTATGATGCACGACCGCGAGGTGCTGCATCTGGACTATTCTCCGGGCAACATCCTGTGGGACAAGGATGACGAGGGGTACCATTTCACCGTGGTGGACATCAACCGCATGCGCTTCGGCAAGGTCAATATGAAGGACGGTTGCGCCGCCCTGTGCCGCCTGTGGGGACCCAAGCGCTTCATCGAACTCATCGCCCGCAGTTATGCCAAAGTACGCGGCTTTGACGAAGACGAAGCCATCATGCTCACCATGCAGGCCCGCACCGCCTTCTGGACCCGCTACAGCAAACGGCACCCCGTCGAGTTCCCTATGGAATTGTAGGATTCAGTATTATACAACAAAAAAGGCAAGAAGGACAATTCTTTATTCGTTGTCCTTCTTGTCTTTCTTGTCTTCTAAACCCAGAGTAGCAAGTTATTTGTAGATAACGTAGGCGGTCATCGGGGCCAGGGTGGCCTTGAGGACGCCTTTCTTGACCTGCAGGCGTTGCTTGGTCACCGCGTCGCGGTACTTGCCGTTGCCCAGTGTCACGGGAATAGCCACCTGTGCGGGCTGCTCGTCAAGGTTGATGACCACGGCGGCCTTGCTGCCGCGCTCGACGATGATTTGCTTGCCGTTGTCGCTATAGACGATGTTCTCGGGCTGGTTGATGTTGCGGTGGCGGAACTCGTTGACGGCCTTCACCACGGGGTGCTTGAACTCATCATTACCCACCTTGCCGATTTCGTTGTCACCCCAGTAGTTCTCGCGGGTGCTGCCGTGAGGGCGGGAGTAGAACAGCGGCGTGCCATACTTGCGGGCGGTCAGGAAGACCCATCCCAGGCGGATGAGTTCGTCGCTCATGCCGGCCGAAGCGTGGTCGTTGCAATAGGTGTCATGCGACTCCACCCAGGTCACCAGGTGGGCGGGATCCACCGAGTGGTGCCAGGTGAGCAGGTTGTCGGCGCGGGCATCATGCTTGTTGAGCACATTGCGCAGCACCCAGCCATAGTTACTGGCCGTCAAGTCCATATATTCGGCATAGCCTTGCTCGGGCACGTTGCGGTCCTGCAGCACCTCGCCATAGATGAAAAGTTCCTCGCGAGGCACAGCCAACCTTAGGCCCTTCACGGCCTTACGGCCCATGGCGACGTCCCAGAAGTCGTTCTCGGGCGACTTGGGGTCGCGCATTTCATTAGGCAGGCCGATGTGCTTGGCCGTGTCGTAGCGGAATCCGCGTGCGCCGCAGGCCAGCACGTCGTTGACATACTGCATATAGTAATACTGGAAGTCGGGGTTCTCGGTGTTCACGTCGGGCAGGGTGCCCATCTCACCCGTTGTGCACTGGTAGCGGTCGCTGTAGTCCTTGATGGGCCACAGGCCGTTGGCGTGGAACAGGTTCTCGCGGCCATGCACGGCGCTGTCCAGTCGCGCGTTGATTTGTGTGCGGTCAATGACGGTGTGATTGGGCAGCACATCCACGATGACACGCAAACCCAGACGGGTGGCTTCGTCGCACATCGCTTTGAACTCGTCGCGCGTGCCCAACTGGTAGTTGCCGATGGTCCAGTCGGTCGGCTGATAGTGGTAATACCACTTGCCGTGCCCGAACAACTGGCGGCCGCCATCCTCGCCCACGACGCACTCGTTGATGGGCGATGTCTGCACGATCGTGTAGCCCGCAGCCTTGATTTCGGGCAGGTGCTCCCTGATGGTGTTGAACGACCACGACCAGGCGTGGAGAATGATCTCGTCATTGCCTTGAGCAGCATCGGCAGGAGCAGCCCACGCCAAGCCCGACAACAAGCCCATAAGGGCAACAAATACTGTGGAAATAATCTTTTTCATATATACTAAATCTTGTTCAATACACAAAAGTAATAAAAACAGACAACCACCGCAACAAAACAACAACTAAAACAACTTTTTTAAAAAACAACTGACCATTCCGGGGCACCCGCACGCTTCCTGTCAAACGGCTGACTCGTCTGATGAAACTGAGGCATCCGCACTGCTGATGAGCGCGGATGCCACACGTTAAACGTTATGCCTTGCTGCGCGAGGGCCGCATTGGCAAGGATTATTTCACCAAGAACGGCTCTTGGTCACCGGGGCCTGAGGCCTGAAGCGAATCGTACTTGCCGCCACCAAGATAGTTCTGTCGCCAGCAGTAGTGATAGGCACGCTTCTTGTCGCCCTCTGGAAGCATGTAGTAGCCGTAGGCCATGCGGTGGGTGATATTGCCCAGCCCGTCATGCATCACTGTCCACTCGTCACTGACGATGACAGCATCGAGGGCTCCAGGCACCTGTTTCTTCACCGTGCTGAGGGCTGCATTGTGCAACGACGCATTCAACTGACCGGGAGACGCTTTCTCGCCATTGGAACTGTACATCAACTTCTCTACGTCCTGCTCACCCAATGCGGCGCAGAATACGATGAAAGCCGAAATCTTTGGGTCAACCACTTCGTCGGAATAAGCAAAGTAGTAGGTACCAACATACACCTCACTGATATTGTTGACATACCCCACTTTCTCGCCTTTCCATCTCACGAAACCTTTCTCATCGATGGAAATGTTTCTTGTCCTGCCACTGTACATCGAGCCGTCCTTATTGATGATTCCGGCTACCGAGCCGTCGGTATTCATCACCTTACCATCATCTTTGAAGGTCAATACATAACTGATAATCCATTTCCCGTCTTTCTTGCCGAACATCTTGAAAGACTTGTCCTTCTTGTTATACAAACCCAGACGACGGCCAGTGTCCAAGTAGAAATCAAACTCACCATTTGACGGGTTGGCTTCGGGCAACACACCGGTCTGTCCAGCCTCGGCCTGCGCTTTCTTCTCGTCTGCCTCGCGGGCCTTCTTGCGTGCAGTCAGTTCTTTTTTCCGCTCTTTCTCGATTTCTTGCTGGAGCATCTGGTCCTGGGCACTCTCTTGGGCGATAGTGGTTGCCGACTTGCCTTCGATAACTCCCTTGCCGGCCTTCTTGGCCTTATCCACCAGGCCGCCAAGCTGGGCATTGGCGCTGACGCTCACAGTAAATGCGAGGGCAATCACCGTCAGCACCCTTGCGATTGTTTGTCTTGTTGTTTTCATTGCTTCTATCGTTTTAAGTTATTATTAGTGAAATGTCATTTTCAGCAAAGGGGCAAACCCACTGCTTTGCGTCGCAAATCTAACAAAAGCTTTCAAAACTAACAAATATTTTTACACTTTTTCTGCAAATAATACAAAATGATTAGGAATTAGCATCCGCACACACGCGCGGGACGAAACGGACAGACCAATTTCTCAAACTACTTGAACAACAACAAACTATATTAAACAACACAAAAAACAGTTGTTTTAGTTGTTCAACGTTGTAAATGTTGTTTGAACACGTGCGCGCGGACGAAACGGACAGAACGGAAAAAATAAATGCCTGATTTCTTGTGTGTTTTCCAAAAGGATATTAACTTTGCCAAAAATAAAGTACTACTTTACTTTTGTCAATAGATGACCTATCACTATGTATAACAGAATTTTATCACAAGAATTATTGCGATTGAAAAGGCTTTTTCGCGTAGTCACGGTCACGGGTCCGCGTCAATCAGGAAAAACGACATTGTGCCGAATGGTGTTTCCTGATTACCACTATGTGAATCTCGAAGATGAAACAATCGTCAGCGAAATGGAATTGAATCGCAAAGGGTTTATAGAACGCTACAGTAATGGCCTCATTATCGATGAAGTGCAACGTATGCCCGAAATACTCAATTCTGTTCAGGTAGTTGTTGATGCTAACCCTCATGCCAGCATCGTGTTGACAGGAAGCAACAATCTGCAAATATCGCAAAAGGTGACCCAATCACTTGCGGGAAGAACCGCCATATTGACGCTCCTGCCTTTTTCGATAGCAGAATTGAACCAGGATGACCGATCGCTTGATGATTTCGAAATCATACATCGCGGTTTTTACCCCAATGTATGGGCAAACAAGGTGCCAGCAATTGATGTTTATCGCCAATACTACAACACCTACCTACAGAGAGATATCCAACAGGTGATGAACATACGGCACTTGACAGAGTTTCGCAAATTCATCGTCCTCAGCGCATCACGCGTGGGATGTGAATTCAATGCAAAAAGCATATCGAATGAGTTAGGTGTCTCGCTTCCTACAATTCAAGAATGGATGAATGTGCTGGAGGCTACCTATGTGGCATTCAGGTTACATCCTTTTTACCGCAACATCGGCAAGAGACTTGTGAAGACGCCAAAAGTTTATTTCTATGATGTGGGGCTTGTGTGTTACTTATTAGGCATCCAAAATGCTCACCAGCTCGAAACCCATCCACTGCGGGGAGCGATATTCGAAAATATGGTTGTGACAGAATTCTTGAAACACCAAATGAATCATGGTTTAGACAATAATTTATTCTTCTATCGTGACCGCAGCCAACATGAAGTGGACATCGTGCTTGACTTCGGCTTACAATCAGTAAGAGCATTTGAAGTGAAATTATCACCATCCACTCACAGTGACTTTTACAAAAACTTACAATACTTCAGGTCGATATTCAAGCAAGAGACAGAAGAGACACAAGTGATAAACACTGGCCTTGACACGAATGATGACACATTCACCGGCCACTTCAATTATCGTGATATTGAGAACCACTTGAATTCTCAACAATAAATAAGGAAAGGCAGGAAATAATGTAAGTATATTTTTGGGTGAATCATTTGAAATACTTATATTTGCAGCCGTAAACGAACATTCATTTGATAACCGATAAAACATTAACAGAGACAAAAAATGAACGAAATTGAAAAACTGAAACCGACGTGCATCTGGCGCAACTTCTATGCGCTGACGCAGATTCCCCGTCCCTCGGGACATGTTGAGAAAATCCAGCAGTACCTGCTCGACTTCGCCAAGAAGGTGGGCGTGGAGGCCTTCCAGGATCCCGCCGGCAACATCGTGATGCGCAAGCCCGCTACTCCCGGTATGGAGAACCGCAAGTGCATCACCATGCAGGCACACATGGACATGGTGCCCCAGAAGACGCCCGAATCGAAGCACAACTTCGAGACCGACCCCATCGAGCCCTACATCGACGGCGAGTGGATCAAGGCCCGCGGCACCACGCTGGGTGCTGACGACGGTTTGGGCGTGGCAGCCATCATGGCAGTCATGGAGGACAACACCCTCAAGCACGGTCCTATCGAGGGCCTCATCACCAAGGACGAGGAGACGGGCATGTATGGCGCCAACGACCTGCCCAAGGGCCAGATGAAAGGCGACATCCTGTTCAACCTCGACAGCGAGACCTGGGGCAAGTTCGTCATCGGTAGCGCCGGTGGTATCGACGTTACCTGCACGCGCAAATACAATGAGGTGAAGACCGCTGCCGGCGACACCGCAGTGCGCATCACCCTCAAGGGCCTGAAGGGCGGTCACAGCGGACTCGAGATCCACGAGGGCCGTGCCAACGCCAACAAACTGATGGCTCGCCTGCTGCAACTCGCCATCGTGGACCACAAGGCCCGCCTGGTAAGTTGGCATGGCGGCAACATGCGCAATGCCATCCCGTTCAAGGCCGAGACCGTGGTTGTTGTGCCTGAGGACAACCTGAAGGGTCTGAAGAAACTCGTCAAGACGATGAAGGCCCAGTTCGAGAGCGAGTTCAAACTCATCGAGGACAACGTGGACCTGACCCTGAAGGCTATCGACCGTCCCAAGATGAAGATGGCACTCGACGACCAGACGACCATCCTGCGCACCCTGTACGCCTGCCACGACGGCGTCGTGCGCTTCATCCCCGCCTACCCCAACGTGGTAGAGACCTCGAGCAACCTCGCCATCATCGACATCGAGGACGGCAAGGCCGCTGTTAAGATTCTGGCCCGCTCGGCCCGCGAGGACATGAAGGAATACATCGTCAAGATGCTGATGACCTGCTTCCACCTCGGCGGCTTCAAGGTAGAGACCGGCGGTGACTACATCGGCTGGGATCCCAACCCCGACAGCGAAGCCCTGCACATGCTGCTTGACCTGTACAAGAAACTGTTCAAGGAGGACGGCATCATCCAAGTGGACCACGCCGGCCTGGAGTGCTCCATCATCCTGGGCAAGTACCCGCACATGGACGTCGTTAGTTTCGGTCCCACGCTGCGCAGCCCGCACACCACCATCGAGCGTGCCTACATCCCCGCAGCCGAGCCCTTCTGGAAACTGCTCGTCAAGGCCCTCGAGGAGGCTCCCATCAAGAAGTAAGTAAATTTTTCTATTTCATAAGCATTGCCGCAGGTCGCCCCATGGCCCCCTGCGGCAATTATTTTAATCGGAAAACAAGAAACACAACGAGCACAAACCATACGGTGCGCATCACTGATTAAAAACAACTCGAACAACCATCACAAAAGAAAATAATAGTTGTAAGAGTTGTTCAAGTTGTCTTTCATTTTCGAGGGTGCAGATGTCTTCAGATAATTCAGACCATTCAGTTGTTTTACTCGGCATCGGGGCGGTATTCGAGGATGTCGCCGGGGGTGCAGTCCAGGGCGCGGCAGATGGCGTCGAGGGTCGAGAAGCGCACGGCCTTGGCCTTGCCGTTCTTGAGGATGGAGAGGTTGGCAACGGTGATACCCACGCGCTCGCTCAGTTCGTTGAGCGACATCTTGCGGCGGGCCATCATTACATCAAGATTTACGATAATCATAGCGCTCTAGGGTTTTAGATGGTTAACTTCTGTTCCTCGGCAGCGTCATAGGCCAACTTGTAAAGCATAGCGACAATCACAGCCACAATCGCATAGACAAACGGGGAGTCGGTCAGGCACCATTCATGCTGGTCAGTCGCCGAGCAGGCATAACCCATGTTGTCGCTGATGAACGAATGTATGGGCAGCACAATCGCCATCACCCACAACAGCACGACATTGGCATGGTTGAAAATCGTTCCTCCCTTCAGATGCTTGAGGATGTTGAACACAAACGCCGCCATCAGTCCCGCCAACGTGATAATCAGGAGACGGTTGATGACGAACAACGTCAGTTTTGAGCCCATGTTCGGGGAGCCCCAGTTGATGACCCCGTGGCCACTGCCGGTTGTCAAGACAAAGTAGGTCTGGATAGCATAAAACGCCACCCACAGCAGGGTGCAGATGAGCGCGAACACGCACACGGCAGTCAGTACTTTCTTAGATGTCTTTTTCATAATGTAAAACACTTTTAGTTGATCATTGCGCTGCAAAGATAAATCAATTTATCGAAAAACAATAAATATATCATGATATTTAAGAAATTTTAATCCTTTTACAAAAAACAGCCGAGGGCGGTCAATACCACCCTCGGCTGAAGAAGCCTTACCGGCTTTTTAATGGATTACTTTTTGGTTATTTGACGATTCCGCGCATCTCCTCAACAGTCATTTTGCCGTAGAGGATGATGACAGCCGTTTCCCCGTCTTCGACAGCAAGCATCAGAAAGACATTCTGCTCATCGCTTGTCTTGATGAAGATTGAGGCTTGCTCTCCCTCCTCGTCAACATCGATAAAATCTTCAAACCCATCCGTCTCGATCCACTGCTCGCAGACGCTCTTCAGGTGTTTAGACGCTTGGGGTGTATTCGCTTTCACTATCTCCAACCTGTCCAGTTTATCGGCCACTGAGCCGACATTTACCCCCATCTTGTCCTGCAATGGCATCATGCGCAGCGCTGCCTTGGAGAGTGTCACGCAAGAGTAACCCGTCTTGCCCTTGAACTGCTTGGCGAACGACGGCTGCGCACAGGCCATAAAACTCATGGTAGCCAACAGTACTAGTATTGAAAAGAACCTTTTCATAATCAGTTTATTGTTAAGTGTTGATTTATCGTGTGATTAACATCTTCGATCTTCTCACCGGCCTCGTCCAGTTGATTGAACCCCTTATTGATTACCGTGGAGAACTTCACTAGTGCCGTCAGGGCTTCTTCCTCGTCGGCTTCCGAAATTTCCGGCTCTATATCGGCTTTGACATCGGCTTGAGCGAGATGAACGGCTTTATGCCGTTTAACAGACTTCACCGATTTGGCAGCACTGGCGACCTGGGACCGAGACTCTTCGCTTACCTCATCAACCACGATTACGGCGGCTTCGTCATGGGTCGATGGTGCCACGCTGCTTTTGTCCGAATTATCTGCCATAACAGGGGCTTGAGGTTCAAACTGTGTTTCACCGTGTGAGAACCACCATCCCAAAGTAACAATCGCGGCAACACATGCAGCAATAGCAGTCCAGAAAGCGCGACGTTTCCATGTTGCGGGAATGACTTTCTCACGCGTTTCCTCCTCTTGCCAGCGGTCGATACTGTCGCTGAGCGATTGCTCTAAATCGGCAGGCACCATCGGCGTCTCGTGGCGCACTTCATCCAGACCTTTCAGGAGCAAGGAGTCAATGCCGTCATCGTTCAAAGCCGTGCGCAGCAAGTGTTCCTCTTCGGGGGAGGTCTCGCCGTCATAGAACTTTTGAAGCAATTGGTCTATTTGGTTCTTGTTCATGTTGAAAGGATTGTTTGAAGTTGATTCCTTAACGCTTTTCTTGCTCTGCTGAGCAGTACTCTCACATTCTCTGCACTCAGGCCGGTGGCCTCCATTATTTCCTGCATCGTGCATTCTCCAAGTTCACGCAGTCTGATCACCTTTTGTTGCTGTGCCGGTAGGCGTGCGATGCATTGTTTGATCAGTCGTGCCGTGTCGTTCCGTTCAATGCCGCTTGAGGTGTCATCCTCACTGAGTATCGGGAGTTCTTCGGGTGGCTTGTCCACAATGTCGGGCGGCGCTGTTCTGAGTCGGTCCAGGCACATATTACGCACCACCCTCATGCAGTAACCCTGATCGTTGTAGATGTTGTTGAGCGAGTCGCGCTTGTCCCAAAGTTTGAGATAGGCATCCTGTACCAAGTCTTTAGCATCATCCTCATTGCCCAACAGCAGATATGCCGCTTTATAGAGCCGGGCATTCAGAGGCAGGAAGCGCTGTTTGAACTCGCTGGCGTTCATCCTGTGATGATGGCACTACAGATTAGTTGAACATGCCCATATTCTCCAAATCATCAGCCCGCAGCACACCCTTCAGATGCACTACTCCGACCTCATTCTCTTCGTTGTCGAAAACAATGATGAGCATCTGGGCGATATGGTCACCCTGCTGTTGAGATAAAATGGTCACGTCCTCTTCACCGTCGTTGACAGCCACCATCTCCTCCAAGTCATCAACGCCTTCGTCAAGGATTTGGCGGGCAATGCCCTTCTGCTGGTCGGTCGCATCCTCTATGATGAGAATTTTCACGCTCTCGATGATGCTCTTCGCACCATTTTTCTCTTTTGATTTAGCATCAAACTTGGATTGAATCATGTCCAACAAGCCAGGCATATTAACCAGTTGAACATTGTCGGCCTCGGGGAAAGCATTGAACACATCGTCAATACTCCTGCATAAACCGGTGGCAAATGACAGAGCCACAACCGCTAAAACTAAAAACTTTTTCATTCGTCTATCGTATTATTATTGTTATCATTTTGGGCTGGACAAGTGCACTTTGTCTTGCCCTTCACTCATAATGACGCAGTACAACCCCAAAATGTTACATCAAAGTAAATAATAATTGTCGCCTGCTTGGTTTTTCCTATGAATCTTTTTCCATGAATCTTATACCACATTAGAAAAGGCATTGCTCAAGTAAACTTGGCATTGCCTTCGGCTTGCACTATTAATAAAGTTGGTTTCCTGCAGCACCGCATCGAAATAGATGTCGCCTGTGTCCACGTCCTTGCGGGTGATCATCCCGAAGATGTCAAGGTTCTACGGACAGTCTGCCAGTGGCAGTTCTATCTCCATGCTGTAGTCATCGGCGTCGGTGAAGATGCGGTTCTCCGAGACATACTCTATTGACGAGCATTTTTTGAGGGCGGCTTGCTGCCCGTTGATGGTGAGTATCATAAAGAATTGCGGTTGATTTGCCACAAAGGTAAATCAACCGCGTATGACTGGAAAAGACGGCAGATGTTAATCTCCTAATTGGTATATCCACTCAGAACTTATAAAATCTTTGTATGCAGCATCTTTGAGTAGGCTATCGGGAGAGAAAGTGATTTCAAGCCCGTAGCTATGCGCATAGTCGATTCCTGAATACTCATCATAGAAGCCGTAAACAAGAACAATGTTGCCAATGCTGTCATTTGTTACATCAGAATGAATATCACTCAATAGTTTTTTCACATCCTGATAGTGCATACCTGGTTTCAAATGGTTGTCAAGCACGTCTTTAACCATTTCTTTCCTGAAAGGACTTGATTCTAAATCTCCGACCTCATCCCACAACTGTCTGTTAAATGGTCTTTGCCAATTGCAAGAAGCCATCATCACAACTAGCACTATTATCGTCCAATATACCCTCATAATCAAAATAGAAAGTGTCCCTAAAAGAAGAACCGTTCTGCTTCCACCCTAGCAACCCTTGAAAGCAATTGAGGGGCAGGGCTGTCACCCCCGAAGGTTCTTCAGACTGCAAATGTAGCGATTTTTTCGCTAAACACTCATTTTCTTTTAGATTTCGGTGATTTATTGTTCATAAGGCGCTGGTACTCGTCCTGCGCCTGATTGACGAGCCTTTCTTGAGGGCGGCTTGCTGCCCGTTGATGGTGAGTATCATAAAGAATAGCGGTTGATTTGCCACAAAGGTAAATCAACCGCGTATGCCTCGAAAAGACGACGTTATTTCTTTATCTTATATAGTGATACTGCATTAAATCGAAATAATTATATTGATAGAAAAAAGTGCTATCATTATAGTGTTGAAAAATTACCGAATCAAAAAATCCCTGCTCTCCAACATTCTTTTCAAAACTCCTGCCTGCATCCATATACACACTGGCCGAAAGGTAATCACCTTTTAAGCGGTTGAAGTAAAAATGCTTCAGAGTTTTCACCGCTGATTTATAGCTGGCCATACCAAATACATTATACTTAACAAAAGGATAAATAGTGATTGAGTCATTAAGCTGTTCACGTACACCCACAAATGATTTTGCATCAAAATTCTCTCCTTTTTTGACTGTACTATATTCTTGGCCTTCAATAGTTTTCTCTTCAAGAACGACAAAAATGAAACACTTAAGTCCATCGTCGCTGTAGATTATTGTATCAGTCGTCACTTTTAAATAATCATAAGCTGAGATAGGAAGCGGCAAATACCTTTCTTTCGCTTCATTATAAAAGACTGTATATGGCTCATAAAAGTTAGCTACATCAGACGTTACAATTGAATTAACGTGATGATTTGCACGAATGTATTCTATATTCCTCATTATACAATCCGCAACTTGACGCTTATCGCGCTCATAGATTTCTGGTGTAATTAATGGGCACTCAGGCTGCTTAATCTGCTTAGGCTTGCAGGAGAAAAGAGACAGCAAAAGAAGAACTATTATTGAAACAGATTGCATTCTCATTATCAGTTGCTATTAGAATTTGTACGGCAAAGGTAGCAAAATTTTTCGCTAAACACTCATTTTCTCTTAGATTTCGGTGATTTATTGTTCATGAGGCGCTGGTACTCGTCCTGCGCCTGTTTTATGCCCTTGTCGCCGGTCACGGTGTTGACGGTGACAAAGGGCTCGTCCAATCGCTCGTTGAGACGGGCGAGGCGAGCGCAGAGGCAAACTCGCTTGCACTTTGCCGAGCCGCAGCCCAATTTATGCACACATCGGCACTGCGGAGCGAGCCGATCGTGTTGGTACGCTGCGCGTAGTCCAGAGCCTCGATCAGAGGACGGGCAACGGGTGAAGCGACCTTGCGGGTAAAACCGCCCTCGCCGTAGCCCTGGGCCTGGCTCGCCTGCTGCTGCTTTTTGATGGCGGCCACCTGCATGGCACCTGCGGCCACGGCGATGGCAGCGGCAATAGGGGCGATGATGTAGCCCACGACAGGGATGGCGGCAGCACTGGAGTAGGCGTTCAAGGCGTCGGTCGCCGTCTGCTGTTGGTGTAGAAAGTAATTTTTCAAGTTTATATACCTTATTAAAAAAATAATGCGTACCTTTGCACCCTGTAAAAACGACTAATAACTAACTATATCAGTTTTTTTTCAAATTTTATGAGTAAGGAAAAGAAATTCATGACGTGTGACGGCAACCAGGCTGCTGCTCACATCAGTTACATGTTCACTGAGGTAGCCGCAATCTACCCCATCACTCCGTCATCAACGATGGCTGAGCACGTGGACGAGTGGGCCGCTGCTGGCCGCAAGAACATCTTCGGTGAGACCGTTATGGTCCAGGAGATGCAGAGCGAGGGTGGTGCTGCCGGTGCCGTTCACGGTTCGCTGCAGGCTGGTGCCCTGACCACGACCTACACCGCGTCGCAGGGTCTGCTGCTGATGATTCCCAACATGTACAAGATTGCCGGTGAGTTGCTCCCTGGCGTGTTCCACGTTTCGGCCCGTACGCTGGCCAGCCACACCCTGTGTATCTTCGGTGACCACCAGGACGTGATGGCTACCCGCCAGACCGGTTTTGCCATGCTCGCCGAGGGCAGTGTTCAGGAGGTTATGGACCTCGCTGGTGTTGCCCACCTGAGCGCCATCAAGGCTCACGTGCCCTTTGTCAACTTCTTTGACGGTTTCCGCACCTCTCACGAGATCCAGAAGGTAGAGGCTATGGACCAGGAAGACCTGCGTCCCCTCATCGACATGGAAGAGTTGGCCAAGTTCCGCAAGGGTGCCATGAATCCTGACAAGCCCGTTACCCGTGGTACTGCCGAGAACCCCGACGTGTTCTTCCAGCA
>ONRP01000047.1 GCA_900320245.1 uncultured Prevotellaceae bacterium
CCATAACGGCCTTTATGCTCACGGAAAACAGACTTTATGCACTCTTTCTCCACTGCGTATTTGTCACCGGCTTTCAGACGTTTCAGGTGATAATAGAACACGGAACGGGCCATCTTCCTTAACTTCAACAGCAAGTCAAGGGGGTATTCCGGCCTTAGTTCGTCGATGGCTTTTGCCCATTGAGACGTGCTCGGGCTTTTTGTTCCTCCTCGACTAAGGCCTTCACTTTTTTTAGCAGGGCATTCTCTGCCCTCAGGCGGAGGTTCTCTGCCTGAAGCCTTTCAAGCTCTGTCTGCGGTTCTTTCTTCTTTGGTCTTGCCATCGGATCTTTGGGTGGACGTCCTCGTCGTTTTACATCATATAGGGAGCCTCCAGCACGGATTGTCCTCAACCACGACTTGATAGTGCTGCGGTGCACGTCATAATGGAGGCTCAGATGCGACAAAGGTACTCCTTTTTTCGTATGTTCTAAAATGATTTTCTCCTTTTCCGCCCCCGTGTAATTATGGCGTTTTGTCGATGCGTGTAGACCAGCCTCGCCATAAAGCCTGAAACGGACCAACCAATTTCGAACCTCATGACGGTCAAGATGCCGCTCTCGACATATTGTTTTCAGACCTTTACCACACGTGATTTCGCTTATAACACTCAGCTTTTCTTCAAAACCATACTTCATAAACAAACTGCACTCCAAAAGTTTTGTGTCCAACTTTTGGGGTGCAGTTCAGTGGTTGTCTGGGGGATTGTTACTGCAGGGTGAAGGGGAGGCGCTGGACGTCGCGGCAGTTGGGGCCGACCATGACTTCGAAGTCGCCGGGTTCGCAGACGTAGTTGAGGTCCTTGTCGTAGAACTTGAGCAGGTCGGCATTGATCTTGAACGAGACGGTGCGGCTCTCGCCGGGCTTGAGGGTGATGCGCTCAAAGCCCTTCAGTTCCTGCACGGGGCGGGCGATGCTGCCCACCAGGTCGCGGATGTAAAGTTGCACGACCTCGGTGCCCTCGCAGTTACCCGTGTTGGTGACGGTGACGGTTGCGGTGATGTTGCCGCCCTTTGTCATCGAGTTGCTGCTCAGCGTGAGCGCGCTATACTCAAAGGTGGTGTAACTCAAGCCGTAGCCGAAGGGGAACAGCGGGTCGTTGGGCACATCCAGGTAGTTGGTGGTGAACTTGGTGAACCACTGGGGGTTGGGACGGCCAGTGTTCAGGTGGTTGTAGTAGATGGGTACCTGGCCCACGCTGCGGGGCATCGTCACGGTGAGTTTGCCGCTGGGCGCCACGTCGCCAAAGACGACATCACAAATGGCATCGGCAGCCTCGCTGCCGCCAAACCACACGTTGAGGATGGTGGGAATGTTCTCCACCTCCCAATCCATCACGGTCGCGCGGCCCGAGAAGTTGAGCAGCACGATGGGTTTGCCGGTGGCCTTGAGGGCGGTGAGCAGGTCCTTCTGGGCATCGAGGATGGACAGGTCGCTGCGCGAACTGCTCTCGCCCGACATCTCGCTGGGTTCGCCCATGGCGGCAACAATCACGTCACACTCCTGGGCAATGCGCACTGCCTCGTCGCGCATCACGTCAACAGGACGGTTGTCGCGCATCTCGCGGCCGAACATCGTCGAGTTCTTCTCCAACTCGGCATCATAGCACACGTTGCAGCCCTTGGCATACATCACCTCGGCCTTGTCGCCCACAGCGCGGCGCATAGCCTCGAGCAGTGTGCTGTAACGGTCGCTGGCGGCGGCCACGCTCCACGTGCCGGGCATGTTGGCGCGCGTATTGGCCAGCGGGCCCACAAGAGCGATTTTGCCCGTGCGCTTGAGCGGCAGCACGTTGTCCTTGTTCTGCAGCAGCACGAAGGTCTCGGTCGCCAATTTGCGGGCGGCGGCACGGTGCTCGTCGGTATAGATTTCCTTCTTGGCACGCTTGGCGTCAAGGTAACGGTAAGGATCGTCAAACAGACCCAGTTTGTACTTGGCCTCCAGAATGCGGCGGCAAGCCTTGTCGATATCCTCGATCGTCACCTTGCCCTCGCTCAACGATTGCTCCAAGGTGCCCAGGAAGCCGTCGGCCACCATGTCCATGTCGGTGCCGGCCTTCAGCGCCAATGCCGAGACGGTCTGCAGGTCACCCATGCCGTGATTCATCATCTCGCTGATGGCCGTGTAGTCGGTCACGACAAAGCCGTCAAAGCCCCAGCGGTCGCGCAGCACCTCGGTCATGAGCCAATGGTTGCCTGTGGCGGGAATGTAGTCAATCACGTTGAATGATGTCATGAAACTGCCGGCTCCGGCATCCACACCAGCCTTGTAGGGAGGGAAATACTCGTTGAACATGCGCACGTGGCTCATGTCCACCGTGTTGTAGTCGCGGCCAGCCTCAGGGGCCCCGTAGAGGGCGAAGTGCTTGACACATGCCATCATGGTCGTCTTGTCGGTCAGGTCAACGCCCTGATATCCCTCAATCATCGCGCGGCAGATGGCCGATCCCAGGAAGGGGTCCTCGCCATTGCCCTCGCTCATGCGGCCCCAGCGCGGCTCACGGCAGACGTCCACCATGGGGCTGAACGTCCAGCAGATGCCGTCGGCCGTTGCCTCAATCGACGCGATGCGTGCCGAGTTGCGGATGGCATCCATGTCCCAACTCATCGACATGGCGAAGGGAATGGGAAATACCGTTTCATAGCCGTGAATCACGTCCATACCGAAGATGAGGGGGATGCCCAGGCGGCTCTGTTTCACGGCCACCTCCTGCAAGGCGCGGATGCTCTGCACGCCCTTCATGTTGAACAGGCCGCCCACTTGTCCGGCCTTGATTTTGCCGACCACGTCGCCGCTGACCGTCGAGCCGGTGATGATGTCACCGGTAACGGGCAGGTTCAATTGTCCGATTTTTTCTTGCAGGGTCATCTTGCCCATCAGGTCATCAATGAACTGGTTCATCTTGGCCTGGTCAACAGCATGGGCCGTCAAGGCTACCAATGCCACAGCCAGGGTGGTTAAAATGCTTTTCAATCTCATCATAATTATATTGGTTTTAGTTGTTAGTTGCGATTTGGTCTAGAGGATCTAGAGGATCTAGAGGATCTAGATTAGTGGGTGAATCCCAGTTTGGCTAGCCCCTGCTGCACCTCGGGACAACTCATGAACAGGCGCCACAGCAGTCCCGTGCGGTAATTCTCGATCATCGGGGCGATGGTGCACTGGTCGATGGCCAGGTAGCGGGGCAACGTCCAGCCGCTGGCGGGGCTGAAAGCATCATAGAAGCCATACTTGCCCCATATCGACTCGCCGCGTGCATAGAAGCCCTTGAGGGCCGCCATCGACTGTTCAGGCGTATAGGGGAACGAAGACAGCGCTGCCGTGGGCGTGATGACACCCAGGTCATTCCCGGGACTGTGGGCCGAGTATCCCTCGGTCGAGTAACTGGCAGTCAGGCCCCAGCAGTCGGGGCCGTAGCCTGTATATTTCTTGGGATTATCCACACAGTACTGATAATTGCTCATGGCATGGTTGCGCACCACGTTCCAGTAGTCGGCATACTGGTCTTTCAGCCCCTTGGGGTTCAGGCCAATCCAACTGTAGTGCGCCCAGAACAGGGGACCTCCCGTCTGCTCGGCACCGTTGTGTTTCAGTTCCAACGGGTAGCCATAGGGGGCCGCATCGCTCTTGATGCCGCCGCTGCGGGCCCATCCCTTGTGATAGCACGAGGCGGGAACGCTGTGGGTGGGAGAAGCGGCTGCCAGGACATAAACGATGAGGCACTCGTTATAGCCCTCAAGGGGAAAGTTCATCTCCCACTCATACTCGGGCGACCAGTGCCAGTAGATGACATCCTGCCCGCCGCGGGTGTACCAGTCAAACTCCATGCCTTGCCACAGGGCGTTGATGCGGTCAATCAGGGCCTTCTCGGTGGCATTGTCGGGGCTAAGGTACTGGCGGACACACAGCAGGCCCTGCATCAGGAAGCAACTCTCCACCAGGTCACCACCGTTATCCTTTTGGCCGAAGGGTTTCACCTTGCCCGTGGGACCGTTGATCCAATGAGACCAAACCCCGTGGAAACGGTCGGCCCGCTCCAGGAAGCCCACGATGCGCGTCAAGCGTTCAACACCTTGCTCACGGGTGATGAAGCCACGTTCCATAGCGACCACGAGTCCGGCGATGCCAAAACCGCTGCCGCCAGTGGTCACCACGTCCTGGTCATGCTCGGGATAATCCCCGTCGAGGTGGATGCGCTCGCGTGCCAGGCCCGACGTGGGCTCTGCCCCATCCCACATGTAGTTGAAGTGGACACGTTCGATGTAATCCAGCAGGGCATCATCATTGTCAAACGATGCAGGCCGCACTTGTGAGTCAAGCGCGTCAGGATTATTCGGGTCGGCATTGCCACCCTCATTCTTGCAGGCCGTGAATGCCATCAGCAAGGCAAGCGCAAGTATTTTGAAGAGAGTCTTGTTCATCTATATTGTCATTTATTGGTTACTTTCACGATTTTGGAGAGGGGACTGCGGCCTGTCTCGGCAAGAGCCTCGATACTGAAATAATAGTCGGTGCCCAAATCCAGGCCGCGCATGTCATATTGCGTATCGCCGGGAACGGTGATACAGTGGTAGAGTTTGTCGGGAGCGGTGCCGAAATAGATGTTATAGCCGTAGGCCCCCTCGACGGCACTCCAACTGA
The DNA here is from genome assembly GCA_900320245.1 of uncultured Prevotellaceae bacterium. Classification (GTDB taxonomy): domain Bacteria; phylum Bacteroidota; class Bacteroidia; order Bacteroidales; family Muribaculaceae; genus Sodaliphilus. The sequence continues at coordinate 4,680 of ONRP01000047.1, forward strand.
TCATGGCATTGCGAGGGTCGCCTTTGTCCCGCTTGACAGCAAGACGCTTGACGGCTGCGGGCAGGGAGCCCTGAGCCTTTCCGAAGGCGCGTACCTCGCTCAGGCAGAAATTCCCACCCGAGGGCATGTGGATGTTCTCGATGCGCAGATAACGCGTGTGGAGCGGTTCGCGCAATTCGATATAGTCATGCGGCACATCACGGTCGTTGTCGCTCTTGTCCACCACCAGGGCCCATTGCCCGCCGTCATCGCTGGCAAGGATGCGGTACTGGTAGTAGATGTCGTTGGCGCGGTTGTGCTGCACCGTCTTGTGGTCATAGAAGTTGAGTTGCAGGGCGCGCACCTCGCACGGGTGGCCCAGGTCCATTTCTACCCATTCCTGGTCGCTGCCTGTTGCCGCACTCCAATAGGTGCGCATATTCTCGTCGGTGAGGCTTGACGCGGTAAATGTGCTGTCGCAACTTGACACCACACAGGGCTTATTATAGGAGAGCAGCATCCAGCCCGTGAAGCGGTCGGCGGGATTCTTGATATCGTGATCGGCATTCCAGCAGGGATAATCGCCGAATGCCGTGATGCAGTACATCACGCCGTCGTTGTCAAACGCCGTGGGATACAGGCCGATGCGCCGCTCAAACTTGTACTTGAGCGAGAGCATGCACGTGCCCACATGCCAGTAGTTGCCCGTCAGGTCGGCAAAGGTGCCTCCATGCCCTACCCCTTGCACGAAGCCACCGGGCTTGTAACTCATGGGATTGTGCTGCTGGTAGGTGAACGGACCCAGTGGGTTGTCGCCCACATAGACGCCGTCGGCATAGACCTTGAACTCGGTGCCCGGGGCGCCGTACTGGAAATAATACTTGCCGTCATGCTTGGTCATGAAAGCCCCTTCCATGAACGGCTTGAGAGTCACCTCGTCATCGTTGTTCATGCCGAAGCGCTCCCAGCCGTGTTTGTCGGGCTGCAGGAGCACCAGGTCATGGATTTTGCTGACAGGTGTGAAGTCTTCGCGGCTGATTTCAACGCCCTTGACGGGATATTCGTTGCTAGAGCCGTAGTATTCGTAGAGCCGACCGTCATCGTCGAGGAACACATAGGGGTCCCAGGTGGGCAGGGTGTTGCGTTCCACGGCGCGGCGCCAACGTCCGCTCTTGGGATTGGTGCTGTACCAGATGGGCAGACCCTCGTAGGTGGAGCCGGTGTAGAACAGCGTGTCGCCCACCACCCATGCGGCGGGAGCACACTCGTCATCGTCGGCGGGAAAGCGCTGGAACGATGCTTGGCAGAAGTCCCAGTCGCTCAGGTTGCGCGAGTAGTGGAAACCGCCCTGGTTGGTCGAGAACAGGTAATACTCGCCCTTGTAGGCCAAAGCCATCGGGTCGGCCGACGAGCGGAACGAGCCGCCCTGGCGCGTGTTGTTGTTCCACGGCTCGTAGTTGTAACTGATGTTGAGAGGATTACAGTAAGTGCTTGTCACGGCATTGTAAGGGTCATACCAGCGGGTCGCTTGGGCCGCACGGCGCGGTTTGGCTATGCTGCCGCTGGTCTTGACAGGTAGCGTGATGTCGACAATGTGCCGGGAAGCGTCACGGGCCACGATGGTCATTTCCTTGCCAGGATAGTGGACACACAACAGCGAGTCATGGTCGGTAGCCACCAGTGAGAAACGGCCCTCTCCGTCCGTGTTGCTGTGTGCAGGGCTGTAAAGCCACATGACGGTGGCTCCCTCCAGGGGCTGTCCCTGTTCGTCGGTCACTACACCCGTCACGTCATAACTGGTGACCACTGGGATATAGTAATCGCTCACCTGGCCCTTGACCACCTTGACCGAATCGTTGCTGCCGTAGGCGACAAGTGCGGTGAGAAAGGCTATACAGGCAAAAAAACGCTTCATCGGCTTGTGTTTTTAAAAACAGGCAGGGTGATGCCTTGGGGCTTGCCACCCTGCCTGTTGAGTTGTTGAATCAATCGTATCGGGTTATTCGTTCTTGGGCTCATTGCTGAGCGTGGGCACGGTCTGCAACTGGGTCAAGGGAAGCGGATAATACTTCACGCCCTCGCTCCAGCCGCTGAGCACGCTGGCTGCAAGGCCGGTGCGGAGGAGGTCGTTGTAACGCTCACCCCACTCACACACGAACTCCATGCGGCGCTCATCGAGGATTTGCTCGACGGTCACGTTGGACAGCGTGGGCATCTGGGCTCGTGTGCGTACCTGGTTGAACGGCTGGTCGCCATTCTTGCCCTGGCGCACCTTAGCCTCGGCATTGATGAGCAGCACGTCGGCATAGCGCAGGATGCGGATGTTGTTGTTCGAACCGTATTTGGTGCGGCCCGGGGTCAACTGGTTGGTGGGCGTGTAGGCCTTGCCGTTCCACGTGTTGGTGTTGTTGACATTGCCCATCACGTTGATCTCGTCACCGTCGCGGGTGGTGGTGCCGCCCACGAGTACCGAGGTCTCGAGGCGGATGGTCTCGCCACGTGCCTGGGCCCAGTTGATGAAGTTGTCGGTGATACCCACAAAGTTCCATCCGCCCAGGTTACCGGGACCCTGAAACACAAACCACATGTCGGCGTCAACCTCCTCGCCGCTGCCCTGACCGAAGTCGGTGCACTGGCACTCGAGCAGGCTCTCGTTACACATTTTGCCGGGAATCTTGAACAGGTTGTAGAAGTCGCCGTAGAGTTGGAACTTGTTGCTGCCGATGATATCGTCGGTCAACGCCTCGGCACGGGCATAGTCGCCACGGTTCAGGCAAATCTTGGCTGCAAGAGCCTCGGCGGTGTAGGCCGTGGCAGCGCCGAAGTGGGCAGACTCGTTGGGACGAATCTTGGGACAGTTGTCGATGGCATACTGCAGGTCCTCGAGCATGTAGCGCTCAACGGCATCGCGGGTTGAACGGGTCAGGTCGCTCTGGTTGTTGTCGCGCAGGATGGTCACGTCGCCAAAGGCCTGTGTGAGCCTGTAGTAGGCATAGGCGCGCAGGATGCGCACCTCGCCGCAATAGGCCCGGTAGGTGGCTCGGTCACCATCATTGGTTATGTGTTCGGCATAGGAGTCGAGCGACATCAGGGCACCGTTGGCCACTTTAATCATGCCGTAGTACTGGTTCCACATCTCGTTCAGACCCCAGAACGAATTGTCGTACCTGAAGTTGCCGAAGTCGACGAGCAGTCCCTGGTCATCGACACGGCCGCTCCACACGTCACCGTCACGCACGATGGTCAAGGGCCAAATGACCCAGTGCATGCCACCGGTGCGCAACTTGGCATAGACACCCGACACGGGCATATACATCTCGCTGGTTTTGGTGTAATCGACATCCGACTCGGGCAGGGTGTTCTCGGGCAGAATGTCCATCCAGTCATTGCAGGAGGTGGCTCCCACCATCAGCAGACCTGCAATCATGATATATTTCAGAAATTTCATTGTCGTTATCTTTTTATGATTGTTGGTAATTGCTCATTTTAGAAGTCGATGGTCACACCAAAGGTGTAGGTCGCTGTCAGCGGGTAAACCTCGGTATCCCAGCCCTCGGGATCGTTCAACTCAGGAGTGAAACTGTTGGCCTTGAACAGGGTGAGGGGACGGTCGGCCGTGGCGCTCAGGCGCAGCGAGGGCAGCGTGTAGTTGCCCAGGTGGATGTTCTTGAAGGTGTAGCCCAGGGTCACGTTCTGGATGCGGAAGAAGTCGGCATCCTCAACAAAGAAGGAGTTCACGCGCTGGTCGCTCACGTTCCACGAGCGGATCCATCCGGCAGCCGAGGGGTACTTGTTGGTCGAGCCGGGACCGGTCCAGCGGTTGGCCACCTGGTCGTGGTCGAAGTTGTAGTTGGACTGGGCATAACGCAGGGCGCGCTTGCGGTTGAACATCTGTGCTCCGGCGTTGCCATAGGTGGTAACATTGAAGTCCAGGTTCTTCCACACGAAGCCCAGGTTCAGGCTGTAGATGAAGTTGGGCAGGTAGGAGCCCAGCGTGGTGCGGTCCTCGCCGTCGACGATGCCGTCACCGTTCAGGTCCTTGTACTTGAAGTCGCCAGGCTGCAGGCCGTTGGCCACAGCGGTCCTGTCGGCAGCGCACTCCTGCTCGGTCTGGTAGATGCCGTCCACGACGTAGCCGTAGAACGAGTTCATCTCCTTACCCACGAACTGGTAGGTCTTGCCACCAGCGATGTAGGGGTTGCCGGCCAGGTCTTTCACTTCGTTCTTGAGGTAGGACAGGTTAGCGGTGATGTAGTACTTGAAGTCGTCACCCACACGGTCGGCCCAGTTGATGCTCACGTCGACACCGGTGTTGAGAATCTTGCCAATGTTCTGGAGCAGGGTGCCGTTCTCGAAGGGCAGACGCGGCGCGATAACGGCCTTGCGCGTCATGCGGTAGAACCAGTCGATGTCGACGCTCAGGCGGTTGCGCAGGGTGGCGAACTCAACGCCCACGTTGGTCTCGTCGACAACCTCCCACTTCAGGTTGGTGAAGTAACTGTTGTTCTGGAATCCGGCGATGGTGGCATTGCCGAACACGCCCGATGACCAGGTGCCCGTCGATACCGAACGGAAACCGTCGCTGGCGGGAACGGCGTTGTTACCCAGGCGTCCCCAACTGGCGCGCCACTTCAGGTAGTCCACCACGTTCTGGTTGGCCATGAAGTCCTCCTTGCTCATCACCCATGCCACACCGAACGAGGGATAGTAGCCCCAGGTCTCCTGGTACTTGCTGGTACCGTCGGCACGGAAGGTCGCCATGAACAGGTACTTGCCCAGGTAGTCATAGTTGACACGACCAAAGTAACTGTTGCTGCGGTAGCGGGTACCGCCATCGCTGGCGCGGCGGCTGTCGCTGTCGGTGCTGAGGTCGATGTACTTGTAGGCGTCGTCGCCGTCAACAATGCCGTAGCCGATGCCATACAGGTAATGGTACCTATCCTCACGCAGGGAGTGACCCAGCATGACGCCCAGGTTGTGGTCTCCGAAGGTGTCCTTATAGGTCAGCACGTTGTCCCAAATCCAGTTGTTGTAGTTCGCCTCGCTCTTGCTTACCCACGACTTGTCGTTGCGCTGAACGGCGCTCACGTAGTACTCGGGCATGTAGGTGCGGTTGTGAACGGCAGTGAAGTCATAGGAGTAACTGGTCTTGAAGTTCAGTTTGCTGGGGATGAAAGTGATCTGGGCATAGAAGTTGGTCAGATACTTGTTGATGTCGTTCACGCTGTTCTGGTAGTTGGCCGTAGCAACAGGATTGTAGAAGTTGTTGGTAAAGCCGACCGACTCGGGCGAGCCGTAGTGACAGGGGAACGTGTTGTCATTCTTCTCGTCCATCACGGGATAGATGCCCGGAGCGTTGAACGCCTGCTGCCAGGCGGCATTGTTGGGCGTGCGTTGTTTGCCCTTGGAGAAGATGCCGTTGAAGCCGACCTTCAGCCAACTGGTGGCCTCGTAGTCCAAGGCTGCGCGGAAGTTCATGCGCCTGTAGTAGTTCTTCACATCCATCACACCGTCCTGGTGCAGGTAGTTGATGCCCAGCGAGTAGGTGGCCTTCTCGCCACCGCCCGTGATGGTCAGGCTGTGGTCGGTGATGGCCGCCGTGCGCAGCAGTTCCTTGTACCAGTCGGTGTCAGAGCCGTAGGTCCAATTGTGGAAGTCACCATTGCTGTAACTGCCGCCGTAGCGGTCAATCGAAGCCTTCATCGTCGACACATAGGCATCGTAGTTGGCCTCCATCAGCATCGTGGCATACTCGCTCGAGTTCGCCATCTTCAGCACGTTGGTGGCCTTCTGGATACCGAAGTAGCCGTTGTAGGTGATCTTGGCGGGCTGGTTCTTGTTGCCGTGCTTGGTGGTGATCAGGACAACACCGTTGGCGGCGCGCACACCATAGATGGCAGCAGCCGAAGCGTCCTTCAACACCGACATGTCGGCAATGTCGTTGGCATTCAGGAAGTCGATGTTGTCATAGAACATCCCGTCAACAACATACAGCGGGCTGCCGCTGGTGAACGAACCGTTACCGCGGATGTGCACCTTGGGACCCTCGCCCGGCGTACCGCTGTTCACCACATTCACGCCCGACACCTTGCCCTGCATCGCTGCCATGGGCGACGCCGTGGGCACGGCGAGCAGTTCTTCACCCTTGACCACGGCGATGGGAGCCGTCAGGTCCTTGGCCTGGGCCGAACCATAACCGATCACCACAACCTCGTCCAGGTTGCGCACGTCGTCAAGGAGTTGGACGCTCATCATCTCGCTGGCCTCCATCTCCACGGCCTGCATGCCCATGTAGGTGAATTTCAGGATTGAGCCGTCAGGAACATTGGCAATCTCAAAATTGCCGTCAAAGTCGGTGACTGCGCCCATCGTGGTCCCCAGGACCTTGATGGTGGCACCGATCACGGGCTCGTTGACCTGGTCAACGACCGTACCTCTAACCGTAAGTGCCTGTGCGCCGGCAATAGCACACGCCACTGTCAGTAGAAGCATGAATAATCTTTTTTTCATTCGCTTGGTTTTTAATGTTAATGATAAAGAGTAATTACTTTTTACGGTGTTTCTGCAACAAAATTACATCTTTTTTTCATATTTACAAAAAAATCTAACAATATTTTACCATGCCGAGGCCCATTTAGCACGTGAATTCCACCACAACGATTAAAATAACTGATTCGTCTGGCGATTCTGAAACGTTCACGCACCCGGGCAATAACTGCCGGCAGATTAGATGGATTATAAAGATGGCTGACGCATTCCTGTGCTGGAGTGCGGCAGCCATCTTTAACCTTTATCCTGCCCGCAAAGCGGGCATTTCAATCCGTTTAATCCGCCGACCTTTAATGCGGGAATACGGATGCATTCAGAACAATCAGATTAATCAGTTGTTTAATAAAACCAGTTGTTCAGGTTGTTTGAAGAAGCGGGCATTTCAATCCGTTTAATCCGCCGGCCTTTAATGCGGGAATGCGGATGCCTTCAGAATAGTCAGAACATTCAGTTGTTTTTAAAAAAATCAGTTGTTCAGGTTGTTTGAAGAAGCGAGCATCATTACCTTCGCCTGAGGGTCTCGACGATGCGGGCCATCTGGTTGGGGATGCGTATCTGCTGCGGACACTTCTTGAGGCAGGTTTCGCAGTCGACACACTGGGTGGCCCAGGTCGAGGCATCGGGCAGGGCCTGGCGCAGGCCGTCGGCAAACTGCTGCTTGCGGTCCATGTAGTCGGCAGCCTGCTTGTCGGGCAGCGGGAGTATCTTTTGGGCGATGGCCTCGTTGTAGTAGGCGAAGTTGCCGGGGATATCGACCCCATAGGGGCACGGCATGCAGTACTCACAGGCGGTGCAGGGAATGACAGGCACGCCGGCCATCACATCGGCAATCTCCTCCAGAACCTTGTTCTCGGCCTCGGTGCAGGGGTCGAGGGGCGAGAAGGTGGCGACGTTCTCCTGCATGTGGCTCATCTGGTTCATGCCGCTGAGCGTGGTGAGGATATTGGGGTGCGAGCCCACCCAGCGGAAGGCCCACTTGGCGGGGCTGTCATCAGGACGCAGGGCGGCCAGGCGCTGAACGAGTTCGTCGTCCATACGGGCCAACGCGCCACCCCTGAGGGGCTCCATCACGACGGTCTGCACGCCGACCTTCTCCATCTTGTTGTACAGGTACTCGGCATCGGCATCCTGCCTCCAGCCCGACTTGTTGAGAGAGGCATGGCGCCAATCGAGGTAGTTCATCTGGATTTGGACAAAGTCCCAGTGGTACTCGTCCTGGTGGTCGAGCAGGTAGTCGAACACGCTGACGTCGCCGTGGTAGGAGAAGCCCAGGTGACGGATGCGCCCTGCCTCACGCTCCCGCAGCAGAAACTCGAGCACACCGTTGTCCAGGAAACGGCCCTTGAGGGTGTCCATCCCGCCGCCGCCAACGCTGTGCAGCAGATAGTAATCGATATAATCGACCTGCAGGTCACGGAACGACTTCTCATACATCTTGCGGGACTCGTCCAGCGACCACAGGCTCTCCTTCTGGTTGGACATCTTGGTGGCCACGAAGAATTTGTCACGCGGGTGCCGGCTCAGGGCCTGTCCGGTCATGGTCTCGCTGCGTCCGCCCTTGTACATCGGGGCGGTGTCAAAGTAGTTCACGCCATGCTTGATGGCATAGTCCACGAGTTGGTTCACCTCGTCCTGGTCATCGGGCAGGCGCATCATGCCGAAGCCCAGCAGCGACACCTTGTCGCCCGAGCGGTGCTGCACGCGGTAGGTCATCTGGCCCTGCGCGTCACCACCGTCGCGGTCTTGAGGCCTGCCTTTCTCTCCCGCCAACACACTCAGCGGATTTACTGCCATCGCGGCGGCGCCCAGTCCCAGGGTGCGGAGGAACCGGCGGCGATTCATATCAGATTGCTTTCCCATAACGATAATTGATGATTAGTTGCACACAATAGGTCACCCCCCAATAAAGAAACCGTTGTGGGGACCATGTGCAAAGATAACAAAAAAACGACTACAGCACCACATTTCACGGCAAATACCCCGATGAATATATGTAATTAATGGAAAAGCATACTGCGCTCCAGTTCGCTTTCCCGACCAGACGCATTAGCCTGTTGCTATGTTAACGGTCGATGTTTTGTTCGGTCGGCCCGATTACTGAGACCTTATCAGTCAGTATCGCGATCACATCGCTGGCATCGTCTTCGGTGATGCCGACCCTTGGGTCGGTTTGGACAAAAATGGGTTGCTGCTCCGGGAGCATATCGAACTGGTCGTCGAGGATGGCATAACGGGTTACTTGGCTGCCGCTGGTGGCC
>ONRP01000014.1 GCA_900320245.1 uncultured Prevotellaceae bacterium
GGCAGCGAAGTCCTGCGACAGCTTGGCGTCGTAGAGCATCACGGCGCAGATAGCGCTCTGGGTGGGCTTGATGTCAAAGCCGGCAGCGATCATCTTGTCGCGGAAGTAGTTCACGTTGTCTACGAGCTTGTCGTGCAGGGCATTGCTCTCCTTGAGCATCTTGAACATCTCGATGCTGGCACCCACGATGCCGGGAGCGATGCTGTTGCTGAACAGGTAAGGACGTGAGCGCTGACGCAGCATGTCGATGATCTCCTTGCGACCCGTGGTGAAACCGCCCATGGCACCGCCGAAGGCCTTGCCCAGCGTGCCGGTGAAGACGTCGATGCGGCCGTAGATGTCGAACTGCTCGGCTACGCCGTGGCCGGTCGGGCCAACGACACCTGCCGAGTGTGACTCATCGACCATGACCATGGCATCATATTTCTCGGCCAGGTCACAGATCTTGTCCATGGGAGCCACGTTGCCGTCCATCGAGAAGACGCCGTCGGTAGCGATGATGCGGAAGCGCTGCTCCTGGGCCTGCTTGAGGCACTCCTCGAGTTCGCCCATGTCGGCGTTGGCATAGCGGTAGCGTTTAGCCTTGCACAGGCGCACGCCGTCGATGATCGAAGCGTGGTTCAGCGAGTCGCTGATGATGGCATCCTCCTCGGTCAACAGGGCCTCGAACAGACCGCCGTTGGCGTCAAAGCATGAGCCGTAGAGGATGGCGTCCTCGGTGTGGAAATAGTCGGCGATGGCAGCCTCCAGTTCCTTGTGGATATCGCTGGTACCGCAGATGAAACGTACCGATGACATGCCGTAGCCATGGTGTGACATGGTCTCGGTAGCGGCCTTGATCAGGCGGCTGTTGTCACTGAGGCCCAGATAGTTGTTGGCGCAGAAGTTCATCACCTCGTCGTTGGGCTTCACCTTGATGTCGGCGCGCTGCGGCGTGGTGATGATGCGTTCGTTCTTGTACAAACCGGCAGCCTGGATGTCGGCGAGTTCCTTCTGGAGATGTTCCTGAAATTTTCCAAACATGATAAAATCAGTTATTTAAAGGTTTGACATTAAGTTAGGTTCATTAGATGACCACAAAGGTAGTGCTTTTTAGTTAATAGTGAACAGTTAATAGATAATAGTTTTTATCTTTTTAACGGGTCGCTAACTAATCAGCCAAAGCGCCCTCCACCAAATTTCACGCGAAGTCGCGAAGACGCAAAGTTTTTTTTGATTTTCAGTCAATTATCATAGTCAAAACAGGGATGCTTTTTGATAGATTGAAGCATTTTATTTCGTCTGACATATCATAAACAAAGAATGTAATATGTTAAATATTAAACTCTTAGCACCTTAGCGACTTAGCGCCTTAGCGTGGGGATAATGGCTGAATCGTTACTAATCGTTGTCCGCGCTTGAAGAAACCTGACCCTGACGCAGGGGAGTGAAGGGTTGCTGGTTCTCTTGGCTCTGCTCCTGCTGCACTTGTTGATGGTCGGTGGTACGGTTGCGGCGTTTGCGGTGGTGCCATCGTCCGCTGTCGGTCGTGGTTTCCTCCTCGATGACCTCGACTGTGGCGGTTGCTTTGCTGTCAAGGCGCATGCCGCCGTCGAGGGCGTAGAGTTCATACTGCTCGATGATGCGGATGAGTTTGGCGGGATAGTTCACGTCCTCGGCATAGCCGCAGTCCCTAAGCCCCTGTGCCCAACTGCGGTAGTCGGTGACGTCGAGTTCGTAGAGCACGCTGTAACGCGGTCCCTTGAGGAACTTGGCGTGGTCGAGGAACGAGTCTTCGGGGGCGCCATACTTGCGGTAACCCACCGAGCCGAGCGAATCGCCGCCATACACCTCGCCGCTCCAGTGGTAAGCCTTGATGCCGAAGTGGTTGTTAGCCTCCTGGGCCATCTTGCTCTGGCCCACGCTGCTCTCGAGGATGCCCTGGGCCAGTGTTATGCTGGCCGGCACACCATATTCACGCTCATGCTGCAAGGCGACAGTCTTGTAGCGGTCGATGTAGTCCAGATATCGTTGTTGTTTGCTCTGTGCTGGGGCCATAAAGGCCGAAAACAGCACAAAAATCAAGCAAAAAACCAATAATTGCTTGTTTATCGGAAAAAAAACTTTAATTTTGCGTTCAAAGTTAAAACTCATAATTTCATTCATGACTGAAAAGAAAATCACGACAAAGGTAAGGGTTTATTCTTATAATGAACTCACTGAGGAGCAAAAAAAATTAGTTGACCTTGCTCGCGAGGCCACAATGAACTCCTATTCGCCTTATAGCAACTTCAAGGTTGGCGCCGCCTTGGAACTTGACAATGGAGAAATCTTTATCGGTGCTAATCAGGAGAATGCGGCCTTTGCAGGCATCTGTGGTGAGCGTGCCGCACTCTATGCTGCCGGTGCAAAATTCCCAGGTGTGCCCGTCAAGTCGGTTGCCATCACTTCTTTCACGCGAGACGAGTTCGTCGTAGAGCCCACGGCCCCCTGCGGCGTGTGCCGCCAGGCTTTCCTGGAGTTTGAGAAAAACGGTCATCCCATCGAACTGATCCTTGCTGGCAAGGAGAAAATCTATATCCTTGACAGTTTCAAGGACACCATGCCGCTGTCGTTTACCGAATTCTGATACATCAGGCGACAAGAACAACGACGTGAGACAACCTTGACAACACGGTATAACCGTTGTCACGGAGTGTTTCCCTATGAATCAACAAAAATCAACCATAATAATGAGTAATAATTTAGACAAGAAACTGATTGGGTCGCTGTCGCTTGCCGACGTGGTCCACTTCGTGATTGCGGTGATAACCTTCGCCGTCATCTCATGGATTTATTTCTATCCCAACGATGTGAATGGTGACGTCCTGCAGCAGCACGATACCCAGCAGGGTATCGCCAACAGCCAGGAGTTACACACCTTTGAGGCACAAACGGGTGAGAAATCATGGTGGACCGATGCCTTGTTCGGCGGTATGCCCGCATTCCAGATTGCACCGTCCTATGAGGGCACGAGTTACCTGACCCCCTTACAGGGTCTGCTGCGCTTGTACTTCCCCACGCCGGTGAGTTGGGTGTTCCTGCTGATGCTGGGATTCTTCCTGCTGATGCTGGCCTTCAAGGTCAAGTGGTACTATGCCGTGCTGGGTGCTATCGGCTACGCCTTCTCGAGTTACTTCTTCATCTTGATGGGAGCCGGCCACATCTGGAAACTGATGGTGCTTGCCTATATCCCGCCCACCATTGCCGGCATCGTGTGGTGCTACCGTGGCAAATACCTGGGCGGCGCTGCCATCGCTGCCTTGTTTGGTGCGCTGCAACTGGCCAGCAACCATGTGCAGATGACCTATTACTCGATGTTCATCGTCGCGTTGCTGGTCATCGCCTATCTGGTCAAGGCCATCATGGACAAGAAGGTGGGACGCTGGTGCATCGCCACGGCCTCGCTTGCCGTGGCTGCAGGATTGGCCTTGGCGGCCAATGCCCCCAACCTGTACATGACCTATAAATACTCCAAGGAAACCATCCGTGGCGGGCACAGCGAACTCACGCCCACTGGCGAAGAGGCCGCAAATGCAAAGCCCACCAAGGGCGGCCTGGACAAGGATTATATCACCCAGTGGAGTTACGGCAAGGGCGAGACGTTCACGCTGCTCATCCCCAACTGCAAGGGTGGTGCTTCCATCAAGCCCGAGCACGGTCAAAACCGAGGCCTCAGCCTGATGGATGTGCCCAAGGCACAGGATTTGGCCGAGAGCGGGAGAATAGGCAGCACGGAAGCCCAGGTTCTGAGTCAAATGCCACAATACTTCGGTGACCAGCCGATGACCAACGGCCCGGTCTACGTCGGTGCACTCATCTTTGCCCTGTTCCTGCTGGGATGTATCATTGTAAAGGGTCCCGAGAAGTGGGCTCTGCTCATTGTCACCATCATCAGCATCCTGCTCTCGTGGGGTCACAATATGATGTGGCTCACCGACTTCATGATTGACCACTTCCCGATGTACAACAAGTTCCGCACGGTAGCGTCGATTCTTGTCATTGCCGAGATTGCCATGCCCATCCTCGCGGTGCTTGGCCTGCGGGAACTGTTCAAGGAGCCTGACGGCTGGCGCAAGTACCGCATCCCGCTGATCATTTCGTTCGGCTTCAGTGCTTTTGTCTGCCTGTTGGCAGCATTGATTCCCGACATCTTCGGCCACTTCTCGGTCCAGGAGAATGAGCAACTTGTTTCCATGGGTCTCTTGCAGCAGCATCCTGAAGTCGATGATGCTATCGCCGCCGTGCGTGGCAGCATGGTGCGTGCCGATGCCCTGCGCAGTCTCTTGTTTATCGCCCTTGGCTGTGGTGTCATCTTCCTTTATCTCAAGGGAAAACTCAACGAGTTGGCTGCAACGCTCATTGTGGCAGGCATCGTGCTGGTGGACATGTACGCCGTGAACAAGCGCTACATCGACTCCGAGACCTTCACTTCGCGCTACGAGGTGAGTGAAACGCCTATTGCCATGCGTCCCGTTGATGCCCAGATTCTGCAGGACAAGGATATGAACTACCGCGTGTTTGATGTGAGGAACTTTGGTGATGCAGCGCCCAGTTACTTCCACAAGACCGTGGGCGGTTACCATGCCGCCAAGTTGTCGCGTTACAACGACCTGATTGAGCATCAGATTGCCAACAACAATTTCCAAGTGCTCAATATGCTCAACACGCGCTACATCATCATCGATGAAAATACCGCACAGCGCAATCCCGATGCATTGGGCAACGCTTGGTTTGTCGACTCGCTGACCTATGTCAAGAATGCTGACGATGAGATGGCCTTCCTCAATGACTTCAACCCCGCCAAGAGCGCTGTCGCCGACACCAAGTTCCGTGATAAATTGGGCGAGGCCAGGGCTGCCCAGCCGGGCGACACCATCTACGAGACCTCCTATGCCCCCAACCACCTCACCTACAAGAGCCATAGCGCCCTGGGCGGTGTTGCCGTCTTCAGCGAGGTGTATTTCCCCTGGGGCTGGAAGGTGACCGTCGACGGCAAACCCGTCGAGATGGGTCGTGTGAACTACGTGCTGCGCGCCCTGCAGTTGCCGGCCGGTGACCATGAGATTGACTTCAAGTTCGACCCCGACGAGGTCACCAAGACGCAGACCTGGGCCAAGATTGGCGTGATAGCCATCTACATCCTGCTGCTGTTGGCGCTGAACTACGCTATCTTTGGCAACAAGTTGCGCAAGAAAGAGAGCGAGGAAACCGAAATCAGCGAATAATAATCGGCCATTGAGCGCCCTGAAACGATATCTCACAGCCTGGAGCCGCCACCACCGCAGTGGCGGCTTCGGCATACATTCGCCCTACGCCTACGCCTTCGTGCGCAACGTGTGGCGCCAGCGCCTGCCCTATTATGCCTATGAAGGCATCCACCAGTTGCTTGACACCATCAAGTCGGGCACCACGCGGGAGCAGCGCCGCGAGATAGACCTCATCAGCGAGAGCGAGGCGAGGCTGTTGTTCAGGTTGGCCAACTTTTTTGGACCGCTGCGCATCCTGCAGGCGGGAGCCGCCACAGGTGTCGAGAGTGTCGCCATGCTCGAGGTGAGCCATCGCAGCCACCTCTACCTGTATGACCCGCAACTGGAGCACAAACCACTTGCCGTGCGCGTGTTGCAGAGCCAGTTGGATAGGGTAGAGTGCTATGACGACCTCCAGGTCGCCCTCGATGAAATGATGTCTGCCGGCGATTGTGATGACGCGCTGATGATGGCACTGGTCAACATGCCTGTCGGCGAAGCCGTGTTGATGCGCCTGCTGGATGTCCGTTGTGTGGTTGTGCTGCGCAACCTGATCCGCGACCCGGATATGGCACGCCTGTTCGACGTCTGCTGCCGCCACATGGCTAAGGGTCAGACTTACACCAACGGCAAAATCGGTATCCTCAATCCCAATGCCAAACTCCAGCGCGAGGATTTTTCGCTGTGGCTGTAACCACTGTAACTGTCCATCATGCGACATAAAGAAACCGCCCTGGCCGATAGGTCAGGGCGGTAATCGTTTCGGTATTCCGACGATGGGATTACTTCATGCGCACTTGAGGCATCTGAGGCATAGCAGGCTGCTCGTTGGGATCCTGAATACCTACGGTCTCAATTTCGAAAAGCAAGGTCTCGTTGGCCTTGATATTGGGCATCCTGCCCTGCTTGCCGTAAGCCAAGTCGCTGGGGATGACAACCTCAAACTTGCTGCCGGGCTTCATGAGTTGGAGAATCTCGGCGAAGCCGGGAACAACCTGCTTCAGGTTCATGGGCCTGGGCTCACCCTTGCTGTTGTCAAACTCGGTGCCGTCGATGTGCTTGCCGACGTAAATCACCTTGACAACGTCGCTGTCGCAGAAGTTCTTGCCCTCACCCGGGTTGATAACTTTGTAGGCGATACCCGACTTGGTGAAGGTGTAACTCTTGTCGTTTTTGAGTTTCTTCATGTACTCCTCACCCTTAGCCTTGTTCTCCTTGGCCATGGGCGACTGCTCGATAGCCTTGTCGATGAGGGGCTCAATCTTGCTCTGGATGGCAGCCATATCTTCTTGGCTCATGGGGGTCTTGGCGTTGAGGGCGTCGGTCAGATGCTTCATGAACAGGGCCTTGTTCATGGGCATACCGCACTGCATGTTGATGCCCTGATAGAGTTGGGCAACCTGCATACCCATCTGCAGACCGGCCTGGAACGACCTGCTGGTGTCGGCGTTAGCCATATATTCAATACCCTTGAGCAATTCGTTGATGTCGATGGTCGAGTCCATGGAAATACGCTGTTTCATGTCGGCACCTGCCAGGTCACCGAATACCATGCTCAGCGAGTCCATTGCGTCCGAAGATGACGATGCGCTGTCGTTGCAACTCATGAAGCCCATAGAGAGCATACCTGCTGCTACAAATACTAAAATCTTCTTCATAATAATAAAACTGTAGTTTTTTAAAGAAATAATGTTGTTATGTGATTAAAAATGTTTTTACTTGCTCTTGGTGACCTTGATCAACTCGACGTCAAAGATGAGCGTGGAATTGGGCAGGATGTCATCGCCGGCACCACGTTCGCCATAGGCCAACTCGCTGGGGATGAACAGACGGTACTTGGAGCCCTCGCTCATGAGTTGCAGACCCTCGGTCCAACCGGGGATGACGCGGTTCAGGGGGAAGGTGGCGGGTTCGCCGCGCTCCACGCTGCTGTCAAACACCTTGCCGTCGATCAGGGTACCGGTGTAGTGAACAGTGACGGTGTCGGTGGCGCCGGGCTTAGCACCCTTGCCTTCCTTCAGTACCATGTACTGCAGGCCGCTCTCGGTGACCTTGACACTGTCCTTCTTGGCGTTCTCTTCGAGGAACTCACGGCCCAGGGTCAGGTTGTCCTTAATCTGGTTAACCGTGTCGGGAGCCGTCTGCTCGGTATTCTCGGTATTGGCCTCGGTCGTTGACTCATTGCCGCCGCAACCTGCCATGCCTGCAACCAGCATAGCCACCATTGCCATTGCAAAAAACTTCTTCATTTCAGTGTATTTAAATGTTGAAAACTTATTGATTCGATGGGAGTGGGTTACTTCTTCTCGACTTTGAGGAGTTGTACGTCAAAGATGAGGGTGGAGTTGGGCTGGATGGGACCAGTGCCGTGGGAACCGTAGGCGAGGTTGGATGGGATGAACAACCTGTAGGCAGCACCCTCGCGCATCAGTTGCAGACCCTCTACCCAGCCGGGGATGACCTGGCCGACGGCAAAGGTGGCGGGCTCGCCGCGCTCCACGCTGCTGTCAAACACGGTGCCGTCGATCAGCATGCCGGTATAATGTACGGTGACCACATCGTTGGGGCCGGGCTGCAGGCCGTCGCCCTCTTTCACAACCTGATACTGCAGGCCGCTCTCGGTGACTTTGACACCCTCGGCGTTCTTGTTCTTCTCCAGGTACTCGCGACCCAGGCGCTCGTTCTGTTCGGCACCTTCCTTCTCGAGATTGGTAAAGAAGTCGGTTACAATCTGCTTGGCCTCGTCAAAGGTCATCTTCTGCTCTGCACCTTCATAGATGGCTCTCAGTCCATCGGCAAAGTCGTTGATATCCAGTTTCTTGATGCCTGAGCCAATGAAGTTTCCGCCCATGCTCAAGCCTAATGCATAACTCAGTTTATCCATTGATTAATCTACTTTTTTGTAAAAAACGGTGCAAAGATAGTTATTTATGTGATTGTGGTGACCGTTTTTGATTTTTTTTTATTATTTTTGCTCTCACATTATTAAAAAAACTTATCTCAAGGACTATGAGCATGAAGAAATTAGTGATTTCGTCTGGCGCGGGCATCAGCGCCGAGAGTGGCATCAAGACGTTCCGTGATGCCGATGGCCTGTGGGAAAACTATCCCGTGATGGATGTGGCAAGCCATGAGGGCTTCTTGCGCAACCCTGCGCTCATCCACCAGTTCTATAACGAGCGCCGCCTGCAACTGCAGGGAGCACAGCCCAATGCGGCTCACCTCGGACTTGTGGAACTCGAGAAGGACTTCGACGTGCGTGTCATCACCCAGAATGTTGATGACCTGCATGAGCGTGCCGGCAGCGCCAACGTGCTGCACCTGCACGGCGAACTGATGAAGGTGCGTTCACTCAGGCACGAGAACCGGGTGTATACCTTGCCCTGTGACGAACTGACCGACAAGGGTCTCGAGACCAGTGTCGACACACGTGACCCCTACGGTGACGAGGTGAGGCCCCACATCGTCTTCTTTGGCGAGGCCGTGCCCAATATGGACGCTGCGGCTCAACTGGCTCATGACGCTGACATCTTTGTCGTTATCGGCACCTCGCTGGTAGTCTATCCTGCCGCCGCGCTCATCCAGTATGTCAAGCGTGGAACCCCCATCTACTACATCGACCCCAAGCCGGCTGCTGTACCCGATTGGGTACACGTCATCCAAAAACCTGCAACCCAGGGTGTAGCCGAACTCATTGAGATACTCAGGAAGGGTTGATGCCGGGTATTCCCGCTTCAGGGTAAAAAGCAACAGCGCCTGCAGGTTATCCTGCGGGCGCTGTCGTGTTATAAACGGTCTTTGAATCAGTCTTTGAACTTGATGACAGTAGTCTCGCCGGCGCGTATTTCCACCACTTCCTGAAAGAGAAGACGTTCATTCTTCTGGCGTACCATCACCCTGCGGGGACCCTGCTGGGCTCCATATTTCATGCCTTGGACCTCACCGTCCACTATCTGTGCCGTCGAAGCCAGGAATGTCTTGTCAAGGCCCGAGATGTTGACCCACAGGTCATCATACTGTTGGCCTGACTCGCTGACGAACACAAGGTAGCCGAACGTCTCGGTAGTTCTGTAGTCCTTGGCCAATTTGTAACTGCTTCCCGAGCATCCGCTCAGCAACAGGCAGGCAAGGAGTGACAGGGCCAGTAGAAACCGTTTCATTGTCGTGTTTTACTTGTTGAGGCCAAACTTGATGCGGAGTTTCTCGATCATGTCCTTGGTCATGGCGTCGAGATCGTACTCGGGTTTCCAATCCCACTCGACGCGGGCACAGGTGTCGTCCAACTTGTTGGGCCAACTGTCGGCAATGCTCTGGCGCAGCGGGTCAACCTCGTACTCCATCTCAAATCCGGGGATGTATTCCTGAATCTTGTGGTAGATTACCTCAGGATCGAAACTCATCGATGCGATGTTGAACGAGTTGCGGTGAACCAGACGCGACGGGTCGGCTTCCATAATCTCGATGGCGGCGCGCAGGGCGTCGGGCATGTACATCATGTCCATCAGGGTGCCGGCGGCGATGGGGCAGATGAACTTCTTACCCTGGACGGCGCTGTAATAGATGTCCACGGCATAGTCGGTCGTGCCACCACCCGGAGGCGTGACGTAACTGATGAGGCCGGGGAAGCGCACCGAACGGGTGTCAACGCCGAACTTGAGTGCGTAGTAGTTGCTCAGCAACTCGCCGGTGACCTTGGTCACACCGTACATCGTGCGCGGCTGCTGGATGGTGTCCTGCGGCGTGCCGTCTTTGGGGGCGTTGGGGCCGAAGGAGCCGATGCTGCTGGGGGTGAACACGGCGCACTTCTTCTCGCGCGACACTTCCAGCACGTTCATCAGACCGTCGATACCGATGTGCCAAGCCAACTGGGGCTTGTTCTCGGCAACGGCGCTCAGCAGGGCAGCCAGGTTGTAGATGGTGTCGATGTTGTACTTGTCGACAACAGCGGCAATCTGTTGGGCATTGGTGATGTCAACGATTTCCGAAGGGCCGCTCTCGGCGAGTTCGCCCTTGGGCTCAGCGCCGGGAATGTAGCCAGCCACAACATTTCCCGAATAGATGCCTCTCAACTTCATTGTCAGCTCCGAACCGATTTGTCCTGTCGAGCCGATGATCAGGATATTTTTCATTGCAGTATCTTAAAATTATGTTCAGGTTTATGTTTTCTAATCAAGGCACAAAAATACACTTTTTATTAAAAACCCGCAATACTGCCCTTATTTTTTTTGACCAATTTTCCCGACAGAAATAGCCTCGTGCGTGTCAGATGTGGAGGATGTTGCGCACAAAAAGCCAGATGAAGTAGGTGATGATGTAGAAATAGACGACGCGACGGTCCTGGATGAAGTTGCGCAGTTTCTGGCTCCACCCGTAGTCAGGAGCGACCCAGACCACGACGAACGACAGGGCATAAGGCAGCGAGTAGGCCAGGTAGTAGTTATAACTGATGGCCTCGATAAAGTGCCCATGGAAGAGCGCGTGGATAGCGCGCTGGATGCCGCATCCGGGACAATCCCAGCCCGTGAGCATCTTGAAGGGGCATTTGGGCGAGAAAATGAATTGCGTCGGGTTAAAACAGTACAGCCACGTTCCGCATAGCAGGACGATCAAGAGCAGCAATATGACGCGTTTGGGCCTCAATGGTCAGCGATAAATCATACAGATACAACCCCACAACAGTGGTGGCTGTTGCGTGGTGGGGATTCTGCTGTCGGGATGGATGATGAGGACCCAGGTTACAGGAAGAAGAAGGGTGCGGCTCCCATACCGCCAACGATAATCAGGTAGCCAACATTGATGACGAGTCCGATGACAATACTCCAGATGCACCAGTTCTTGGCCTCGGAGGATGCGAGGTTGGCGGCATCATATTGCCTCATAGCGTAGAAGGAGTTCACGTTGTTGGCCTTCATGATGGCAATGATGCCGGTAATCAGACAACAGCAGATGGTGCAGAAGATAGCCAGTCCCATGTAGTTGTTGGGCTTGACGGGTTGCGGCGGTCCATAGGGGTTGTATTGAGGCTGATTGTAGCCATATTGGGGTTGCGGGCCGTATTGTGGCTGCTGATTGTACGGTGGCTGTTGGTTGTTCATAAAATGATGACGGATTTTATAAAATAGTTTTGTTTTAAAGCAAACCGGTGACGCTGACAGGCCTTTTAGGCTATCATTTAGCCATTGATGCTGCCATGCCAACTATTTTGCAAAGATAGTGTTTATTTACAAAAAAGCAACACTTTTTTTACAAAAATATGACAATCCCGGTCGCATCAGGGCGAGAACTGTGATGCCGCAGGTTATATGCCGAAGAGTTCGCGGGAGCGTTGCTGCAGGGCTGTATTCTTGATTTTGCTAAGGACGTCCAGCAGATACTCTGGATTGATTTCGCTCATGATTTTTACCAGGCCACGCGTCAACTGGCTCTCGGGGTGGTCACAGCACCATTGCATGAACCGCTCAGTGTCACAGAACATGCGGTTGAATGCCAGTATGCTGAAGTCGCCCTGCAGTTGGGTGGGGTCGGTGATGTGGCCTCGTGTCTCGTTGAGCAAGGCCTCCACCTTGTCACAGAAGGTCGTATCGCTCAGCGGTGCCCATCCCATCAACTCGAGTTGGCGCTTGTAACGCCAGTATGGCGTGATCACGGTTGTGTCGGCGCTGTATACGGTGCCGATTTTCCCTACCGTGAAATGACCGTTGTTGCCAATAGTGATGGGTATTTCGTTGTCGATGAACCACAGGGTGGAGTCGGTGCCCGTGTCAGCGCCATCGTGCTGCTCGTTGTAGGAAACCCAGCGGCTAACGTTGATGGGTTTGCCGAACTTGTCGGGCATGACCATACGCATCGAGTCGATGCCCACGAGGCGGGTGTGTTCATCGATATCGTCCCAGTAGGAGAGGTTCATGCCGCCGCATTCGCCCAGGCGCATGAAGTCAAGCATGCCCTCTTTGCCGTAGGTTGCCAGCCAGCAAGTGCGGGTGTCGCTGTAGGAGGTTTGTCCCAGCAGCAAGGTGATACCTTTGTCGGGATAGTTCTGTACACCCCACACGCGGACGATGCTGTAATTAGTGTCCACGCCCATCATCTTGTCAAGTCCCAGGGCCTGGCAAGTGGCCAGATCCAGGATGCGGTGAGGCAGTTTCTCTCCATCGTTGTCAAAGTTGAACTCATTGCCGCTGAGCACCAGCGAGTCCTCACTGATGCCTGCATTGGCCAGGAAATCGTGGCCGTTGTTGATGCTATCGCCAGGCTTCCATTCGCTACTGCAGGACACGAAAGCCATTACCAGAAGAATTATAACCAGATGTCTCATATTGTGCCAACTTTTATCTTTTATCTCTTATCTCTTAACTGTTAACTCATAACTGTCAACTGTCCAACTTGCGGTAACGCACCCGGGTGGGCTCTTCCTTGCCAAGGCGCTTGAGTTTGTTCTCCTCGTATTCGCTGTAACTGCCCTCGAAGAAGAACACGTTGCTGTTGCCCTCGAAGGCAAGAATATGGGTGCAGATGCGATCCAGGAACCAGCGGTCGTGGCTGATGACCACGGCACAGCCGGCGAAGTCCTCGAGACCTTCTTCCAGGGCGCGCAGGGTGTTCACGTCGATATCGTTGGTGGGCTCATCGAGCAGCAGGACGTTACCCTCCTCCTTGAGGGCGAGTGCCAGTTGCAGGCGGTTGCGTTCACCGCCCGAGAGCACGCCACACTTCTTCTGCTGGTCCACACCGCTGAAGTTGAAGCGCGACAGGTAGGCGCGGGCGTTCACGTCGCGGCCTCCCATGCGCAGCAGTTCCACACCACCCGAGATGACCTCATAGACGGTCTTGTCGGGGTCGATGCTGGTGTGCTGCTGGTCCACGTAGACGGCCTTCACGGTCTCGCCGACCTCAAATATGCCGCTGTCGGGTTTCTCGAGGCCCATGATTAGGCGGAACAACGTGGTTTTGCCGGCACCGTTGGGGCCGATGACACCCACGATGCCGTTGGGCGGCAGCATGAAGTTGAGGTCGTCAAACAGCAGTTTGTCGCCGAAGGACTTGGCGACGTGCTGTGCCTCGATGACCTTGTTGCCAAGACGGGGACCGTTGGGGATGAAGATCTCGAGTTTCTCCTCCTTCTCCTTGACGGTCTCGTTCAGCAGTTTGTCGTAACTGTTCAAGCGCGCCTTGCCTTTGGCTTGGCGGGCTTTGGGCGCCATGCGAACCCATTCCAACTCACGCTGCAGGGTCTTCTGGCGCTTGCTCTCGGTCTTCTCCTCCTGGGCGAGGCGCTGGGTCTTCTGCTCCAGCCAACTGCTGTAGTTGCCCTTCCAGGGAATGCCCTCACCTCGGTCAAGTTCGAGGATCCAGCCGGCGACGTTGTCGAGGAAATAGCGGTCGTGGGTCACGGCGATGACCGTGCCCTCGTATTGCTGCAGGTGCTGCTCCAGCCAGTCGATGGACTCGGCGTCCAAGTGGTTGGTGGGCTCGTCGAGCAACAGGACGTCGGGCTTCTGCAGCAGCAGGCGGCACAGGGCCACGCGGCGCCGCTCGCCACCGCTCAGGTGCTCGGTCAACTGGTCGCCTTCGGGGCAGCGCAGGGCATCCATCGCACGCTCCAGTCGGTTGTCCAGGTTCCAGGCATCGGTGGCGTCGATGATGTCTTGCAACTCGGCCTGACGGGCAAACAGTTTGTCCATCTTCTCGGGATCCTCATAGTATTCGGGCAGGCCGAACTTGAGGTTGATTTCCTCGAATTCCTTGAGCGTGTCCACCACGTGCTGCACGCCTTCCTGCACCACTTCCTTGACCGTTTTGGTCGGGTCGAGTTGCGGATCCTGGGGCAGGTAGCCCACAGTGTATCCGGGAGCGAACACCACCTGGCCCTGGTACTGCGTTTCCAGACCGGCGATAATCTTCATCAGCGTGGATTTACCCGCGCCATTGAGGCCGATGATGCCGATTTTGGCGCCATAGTAGAACGAGAGGTAGATGTTCTTGAGGATTTGCTTCTGGTTCTGCTGGATGGTCTTGCTCACGCCCACCATCGAGAAGATGATTTTCTTGTCGTCAACTGTTGCCATGATAAAATAGTTTTTTTGTTACTGCTTGCAAAGGTAGTGAAAAAAAACAGATTATACAATACTCTGCCCCGCATCACCATAATTGATAAAGAATTATCGTTCTTGGCGATGCGGGGCAAGGCTTTATAGGTTATACAAATGTTTGTGGTCGAAAGATCTAATCACAATTGAATCACAAATCCCTTGATAATTGCGAATATCTCATTCTCTCATTGAAAAAGCAGATGTTTCTCCATTGGCATTCAGAAAACTACCTTCATAAACACCGTTATATAGGAAACCATCTAATGTACCAGTCAATACACCTGTTTTCTTGACTTGAAGAATCAATTTTCCGGAGGTTTCATCATAAGAAACAAGTGATATATTTCGATGCTCCAGGCTTGACGCATTAGTGCTTTTACCGTTAGGATTATAAAATAGTTCTCCCTCGACATTGGCAAAGGTCATTTTAGCACCACATTCTCCAAGCAAGCCATGAACTGTAAAGTTTAAAACACCGGTTTTCTTGTCGGATGTCGTATTGGTTGAAGTGTTGTCATTGGCATTTGCTCGATTGATGGCGGATTGCTCAAAGGGATTGAACTCATTGTCATCGCTATGGCTGGGCCAAATGACCACGTATGCTGCAATTAGAACTGATATTACAGCCAAAGCGATTCCGACAAAATAACCTATCTTCTTGTTCATGAGAAACATTAAAGGATTAAAAGATAGTAATAATCATTCTGCATAATTATAATGTCAGTAGTTCACTGGCTATTGGACGGATTGAGCAATTTACCATCAGATTTCTTGGCTTGATCTTCAAACGGAAGATTGCCCTGTTCCTCGCCTTTTATGATGACGGGCATCCCGACATGGGCATAATTGTCATGCAAGTGGTTCAGGTCATTATCACGCATTCTTATGCATCCCTCACTATCTCGACCTGGCATCTTGTCCTCGTTGTTGGTGCTACCATGGATGCCAATGCCTGAGAACGGTGTTTCCAACCGTAAGAACCAATGCCCATAGGCGAGAATCTTGCCGCGACCATCTCCAAAGTCATGCTCCCAATCACTTGCATCTTGAATTTGTTTGATAGTGAAAGGTTTGCCAGGCTCGGATTCTGGTGTCTTCATATCACCAGACTTCTCTTTCTGACCTTTGTTTCGACTCAAACAAACAGGGTAGCGTGCTATTAGTGTTGTGTCGTTGTTGATGTCAGCGTAGACGCTCAACTGCAGGTTTCGTTTTGAAATGACAATGAACGTTTTATCCTTGTCGATCTCTCCATCATAGAACAATCTTGCAGTGTCTGGACTATATGATTGAGAACGGTTCTCGTAGTTTGTGTCGGTTGTCTCTGGCACTTGCTCAACGATCGCGTTGTCTTGAAAGGGATTCTTGTTGTTGCCGCCTTTACAAGATGAAACAAGCAACAAAGCACCGAGAATGATGCAGACAAACGGATGACGATAATCTTTCATCGTTGGTGAGTTTATTGAGGAGTGGCAAATTTCTTGGAGATGTAGGCCTCTTCTCCCTTATATTTCACCCTGTAAAAGTCACCTGACTCTCCTAAGCACTCCAGAACATCACCTTTGTTGGGGTGTAGATTAGTTCCATCAGCCTTCTTAATAATGTTTCCGTCAGACATCTCGGGGGACTTGCGTAATCGCACGTTAACACCAGTAACTTGGACTTTTGTAACTTTATCAGACGTAGCCTTCTCTTTTGAAGAGGATTTGCCACTGTCGGGATTAGCAGCCTTGAACTCGTCATATTCCTTACCAGAGAATTTAGCGTACTGCAGGAGTGCGTCAAGTGGCGAACGATTCTTGTAGGTAAAAGTAACGGTCCATGTGAAGTCATGGTCGATAGCCGCGCGATAATAACCGGGTGTGTATAGCGTATAGGTGTATGCTTCACCAGGTTGCAAATCAACGCCTTGCTCTACCATTTTCGAGGATGCCGCTGCCCCGCTTGGCGTATAAAAATAAAACTCTACGGTGTACTCATTCCACGAGATAGGAACATTTCCAATATTTCGGATGGGCTGGGTTACTGTGACCGCAGGGTTCCATCCGCCTGACCAGGCGTAGGTTCCGCTTTCGGATATAAGGTTTCCATTAACAACGTCACTATATTTTTCAAACAAAAATTTGAGGTATTCGCTATCATCGATGAAAAGATTGTTGAGTGCCTTGTCGGTGATTTGTTTCATTGGTACACCTGTTTTTAAGGCCAATTCTTTGTTTGCAGAGTCTAACTCGAAGATGCAATAAGTATCTTGAATCTTGAAAGTTTCTTCTCCTTCGGGTTTAAAGAGGATTTTCTGACTGCGTGAATTGTTAATTGATGCAATGTAGTTTCCCGATTTGTCGTCTTTGCTGACGGTGACTTCGCCGGCAGGAATGCTGTCTGGTATAGACAGTTTTTCAAGAGTCTTTATGTCGGGAAACATATCATACACAGTGGCTTTGTCGTTGCCATTAACGGCCTCAATAAATTGGTTAGTCAAATTCTCGACTTTGCCCTTGTTCTTGTCACACGATGCCAATAACAGGAGCAGCATTGACATCAGCATTAAACTTTTTTTTGTCATCATAGTTGTAAAAATTTAGGTTTATGTAGTGATTAAACAATTCGGTTTTAATTGCTTGCAAAGGTAGTGGTTTTCCTTAAAAATTGCAATATAATGCGGAGGAAATTTACAAGGCAGGGCCTTGCATTACCCTCAACCGCCAAGTGTCATGAGCGATGGCTGCGGTCAATTGCTTGGTTGGGTGGGGAGGTCGCGGGACATGTATTGGTCCACGATGGTGTCGTTGTAGGGGGCGGTGTGCCGGGTGAGTTGTTGGCCTTGGAAATGGAAGTGGCCGTTGGCATCGATGTTGTAGTGGTTGTCCCACTCGGCGCGCCACAGTTCGGTCAGGCGGTGGCCCTTGTGATAGAGGCTGGTGAGGGTCATCACGCGGTGCAGGGTGAAGTGGTCCGCTGCGTCAAAACGCACCTCGGCATCGGTGGTGTGGAAACGGTTGCCGCCCAGTCGCATGGGTCCGTCATGCTCACTGGTGTGGAACTCGCGCAGGTTCAGGACGTCGATTATTGCGTCGTTCTTGTCAAGGGTGGCGAAGTAGACATTGAAACTGTCTGGGTTTTCACCTGTCGGCACCTTGTAGGCCGCGAGTGTGATGTCTTCGTTGACGGCACGCACGCCGATGAGTTGAGTGCTGTCGGGCACGTCGCTCTTGATGTATTGGGCAAGGCTGGTGCGTTGCTGCTCGCTCAGTAGGGGATAGGTCGTCGGCTCGATGGTGTCGCGACTCAGGATGCTGTGTCCCACCTGCAGCAGATCGGGGATTGCTGGTGCCGTATCGTTCATTTTCTGTGTTGTGGTAGTGCCGTTGCAACCCATGAGCAGCAGGACGGCGGTGACGATAGTGATGAGGGTCTTCATTCGACGTTTACAGGTGTTTGGTGAGAGGCTTGTCGTCCCATGAGTTGACAAGGTCGGTGAGCCACTGGCGGGCACTGCTGTCGTCGAGGCGCTTGATTTCCTCGAGCAGGGCGGGACGCTCGTCGACAGGCAGTTTGAACTGCGGTAGCAGGCGGTTGTCTTTACCGCGGTGTGCCGCCATCCACTTGAGGAAGCGCTGCGGATTCATCTTGTAGAGTTCTGAGATGTCCCACGGGAACGGATTGTACTCGTAGTCGGGGTCGTAGGTCGAGTTGACCAGTTCGCTGTAATCGTTCCAGACGTCCATCACGGCAGGGTCGTGCCGGGAGCAGATCAGCATATCCCAGGACTTGAAATCCAGGACGGCATATTGGTCCACATCGCCCTGCTGACCGGTCACCTGTTGGCCTTGCAGCACGAAGTGCCCCAATGGGTTGATGAAGTATTGCTGCTGCCACTGCTGCGACCACTGCGGCTTGCCTTTCAGGTCGCCGTCAAAGTCCATGAGGCAGCGTCCCATCGTGCGGTGCAGCGTCAAGCGGTTGGGGCCGTCAAAGGTGATGAAGCCATCCAGTGTGAACGAGTTGTCGTCTTTGGGATTCTTGAGGTCACACCGCCACAGCAGGTGCAGTTCGCGCGCATTGATGGCATCGAGGATGTTGCCTTGCTTGTCATAGGTGATGAGGTCCACACAGTAACCCATGCCGTTGCAGGCATAGTAGGCCGCCAGGGTGTTGCCACCGCCCACGTCACGCACGCCCAGCAGCAGCCAGTTGCTCATCGTGTCAGCAAAATCGGGCCCGGCGGGAACGATGAGTGCCTCGTATTGCTCGGGGTCAAGTCGCTTGCCCTTGAGGTCATCAACCGACTGTGTCGCGTCGCCGCAGTAGATGTCGGGCATCGAGATGGTATCACTCAAAAGCAATTCGGCATCGCAGGTGATGCCCAGTTTGTCGAGGAAGGGGAATTGCCCACTGGCGACTTTTGCGTCCTGGGAACATGCTGCCATCAGCATCAGGCACATGGCCGCGGCCCAAATGTGTATCGTTCTCATAATTACTACTACTCGATATTGTTACTGTGTTGCAAAGGTAGTGAAAATAAGTGCAAGTTGAACACATGGGCAGTATTTATTTCGGATGCCTCAAGCCGTCGGCCTTTGATTTAAAAAACTTGAAAAATTATATGCCGATGGCAGGAATCGCTGTTTTTTGTGTAATTTTGCGAAATCAATGGAAGGAAACAAACACATCAATATCGAACATCCCGAGGCTTGGGAACTGCTGGTTTCCATCGACGACAAGCAAGTGGACTATATCCTGTTCACTCCGTCGGTCGCCGGTTCGCTCATCGTCGGTGATGTGGCCAGGACCGGCGAGACGCTGCAGGCCCTGGAAGACGCTGTCTATGATACGCCCGAACTGCTCAATGAGTACAGGCGTGTCAGGGTCATCGTGCGCTCGCCGCATTTCGTGCTGTTGCCGCAGGAGACCACCGATGATGACTGCCTTGCACTGGTGCATGCCGCTTTCCCGGGCGACCCGGGCGATGCAGCGGTGTGTCCTCTTCCGCAAAACGGTGTCAAGGTCGCTTACCTGATGCCGCAAGGCCTGCAGGCTTTTATGGGCCGCACGTTCAACTATCCCACGGTATGCCACCACCTGGTGCCGTTGTGTGAACACTTCAAGGAGTTGAATCGCGGTGCTGCCGTGTCCCGCATGTTCGTCCACCTGTCAGGCGGGCACATGGACCTGGCCATCTATCGTGACGACAGGTTGGTGTGTGCCAACACCTATCCCTATGCCGATGCCCATGATGCCGCCTATTTTGTCCTAAACGCGTGGCGCACCCATGGCCTCGACCAATTGACCGACGAATTGCAGTTGCTGGGCGATGGTGACCTGCGTGCCCAGATGTCGCCCGTGCTGCGTGAATATGTGAAATTTGTGATGCCCGCTGTCTATCCTGCCGCAGCCATGAGGCTCGGCCGCAATGCGATGCAGGCACCCCTGGAACTGATACAACTTGCCCTATGCGAATAATCAGCGGAAAATACGGACGCCGGCGTTTTGACGTGCCCACCAACATCACGGCGCGGCCCACGACCGATATGGCGCGCGAGAATCTGTTCAACGTGCTGTCCAACATCATCGACCTGGAGGGCAAGACGGTGCTTGACCTGTTTGCCGGAACAGGAGCGATGAGTTTTGAGTTCCTCTCGCGTGGTTGTGCACACGTCACGGCAGTCGAGAAGGCGCGCACCCAGGCCGAGTTCATCAAGCGGGTGCAGCAGCAGTTGGGCGACCCGAACCTGACGCTCGTGCGTGGCGACGTGTTCAAGTTCCTCTCTGCCTGCCGCCAGTCGTTTGACGTCATCTTTGCCGATCCACCCTACGACCTGCCCCGGTTTGCCGAGGTGCC
Source organism: uncultured Prevotellaceae bacterium (assembly GCA_900320245.1). Taxonomy (GTDB): domain Bacteria; phylum Bacteroidota; class Bacteroidia; order Bacteroidales; family Muribaculaceae; genus Sodaliphilus. Next base: position 20,199 of record ONRP01000014.1, read on the forward strand.
GAAGTTGGTACTGGAGTCATCACTGGTGCATGACGGCACATTGTTCATCATGGAGCATCCTCGTGAGCATGACTTCAGCGTCTTGCCTCATTTCTCGCAGCAGCGTGTCTATGGCAAGGTGAACTTTTCAATTTTTGACATACATATTATGAGTTCGATGGAATGATGAAACAGACATTTCACTTTAGATATGTCATGCTCATGGCCTTGTTGGCCATGGGGTTGTCTCTCACGGCTCAAAACACGCAGCGCACCGACACAGTGGCCCGCTCACTGTCTCGCGACGTGGTCACAGCCGACCAGGTGAGCCAGCAGCAGGTGACCAACCCGCTGGAGGCTATCAATGGCCGCGTTGCCGGTGTGACGATACAAAAGAGCAATAACGGTGCCGCGGCAATGAATGCCGTGCGAGTGCGCGGTACGACTTCGGTCACAGGCGGCAATGACCCGTTAATCATCATCGACGGTGTGTTTGGCGACTTGAGCACGTTGTCATCAATTTATCCTTCGGACATTGAGAGTTTCACAGTACTCAAGGACGCTAGCGAGACGGCTCAGTACGGCTCGCGTGGCGCTTCGGGTGTCATCGAGGTCGTCACCAAGAAGGGGGCGGCCCAGCGCACCACAGTGACCTATAACGGCAGCGTTGGCGTCACCCATGTTGTCAAAAATCTGGATATGCTGAATGCTGTCGGTTACCGCAGCGCCGTGACCCGCCAGGGCGGAATGCTTATCGACAAGGGATTTGACACCGATTGGCAGACGGCCATCCAGCAGACGGCCTTCTTGCAGGACCACCACATCGCTTTCATGGGTGGTGGCGAGCGCTCGGGCTACCGCGTGTCGCTGGGTTATATGGACCACCAGGGCGTTATCTTGCATGACAAGTTGCGAAACTTGACCAGCAACATGAACATGCACCAGCGCATGTTTGGCGATCTGCTCAATATCGAGGTGGGCATGTTCGGTAATGTGCAGAAAGACTTGACAGCCGTCTATGACGTGCAGAAAACATTCTACTCGGCTCAAGCATGGAACCCCACCTTCGGCACCATGCGCAATAGTGGCGGCGGTTGGGACGGTTTCACCCTATCCAACCAGATTAACCATCCGCTGGCCCTTATGGATAGCCGCACCCAGAACAAGATTACCCACTTGAGCACCCATGCCAAGTTGACCTTCAACCTGACTAGCAACTGGACCTTGACCCTGTTTGGCGCATATAGCCATAACGAGGTGGAAATTGCCCAATTCCTGCCGACGAGCATCTGGAGCGGCGGCAAAGGCTACCGTAGCAGTGCCAAAACCGAGTCATGGCTTGGAAACGCCACCATCGCATGGGACAAGCGTTTGGGTGCCCATCATTTCAACGTGATGGGACTTGCCGAGGTGGAACGGGACGTGCACACCGGCTTCTACACAACCACAACAGGCTTCTCGACCGATGCCATCGGCCTCGACGCCATCCAGTCGGGCTCTGTAACCTTGTGGGACGGCACCGGCAGTTACCGCAATGCACCGTCGCTGGCATCGTTCATGGGGCGCTTTGCCTATGACTACGATAGCCGTTACTCTCTAACGGCAACGATGCGTGCCGACGGGTCCAGCAAATTCGGCAACGGCAACAAGTGGGGTTTCTTCCCCTCGATATCCGCTACATGGAACATCTGTAGGGAGGCGATAATGCATGAAGTGGACTGGCTCGATGACTTGAAATGGAGCATCGGATACGGACTGGCAGGTAATTTAGGAGGAGTGGACAATTACTTGACCCAAAACCTGCTAAGTCCTGCTGGCATCGTTCCTGTCGGTCAACGTCTTGCCGTGACATTTGACGAGTTGCGCAATGCCAATCCCGACCTCAAGTGGGAGGTGAAACGGAGTTTCAACACGGGACTGAGTGCCGCGTTCCTGGGCAACCGCATCATTACGTCGGTGGACTTTTATACTGCCAAAACCTGTGATATGCTGTACTTGTATAACGTGGGCGTGCCGCCATTCAGTTACAACAAGTTACTCGATAACCTGGGTTCGATGCGCAACAGCGGTGTCGAGGTGGCGTTGGGACTGACCCCGCTTGCCACACGGGACATGGAACTCAACATCAATGCCAATGTGGCCTATCAATACAACAAACTGCTCTCGTTGAGCGGCTTTTACAACGAGTACTGGCTGGAGGCACCGGGTGAAGTGGATCTGGTGAACCTCAATGGTGCGGGTTTCCATGGTGGCAACAACCACATCGTCTATCAGATTGTGGGACAACCGCTTGGCGTGTTCTATCTGCCGCATTGCACTGGTCTCAAGAGTGACGGCTCGGGAGGCTATGTGTATGAAATCGCTGACCTGGACGGCTCGGGCGACGTGAATATCGCTAACGGCAAGGACCGCCGCGTGTGCGGCCAGGCGATGCCCAAGGTGTTGCTGGGCAGCAATATCAATTTCCGCTATAGGCAATGGGACGTGACGATGCAGGTCAATGGTGCTTTTGGCCACAAGATTTACAATGGCACGGCCCTGACCTATATGAACATGAATAGTTTGCCAGGCTATAACGTCCTGGCTGATGCGCCTGAACGCAACATCCATGACCAGACCGCGACCGACTACTGGTTGGAGCGCGGCGACTATGTCAACATTGATTACGTGACGTTGGGCTGGAATGTGCCGTTGAGCCAGCGGTTGCAGCGCACGGTGAGCCGACTGCGCTTGTCCCTGACCATTGATGACCTGCTGACCGTTACGGGTTACTCGGGCCTCACGCCTATGATTAACAGTTCGTCTGCAGGTGGCACGTTGGGTGTCGATGACAAGAATGTCTATCCTGTGACCCGTTCCTATTATCTTGGAGTTACCGTCACGTTCTAATCCCGAATGACAATGAAACAGATTGCTACGATATATCAGATCCTGTTGATGGTATCCCTGCTCGCGTTGGGTTCATGTAACAAATTTCTGGAAGATGAGCCCACCGACCGCATCCCTGCCGATGAAGCCTATAACACCTTGTCGGACCTGCAACTCAATGCACTTGGGCCCATCTATCGCAATATTGGCGGCAGTGGCGATTCACAAGGCTTACAAGGCACCGCTCGCGGGGTGTGGGACTTGAACACCTTCAGCACCGATGAAGCCATTATCCCCACCCGTGGCGCCGACTGGTATGACGGCGGCATCTGGCAGAACCTGTTCCTGCATCGTTTTGGCAACGTGGACTTCACGGGCGACACCTGGAATTACCTGTTCAAGGAGGTGCTGGCCTGCAACCGCGCCCTTGAGCGCATCAATGCCTTCGCGTCGAGCCATGCGGGCGAGGACGTGCGCCATCTGCGTGCCGAGGCGCGCTCGCTGCGCGCGATGTTCTTGTTCTACGCGATGGACCTCTATGGCCGCGTGCCGTTGTTCACCACGTCCAGCCCCACCGTACAGGAGATGAAACTGCAGGATCGCTCGGTGGCTTTCCGCCACATCGTGAGCGAGTTGCAGGCAGTGGAATACGACCTTATCAACGAGCGTAGTCCGCGCCATGGTGAGTATTACGGCCGCATAACACGCCCTGTAGTGCAGTTCCTGTTGGCTAAGGTGTTGCTGAATGCCGAGGTGTATGCCGACGATGACTGGACCGATGACTCCCGACCCGATGGCTCCGCCATGATGTGGACGGTGGACGGTGAGCAGATGAACACCTGGCAGGCGGTCGACTACTATTGTACCAAGTTGCAGGACGTGGGCTATTGCCTGGCTGAGAATTTCGGCGACAACTTCAGTATCAACAATGAGGAGTCGCCCGAGTTGATCTTCACTATCCCGATGGATATCTATGACTATGCCAACCGCTTCACCCAGCAATTCCGCTCGTTGCACTACAATCATGCCGCAGCATTGGGCTTGAACGGTGAGAACGGCCCGTGCGCCACTATCGAGGCGATGCGGACATTCGGTTACGGTACTGACGGCCACGATTTCCGTCTGTCACAAACCTATTACACCGACGAGGTTTATCTCGAAAATTCCTTTACTCCAGTAACCCTCGATGACGGTTCGCCGCTGGTTTATTATCCCATGGAGGTGCGTCTGGACTTGTCCAACAGCCCATACGAGACCACTGCAGGCGCCCGGATGCACAAGTATGAGATTGACTTGGCAGCCATGAGCGATGGGCAGTTGCGCCGTAACGACATCGTGCTGTTCCGCTATGCCGATGTGTTGCTGATGCGATGCGAAGCCATGCTGCGTGACGGCAAGGCAGGGGCCCTGGCCGACGAATTGCTCAACCAAGTGCGCCGTCGTGCTTCGATGGACGACCGCACTGCCACACTCGAGAGTGTGCTCGAGGAGCGCATGCTCGAATTGGCATGGGAGGGTTGGCGTCGCAATGACCTGATACGTTACGGTCGCTTTACTCTTGCTTATACCGACCGCCCGCAACAGGATGCCGATGTCAAGGGCTACACCATCGTGTTCCCTATTCCCGGAGAAACGCTCACGGCTTGCGGCAGTGCACAAAATCCAGGGTATTGAGGACTTAAATGATCATTTTTGATTCTATGGCAGACGAAACAAAATATATTGAAAGGCTTGAGGAGCACGAGGTGAAGCCCACGGCCATCCGCATCCTGCTGTTGCGCACGATGATGGCGCAGGAGGAGGCCTTCTCGCTACAGAGCCTTGAGGACGAACTGGACACGGTCGACAAGTCGACCATCTACCGCACCATCACCCTTTTCCTCACTCATCACCTCATCCATGCCATCGACGACGGCACCGGCATGTTCAAGTATGCCGTGTGCAGCCCCGATTGCCATTGCGGTGAGGACGACGGCACCATCGACCACATGCACGCCCACTTTAACTGCGAACGCTGCGGGCGCACCTTCTGCCTGCAGACAACCCAGGTGCCGCTGGTGGCCCTGCCCGGCAATTTCCGGGTGCATAGCATCAACTATGTCCTCAAGGGCCTCTGCCCCGACTGTGCCAAGACTTAAAAATACAAAGATTATGGCCACCAAGAAGCAAAATACAAATAGTATGAATAAAGTGTTACGATGGATTCGCAATCTGCTGATTTTCTTCTTCACCTCGACGACGCTGGCGGTGGTGATATTGAAATATGTTCCCGTTTACGTCACTCCGCTGATGCTGATTCGAGCCTGCGAGCAGATGCTGGACGGAGAGTCGCCCACTATCAACCACGAGTGGGTGCCACTCGAGAAAATCAACCATAACCTGCCCCAGGCTGTGATGGCCAGCGAGGACAACCTGTTCCTGAAACATAACGGCTTTGACCTGGCGCAGATTCAGAAAGCGCAAATCGAGGCCAAGGAGGGCAAGCGCCAACGCGGAGCGAGCACCATCAGCCAGCAGACGGCCCGCAACGTGTTCCTGTGGCAACACCGCTCGTGGCTGCGCAAGGGGCTTGAGGCCTACTTCACTTTCCTGATTGAGACCATCTGGGGCAAGGAACGCATCATGGAGGTGTATCTCAACTCTATCGAGATGGGTAAGGGAATCTATGGAGCCCAGGCGGTCGCCCAATGCAATTTCGGCACCACCCCCGACCGGCTCACCAAGGACCAGTGTGCCTATATCGCCGTGTCGCTGCCCAACCCCTTGTCGCGCGACAGCGCCCATCCCACGCCCAAGATGCGCAAGATGCACAACACCATCATGACGCGCATGAACCAGATTGACAAGTTCCCACCCGAGGCGTGTGCCAAGTGACCGTGGCTGTGTTCGGGCTAAGAGTGTCGAGGCCTACAGTGTGCAGAAGAAGGTGACGAGGAAGGGGACCGAAAAATCCACAAGGAAACCGTGAAACAGTGACAGGATGACAAAGTCCTCGCCGCTGCTGCGTGTGATGATGGGCAACGTGGTGTCCATCGTTGTTGCCCCGCCGCAAGAGATAGGGGAGAGCGGCCCGAAGTATCTTACCAGCAACGGAGCGCCCAACAGGGTGATGACCTCGCGGACAATGTTGGCGAGCAGGGCGACAGTGCCCAACTCCGGACCTTGGTATTGCGTGATAAGGATGCTGGACAGCGAGTAGTAGCCGAATCCCGAGCCCACGGCGAGGCAGTCGGCAAGGCTGCGGTGCGGCATTCCCAGCGATGCGATGGCCGTGGCACAGAGTGTGCCCATGATGGTCATCAAGGGTAGCAGCATCAGTCGCGGATCGAGGCTTTTGAAGGATTTCAGGAGTGTGGTGTTGTTGCCCACTGTGATGCCCACGCAGAACAGCAGGGCATAAAGTGTCCAGACACTGACGTTGCCGAAGGCGTTCAGGTCGGGCAACCAGTGCATTACTCCGCAGACGATGCCCAGGACAAAGAACCCGACGATGATGAGGCTCCCTTTCACGACTCGCCTCCTTTCTTCTTGCAGTTGACCCACCGCCACAGAGCCCATGAGAAGAGCACTGTTCCCGCGATGCCGGCCAGTGACAGCCACAGGGCTTCCAGTCCCAGACTACTGATGCCGTTGATGACCTGCGGATTCTCGCCCACCTCGACGCCCAGGAAGAACAGCAGCGCCCAGATGAGTACAGTCACCGCATGCGGCACCACCCGCAGCCGCCGTTTTCTGAGAAGAAATCCGACTGCGATTCCGCTCAATATGATGGCAACGAACTTGAGCATAGCGCTACAAAGGTAGTGCAAGCCGAACACAATGGCAAAAAACGAAGCCGTTTTTTGACCATAGTTGAGGCGCCGCCTACCTTCGCCACAGGCAGCGGTAGTGCAAGCCGAACACAATGGCAACAAACGAAGCCGTTTTTTGACCATAGTTGAGGCGCCTCCTACCTTCGCCATCATCTCGCCTGGAAGGCGAGTCTTTGAGCACGTGGTGATGCGGACTGCCGAGCAAAGCGAGTAAGACTGCATCACCACGGGAATGCGATGCAACAGAATGTCGCTGGAGGCGACCCCAATGCCATACACTCCGTTGTTTTATTTGTTGGTTTTTAATCGTGTGTTTTGCTGATTTTGAGAAATGGTGTAATTTTGCACGACAAGAAAACAATCAATAAAAATGCAAATGATGAAATGGATATGGTCGATGGTGATGGTGTGTGCCCTGTGCGCATGCCATAGCCAGAGTGAGAACGCAGGTACACCTAATCTCAAGGACAGTGCAAATCAGATTGCCGATGCCGAGGCTGTTCAGCAGCGCGTGCAAGAGATTTACAGCGACGTGTTCAAGGAGTATAACCTTGAGGACTCGCTGCGCAACCTGGATATGCTCGATGGCCCAGGCGCCAGTGCCCGCCGTGGTGACTTCAACCGGAATTATTGCAGCCGGGAGTGGAATGACTTGTCGCGCCAGATTCGCGAGATTGACAGCCTGTACCATGCCGATGAGTTGGGCTTTTGGGAGGCCGACTATTGGATTATGGGACAGGACTGGCATCAACTGTCGATCAGCGACATCGAGGTGCTGAACGTGTCGCCGACCGAGGCCGATGTCAAGTTCATGTTACACAACCTGGGTGAGGCTAAGCCTGTGGCCTTGATACTGGTCAAGGAAGACGGAATCTGGAAAATCGACAACTTCAAGGACCTGAATATTGACATGGATTGGAAACGGGCGATGAAGGAATATGTCGGCCAAGAATCAGCCAAAAACAAGAAATGATGACCAAAAAGTTGATTCTCACGGCCGTGGTCGTGATGGCGTGTTGGGCCATGATGATGGCTGCCCCTGCCAAACCAGAGCCTTTTACCCACGTGCAAAGCGACGGCACGACAGTGACGTTGGTGATGCGGGGTGGGGAGTTTGTTCACTCGATGATGACTATGGACGGCCTGACGGTGGCCCTTGACGACAGGGGCAACTACTGCTACACTGCCGGCGGCGCCTTGAGTGATGTGCTGGCCCATGACAAGGGCCATCGTGGCGTCGAGGAGCAGGCTTTCATTGTCGCTTACCGCACCCAGATGACCATGGGTGCCGGTGTGCGCCGCATGCCTCGCCGTGAAGAGGAGAACAGCCAGCCGCAGGTGCCCACTATGGGTTCGCCGCGCATCCCCATCATTCTGGCCAATTACACCGATGTGCGATTCATCGATGACGACCCCGTGGTGACCTTTGAGAACCAGTTCAACTTCAAGGAGTACAGTAGTCTGCACTATTTCGAGTCGCAGTCCCGAGGTGCGTTCTCACCGCGTTTCGAAATCCTGGGCCCCGTCGACCTGCCGCAGAACCGTTCTTTCTATGGCAAAAACAAGCGTATATTCGGTACCGAGGTCGACAAGCAATTGGGCACCATGATCTATGATGCCTGCATGGGATTGAACGATGTTGATTTTTCCAACTACGACAACGACGGTGACGGCTTTGTCGACGTCGTGGTCGTGCTCTATGCCGGCGTGGGCGAGGCCCAGGCCTATAACACCGTCCCCGAGTCGGTGTGGCCCTGCCAGTGGGACATGACCGAGTCCCTTGAATGGGGGTGCAGCACTACGGGTCCCTTCCAACTCAACGGGGTGACCATCGACAAGTATGCCGTTTTCAATGAGTTGGAGGGGCGCTACGACACGAGCACCAACATCGACGGCGTGGGCACTTTCTGCCATGAGTTCGGCCATTGCTTGGGTCTGCCCGACTTCTATCCCACCGATGGCGGTTACTACTACGGTATGAGCAACTGGGACATTATGGACAACGGCTGCTACCTGGGCGGCGGACACCGTCCCGCGGGCTATACCTCCTATGAGCGCCACTTCATGGGGTGGATGGACCTTACCGATGCCGCCCCCAACACCCGCTACACGCTCGCCCCGCTTAATACCGACGAGGGTGGCGCTGTCAAGGTCACCAACGATGCCAACCCCGATGAATACTACCTGCTCGAGTACCGCGTCAAGACAGGCTGGGATGAGTACTTGGCTGCCGAGGGCATATTGGTGCTGCACGTCGACTATGACAAGGCGGCCTGGGATGACAACTCCCCCAACAACATCGGCACCCATCAGCGCATGACAATCATTCCCGCCGACGGCTCCCTGACCAGTTACTCCAACAAGTACGACACATGGCCGCAGGGCGAACGGGATTCGCTTACCAACTATTCAACCCCTGCCGCTACGGTCTATACCGGTGGTTATATGAATAAACCCATTACGTCCATGGCCGTAGATCAGCATAACGCCCTGGCATCGTTCTGGGTGATGCGGGCCGAAGTCCTGCCCGGTGACGTCAACGATGACGGCGAGGTGAGCATTGCCGACGTCAATGCCCTCATCGGTATGATTCTGTCGGGACAACTCTTGTCCCGGGGTGATGTCAACGGCGACGGTGAAGTCAATATCGCCGATGTCAATGCCCTCATCGACATCCTGTTGGGAAAAGTCTCGGCACCATAGTCGTTCATTGGACCATAACACGTAATCCTGCGTCCAGCAGCAAGGTGAATCGGAAATCCTTGCTGCTGTGCCTTTTTTTATGCCATATTATGGGCGAAAATCAAGTTAAACCTAAAAATTCCACATTTTTTCTAAATTTTTCTTGTTTTTTATTAAATTATTTGTTAGATTTGCAGCATCCTTTTGGAAAGGAATACCTGATTATTATTGTACCTGATTATTTAAAATTTGGATGATTATGAGTTACGTGAAGTTATTTTTTGTGGCTTCCTGTGTCCTGTTTTTCAGGAACAGAAGGCTGTGCGTGCCCGAGGCGCCACGTCCGGCGCCGCATTTGGCAGCCCTGTTGTGTGTTCCGTTGCTGTTATTGGTATCGTTGCCGCTTCTCACCTCATGTGACAAGTCGGATGAGCCGGAATTTACTGTCGATTATTTTTTTACTGTGGTATCGGGGCCGCCTGATTATGAGCCGGTGCCCAAGTCAGATGTGGCCTATACCATTACCAAAAAGATGAAGGAGTCCTTCAGGAAGGAATACCCAAAAGCCACCGTCGAGGGTAACGACGGGGCGGTGCTGAAGGCTTGCGACCTGGTGTATCTGAACTTCCTGCAAGAACATCCCGAAGCGGTCCAGTATTTCTATTGCGAAGCGAGGCTCAACCGCGCGCGGATGAGAGGCTCGATAGTGGTCAGTTACATCACAATCAAGCGCTATAATTTCTGATGTAAGAAGAAAAACGGTATATTTGTAGCCCTAAACTACAATGCAATGCGGCGAAGCCGCAGTTTAGAGTTTAGGGTTTAAAGATTAGAGATTTTCACCCACGACTAGAAACCCAAATAACAGGCAATATGAGAAGAATAACATTATATATAATATTAGTGATGCTGTTGGCAACCCTGCCGATGACGGCGGCGCCTGTTGATGCCCTTGCTGCCAGTGAGGCGGCATCGCGCTTCGTCGCCGCCCAGGGCAGTGGTGGCAGCAGTAAGATAAAGGCCGTGAATCCCGCTGCCCTGCGGCTGGCCTACCGCCGACCGTCGGCTGCCTTGCCCGAAGCGGCCGACTACTACGTCTTTGACACCGGAGGCGGTTTTGTCATCGTTGCCGGTGATGATCGTGCCCAGGCCGTGTTGGCCTATGGCGACGGCCTGCCCGACATGGCTGCCCTGCCGTGCAACCTGAACTGGATGCTCAACCACTACGCTGAGCAGATGGAATGGCTGCACACCCATCCGGCGGCACGGGTAGAGCCGCAGTTCACGTCGACGACCGTCGTCGAGCCGCTGCTGCCCTGCACTTGGAGCCAAGGCACACCCTACTATGACCAGTGCCCCCTCTACCACGGTGAGCGTTGCGCAACGGGTTGCATCGCCACGGCGATGGCCCAGGTGATGTACTACTGGAAGTTTCCTGACACCCTGCCAGAGTTGCCCGCCTATACCACCATCATCAACAAAATCTATGTGCCTGCTTTGCCCGGTACGACATTGGACTGGGACAATATGCTCGACGGCTATGTTTACCAGAACTATACTCCCGCCCAGGGCGAGGCGGTGGCTACGCTGATGCGCTACTGCGGCCAGGGCTCAACGATGGAATACGGCACCGACGGCAGCGGCAGTGGCGCCTGGAACCAGTTGGTGGCCATGCAGGTGTTCGGCTATAACCTGAGCGCCCAGTCGTTGCACCGTGACGATTACGGCGCCGATGAGTGGAACGCCTTGATGCTTGAAGACCTGACCGAGGGCATTCCCATCCTGTACACGGGCTATGGAGACGAGGGAGGCCATGCCTATGTGGTCGACGGATTTGACGGCAGCATGTATCACATTAACTGGGGTTGGGAAGGCAGTGGCAACGGTTATTTCGCGCTTGATGCGTTCATCGTCGGCCATTGGGATTTTTCTTTTGCCCAGCAGATGCAGCATCGTCTCTTTCCTGAGGTTTACTCGGGCTGCAGCGACCTGGAGGTTGACGGCGTGTTCTACAAGGTCGATGGTCATGAGGCCACGTTGACCTATGGCACACCCACCTTCAAGTCCTATGAGGGCCGTGTGGACATCCCGGCCCAGGTGACGGCCGGCGGCGTGACCTATGATGTCACGGCCATCGGCAACAATGCCTTCCGCAACTGCCGGCAGTTGACCAGCGTCACGTTGCCCTCGACCATAAGCCGCATCGGCAAGTATGCCTTCAAGGATTGTGTGGGCTTGTCGAGCGTGAACGTGCCGGGCAGTGTTGCCTTGATTGACTATGCCGCCTTCCAGGGGTGCATCAGCCTGTCGTCACTCACCCTGAACGACGGTCTTGAAGAAATCGGATACTACGCCTTCCAGGATTGCCGGTCACTCAAGCGGCTGTCGATACCCTGCAGCGTGAAAGCCATTGGTGACGGCGCTTTCATCTCGTGCAACGGATTGACAGATTTGACCATCAACAATGATCCGGATATCGATATTGATGACTTCGACGGCGAGGGCTGCGAAATCGGCTATGCAGCCTTTGCCGATTGCTGGGCCCTGCGTGCGGCGTCGCTGGGCGACGGTGTGGTCGGCATCGGTGAGTCGGCGTTCTATCGATGCGGTCATCTGCAACATGTGACCATGGGGCTGACGATGGACCATATCGACAGCCTTGCCTTCCGCAACTGCCCCTCGTTGACGCAACTCATCGTGAAACCTGAGTTGCCGCCATTGCTTGCCGGGGTCAACTGCTTTGATGAGGGCCACTATGGTGCAGTGACCGTGGCGGTCCCTGCCTTCGCCCGCGACAACTACGTCTGTGACGAGTTGTGGACCCGCTTCTCGCGAATCGTCAATATCGAGGATATTGTGGTGATACCCGGCGACGTCAACGGCGACAGCGAGGTGAGCATTGCTGATGTCAACGCCGTCTTGGACATGATATTGTCGGGTTCGGTTGAGTCGCCCGGTGATGTCAACGGCGACGGCGAGGTCAATGTCGCCGATGTCAACGCACTGACCGACATCATTCTCGGACAATAAGTTTTTTCATGATAACACAAAGACGAGGCGGAGACCAATCGGTCCCCGCCTCGTTTTTGACACTGTAGTGTGATGCTTTACTTGTCGGCGATTTCCTGCAGTTTGCTCAGGAAGGCCAGACGTGCCCCTTGCAACAGGCTGATGGCACGCGGAACGATGTCGCTGAGTTCGGGCGTTGTGTCGGCGAGAATCTCGAATGCAGCCCACACGCTGCTCTCGCTCTTGCCCTCTTCGTCCTCGATGTCCATCGTGTAGAGTTTCACGACTTTGATACTGCCGTTCACCTCGTTCATCACCTGCATGATGGTGTCCTCGTTGTCCTCGGTGACGACAAAGATGGCGGGCATCATCAGGCGGAAGTACTGCTCGTCGTCCTCGTCTTTGAAATAGAGGAAATTGAAGCCTTCGTTCTTGAAAGCGATGCCGAAGGGCGTCTCATGGGGGCGGAAGCCCTCTTCGGCCAGGTAGTTGATCATTAATTTGTTGAGATCCATATTATTAGTGTTTAGTGTTATTGTTTTCAGTTGTTGGTGTTGAATCCCACGCGCGGCAGGGCATTGGTGCGGGAGATGCCTTCCATCTGGTCGCGCATGCCCTCGTATTCCTTGAGCAGTTCCTTGCTGACCGAGGGCTTGATGCCCTCCAGGGTCTTGATGAGCAGTTCCTGGGTGATGGGCTCGTGGTTAAAGGCAGCGATGGTGGCGGCCTCGTTGACGATGTAGGCGATGTCGCTGGCGACATATCCGTCGGACTTGGCCGCCAGGGCGTCGCTGTCGATGCCCTCGCAGGGGCGGTCCTTGAGGTAGAGTTCAAACATCAGTTTGCGCGCCGTGGGGTCGGGCATGGGCACATAGACCTGCTTGTCGATGCGTCCGGTGCGCAGCACGGCGGGGTCTACCTTGTCGGGCCTGTTGCTGGTGGCGATGACAAAGATGCCGCGCTTGGAGCAGTTGTTCAGTTGCGAGAGGAACTCGTTGACCTCGCCGGCCTGGTTGCCGCCGGAGTTGTCGGTGGAACGGTTGGGGACGAAGGCGTCAAACTCGTCGAAGCACAGCACGGTGGGGGCATTTTTCTCGGCCTTCTTGAACAGGTCGGCGATTTTGCTCTGTGAACCATGGATGTAGATTGAGCCCAGGTCGCTGGCTTTGACCAGAATGAAGTTAAAGCCGGTTTCCTCGGCAAATTTTTCGGCAAAGAAACTCTTGCCGCAGCCCGGAGGACCGTAGAGCAGCATACCGTTGGGCGGGGTGAGTTTATACTGTTCGGCCAGTTCCTTGTCCTTGAGAATCAGGATGACGCGCTTGCGCAGCATCTCCTTGAGTTCGTCCATACCGGCAATGTCGGCGAAACCGTTGCCGCTGCCGCGCTTGATTTCAACGTCGGCACTGGTCATGGGGTCGCTGCGCTCGCTGCTGCGGCTGTCGTGCTCGTCTTCGCTTTCTTCCATCTCGCGGCGTTCGCGCATCGCCTGGCGTGCGGCAATCTGCTCTCGCAGTTCGCGGGCCTGCTCGCTGTCCTCGTCGGCGAGCAGATATTCAATCAGTTCATCGACGGTGTCGATGCGCTCGGTATAGGCCAGGGCCATGCCCTGGGTGATAATGTCCTTGAGTTTCTGCTCCTCGATGTCGCTGACGTCGATTTCGCCCTTCTCGCTGCGTGCAGCCTGTACGAGTCTGATTTTGTCTTTGCGCCTCATCTCGGGCGGGAATTCCACATCCCAGGGAGCCCGTCCGGTGAGCATCGTGTAGAACACAGCGGTAGCGGCAAAGATGTCGTTGAGTTCGTCATATTTGCCGAGGAATGACTGTCCGCTCGCATATCGCGGGTCGAGGTCGGCGGTGTCGAAGGGCGCATTGCCCATGAAGCAGGGCGAGATGTGCCCCAGGTCGATGAGTTCGGCCACGCCGCCGGTCTTGCTGCTGAGCATGACGTTGGTGGGGTTGATGTCGTTGTGCAACAGGATGCCGGGCTGCTCGTGCAGGTACTGCAATCCCTCGAGCATCTCGAGGAAGATTTTCACTGCCGTGTCGCGGTCGAGTTTTCCCTCGCGCTGCAGCATCTCGCTGAGCAGTTCGCCGCTGAAGTAGGTGGCGACGAGGTATCGGCATTCTCCTGACTCGTCGCTGTACTTGCCGTCGGCGATGTAACTCACGATGTTCTTGTGGCTGAGTCGGCGGCTGACGGCAATTTCGGTGACGTCACCGTCGACGATGAGTTTGTCGGGGGTGCACTTGAGGCGGTACATCTTCATGAAATAAGGATTGCCGCTCTCGTCCTCGACGCGGTAACTCTCGGCATAGGGGTTCTCCTTGATGAGGTAGACCACATGCCATTTATTGTCGATAATTTGTCCTGGTTTGAGAATCATATCGTTAGGTTGGAATTTAGAGATTAGAGTCGTTTTCTTTTTTCTTGTTGAAGAAGAGCCTCTTGATAACCAAGTGGGAGCGGTTGAGTACCAGCAGGCCCAGCATGGCGACCATGAAGGCGATCATGAGACTGGTCATGATTTTGTCGGTGTCGTAGTCGTCGGCGAGGGCAGCCAGTTCGATGGGCTGCTCGGCGCCTTCGAGCGACGAGAGCGTCCGTTTCCAGGTGATAAGGCCGTTCTGGACAAAGACGACAGCGGGGTTGCCGCGGGCGACCATCTTGAGTTCGCTGTCATCCATATTGTAGATGGGATAGGAGGCCATCGAGATGTCCTTCCATTGTTTGATTTCCTGAGCCGTGGCAGGGGTGAGGCCAATCACGTCGATATCGCTTACCAGCGCTGCATCGTTGAGTTCGTTGAGGCTATAGGAGTTGACGACGCCCACCTCGGGCAGGTCGGGGAAGAGCAGCAACAGGGCCGGTTTGCCAGTGGTGAGCACATCGGCGGTGATGTCGGTGCCGTCCTCGTCAAGGATGGCGATGCCGCTGTCGGTCTGTCCGTTCTGCACAATGACTTTGCCGCGCGGCCTGTTGGCGTGGTAACGGGTGACATATTCCCATCCGTCTTCTTCGTCGGGCAGGCTGTCGATGGTGAATTCCTGCTCAACGCCGTTGCGGCTGTAGACAAAGATGAAGTCATCTTCACTGCCTCCGTCATCCTCGGTGACCGCCGCTAGGCGTGTGCCGACGGGGTAGGGGCGGTAATCGATGAGTGGCTGGTGGAAGTAGCCGTAGTAGGCGACCGCCATGACCATGGCAAACGAGATTGCCATGACGGCCCAGTGCACGGCAGGACCATAGATGCCCTTGACCGACTTGTTGAACATCAGCAGATAGACGAGTCCCAGGAGCAGCAGCACATTCTTGAAAAAGGTGGCCCAATTGCTCAAGTGCCATGCGTCGCCAAAGCAGCCACAGTCGGGCACCGCGTCGGTGACGGCGAGCCACAGCGTGACCGGGGTGAGCACGAGCATCAGCAGCAGGGCGAGCAGGGGTGCACTGCGGCGGTAGGCGCCCACGACGATGGCGATTCCCAGCAAGAACTCCAAGGCTGCTAGGCTGACGGCGATGAACAAGGCGATGCCCGTCCATCCGTCCATCCCCCAGGCGTTCAAGTAATCTGTGACCTTATAGGCGGCGCCCCAGGGGTCTACTGCCTTGGTGAATCCCGAGAAGACGAACACTGCACCCACCACGAGCCTCATGAGTATCGTCATCACACGACACCATTTCTCGTACTTGACAGCGTTGATAAAAGCCTTGATGGTCATTTTGTAGTGATGTTAGGGCTTAGCCCTGGCTATCGGTTGACAGTTGCTCGTTGTGCCTGATCAGGGCAAACACACTGTAGTTGATCATGTCCTGGTAGTTGGCGTCGATGCCCTCGCTCACCAGGGTGGCGCCGCCATGGTTCTCGATTTCCTTGGTGCGCTGTATCTTGGTGAGAATCAGGTCGGTGTAACTGGAGATGCGCATGTCACGCCAAGCCTCGCCGTAGTCGGTGTTTTTGGCAATCATCAACGCCTTGGTCGCTGCGATGAGTTCATCGTACATGCTCAGCGCCTGTTCGTTGCTGATGTCCACGGTGTCGCTGCAGCCCAGCCGCAGTTGAATGAGTCCGATGATGCCATAGTTGATAATGCCGACAAATTCGGGCCAGATGTCCTCGCCCACCATGGTGTCGCCATTGAGTTCGAGGGTACGGATGCGCTTGGCCTTGATGAAAATCTGATCGGTGACCGAGCGTGGTCTGAGGATGCGCCACGAGGGTCCGTAGTCCTTCATTTTGTTGATGAACAGTTCACGGCACTGAGCGATAACCTCGTCATATTGTTTGCTTGTATTGTGCATACGTTCTCAAAATTGATATTAAACCACAAAGATAGTGCAAGCCGAGAGGAGTGGCAAGCAAAAAAGCAATTTTTTTGCATTGACACACCCGAGGCGCCGCCTATCTTGGGCGAAGCGGATTTGCGTGCCTTGCCAAAAAACACTAATTTTGCCGCTTCGATAGTTATGTGCTTTGTCCGTTGAATCAATGGCGATAGAATTATGTTGTTAGGCCTGCTGTTACTGCTTTTTGTCTTGTGCCTGTATCGTGTGGAGGTAAACCTTGGTGGCTTCCATGCCGATTACCTGTCCAAGCCCAAGACCGATAGCGTGAAGGGCTTCTTTATTGTGGCCGTGCTGTTCAAGCATGCAGTCGGCTACCTCAATGACCTGGAATGCGGCTTTGAAGGCCTGGGCGACCACTGGTTTGTGTCGTTCAACAATTGCCTCGGGCAGTTGATGGTGGTGATGTTCCTGTTCTATTCGGGCTACGGCATCAGCGAGTCGTTCAAGCAGAAAGGCGAGGCCTACCTCAAGAGGTATCCCACCAGGCGCATCATGACCACGCTGCTCAACTTTGACGTGGCGGTAATGGCCTTTGTGCTGCTCGATTGGGCGTTGGGTATTCGAGTAACGACATCACAGGTTATGCTATCCCTGACTGGGTGGGAGAATGTGGGCAACAGCAACTGGTATATCTTCGTCATCATCATGTGCTATGTGCTGGCGTGGGTGGCGTTGAGGCTGCCGCTGCGGCAGTGGCTGCACCGTGCGGTATTCCTGTTCGTCCTGTGTCTCGCTCTGCTGGTGGTGCTGTCGCTGATCAAGGACACCTACTGGTTTGACACGTTGATGGCTTTCCCTGCAGGCTTTATGTTCTCGGCCTGTAAAGACCGGGTGGAGCGATTCCTCCAGCGTTGGTACTGGTTGCTGCTCACTGTGCTGGCCCTGTCGGTAGCCGTGCAACTGTATGGTTTCTGGAGCGGGTGGTATGTCGACAGGTTGTGTCTGACCTACAATACTTTGAGCATCACGTTTGGACTGCTGGTGGTTATGCTGACGATGAAGGTGGGTATCGGCAACGGGGCATTGCAGTGGCTGGGAGTGCATCTCTTTCCCATCTACATCTACATGAGGATTCCGATGATGATTATGGTGCAGTGGCAACCCGGTCTGGTAACGGCCTGTCCTGCTGCATTTGTCGCGGTGAGTCTTGTCGTGACGTTGCTGATTGCATGGTTGTATCGCTACTGGCAAATCAGGCTGGGGTGACATGGCCCCGCAGTGGCACCAGCCATTGATGCGATGGCACGATTCTTGCTTATTATAAAAGGCTGAAAGGCGGAGCCGTCGATTGGTGGTCTCGCTTCTTTAGGAAGATAGGCTGCACCTTAACAATGTCAAATCAAAAAAAAGTGTTTATTTGTTTGCCATTGTATGCGGTTTGCACTATCGTTCCCCGCGTTGCAGGGCCCCTTGGGTAAGATAGGCTGCACCTTAACAATGTCAAATCAAAAAAAAGTGTTTTTTTGTTTGCCATTGTATGCGGTTTGCACTATCTTTGCCGTTTAAAAGTGTGAGGAGCAAACAATATTAGATTTGAGCACAATGAAGTCAGACAGTATAGTAATCATTCCCACCTATAACGAGAAGGAGAACATCCGTGCTATCATCGCTGCGGTACTGGCGCTTGAGGAGCATCAGTTCGATGTGCTGATAGTGGATGATAACTCCCCCGATGGCACGGGCGCCATCGTCGATGAGATCATCGCCGAGCAGCCCGAGCGTGTCCACATCCTGAAACGTGCGGGCAAGCAGGGACTGGGTACTGCCTATATTGCCGGCTTCAAGTGGGCGCTGGAACGTGACTACGAGTACATCACCGAGATGGACGCCGATTTCTCACACCCGGTCGACAAGTTGCCCGAACTGCAGCGGACGTGTGCCAGCGGCGATGCCGACGTGGCCGTCGGGTCGCGTTACATTTCAGGGGTAAATGTCGTTAATTGGCCGATGGGCAGGATGCTGATGAGTTATTATGCGTCGGCCTATGTGCGTCTGGTTACTGGAATGAAGGTGCGTGATGCGACGGCGGGCTTTGTGTGCTACCGCCGCGAGGTGCTGCAGAGTATCGACCTCGACGCAATTGAGTTCAAGGGCTACGCGTTCCAAATCGAGATGAAATTCACCGCCCATCGCATGGGCTTCACAATCAAGGAGGTGCCTATCGTGTTCGTCAACCGCGTGCTTGGAACAAGCAAGATGAACAGTAGTATCTTCTTTGAGGCATTATGGGGTGTGATCAAACTGCGCTGGGACTCGATCTTCAACAAGAAGCGTTTCCAGCGTCGCCCGTTACCATCCGCCAAACCTCAGCCTTCTGAGCCTTCGACCGAGGGCGCATAGCGGCTTGGTTCCCGACACCCCCAGGACAACACCGACCGGCTCAGCAAGGGGCGGTAGTTGTTGTTCTCGTTGTTTTGACTGTCGGGTGACGGACAGCGCCCCTTGCGGGTATTGGCATGGTTATTGCATGCTACTGACACATCTCAAAAGAAGAAATTGACACTACCTAATGGCTAAAAAGATTCATTCAAAAGGCTTGTCGGCCGAGCAAGTTATTGCCAGCCGGCAGCAATATGGTCCCAATATAATCACCCCGCCGGCTCGTGAGCCGTTGTGGCGGCAGTTCATGAAGAAGTTTGATGACCCGCTCATCAAGATTCTGCTTGTGGCATTGGCGCTTTCGGTGGGCTTGTCGGTTTATGAGTATTTTTGGTTGCACATGGGTGCCTCGATATTCTTTGAGCCCTTGGGCATCTTTTTGGCTGTCGTGTTGGCCACGCTGGTGGGTTTTCTGGTAGAAGTCAATGCCAACAAGAAGTTCCGTCTGCTCAACCAGAGCGACGACGGCGCTATGGTCAAGGTCCTGCGCTCGGGTCATATCACGCAGGTGGCTCGCCGCGATGTCGTGGTAGGCGACATCGTGATTCTGGAAACCGGCGAGAAAGTGCCAGCCGACGGTACCGTAGTCGAGAGTTTCACCCTTACCGTCGACGAGAGTTCGTTCACCGGCGAGCCTTCGTCGTGGAAGACGCACGAAACAGGCGTTTCGGGCCATGAAGCCACCTATCCCGTGAACCTGCTGCTGCGCGGTAGCACCATTCTTGAGGGCAATGCGGTGATGCATGTCGAGCGCGTGGGCGACCAGACCGAGTACGGCAAAATCTACCGTGACGCGCAAATTGACAACAACGTGAGAACGCCGCTCACCCAGCAACTCGACCGTCTGGGGCACACGATTTCCATCGGCAGTTACATCATGGCGGGCTTGCTGGTGCTGGGCCGCGTGATAGAATTTATCATTTCCGGCTCTGAAGGCGCCGTGGCCGATGCCCAATACTTCATCGAGACTGTAATGCTGGCCGTCACACTCATTGTGGTGTCGGTGCCCGAGGGGCTGCCCATGAGTGTCACCCTGTCGCTGGCGTTGAGTATGCGCAAGATGTTGAAGCACAAAAACCTGGTGCGGCGCATGCACGCTTGCGAAACGATGGGTGCTGCCACCGTCATCTGTACCGACAAGACCGGCACGTTGACCCAAAACAAGATGCAGGTCTATGAGGCCCATTTCTATGGCCTGCCCGACGGCGCCAGTCTGACCAACAATGAGGTGGGTACCATAGTCGGGGAGAGCATCGCCTGCAACAGCACGGCCTACCTCGACGATAGCGATCCTGACAATATCGTAGCGCTGGGCAATCCCACCGAAGGTGCCCTGCTGCTGTGGCTCCGCAATGCCGGTGTGGACTACATGGCTCTGCGTGACAACAGCGAACCCTTGGCGCAGTTCCCGTTCTCGACGATGACCAAGTATATGGCTACCGTCATCGACAGTGCCACCGGCCAGCGCCTGCTGCTGGTGAAGGGCGCTCCCGAGATTGTCATGGATTTGTGCTTTAATGCGCTGGGCGGAGTGTCTTCTGAGGAGGTATCCAGCGAACTCATTAATTATCAAGCCAAGGCGATGCGCACATTGGCATTTGCCTATCGCGTCTTGCCTGCCGATGCCGATCCCGTGGGTGTCGTGAAGCAATTGAAGGCGGGCGATGTGCCGCCGCTGACGTTTGTGGGCATCGTGGCCATCAGCGACCCCGTGCGCGAAGATGTGCCTGCTGCCATCAACGACTGCCGCAGTGCCGGCGTGAAGGTGAAGATTGTTACCGGTGACACTGGCGCCACGGCACGCGAAATCGGGCGCCAGGTGGGCCTGTGGAGCGACACAGACCATGACGAAGCCATCATTACCGGGCCGGATTTTGCCGCCCTGAGCGACGATGAGGCCGCCGAGCGTGCCAAATCCATCAAAATCATGGCGCGTGCCCGTCCCGACGACAAGGCGCGACTCGTGCGCCTGCTGCAGCGGCAGGGCGAGGTGGTCGCTGTCACCGGCGACGGCACCAACGACGCCCCGGCGCTCAATGCCGCCCAGGTGGGCCTGTCGATGGGCGACGGCACCGCCGTGGCCAAGGAAGCCAGCGACATCACGATTCTGGACAATTCGTTTGCCAGCATCAACAAGGCTGTGTTGTGGGGGCGCTCGTTGTACAGCAACATCCAGCGCTTCATCCTCTTCCAGTTGGCCGTTAATGTGTGCGCCTGCCTGGTGGTTGCCGTGTGCTCGTTCTTCAGCAAGCAGCCGGCGCTGACGGTGACACAGATGCTGTGGGTGAACCTCATTATGGACACCTTTGCAGCACTCGCCCTGGCTTCGCTGCCTCCCAACAGTGTGCTCATGCGCCGCAAGCCGCGCGACTCCCGAGCAAGTATCATCACGCGAAAGATGATGCGCTTCATTTTGGTGACGGGAATGGTTTTTGCCGTGTTGATGATTGGGTTGTACTATTATTTCATCCGTGAGGCTAACGGTGGCCCCGTGTTTATGCGTGGTGTCGATCCCAGGATCAGTCCCGAGGAGATGGGCATCTTTTTCAGCGTCTTCGTCTTCCTGCAGTTCTGGAACATGTTAAATGCTAGGTCGTTCGAAACGGGAAAATGGGCCTTCAACAATATGGAGGACAGCAAGGTCTTCTGGGCCGTGATGCTGGTCATCTTTGTGGGACAGATTGTGCTTGTGCAGTGCTTCTCGCCGTTGTTCAACTGCGCTCCGCTTGACCTGCGCACCTGGCTGCTCATCATCTTTGGCACCTCGCCGGTTTTCGTGGTTGGACAGATTGTGATGGGTATCAAAAACAGGGAATAGATTTTCGGGTGTAAAATTTATTGTAAAAAAGATTTGTGAGATAAATAAAATAGGTGTAATTTTGCAACACCTATATCTATGTTACATCTGAATTATCAATTATATACAAAATTAAGCACTATGAAGAAATCGTTACTCTTAACTTTCGCTTTGTTGGCTTTTGGCTTTGGCGTGGCCAATGCTGAAATCGAAGTCAATGCAGTCAACATCAACCAGCCTGCTGGTGATACCTTGATGTTTGCATTGCCCGTTGATGTAAACGTGTATCAGGACATCCAGAACTATCCTGACTCCGATCCCAACATCCGTTTTATGAAATTCCAGCCTGAGTACCTGGTAACCGCCCTCGATTTTACCAAGGGTGACGTTGCCAAGGGTACCGCCACCTTGCCTGCCAATGCCAAGGTGATCGGCTTGGGTCTCGATGGCTACGACAATGGTAGTGATATGACCAGCAAGGGTGTCTTCCTTGAGGTGACCGCTTGGTGCCGCAACATTCCCGTTGACAAGGTTGAACTCGACAACCTCGACCTCTTCGATGGTTACAATTGGAATCCTCCCGTGGGTGACCTGTTTACCGACACCGTGACCTACCGTGGCTACATGGGTTGGGTCGGCTATCCCGGCTACATCACCACCTTCGACCCTGAGGCTACTGCCGAGAATCCCGGCACGATTGTTGAAGTTCCCTTCGGCAACCCCGATGATCCCAACATGCCTTTCTGGTACCAGGGTGAGAACATCTACCTGACCCTGTGGATGCTCAACGACTATGACGTTCACATGAAGTACCGCTACATGGCCTATGATGATGCCGAGGCCGAGTATGCCAGCCTGATGCGTTCGGGCAACTATTGCTTCAGCCCCGAGTCGCAGGCCGACATTCTGGACTTCTTCGGTGTACCCCTGATGTACGAATTGCCCGAGCATCGTCTGCCCGCTTTCCGCACTCCGTATTACACCAACGACGTTCGCGTTTCCCTCGAGGGTTACGACACCGAGTTTGAGTTGAAGGATGGTGACGGCAACGTTTGGGCTCCCGCCGAGGATGGTAATTTCTACGGCCTCGACCACACCAAGCAGTACTTCGTGGTTGTTGTCGGTGAAGAGATCGCATCGTTCTCCTTCGACGATATCTACAAGGATATCCATCTGATTATCCAGAACCCGACCGCAGTTAACGAAGTTGAGGCTGCCAAGACCGTCAGCAACGTGGTTTACTACAACCTGGCCGGCCAGCAGAGTGCACAGCCCGTTGATGGTGTGAACATCGTTGTCACCACCTACAGCGACGGCAGCACTACCACCACCAAGGTTATGAAGTAATGACGCCGTGAACTGAGGTGCCCGTCATCGGGGGCCTCGGCGTAAAGGACTCTTAGAGGATGTGTCAAAATTCTGGCACATCCTCTTTTTGTGATCTGCTGTAAAACACATGGCAAAGCCTCTGCTTTCCCAAGCAGAGGGTATGTCATAAAAATCCCTTTACAATATTAATGCAACGTTGACTGATTGGAAAACTCCACTCATTGCATGGTGCAGGTGGCGGTATTATCATAGCGGGGCGGGAATCTGGCGGTTTCCGCCCTCATTGTTGATGGGAGTTGCAATCCTAAATGGCTAATTGATAATTTTTTATAACCTGATTTTTGGAAAAAGTTTTCCAAAAATTTTTGTAACTATTTGTAAATCAAAAAAATATATTTTTACTAAGTCCAAAAAGTTTTCCAAAACGATTTTTTTCTTCAAAAATGCTTGTAGATTGCGCAGCATTGTTTACCTTTGCAAACCGTTACCGGAAAAACCGGTTTTTTTTACGATAGCAATAGATACAGAAACCTTCCCTTTTTTATCAATACACGGATATGATACAGACAGTGTTGAAGCGTGATGGCCGCGTAGTCGGCTACAACGAGGAAAAAATCAAGGCCGCAATTCGCAAAGCCATGCTCGCCACCGATGCCGGTGAAGACGAGAGCCTCATTCAGCGCATTGCTGACCGCATCGGTCAGCGCGGCCGTGCCCAGATGAGTGTTGAGGATATCCAGGACCAGGTGGAACTGGAACTGATGAAGAGCCCCCGCAAGGAGGTGGCCCGGTGCTATATCAATTATCGCCATGCCCGTAGCGTGGCCCGCAAGGCCAAGACGCGCGACCTGTTCCTGGAAATCATTAATGCCAAGAACAACGACGTCACCCGCGAGAATGCCAACATGAATGCTGACACGCCTGCCGGCATGATGATGAAGTTCGCCAGCGAGACGACCAAGCCCTTTGTCGATGACTATCTGCTCAGCGAAGAGGCCCGTGAAGCCGTACGCGGCAACTATCTGCATATCCACGACAAGGATTATTATCCCACCAAGAGCCTCACCTGCGTGCAGCACCCGCTCGACAAGGTCCTCAAGCAGGGCTATATGGCCGGACATGGTGAGTCGCGTCCCGCCAAGCGCATCGAGACGGCTGGCGTGATAGCATGTATCACCATGGAAACGGCTCAGAACGAGATGCATGGTGGACAGGCCATTCCCGCATTTGACTTCTATCTGGCACCCTATGTGCGCCGCACGTTCGTCGAGGAGGTCAAGGTCCTCGAGGCCCTGATGGGGCAGGACTACAGCCGCCTGTATGATGTCAAGTTCGACGACTATGAGGAGCGCGAACTCGACTTCCTGCAGGGCGATGAGCGCATCCTTCAGCACGCCATCAACAGGACCGTCCGCCGTGTGCATCAGGCTATGGAGGCCTTCATCCATAACATGAATACCATCCACTCGCGCGGTGGCAACCAGGTGGTGTTCAGTTCCATCAACTATGGCACCGACACTAGCGCCGAGGGCCGATGCATCATCCGCGAATTGCTCAACTCCACCTATCGTGGCGTGGGCAACGGTTCCACAGCGATTTTCCCCATCCAGATCTGGAAAAAGAAGACGGGTGTGAGTTACAAGCCCGGCGACCGCAACTACGACCTGTACCAACTGGCCTGCAAGGTGACGGCCCGCCGCTTCTTCCCCAACTTCGTCAACCTGGATGCCACCTACAACTACCACGAGCAGTGGCGTCCCGATGACCCCGAACGCTACAAACACGAGGTGGCTACGATGGGCTGCCGCACGCGCGTGTTCGAGAACCGTTTCGGCGAGAAGACGTCCATCGGACGCGGCAACCTGTCGTTCTCGACCATCAACATCGTGCGCCTGGCCATCGAGTGTATGGACATCAAGGACCAGCAGGAGCGCATCGACCGCTTCTTTGCCAAACTCGACAATATGCTCGAAATCACGGCACGCCAACTCGATGACCGCTTCCAGTATCAGAAGACCGCAATGGCCAAACAGTTCCCGCTGCTCATGTCGCAGTTGTGGAACGGTGCCAGTGAACTGGGGCCCGACGACAAGGTCGAGAGCGTCATCAACCAGGGTACGCTCGGCATCGGGTTCATCGGCTTGGCCGAGTGCCTGATTGCCCTCACAGGGCACCATCACGGCGAGAGCGAAGAGGCGCAGCAGTTGGGCTTGAAGATCATCACCTATATGCGTGACCGTGTCAACGACTTCAGCGAGCGCTACCGCCACAACTACAGCGTGCTGGCAACTCCGGCCGAGGGCCTTGCCGGCAAGTTCACGCGCCGCGACCGCAAGGACTTTGGTGAAATTCCCGGCGTGACCGACAAAATCTACTACACCAACAGCAACCACGTGCCTGTTTACTACAAGTGCTCGCCCAAGCACAAGGCCGAGGTCGAGGCTCCCTACCACGAACTCACCCGAGGCGGACACATCTTCTACGTCGAGATTGACGGTGATGCCACCCACAATCCCGAGGCCATTGCCAACGTCGTGGATCTCATGGACAAGTACAACATGGGATACTGCTCGGTGAACCACAACCGCAACCGCTGCATGGACTGCGGCTATGAAGACGCCACCGAGGGGCTCGAGGAATGTCCTGAGTGCCACAGTCATCACATCGACCGCCTGCAGCGTATCACGGGCTACCTCGTCGGCACTACCGACCGCTGGAACAGCGGCAAACTCGCCGAACTCAAGGACCGCGTCGTCCACAAGTGATATCAGTTTAGAGTTTTAAGTTAAGAGTTGTAAGTTTTAAGTTTTTAGTTTTAAGTATGGAATGTATTGCCTAAAACACATCGTTAGGCTCTGGTAATCATACTAAAAACTTACAACTTACAACTAAAAACTTACAACTATTAGTAATGCTCAGAGTACTGCACATCGTCGAGGGTACCAGTGTCGATGGACCGGGCCTGCGCACGTCAATCTATCTGGCGGGCTGCAATCATCGTTGCCCTGGTTGCCACAATCCTGATTCGTGGAATTTCATGGGCGGTGAAGAGCGCACCCTCGATGAACTGATGCAGGTCATTGCCTATAACGAGGCGCCTGTCACCCTGAGTGGCGGTGACCCCTTGCATCAGCCTGTCGGCACCCGTGACCTCATCCATCGCATCAAGCAGGAACTGGGCTACAATGTCTGGTGCTTCACGGGCTACACTTGGGAGGAGATAATGGGAAATCCGGTGCTGCTTGACACCGTGCGTGAACTCGACGTGCTTGTCGATGGTCCCTTTGTCCAGGCCGAGCGGGATATCTCGCTGCGCTTTCGCGGCAGCCGCAACCAGCGCCTTATCGATGTCCAGCGCACCCTTGCTACGGGCAATGTAACCCTTTGGCAGTGAGACGCTATCGTTACCGGTCTGTCTTTTCGAGAGGAAAAAGATTTTTTTTGTTGTAAGGTAAATAAAAAAGCAGTATCTTTGCAGCAAATTATTGAGCGTGTCGAGGTTTCCTGAGCCCCTTTCGGGGCCTGGAATCAAAAGGGAATCAGGTGTGAATCCTGAACAGTACCCGCTGCTGTAACTCCTTGGTAACACATCGCGAGGCACAGATGCCACTGGTAGCAACGTCATGCTGCATCATCACCGGGAAGGCGCCATCGCGATGGGGGAGAAGTCAGAAGACCTGCCTCCGCACGGCCATTTATCGTGGTTCACGCGGCATTTGAACCCTGGCGAAGCAAGATGATGCAGGGCAATCACCAACACTCTGTGCATTTTTTGGAAATCAATGCTGATTTCTGTGCGTCCTGACCTTTATGTCGCATGATTCACCTCGGATTGTGAAACAGTTTTATATGTAATGTGATATGAGGAAATCTTTGTTCATCGCAATAATGATAACAGCGATGTCGGCATGGGCCGGCAACTCGCCCTATATCGCCCGCGTGTTTGATTACATGCCCGCTCCGGGGCAGTTCGTGAACGTGTACCCCTCCTACAAGCCGGGGTATACCCAGGACAGCATCAATGCCCAACTCGAAGCGGTGCTGGTGGGCTCGACCAACGCAACCGTCAGCCTGGGCAGTTATGGCGGATACATCGTGTTCGGCTTTGACCACCCGGTGGTGAACAGGCATGGTTATGACGTCAAGATCTACGGCAATGCCATCCAGAGCCAAGCCGTGCCCGATGTGGCAGGTGGCAGTTGCGAGCCTGGCATCATCATGGTGGGCGTGGATGAGGACGGCGACGGTGTGCCCAGCGATGGCGACCGTTGGTACGAAATCAAGGGCTCGAGTTATGACCGTTGCCAGCATGGCTTTGAGGTGACCTATTACAAGCCCGACGAAAACAAGCCCCGTGTGCCCCATGCCAGTTGGGGTTTCATTACCGATGTCGAGTATGTCTACTGGACGAGCAACGACCAGGTGCCCGACAGCACCAGCGGATATGTGTGGCGCAATGCGTTCCACAATCAGCCCTACTGGCCCTTGTGGATCGAGGACACGGTGCTGACCTTCAGAGGAACGAAACTGCCCAACTCCGCCGTCGATATGAGTGGCGGCAACGGGAACAATTGGTTCCAGCCGTTCTTTGGTGAAGGCTATGTAGACAACCTGCCCAATAACATGGAGCCGGGATTCAAAATCGACTGGGCGGTTGACGAGGACGGTAACCCCGTCGATCTCGACCACATCGACTTTGTCAAGGTCTACTGCGGCCAGTTGGCATACTGTGGCTGGCTGGGTGAAACTTCGACAGAAATCGGCGGTGCCGAGGATTTGCACCCCGATGCCCTTCCTCTCAAGCGCGGCGATGTCGACGGTAACGGTGAAATCGACATCAACGATGTGACGCTGTTCATCGACTACGTGCTGGGCAGGAATCCCTCTGGATTTGTAATTGAAGCCGCCGATGTCGCCATTGATGGTGCCATCGATGTGAACGACGTGACGGCATTGATCGGCATATTGCTGGCTTATTAACGAGAAACCGGTTATGAAACACGTTGCGCTGTTCTGGATTACCCTGTTTGTGGCCTTGATGGCCGGTGCACAGGATTTTAACTTCACCAACGGCATCATCTTCGTCAACGAGGACCGTTATGGACCCAACCAGGGTTCCATCAACTATTACGACTATGACTATGACGAGATGGTGTACAATGTTTACGCCCTCGTCAACCCGACACAGAAACTGGGTGTGACCACCCAGCATGGACAACTATTCGGCGGTCGGCTGTACCTGGTCAGCAAGCAGGCCAATGGCTCGGAGTCGGCCGGCAGCACCTATGGCTCGAGGCTGGCGGTGCTCGACGGCGCTACGCTCAAGCAGCAGGCAAGCCTGCTGCGCTTTGGCGCTGACCCCGACAGCGTCTACGACGGCCGTTGCTATTGCGCTGTCAACAACGACAAGGGCTATGTGGCTACAAGCGCGGGCATTTTTGTGCTCGATGTCAACACGATGGCCGTTACCGGCCCCATTGCCGGCACCGCATCAAGCGCTAAGGGTGACTATAACAGCTTGTACTATGACCAGTGTGGCGACATGGTGCGCTTTGGCCAGTACGTGTTTGCCGTTCAGCAGGGTAAAGGTCTCCATGTCATCGACCCCGTCAGCGATGTTGTTGTCAAGACCTTGCCCTTCCCCGATATCGTGACCGTCTTTGTGACGGCGGGCGGCAATCTGTATGTAGCAAACAACAGCCGCGAGATTTATGACTTCGGCACGGGGCCTTATGTCGCTGACTTTACACGAATCGACCCTGTTAACCTCGTGGCGCGTGAGGTGCACAACCTCGACGAGACCCGCGGAGCCATTAGTTCATGGGGTGCATGGCGTGCACGCATGCTCTGCGTGGACCCGGTCGACGAGAAGGTATACTACTATTATGATGAGTTCCAGAACTACATCAGTTGCTATGATTTTGACACAAGGGAGTTTACCGACCACCTCATCGACTTGCCCGAGGCCGCCGAAATCAATTGGGACGGCACACGCAACCATCAGGGCCTGTATGCGTCGGCTCTGAGTTTTGACCCTCACACGGGCGACCTTGTGGTCCAGACCACCGAGGCGGCGCCGATGTATGCCTATCAAATTTTCAACCACAACTGGGTGCTGTTCTATGACCGGGCAACATGCGAGTTGAAGCGGCAGGTGCGCCTGCAGGACGCTTACTGGTTCACTGCGATGGCGGTCTATCCCGACACTTGCGACCCCACTGTATCAATCAGCGACGTGACGTTGCGCGCCGGTCAGGACACCGTCGTCTCGATGCTCGATGCCGTCAACGATGCCGACAATATGGACGCGCTGGCCGTCTCGACGGCGGTGAGCAGCAACGAGAACGTGGTCCGGGTCGAAATGTCAGGGCTGGAACTGCACGTTACTGGCCTTAGGCTGGGTTCGGCAAGGGTCCAGGTCACCACCGACAGCAACGGCAAACCGGCGACCGGCAGTTTCGTTGTTATCGTCAAGGCCGCAGCCGGCGATGTGAATATGGATGGGCGGGTCGATATCAACGACGTGACCAAACTCATTAACATCCTGTTGGGCAGTGTGCTCAACGATTATGACCCGTCGGCGGCTGATTACAACGGCAACGGCACAATCGACATTTCTGATGTCACGGCTCTCATCAACCGCATCTTGACTGGACATTAATTGACTATCAACATAATGTTTAACTTCTAATAAATTAATAGACATGAAAAAGATTTTTACATTAGCAGCAAGTGCCCTGCTGGCTTCGGCCGCTTGGGCAGGAGTGGTTACTTTGGACTTGAACAAGCCCATTAACCCCTCTTCGTTGGAGTACAATGACTATGGCATCTGGACTCAGTGCTACAATGACGTGGACTACACGTGGCTGGAGTTCGGCGACGAGGACGGCGAATTCATGCTCTCGCACCTCATCGATGGTGAGGGCGCTTCGTGGGGAGGCTATTACTGGGACGGTTTCTGCCCCGCTATCGGTGGTGACCAGACCGACTACGGTCAGCCCGGCAGCAGTGCTTCATGGACTACCTATTTCGGCGGTTGCATGGCTGGTGGCGGTTGCGTCATCAATGCCGATGGTACGGTAACTGCCGATCCCACACAGCCCTATCTCGTGGCTTACTACAGCAACTGGGCAATGGAAGGCCCGAGCAACCAGGTGATGTTTGTCGACAAGGAAGGCAAGACCACCTTTGAGCCCGTGGGCGTGTACGTGTGCAACCACCCCTGGCCCTATTATGGCTGTGAGCATGGTGACGGCTTCGGCGAACCTTTTGGCGAGGGTGACTACTTCGAACTCATCGCTCATGGTGTTGCTGCCGATGGCTCGGAAAAGACCGTCAGCATCAACCTCGTGGAGTTCAGCAATGGCGAACTTCATGCCTTGAACGACTGGACGTTCTTTGACCTCTCAAGCCTGGGTGAGGTGGAGTCGGTTTACTTCACCATGAACTCAACCGATACGGGTGACTATGGCATGAACACTGCCGCCTACTTCTGCATGGACAAGTTCCAAGTGAAGGGTGAGGATGATCCCGAGCCTCCCACGCCCACCGAGAAGACTGGTGCTCCCGTATTCAACGGCTACACCACCGACGGCATCCACGCTTACTTCATCGAGATTCAGGAGAGCGAGCCCAGCACCATCTACTACCGCGTACAGTTTGGTCAGAACGGTGAGTTCACCGAGTGGGCTGAGTACGAGGACATCCTGAGTTTCACC
>ONRP01000041.1 GCA_900320245.1 uncultured Prevotellaceae bacterium
CTCGCGCCCTCCGGCCCGACCGCCTGAAAAAGGCGTCAAAAAAATCGCTCACGCAATTTGTCATATTGTGAGCCGAAAAGCGTTGCAAAATTATAGCCGTCACCGAAACTGACCAAATATTTCGAAGAAAAAATTCAATATTTAACCTAAATTAACCATTCGATGGCAATTTTGGCCCATATTGAATTCTTTTAGCCTAAATTTTACCGAAAACTGTGAGGTAAATCGTCTATTCAGATCAGGCATTGACCTGGACTTTGATCCCCGCGTCGCGGAATCGCTGGGCGATGCGCTCCAGTTCCTCTTTGTCCACCTTGACCATATTCTCGGCAGGCGTCTTGCGGTCGATGCTATAGAGCATCACCTCGCGCGGCTTGATCTGGAGGTAGGCGCTCAGGAGGGCATCGAGTTCCTCGTCGGTGGTGTTGTCGTAGTGCTCGCCATCATACTCGCCACGCGTCATGATGGTCTGCACCACGCACTGCCCATTGTAGCGCTTGAGGTCGGCGATGACCCCGTCGGGCAGACAGTTGGGCGATACCGGCCTGTTGAGCAGGCGGAAGGTGCGGGGCAAGGCGCTGTCGAGTTTGAGGATGTTGTTATCCACCTTGAGCAAAGCCTGCATGACCTGGGGCTTGCCAGCCATGGTGGAATTGCTGAGCACCGACACTTTGGCATTGGGGAAATACTCGGTGCGCAGGCGTAGTACATCCTCAACGATTTTCTTGAACTCGGGATGGATGGTGGGCTCACCGTTGCCCGAGAAGGTGATGACGTCGAGGGTCTGGCCCTGCTGCTTCATCTCCTCGAGTTTGGCGCGCAACTGCTTCTTGACGGCATCGCGTGAGGGCACACCGTCCTTGCCGGGCCCCTGGGCGTTGAATCCAGCCTCGCAATACAGGCAGTCGAACGAGCAGATTTTGCCATCGTTGGGCATGAGGTTGATACCTAAGGACATTCCCAGGCGGCGGCTGTGGATGGGTCCGTATATGGTCGAGTGGAATAGTACTGTTTGCATTTCGTTTTAGGTTTTAGATATAGATTGTCGTTATTAACGTCGTTTACACATTATATAATATAAAAGGGAGCATCACATCAGGTCCAATTGCTGCAGGATGTCGGTGACATCGATGTGCGAGAGCACGCGGCGTTGCTTCAGGGTGTCGGCAAACGTGTCCATGGCTTTCCTGACCTGTGAGTTGGCAAAAAGCCGCATCATGTTGTCGAAGGCCTCGTCAAAGATCGGCTCCACCTCGTCGCGCTCGAGTTGGCAGTACTCGCGGCCGTCCTCGAGGGCGACATTGAAGAGTTGGTCCCTGAGTCTGCTGTCCACCTTCTCGTTGTCGAGGACCATGCGTCGGCACAGGGCATTGGCAACCGTCAAACCCACCGAGATGCGGTAATGCCCGATGATGTACTTCCAGGCTCCGCGCGGCGACAGGCGCGGATTGCCGGCAAAAAAGAACTCGGGTGTGAACTTGATGCACTCGGTGCTGTCGCCGTCGATGGTCACGGCGGTGAACAGGTCCTTGGCATCATAGACCGACAGGCCCAGGACCATACCGGCCACGCCATAGGTCTTGTCGAGTTCGTCGCGATATTTCATTCTGATTTTCTCAGCCATAGCAATCAATCATTTGCGGCCAAAATCGGCCGGTATTTCTCCCCACTCGCTTGTGTTCCACTTGAGGATGGCATTGCTCCAGGTGTGGGTGGCCAGCCAACGCTCGGCACGTGCGATGATGTCAAACAGGCGCGCGTTGGCTTCGGTCCGTGCCAACTTGGTGCGGCACTGCTTGTTGCGCACCCACGCCATTGCCGTGCGGCTGTCGCTGTAGATGGCGGTGCGGTCGTTGCCGCTGTTGTGGAACATCGCCAAGGCGTGCACGATGGCCAGGAACTCGCCGATGTTGTTGGTCGCATCGGGGAAAGGACCCTGGCGGAACAGTTCGGCGCCAGTGGGCACATCCACGCCACGGTATTCCATAATGCCCGGGTTGCCTGAGCAAGCCCCGTCGACGGCGATGCTGTCGTGGACGATGTCGGGGATGGCGTCATAGTTGATGATCTCGCGCGGGGCGCGGGCGATGGCACGCAGGATGTCCATCTCCCCCGGGTCGTTGCGGAACGCCTCGACCGCCTCTTCCTGGGTCGCAAACGCCTTGTAGCGCGCACCGGGAATGCCCTTCACCCGCAACTCGCATTCAGCCCACGAGTCACAGATGCCAGGTTCGGTCCCCTGCCACACCACATACCACTTGCGCCTATCGCTTGCCATTCACTTTTTCCTTTTAAATCTGGAACGACAAAATTACATCATTTTTTCCATATCGGCAAATTTTGCAATTTATGCCCTCCCGATGCGAAAAACAGGTGCTGCGCACTTGTTTTTCAGCGAAAAGTGACTACTTTTGCAACATCTCACACACTGAGTGCATTAATCCACCCCTAGAATTAATCTTTAACCCACTTACAACATGAGAAAATCTTACCTTATCAAGCGACTGCTGTTGATGGTTGCTGTCATGGCCCTCGCACTTCCCGTTGCCGCTCAGGACTATGAAGAGGACGAGCGCGCAGCGCTGCTGACCAAGCAATATGATGAACTGATCGACTACTGGGGAGGCGATAACGTGATTGTCAAGAAAAACGGCAAGATGGGCGTAGTCAATGCCGACAACAAGTTATTCATCCCGCTGCAGTATGACTCCATCCAAAAATTAGAGCACCTCTACTATGTGTGGCAAAACGACAAGATGGGTCTTATCTCGAGCACCGGGTCGACCATCATCCCCATCAAATACGCACAACTCGAGACTTTCGGCACTAACGAAAAATACTACTTTGTCGCCATTCAGGGCGATATTGAATGCCTGGACCAGACCGCCGGGGACTTTGAGGCCTGTGGCGTGACCTGCGGCATACTCGACTCAATAGGCCGTGTTGTCATCCCATTTTCTCATAATTTTCTGGTACCCCTTGAGACATTCGGAAACGACGAAGACGATGACTTCCATTATCTTGCCAAATTCAACATCAAGCAGCAACATATCGGCGTGATTGACATGGCAGGCCAAGAGGTCTTGCCCATGGTTTATGAGGACCTGTACACCAAAATATGCTACGGCAACCTGATCGTTAGTAAAGATTCCAAATATGGCGTCATCAACATGAAGGGCGAGGAAATCATCCCCCTCCAATATGACAAAGCCGCCTTTGATGGCTATGGCAAAGCCCTTGCCCTCGGAAAAAAAATTGGTGAGACTGACGATGAGGAACAGTATCAATACGGTTTTTGGGACTTAGATGGCCATCAATTGAGTGATATGGTATTCAGTGATGTCGAAGCAAATATCTTCGGTTATATCCTTCAAATCGATGGCAAAACTTATTACACCATGTCTTTCAATGAAGGACTCACGCCTTTCTTCAACAATGACGAAGATGAAGAATCCATTGTTGAAGAATCTTCATTGTTTGGCTATCTTGACCGACAAGGCAGGGTTGCCATTAAGCCACAATTCAGTTCGGCCGAACCCTTCAGTGACGGTTTGGCTGCAGTGGGTTTGCCAAATGATGATGGTAATGGCGAACTATACGGCTATATTGACACCAGCGGCAAAATGGTGGTACCGGCCATCTATTCTGTCGTCGCTCCATTCGTTGCCGGTCTTGGAGTCGTGAGGACAACCGATGGCGAGGTCATCGTCATTGACAAACAAGGCAACCACATCATGGATGTTCCGGGCTATGATGCAGAAATCATCGTTGACGATAACGGCCTGGGCCTGACGCTCATCAAGGTTACCGGATATGATGACAATGTCAAATACTATGACAGGACAGGAAAACTCATCAAGATGCTTGTCGACGGGGAGTACTTATACCCACGTCCCTGACCCGGCATTATCTTGACAAATCAATAGCGAGAAATAGACTGACAGTGGCCCATTGCTGAACGGGCGCTGTCAGTCTTCTTGTTTCAGGATGGCGGCGAGGCGGCGGGCAGTGCGCTCGGTAGCCCTGGCGGTCTCGATGTCGGTGGAATCGAACAGCAACCTGGATTGGGAATAAAAGGGAGCCCGTTCTTCCAGTTCCTTGACAACCAGGGAGAGAACCTCGTCGGAAGGTAAAGTATTGATTTTTGGCCGTTTGCACTTCTGCTCGGGCAGAAGCAGACGGTCGGTGATGCGTTCGGGACTGGTAGTGAGCCACACGGTGATGCCGGCCCGGTTCATCAGCGCCATGTTGTCACAGTGGCAGGGTGTGCCACCACCGCAGCCGACGATGACATCGGTCATCGCAGCCACCTCATGCAGGGCCTCGGTTTCCAACTCACGGAAGCGGTTTTCGCCCATTTCATCGAAGATTTTGACGATTGACATACCCTGTCGGGCCTCGATGAATTCGTCGAGGTCGATGAAGCGCAGACCCATCTGCCGGGCAAGTACCTCACCCAGTGTGGTCTTGCCGCAGCCCATGTAACCGATCAGGAAAACAGGTTTCATCATAACCATCCCGCCTCGCGGTACCACGCGATAGCCTCGCGGATGCCTTCGCGCAGCGGGTACTTGGGATTGAAGGAGAAATCGCGTTGCGCCTCGCTGGTGTCGCACTGCCAGTTGCGCTGTTTCAGTATCTTGAACTTGTCGCGGTTGAGGGGGCTTGCCTTGAGAGTCACCTTGCCCACAAACTCGGCAATGCGGCACACGATCTTGACCAGCCACAGGGGGCAGGTCACTGGAATGACGAACTTCTTGCCCAGTTCCTCACAGACGATCTTTCGGAATTCCTGCTGCGTGTAAGCGCGGTCCTCGCTGATGAAGTAAGCCTTGCGCATCGGTCCTTTTTCCAACGCGTCCATCACTGCGGTGACCAGGTCCTTGACATAGATGAACGTGAGCATCTGCTTCTTGAACCCCACGCTGAAGTCAAATCCGCGCTTGATGCTCTTGATCATCAGGAAGTAGTCCTTCTCGTGCGGGCCGTAGACGCCCGTGCAGCGGAAGATGGTGTAGGGGAAACCTTCCACGCTCTGCAGGTAGGTCTCACCCTTGAGTTTTGAGACACCATAGAAAGTGTTGGGCAACGGCACATCGCTCGATGAAATGGGCCTATAGTTCTCCTCATCACCCGGTCCCATCACGCTCAGGCTGCTCATCATCAAAAAGACGTCGGGGGTCATGTTAGTGACCTGCAGGGCATCGACCAGGGCGCGCAGATAGCCGTGGTTGACCATCTCGAAGTCCAGATAGTTGGTGCTCTTGGTCACGCCCAGGTTGTGTACGATGTAGTCCCACCTGCCCCACTCGCCCATGTGGTCGCGCAGGGTGTCCTCCAGGCGGTCCTGGTCTCTGTAGTCCAGTTCGATGAAATGGATGCGTTCGTCCTTGAGAAACTCGCGGCTGGTGGTCGCTCTCACCGCAGCCCAGGTGTCATAGCCGCGCTTGAGGGCCTCCTCGACGAGGAAACCGCCGATGAAACCGCCGGCTCCGGTAATCAGGATACTCTTGCTCATTCCTTATTGTCGTGTGATTCTTGTTCTTGTCGGCGCGCCTGTGCCAGTTTGGTTGCCTTGGTCTTGTGCTCGGCGTTATACTCCACGGCCTCAACGACACGCTTGACGATGTCCTCAGGCTTGATGTTGCCCAGACAGCGGTAGTCGCCGTACTTGCAAGTCTTGTCGCCGGTGATGGAACAGGGTCGGCAGTCCATATCGAGTTGGATATCATCTTCCACGACCTGGTTGTAGCCCAGATAGCCGCACGACGGCGACGTGGGTCCCCAGATGGTCATGGCCTGCAGGTCGACCAGCGAGGCCAGGTGCATATTGGCCGACTCCATCGTGAGCATCAGGTCGCACTTGGCAAACAGCGCATACTCGTCGATGAATTTGTGCTTGACCTCGGCCATCGAGGTGACGCGCTTGTACTTGCGGGCAATACCCCTTAGCGCGATCTTCTCGGCCTTGCCGCCGCCCATAAGGAATATCCAGTAGTTCTCGCGCTTGCTCAACTCGGCAATCACCTGCTCCATGAGTTCCAGGGGGTAGGCCTTCTGCCGATGCGATGAGAACGGCGAGATGGCAATCCACCGTTGCCCGGGTTCCTTTTCCAGGACAATGGGGCTGACCGGCCAGTCGCGTCCCTCGTAGAGGCGGGTGAAGTTGTCGGGGGCCTCACATCCCAATTGGGTGAACACGTTGCGGTAACGCTGGTGGATGGGAGTGACCGGATCGGTGGAGCGATGGCTGACCAGCGCGCGGCGTTTGGGTTTCTCACGGTCAAGACGGGCAATCTGCGCGCCACGCAAACGCAGATAGGCATCGATAATCCATGTTCCTGACACATTGTGCAGGTCGGCAACCGCATCGATATCATACATCTTGTAGAGTTGCCTGGCAAGTTTAATCAGGCCGAACAAGCCGCGGTAGTTCTCCTTGACGTCAAAGTCCACCACCTTGAGGTTGGCGGGGCGGTCATGGAACATCGATGCGGGCCAGCGCTTGGTGAGCATGACAAAACGTGTGTCGGGGTTGGCCTTGCACACGGGGTACAACACCGGTATGGCCATCGCTACGTTACCCAACACGGAGAGTCGCATGACAAGCACATTTTTATGTTTTTTCTTCTCGGTTGCCATAGGGAACACAGGATTAGTGAGATAGATGATAGAAATTGCATGGCAAAGTTATATCATCTCAACGAATTATGCAAAAAACAGTTGAAATAATCCAACGGCGGCATCGTGCCAACCATCAGATTACAGAGGCGGCACGGTACCTTCAGCGTACCTGCTCGACCAGGTCAACCACCCGCTTGACGATGCGCTCGGGCGGGATACCCGCCATGCAACGGAAGTCGCCGTAGCGGCAGTCACGCTCGCCATAGATCGAGCACGGGCGGCATTCCATATCCTCGAGTTGGATGTCGGTGCCGGCGTCCTGTCCGTAGCCGAGGAAGCCGCATGCGGGCGAAGTGGCACCCCAGATGGTGACGCTCTTAAGCCCCATCAGCGATGCCAGGTGCATGTTGGCCGAGTCCATGGTGACCATCAGGTCGCACTTGCCAAGCAAGGCATATTCGTCGATGAAACCGTGCTTTATCTCAGCCATCGAGATGACATGCTGGTGCCGCTTGGCGATGCCCCGCAGGGCAATCTTCTCCTCCTTGCCGCCACCCATGAGGAAAATCCAGTAATTCTCGCGCTTGCTCAATTCGGCAATCACCTGTTCCATGAGTTCCAGGGGATAGACCTTGCCCTCGTGGGCCGAGAACGGCGAGACGGCAATCCAGCGCTGCCCCGGCTCCTTCTCAAGTACAATGGGACTCACAGGCAACGGCTTGTCGTCGTACAGGCGAGTGAAGCCGCCGGGTGCCTCCAGACCCAAGTTTTCAAATACCAAGCGATAGCGGTCGATGGTGGGAGTGACCGGCTCGTCGCTCTTGTGGTTGATGAGCGCTTTGCGCTTTGCCCGTTCCTTGTCGAGTCTAACGACAGGGAGGCCGTAGAGCCTGAAGACGAGGCCCATGACGCGAGTGCGCAACACATTGTGCAGGTCGGCCACAGCATCGATGCCATACTTGCGGCGCAACTTCAGGGCGAGCCTTATCAGCCCGAACACGCCCTTATACTCCTTCTTGACATCGATGCCCAGCACCTCCAGGTTGTCGGGGCGGTCATGGAACATCGAGGCCGGCCATTTCTTGGTCAGCATGACAAACCGCGTGCCGGCATTGGCCCGGCAGACGGGATACAGCACCGGGATGGTCATCGCCACATCGCCCAGAGCCGACAGGCGCATGACCAGCACGTTGCGCCACTGACCTTCACTTCTTGCCATACAGGACAGGGTTGGTTTCGGGGTCGTTATACATCTTCATCTGCATATAGACCTTCATGAACTTGCGGCCTTCGGCAATGTCTTCGAGCAACTGGTTGATAGCGG
This sequence comes from uncultured Prevotellaceae bacterium, assembly GCA_900320245.1. Classification (GTDB taxonomy): domain Bacteria; phylum Bacteroidota; class Bacteroidia; order Bacteroidales; family Muribaculaceae; genus Sodaliphilus. The sequence goes on from ONRP01000041.1 coordinate 7,949, forward strand.
TCGTCAGGTCGTCGCGCTGCTCGAGCAGGACGTCGAGTTTGGCCTGGCACTTGGCGATATGGGCAGCATCGGCATCGGTGCGCTCGGTCTGCTCCCTCATGTGCCAAATCTTGAGGGAAAGAATCGACAGGCGGTCGATGGCCCAAGCCGGGCTCTCGGTGTTGATGGTCGCGTCGGGCAATACCTCCACAGCGGCATACTGCTGGCGGAAGTAGGCGTCAATCTCCTCGACGAGATCGGTACGGTCCTGGTTGCTGCGGTCGATGCGGCGCTTGAGGGCCAGGGCCACAACGGGGTCGATATTCTCGTCGCGGATGATGTCCTCGAGGTGCCACTGCACGGCGTCAATCCAATTCTTGGATGCCAGGCTGGCCTCGACCGTGCCTTCCTCAAACGGGTTGATGAACACGGCGTCCACATCGTCGGTGGCGTGATACAGTTTTACCACCTCGTCAAATATCTCGTTACATTTGTTGGCAAAAGTCATAGTATTAATCGTTGTGTTGTGTTTTGGTCAGTTGTTCTGTTGGTAGATGCGTTCGCCCTTGAGGGTGGCACTCGAAGCGCTGGTCACCAGGCACATCACCTTGTCGCCAGGTTGTTCGCCGCTGGCGGGAAAGACGATGACCTTGTTCTGCTGGGTGCGGCCGAACATGTCGTCGCGGCTGCGCTTGCTGTACCCCTCGACCAGCACCTCAAACGTCTTGCCCACGTCGGCACGGTTGCTGCACAGCGACAGTTCGTTCTGCAGGGCAATCATGCGGTTAAGGCGGTCAATCTTGACATCCTCGGGGACATTGTCGGGCAGGTTCTTGGCGGCAAAGGTGCCCGGGCGCTCACTGTACTTGAACATGAACGCCGAGTCAAAGCCCACCTCGCGCATCAGCGACAAGGTCTCCTGGAAATCCTCCTCGGTCTCGTCGTGGAAGCCCGTGAACATATCGGTCGAGATGCCGCAGTCGGGCATCGCGGCGCGAATGCGGGCAATGCGGTCCAAGTACCACTCGCGGGTGTACTTGCGGTTCATCAGTTTCAGCACCTTGTTGCTGCCGCTCTGCACGGGCAGGTGGATGTGGTTGCAGATGTTATCGTGGCTGGCCATCGTGTCGATGATGGCGTCGCTCAGGTCCTCGGGGTTGCTGGTGGTGAAGCGCACACGCATCTCGGGTGCCGCCTCGGCAACCATCGCCAGCAGGCGCGCCAGATCGACAGGCTCACTGCCGTCCTCGGGCTTGTAGCGGTAGGAATTGACATTCTGGCCCAGCAGCGTGACCTCCATGAAACCACGCTGGCGCAGGTCGGCCAACTCGTTGAGGATGCTCTGCGGTTCACGGCTGCGCTCGCGTCCACGGGTATAGGGCACGATGCAGTAGGTGCAGAAGTTGTTGCACCCCCTCATGATGCTGATAAAGCCACTCACCTTGCTGCCCGCCACGCGCGACGGAATGATGTCGCGGTAGGTCTCGGTAGTCGACAAAGCGGTATTGATGGCCTTCTCGCCCCGCTCTGCCAGGCCAATGAGTGCGGGCAGTTCCAAGTAAGCATCGGGTCCCGCCACCAGGTCCACGCTGTAGTCGTTGATAAGCACCTCCTTCATGCGCTCGGCCATGCAGCCGATGACACCGATGATGAGACGGCGCTGCCGCTTGTGGCGGTAGGCGTTGAGTTGGTTCAGGCGCGAGAAAATCTTCTGCTCGGCATTGTCGCGCACCGAGCAGGTGTTGATGAATATCGCGTCGGCCTGGTCGAGGTCCTCACAGGTCTCATAGCCCGCCATCTTCATCACCGTGGCGACCACTTCGCTGTCGGCCACGTTCATCTGGCAGCCGTAGGTCTCGAGCAACAGCCTCTTGGAGGCATCGCCTTGACCGTCATATTTCAGATTCATTGCCATGTCAGTCTGCTTTTAATTCTGCAAATAATCCCGCAAAGGTACAACAAATCCCTCACCTACACAATAGCGCACGCACACGCGTGGCTCGTGGGCCATTGTTTTGCCTCTCAGGCATAAACAGCAAAAAACTGTGTAAAAACCATTGCGGCAATGCTTTTTTTGCCTAACTTTGCTTTGTTGAACAACACTAAGGTAAAAAAGATGAAGACGGATTTAAAGACCAATATCAAGTTTTATCAGGTTTCGAGCCGCTACTATCGTCCTGAAAATGAGATAGAACTGGCTTCTCTCACGCGCTATGAGAAGGTGCCCACCACCATTATGGAGAGTGCCGAGCAGGGTGCCCGCCAGGCAGCCCTTGAGGCGGCACGCGTCATCAACGAGAGCATCGAGATGCATGGCCGGTGCGTCATCGGCTTCGGTTTCGGACGCTTTGTTCTCAAGGTGTATGACGAGTTGGTGAAACTCTACTTTGCCGACAAAGTAAGTTTTGCCGACGTGGTTGCCTTCAACCTGGGCGAGGTGGGAATGACCGAGGACGAGGAACAGAGCCTGAACAAACTCATCAGCGAGCACCTGTATGACAAGGTCGATATCGAACCCGGCAAAATCCACACGCTCAACCGGCTGGCCGCCAACGAGAACACGCACAGCCAGTGCAAATCCTTCGAGCGCGAAATCATCGAAGCCGGCGGGCTTGACCTGGTGCTGTGTGACCTGAATCCCGACGGCTCGCTCGCCTTCAACGAACCCGGCTCGGCCCGCAACAGCGCATGCCGCCTGATGCTGTTGGGCAACGATTCCCGCACCCGTACCGCCGATTTGTTCCAGAGCGACATGCCCCCCAAAACCGCCGTCACCCTGGGCATCGGCAACATCCTGAATGCCCGCAAAATCATCTGCGTGGCCTGGGAAGAGGACTCGGCCAACGCGCTGTTCAACACCATCGAGGGCAAGATGACCGACCTGGTGCCCGCATCCTTCCTGCAGGTTCACGACGACGTGCAAATCATCGCCGACCTGGATGCCGCATCACACCTGACGCGCATCAGTTATCCGTGGAAAGTCACCTCCTGTGAGTGGAACGACTACCTCATCCGCCGTGCCATCGTGTGGCTGTGTGAACAGACGGGCAAGCCCATCCTCAAACTCACCAACGAGAATTACAACGACTACGGCTTGAGCGAACTGGTGGCACTCTACGATTCGGCCTACAACGTCAACATCAAGATATTCAACGACCTGCAGCACACCATCACGGGCTGGCCCGGCGGCAAACCCGATGCCGACGACACCTATCGTCCCGAGCGCGCCAATCCCTATCCCAAGCGGGTGCTCATCTTCAGCCCTCACCCCGACGATGCGGTGGTGTCGATGGGCGGCACGGTGCGGCGGCTGGTGCAGCAGGGCCACGAGGTGAGCATCGCTTTCCAGACCGATGGCGACTTTGCCGTCAGCGACGACGACATGATGCGCAGCATCCTGCTCGCCGAACGGTTGACCAAGCATTTTGAAGGCTCCAGTTTCCAGTTCATCGAGGAAATCCTGTCCAAACTCCTGATGGGCACGACGACCCTCGACGATGCCGAAAACATCCGTTACTTCAAGGGCTCCATCATGCTGAGCGAAGCCATGATGGCCTGCCGCCAGATGGGCATCAGGAGGAAAAACCTGTATGACCTGCGCATGCCCTTCTACATCAATGACCCGCACGGACAAGGCAAACTCACCGACGACGACATCGCCGTCGTCCAGAACCTCATCACCCAGGTCAAGCCGCACCAGATCTTCTTTGACAACGACCTGGTGGACCCCCACGGCACCCATGCCCGCGCAACAGGCGCCGTGATTCACGCCCTGGACAACCTGAAGGACGAACCGTTCATGCGCGACTGCCGCGTGTGGATGTACCGAGGACAGTGGGGACAATGGGATGTTGACCACGTGGAGATGGCAGTGCCGATGAGTCCCGAGGAGTTCGGCGACAAGCGCGAAGCCATCCTCAAGTTCCACTCCCAGATGCAAGACGCGCCGTTCCGCACCGGCACCGACGGCAAACTGTCGTGGCAGCGCTCCATCGAGCGTAACCGTGACCTGGCCGAGAAGTACCAGCAGTTGGGCCTGGCCACCTACGAGGCCATCGAGGCCTTCGTCCAGTACAGTTTCCTCAACAACAACACCGATTGATATTTTAAAAACACTATCGCCCTTAACAGGGCTTAATCCAATATCACTAATGATAAAAACGGGGCAGGATGTGTGATGAACACCCTGCCCCGTCTTTTCTATAGTTAATCTGTTGCTTTCACGCTATTCCTTCTTGCATGACAGCGTTTGGAAGTGCTATCATTTCGGGGGACAAGCCGATAGAGTACTTCCCGCCCCTCGCGCCCAAGATGAGATACTGCTTCTGCAAATTCTTGTCAACAATACATTTCCTGATAAAGCCATTGGCTCTGGAAATAGCCTCGTTCAGCGAATTGCTGAACGGGTCACACAAGTTGTCCACCGTGCGACGCACGCGATCGTCGTCAGCACCAGGCTTCACCAGTGAGTAGATATTCACCATCTCGTCACGATACTGGTCGATATTCTTTAACTCAAAGCCATCCAGGCCCATGACGCGATGCTTCATGAACAGGATGTAGAGGGTGCGGCTCATGGCCGGCATTTTGATTTCCATCTCATCGTAGTCGGGCAGCACGATTTTCATGTCGCCGTTCACCAACAGGCGTCCGGGCGTCGGCCCTAACAGCACCTTGCCCTCGAGCATGACTGACATCACCTGCTCGGGGTCTTGATGATACTTGGCGATAAAAGCGACAATCCTGGCCCTGAGGTCCCGCACATCACGCTCATATTCCGACTCAATTTCCCTGGTTTCCCGGATTTCCTCGACCTCAAGGTCCACCTCCTCGACCTCGGGAGCGGCCATCACGCAGGCATCGCAAGATTCATCGGCATCGGCATAATCACTATCATCATACCCCTCATCGTCCCGCACGATCATATACTGATCTTGAAGCCGGTCCTCATCGAGTCTGAAATGAACCTCACTACGTTGTTCTTTCTCTCTGAGTTTTGCTTCCTCTTGGAGTTTTGCTCTCTCTCTGAGTTTTGCTTCTTTTTTGAGTTGTTTTTCCTCTTTGAGCCGTTCCTCTTCGCTCAGGGTAATATCCCGATCGCTCTTCTTGCTTGGAGCCATAGACTTGTACTTGAAGAACCCTATGCTCAGGCGCTTGCGCAGTGACATTTTCTCTCTGCGGGACTCGAACGGAACTGGCTCCAAATGGGGAGACTCCTCAGGCATCACCTCGGGGGTCTCATCGTGACCCTCCATGTAATCGTAATAGTCACGTTCGACACGGGTGTGGTCCTGAGGTGCGGAATCAACTTCAAATTTGTTAAGGACGTGGCCTAACGGTGTCGAGGACGTGGATGCACCCCAAGCGCCATGAGGCGGCTCGTTGCGGTCGCTATATTCCCGCTCGTTGATGATGACATCGCCCTGACCGTCATCCATCACGTCGGACAGACAGTCGCTGAAAGTGTGCACGGCGGCAAGCAGCGAGTAACTGTCGCTGCGGCCGTACCTGTTGAGGTGCAGTTGCACGGTGGCATACCGGCCCATATTACCCACGTTGAAGCGGCGTGCGGCAATGACCGTATGGTCCACGTGCCAGGTCTCGACCCACTGTAGCGAGAGCGGGCGAATCATGGGTTCAATCATCGAGGCGAACCAACGCAGGTTGGTCGTCTGCTTGGGATTGCCAATGACGTAGATATGGCCATAATCGAGATTTTGAAGCAGGTGCTGGAGTTCGGGGCTTTCCATAATCAAGAAGCGGAATTAACGGGTGAGAAAAAAGATGAAGGATAACGTATTTGAACTGCAAAAATCATGCCAACGGACCGCCCCATAAAAAGACGGCCCGCCGACGATTATGGGGCAATGTGTTTAATCAAAGTACTCTGCCTCATTAGCCTCCTTGATGCGTGCTATACGCTCACTCTCATCGAGATCATCCTCGGCCATGAGATTTGATAACTTACTCATGCAAGAGAACCATCTGCCACGAGCCTTGCGTTCTTTGGCAAACATGGCCTTGGTGCCTTCTTCGGACTTGGAAAACTGCAGGTGGTGATTGATGTGCAGCGAATAAGACACCTGCTCCACATCGTGGTCGGCACCGATGTAGGTGAACTGCCAGCCCTGATCCTTGTAACTGTCGATGAGCGCCTTGATAGCGTTCAGGGAAAACTCGTGTGAGGCGTTCTCATAGCCGTCGGTGATAATGGTCACCAGGGCCAGCGAATCGACATTGTCGCTCTTGATGCGGTGCACACGGGTGATGGTGGTGCCGATGGCGTCATACAGCGGTGTCATGCAGCAGGGGCGGTAGTCCTTGTCGGTGAGGGTCGTGGCCTCGGCAACAGGCACATTGTCGTAGATGGTCTTCATCTCGCAGCCGCAGAAGGCGACCAGCGTTACCAGGTGTGTTTGGTCAGGGTTCTTTTCCTGGGCACTCTTGATGGAACCGATAGTCTCGTTCACGCCATCGATGGCCTGGCGTGCAATGCTTGACATAGAGCCGCTCTTGTCAAGGATAATCACATTGTAGACAGTAATTGGAGTTTTCATCGTCTTGAAATTTTGAATATGAGTAAAAAATTGAAGTTAAAAAACTGCGCCGTGGTGGCTGACGATGCAAAAGTACACACGATAATCCTGCCCGCCGATTTCCTGCAAGGTTGTAGTTTTTTCTTATCACTACACGCCTGCCCAACACGGCAAAAAGGGCTTTTTGACATAGTCAGGCAAAAATCTGGCGGTTCATAACCGATAATGTAAAAACTTATTCTTATCTTTGCAGGTTAAATGACTTTTAACCGCAATAATGAAAGTTAAAATCCATCACGAGGGCGAGAATATCCTGCTGATCCTGTTCCTGATCATTGCAGCAACAGGCGCTATGGCCTACAGGTTCATCAACTACAAGCCGGTGGCTTGGGTCCTGATAGCGCTCATGGCCATCCTGTTCCTGCTGGTGCTCAACTTCTTCAGGTTGCCCCGCCGCCGCTTCAAGGGCGACAACAGTGACGGCACGGCAGTCCTGTCGAGCGTCGACGGTACCGTGGTAGCCCTCGAGGAGGTCTACGAGGACGAATACCTGCACCGCAACTGCATCCAGTTGTCGGTGTTCATGACCGTCTTCAACGTCCATGCCAACTGGGTCCCCGTCAAGGGCGAGGTCATCTACTACAAGCACCACTCGGGCCGTTTCCTGGCCGCCAACCTACCCAAGTCGAGCAGCGACAACGAGCGTTCGTCGATTGTCATCCGCACCACCACGGGCGAGGAAATCCTCGTGCGCCAGATTGCCGGTGCCATCGCGCGCCGCATCGTGACCTATGTCGAGCAGGGCGAGCAGGTCGACGTGAACGACTTCATCGGCTTCATCAAGTTCGGCTCCAGGGTGGACATCTTCCTGCCCATGGACACCAAGATTCTGGTCAAACTGGGCGACCGCACTTGGGGTGGAGAGACCCTGGTGGCAAGACTCAATAACAAGCAAGAATCATGAAAGCGATACGCAACAACATTCCCAATGCCATCACCTCGTTGAACCTGCTGTTCGGCTGCCTGGCATGCATCGCGGCGTTTCACTGTTCTGAAACGATGTGCGGCACTGACCTCAAGGGCTATCAGTGGGCATTTATATTCATCGCACTGGCTGCGGTGGCCGATTTCTTTGACGGACTGGTGGCCAGATTGCTTCATGCCGTGAGCAACATCGGCGCTGAACTCGACTCACTGGCCGACCTGGTGAGTTTCGGCCTTGCCCCCGCTCTGGTGCTGTATAACATCATGTTGCAACAAGGAGCAGGCCACTGGGCACTCGTGTCGTTGCTGCTGCCCGTGTTCGGAGCCATCAGGCTTGCCCGCTTCAACGTGGATACCAATCAGACGACAACTTTCACCGGCCTTCCCATCCCCGCCAATGCCATCTTCTGGATTGGTTTCACGTCATGGTATGCCACTTACCCCACCCCGCTGTGGATGGTGATTGTGCTCATCGTGGCGCTGTCACTGCTGATGGTGTGCAACCTGCGCATGTTCTCGCTGAAGATGCACAACCTGTCGTCGCTCAAGCAGAATTGGGCACAATATTTGCAGGTAGTGGCTACAGTGGCATTTCTCGTGCTGATGGGTCTGAAGGGTCTGGCTCCCGCCATCATGCTCTACGTGCTGCTTTCTATCATTAAAAGAGAGAAGTAAATGTGGTATTTCCTGCTATTCCTGCTGTTCTTGTATATCTGGTGGCAATGGAGAAAACTGCGCCGCAACATCTTCATGCCCCATGGTGATGAGATGCCACCCTACGGTAGGAGGCAGAGTAATCGCCGCGGCGAGGAATATACCGAGACTGGCGAGCGCAAAAAATACACCAGCGACGAGGGAGAATATGCCGACTTTGAGGAAGTCTCAGGCGGCGCCTTCACCGAGGAGACCACCTCGACAGAGGGCGACACCCGCACCGTCATCGAGGAACAGGTGACGGATGCCGAGTTCGAGGAAATACGGGAATAGCAGCGAGCCACAGGCTCGCAACACACCGACAAACCGGCGGCGGCACAATACACCGACAAACCGGCGGCGGCACAACAAACCGGCAAACTGACGGCGAGAGCAAACACAACACAACAGCAACCAGGACAGGGACAACTCCCCTGGCGCAAAAATTTACAGCCACGCTAAGTGAATCGCTTAGCGTGGCTGCATTATGGTGTGACCTGTGGGTTACAGTTTCAGGTCGTCCTCGCTCTTGGGTTGAGGGGGATAGTCGATGGTGTAGTGCAGGCCGCGGGATTCCTTGCGGTCCTTGGCCTGGCGGGTGATGAGGTAGGCCACGTTGATGATGTTGCGCAACTCGCAGATGCGGCGCGACACCTTGCTGGTCTTGAACAGATGCGGCGCGACACCTTGCTGGTCTTGAACAATCGCTCGGTCTCCTCGTAGAGGATGTCCAGGCGGTTCCACGCTCGGTCCAGACGCAGGTTGCTGCGCACGATGCCCACGTAGGTCGACATGATCTCGCCCACCTCTTTCTCGCTCTGGCTGATGAGCACCATCTCCTCGGGGTGCGTCGTGCCGGCATCGTCCCAGGCGGGAATATCCTCGCGCCACGTGAACTCGTTGCGGTGCTCGATGGCATGCTTGGCAGCCGCGTCGGCATACACCACGGCCTCAATCAGCGAGTTGCTGGCCAGACGGTTGCCGCCGTGCAGGCCCGTGCACGAGCACTCGCCCACGGCATACAGGCGCTTGATGCTGGAGCAGGCATTCAGGTCCACCTTGATGCCGCCGCACATATAGTGGGCCGCAGGCACGACAGGAATGTACTCCTTGGTGATATCGATACCCAGATCCAGGCAGTGCTTGTAGATGTTGGGGAAATGGTGCTTGGTCTCTTCGGGGTCCTTGTGTGTCACGTCGAGATAAACGTGGTCCTCGCCTCGCTGCTTCATCTCGTTGTCGATGGCGCGGGCCACCACGTCGCGCGGTGCCAACGACAGGCGCGGGTCATACTTCTGCATGAACTCTTCTCCTGCCAGGTTGCGCAACACACCGCCGTAGCCGCGCATTGCCTCGGTAATGAGGAAAGCGGGACGGTCGCCGGGATGATAGAGCGTTGTGGGGTGGAACTGCACGAATTCCATGTCCTGGACCGTGCCCTTGGCACGATAGACCATGGCAATACCGTCGCCCGTTGCCACCAGCGGGTTGGACGTGGAGTGGTAGACTGAACCCACACCGCCCGTTGCCATCAGCGTCACGCGCGAGAGGAAGGTGTCCACCTCGCCCGTCTCCTGGTTGAGGACATAGGCGCCATAGCACTCGATGCCGGGGGTGCGGCGGGTCACGATTTTGCCCAAATGGTGCTGGGTGAGGATTTCCACCGCGAAGTGGTCCTCATAGATGTCGATGTTGGGGTTGTTCTTCACCGTCTCGATGAGCGACACCTGGATCTCATGGCCCGTGTTGTCGGCATGGTGCAGGATGCGGAACTCGCTGTGGCCTCCCTCGCGGTGCAGGTCAAACTCGCCCTTCTCGTTCTTGTCAAAGTCCACGCCCCATCTCAGCAGTTCCTGGATCTGGGCGGGAGCCTCGGTAACAACCTTCTTCACGGCTTCGGGGTCGCTGAGCCAGTCACCGGCCACCATCGTGTCGTGGATGTGTTTGTCGAAGTTGTCCACCTCGAGGTTGGTCACTGTGGCGACGCCGCCCTGGGCGAGGTCGGTGTTGGCCTCTTCCATCTTGGATTTGCACACGAGGGCCACGGTGCCCGTTTTTGCCACCTTGAGGGCAAAACTCATACCGGCTACACCCGAGCCGATGACGAGGTAATCATATTTGCGTACCATTGCAGTTGTCTATTTTCAATTATCAAATGGTCTAGAGACACTAGAATATCTGGAGTTTCTAGAACTAATTCACTCTTTCTCGCCGTAGAGCAGGTCGCCGCAGTCGCCCAAACCTGGCACGATGTAACTGTGCTCGTTGAGTTCGTTGTCGATATCACAGGTCCACAGCGTGGTCTTGTCCTCGGGCAGGTGCTGGCGCACCACCTCAATGGCCTTGGGCGTGGCCACTACGCTGGCCACATGGATGTGCTCGGGATGACCCTTGGTCACCAGAGCCTGGTAGGCGAGTTCCATCGACGAGCCGGTGGCGAGCATCGGGTCAACGATGACCAGCGTCTTGCCGTCGAGGCGCGGGCTGGCGATATACTCGATGTGAACGACAAAGTCGTCAGTCTTGGGGAAGTATTTCCTGTAAGCCGACACAAAGGCGTTTTCGGCACCGTCAAAGAAATTCAGGAAGCCCTCGTGGAACGGCAGACCGGCACGCAACAGCGTGGCAAGCACCACACGGTCGGCCAGCACATTGCACTGCTTCACACCCAGCGGTGTGGTCACCCCAACGGTCTCGTACTGGAGTTTCTTGGAGATTTCATAGGCCATAATCTGACCCAAACGCTGGATATTAGCGCGGAAACGCAGGCGCTCTTGCTGCAAATCCTTATTGCGGATTTCGCTCATGAACTGTCCCACAAGCGAGTTTTGGTCACACAAGTTGATGATTTCCATTTGTCTCTTTATTGTTTAGTGGTTAAGTATTCTTGCAGTAATGCTCTGGCATTGTCACGGTCCTTGGTGAGTTGGCGCTTGAGTTCGTCCAGGCCGCACATTTTGAATTCCAGCCTCAGGAAACTGATGAACTCGAGCGTGATGTCCATGCCGTAGATGTCTTCGTCGAAGTCGAACAGGTTGACCTCGATGCTCAGCCGGGTGCCGTTGTCCAGCGTGGGACGGCGACCGATGTTGGTCATTCCCTGTAAACGCTTCCCGCCCACATAGGCCAGCACAGCGTAGGCGCCATTGTGGGGCAGCAGCACATCGGGGTTGATTTCGCCCACATTGGCCGTTGGGAAACCCAGTCCCCTGCCGTTGTGGAAACCATGCACCACCTTGCCCTTGAGCACATGGGGGCGGCCCATGCAATGCATCGCGTCCACCACCCTGCCGGCAGCGATGAGCCCCCTGACAATCGTGGAACTAACGGGTGCATAGCGGCCCAGGTACTCGGGAGCCTTGACCACCTCGACGCCCAGTTGGCGCCCATGGCGGCAATAGTCCTCAAAGGTCTCTCCCCGGTTGTGGCCGAAACGGTGGTTATAGCCCGCCACAAGCATGCTCACGCCATAGCGGTCGCGCAACAGTTCAATGAACTGCGACGAGTCGAGTTGGGCCAATTCGGGGGTGAAATCAAGGGGCATCAGCAGGTCGGGGCCGAGGGCACCGATTTGGTCCATGCGGTCCTCGGGCGGCATAATCAGTTTGAAGTCCGCATCAGGGCACAGGACCTGGCGCGGATGCCGCAAAAACGTGATGACGAGTGACTGCTTGCCCTGGGCGGCGGCCTGCTGCTTGAGGAAATCGACCAGTGTGGCGTGTCCACGGTGCACACCGTCAAACATGCCTATTGTAGCGACTGTGCTGCCTGCCGGCAGGCGGTCGGTTTCGCCCAGAACCTTCATTCTCTGTTATTTAAACTTCCTAACTATAGTGAATAACCCGCTGTGGACTGTCACTTATCGATGTACTCCTTGAGAATGCGCATCGTGTCGTTGCACACCCTGATGAACATCTCGCGGTTCTTGAGCATCGTCGAGGTCTTCACCTGCTTGTCGGCACCCGAGAACAGGTAACCCGTGTCCTTGCTCTCGAGGGCGCGCAAGGTGGGCACCACGCCGGCCTCGGGGCTCGGGATGTTGCGGCTCAGGTAGTCGGGCACGCGGTCAATCCAGCGCGACATGGCAATGGCGCCGCTCTTCAGCAGACCCGGGTTGACGCAGTTCACCGACACGCGACGCGTCTTCATCACACTCGACATATAGATCGAGAACAAAGTGAGGGCCAACTTGCTCTGGGCATAGGCACCCCACGGCGTGAAGTGGGACACGGCAGGGAACTCATAGGGCAACGTCACAAAACGACGCGACACGCTGGTCGACAAGATGATGTGGCCTTCCTCCTCGATGAGCGGATAGACCTGCATCGACAACAGCACGGTGCTCAAGTAGTTGACTTGAACAGCATGCTCAAAGCCGTTCTCTGAAATCTCGCTGCGGCGGGGCAGCAGACCGGCATTGTTGATCAGTGCCGCCACAGGACGGTTCAACGCCCGCAGCCGCGCCACGAAGTCATTGACCAATTCAAAGGAGTTCAAGTCCAACTGCAGGCACGAGATGTCCTTGTTGCGGGTGAGCGTGCGCAGTTGCGCGGCATAACTCTCGGCCTTCTGGATATCGCGGCTGGCCAACAGCACCGCCTTGCCCTGTTCGGCAAGTTTGCGGGTAATCACACTGCCCATGCTGTCGGTAGAACCCGTGACGATATACAACGGCTTCTCCTGTTCAGCCATGATTTTGTCGTTATCGGTCATCATATCATAGTTTTTTGTTGGGTTCATAATTGTTCTAACCTGCAAAGTTAATAAAACTCCGCAATAACTCACCTTATATCGCGATAAAAAATGGACTAATTTTCTTTTCGTGCACCTTGGAGCGCGCTTCACTGAGATGAAAATACCGATTAAGTTGTTAAACCATATCTGATTTTATCGTCTAAAATTAAAAGGCAAGCATTTTGCCTCCAACCCTAAAACATCGTCCATTTTATGAGAAATATCATTCTCTCACTCCTACTCATACTAACGGCAGCGGCATCGCTGCCCGCCCAGGATATTGATGCCATATCGGCAAGGATTGACCTGCAGCGCACGGAGTTTCCTCAAGAGAAAATCCACGTGATGACCGACCAGGGCAGTTATCTGGCAGGAGACACCATCTGGCTGCGCGCCTGGGTGGTGGATGCTGCAAGCCACCAGCCGGTCAACGCCAGCCAGTTTGTGTATGCCGAACTGGTGTCACCCATCGACTCGGTGACTGCGCGTGTCAAGATTCACCCCGATGCCAATGGGGTGTTCCGGGGATACCTTCCCCTGGACATCGACCTGCCCGAGGGACGTTACCAATTGACGGCCTACACGATGTTCATGCAGAGTGTGGGCGTGGACTATTTCTACAGCCAGCCCATCGAGATTGCGGCCTTGCCGTCGTTGCGACAAAGCATCGTCAGCAAGTGTGTGAGATATCAGGACGAGGTGGACGTCACGCTGCGCTACGAGAACAAGGCCGACAGCAGCCTGTGCCCCTACAACCAGTTCAATTACGGGACCGGCAGCGACTTCTGGTATGAAAAACAATACCGTAACCGCACCAGTGAAGAACACCTGACCCTCAAGGGCAAAGAGGCCAACCGGTCGGCTATACTGGTGCAGTTTGACCGGTATGCCAAGTACATCGCCCTGCCTCCACAGGAAACCCTCGACGTGACCTTTTATCCCGAGGGCGGCTACCTGATCCCTGATGTGGAGAACCTGGTCACTTTCAAGTTGACCAACACCAGCGCAACGTCCCTGTCGCAGGTCGGGGAATTGGTCGACCAAAACGGGGACGTGGTGACACAACTGCAGGTTGAGCACGATGGAATGGGCCTCATCAGATTCACGCCCCACGGCAACAGCACCTACACGGCGCAATGGAGAGATGCCTTCGACGAGACGTTCTCTGTCCCGCTGCCTCAGGTGCGGCAAGACGCCACCGTGCTGCAGGCACGCCGCAGCGATGACGGCCTCGTCACGCTATCGGCCGCCGGAGCCAAAAGCAGTGATGGGCTGATTGTGCTGCAACAACGCGGGCTGATGTTAGCCTGCGCGATGGACTCGATGACGGTTCGTGAAGCAGATTTGCCGGCCGGGGTCGTGCAGGCAATGCTGTTTGACGAGGATATGCGCTGCCTGAGCGAAAGGCTCTTCTTTGTGGGCGCTTCATCACCTTCAGAACCCACGGTGTCTACCGACCGCGAGACCTACTCCGACCGCGAGCCTGTGAAGGTCAACGTGGACTTGAGCAGTTTGACGAGCCACACGGGCAATTATGCGGTATCGGTTATTGACGGACAAGCCAGCGAGCCATCTGAGGGGAACATTCTTGCAAACTTGTTGCTGCAGAGCGAATTGCGAGGTCGCATCAACCAGCCCAATTACTATTTCGAGCAAGGCGACACCATCGACAGGAAGCAGCGCGAGCACCATCTGGATTTGCTTATGCTCACCCAAGGCTGGCGACGTTATGACATTCCCCGTGTGCTGCGAGGACGTCTTGCCGAGCCTCAGTACCCCATCGAGATGTCACAGGTGGTGACTGGCCGTGTCCTGAGCGATTGGCGCAAGAAGCCGGTGGCCGGTGGCAAGGTCAGCCTGATTGCCCCCCGTGTGGGATACAGTTCAGTGACTTTTACCGACTCATTGGGTGAATTTGCCATCAATATGCCGCTGCTGCCCGATAGCGTGGATTGTGTCGTGATGGCCGAGAACATCAAGGGGAAAAAACAGATGAACCTGGAACTGGACGACGAACAGTATCCCTCGACCTACTACACGACACCCGAGAAGTCCATTTCGGCGGCACCCACTTTCAGCGATGACCAGTTGTGGAGATTGGAACACAGCGGTGACTGGAGGCACATCATCCTCAACGAACTGATGGTGACGGCCTACAGGCCCCGGCACCATTCCAACGAACGCAACCCCTATAACCTGACCAACAGAAAAATCAAGGAAAAGGATATCACGACACTGGATGGTGTAGCACGGGAAATCCCAAACCTCATGGTGATGGGCGGCTCGCTCTATACCCCTGGCGGCAGGGCCAAAGACCACGTGACCATCTATGTTGACGGGGAGCCGGTTGCAGCAAACTTCGAGACCGACGAGAGCGCCATCAGCCTATTGTCAGAGTACATCTCACCCATTGAGCCGAAACCGCAAAGCAATATCTTCTTAGGATACCAGGGCACGACTGACCTGTCAGAATTGTCGATTGCACAGAGCATGATTTCGTTCCAGGATGTGGAATACATCTACTTCGTGAGGAATGCCCATGGTGGTGGCAGCCTCTTTATCGAACACCGCGAGGGATATCTGGGTGACCGCAAGGAGCCCAGCATCTACCTGAGAATCATCCAGCCCATGGGTGCACAGACTCCAGTCGAATTCTATTCGCCACGGTATGACCAGGGTGATGGGGGCCGCGAACCCGGCTCTGACCTGCGCAAGGTGCTGTACTGGAATCCCTGCGTGACCGTCAATCAAGACGGAACATCCACGTTTGACTTCTATGCCAGCGATGCCCACAACACCACCTATATCGTCACCATCGAGGGCATCGGCAATGACGGCACACTCTTCCGCACCACCCACCAGGTGACCAAACGCTGAATGCGCCAGCCCTGAATTCCCGGGAAGTGGGATAACGGCCCGCGTCAAGTATTGGACAAAACAATTATGCTCAAATTGTCCAAAAATCGCTTTTCTAAGATAATTGTCTTATCTTTGCCAAAGAAAACCGGTTTCTTTATGGCAAACAAGAAGAAAAGCAAAAAATGGCTATGGATCACGCTGGTGATTTTGGGCCTGTTGGCCACAACAGCAGCATTGTCTCTGTGGCCCCGTAACAAGATTCCCACTGTGAGCCGTGGGACACTGGAACGCTTCCCGCAGTTCCAGTCGCAGTATGTCCCGCCAAGGGATGTCGTCGTCTGGCTGCCAGAGGGTTACAAGACGGGCGACTCGTGTGATGTGCTTTACATGCACGACGGGCAGATGTTGTTCGATGCCACCACGACATGGAACGGGAAGGAATGGCGTGTCGATGAGGTGGCGAACAGTATGATCCAGGACGGCTCCATCAGGCCGTGCATCGTCGTGGGCATCTACAATACCGATGACCGCCTCGCCGAGTATTTCCCCACCAAGACATGGCAGCACGTCAGCGAAGCCGACCGGCAGAAAGCCGACATCTCAAAACTCACGGGCGACGCCTATCTGCAATTCATCGTCAAGGAGTTGAAGCCCTTCATCGACGAGCGTTACAAGCCCTTGACGTCGCGTGAACACACCTTCATGATGGGTTCCAGCATGGGCGGGCTGATTTCGCTCTATGCCCTGTGTGAATACCCGCAGGTGTTCGGCGGCGTGGCCTGTCTCTCGACCCACTTGTCGATGGCACAATTGCCTAATGGCGTTAGTGGAGACGCATGGGCCGCGGGCTTTAGGGACTATGTGGACCAGCATTTGCCCGAGACCAACAGCAGCCTCATCTACATGGACCACGGCACCGTGGATCTTGATGCAAAATACAGTCTCTATCAGGATGAACTCACCAGAGTCATCTCCTACAAATACTGGGACAATGAACACTTCACTGTACACGTGTATGATGGGCATGGCCATAGCGAGACCTACTGGGCAAAACGCCTTGACGTACCGCTTTTATACTTACTTGGCAAATAATACCGAAAAATGGACGGATATGTAACTGTTATTGGTGGTGTGAATATGGACATCTCGGCGGCTTTGACAGCGCCGTTTGTCCCTGCCGACTCGGTGCCGGGGCAGGTGACCCTGGGCTGCGGCGGAGTGGCACGCAACATCGCCCACAACCTGCGGCTGATGGGACACGAGGTGAAATTCGTGAGCCTCTTTGGCGGCGAGACCTTCGGCGAGATGTGCTGGCGCGAGTGCCAAGCCATCGGGCTGGACCTCACGCTGAGTGAGCGCCGCGAAGGCCTGCGCAACGGCCTGTACCTGTGTGTCAACGACCAGACAGGCGACATGATTGCCGCCGTCGCCGATACCGACATCGTGGGACACATCACACCCGGTTTCCTGGAACAGCGCCTTGAGACCATCAACGCATCGGCTCTTGTGATGGCCGACACCAATATCGAAACCGAAACCCTGCTGTACCTCATCGACCACTGCACGGCACCGCTCATCATCGACGCCGTGAGCACCGCCAAGGCGCCGCGCGTCATCAAGGCGTTGCAGCAGAGCCGGTCACGACAATTGTACGCCCTGAAACTCAACCTGCAGGAGGCACAGGCCGTGACCCATTGTCCAACGGCCCAAGAAGCGGCCGTCCGCCTCACGGCCATGGGCAGCGGTCAGGTCTACATCACCCTGGGCAGCGACGGCGTGTACTGCAGCGACGGCACCCGCCATGAGCACCTGAAAGCCATCCCCTCGCGCGTCATCAACACTACTGGGGCCGGTGATGCCTTTATCGCCGGCGTGGCCCATGCCCTGATGGGCAACACCCCCTTCCCCGACTGTGCCCAAACAGGACTCAAGGCCGCCCACGCCACCCTGCTCTCGCTCCAAACCGTCAATCCCGACATCAACGACTATATCCAAGGCATCTGATATGTCCAATATATCCTATGTCCAGTTTATCTAGTACAACCCTAAAAACCAACAAGATATGAACCAATACCTTTCCATCTCACCCGAAGTGCAGCAGGCACTTGACGAGGGCCGCCCCGTGGTTGCCCTCGAGTCGACCATCATTTCACACGGCATGCCCTATCCCCAGAATGTGGAAACGGCCCTCAAAGTCGAGCAGACCATCCGCGACGGCGGTGCCACGCCCGCAACCATTGCCATCATCGGCGGCCGCCTCAAGGCGGGCTGCACCCCCGAGGAAATCGAATACCTGGGCCGCAAAGGTCAAGCCGTGACCAAGGCGTCGCGCCGCGACCTGCCCGTGCTCATCGCCCGCGGCGAGGACGGTGCCACCACCGTGACCACGACGATGATTATCGCTGCCATGGCAGGCATCAAGGTGTTTGCCACCGGTGGCATCGGCGGCGTGCACCGCGGTGCCGAGACCACGATGGACATCAGTGCCGACCTCGAGGAACTGGCCATGACACCCGTGATGGTCATCTGCGCCGGCGCCAAGTCCATCCTTGACTTGGGACTCACCCTGGAATACCTTGAGACCAAGGGTGTGCCGGTCATCGGCTACGGAACCGAGGAACTGCCCGCCTTCTACACCCGTCACAGCGGTTTCAAGGTGGATTACCGCATCGACACCCCCGAGGACCTGGCCGCCGCTTTCCGCGCCAAACTCGACATGGGGCTGCAGGGCGGCATGCTTGTCACCAACCCCATCCCCGAGGAGTACTCGATGCCTGCCGATGTCATCAACAAGGCTATTGACGAGGCCATCGACGAGGCCAACCGCCTGGGCATCCGCGGCAAGGAAACCACTCCCTTCCTCCTGGCCAAAGTCAAAGACCTCACCGGCGGCGACAGCCTGGCCAGCAACATCCAACTGGTGCTCAACAATGCCCGACTCGCGGCCCGCACGGCTGCCGCGCTCATGCGCTAATCCAGCACTCAGGCCAGCGTTTCCCGGCCGTTAATCACCCTTATCGACAGGTGCATCACCGTCCCTGTAATCTTTTTTGTGCATAAATGGGCCAATAATCAGAGATTATTGCTTACTTTTGCAGGTTGTAAGTAAACGAAGTATAAAAACCCGATAATAAGACTACGATTATGAAATGTCAACATTGCGGACATGAAGTTCCCGAAGGTTCCTCCTTCTGCAACCATTGCGGTTATCGCATGAGTACCACGGTCACCTGTTCCTATTGCCACAAAACCATGCCGGCTTCATCGGTATTCTGCCCCCACTGCGGCAAGGCTATCGACAATGCCATGAGTGTGGCACAGAAGTCTGTGACACAGGCTGCGGCTCCTGCCGCGGCAACTGCAGGCAACGGCCCCGACCCCGAAAAGGCCACCGATGCCCAGCGCGCTGCCCAACGCCGTGCCGCCGCCAAACCCGTGAAACCCGTCACCGCTGATGATGATGACGATGACGATGACGACGACGATGATGACAACGGACAGGAAGGCCGTTCCAACTTCAACCGTAATCTCATCATCGGCATCGTGCTCGCAGCAGTGCTCATCGGCTTGTTGAGCATGCTCAAACACTGCAACAGCCAGGCTAACGATGACCTGAAGGCCAGGGGCGACAGCGTTGCCGCCATGGCCGACAACAGCCAGGACGAAGCCGCCATTCTGGGGGCCGAACTGAGTCGTAACAACTTCACCGAGGACGGTGCCTCCATCGGCGGCGCCGTGAAATTGCACGGTACCGACCCCGACACCCCCGACCGCATCTTGGGTGTGACCTACAAGAACGATGCTGACCGTCCCTTCATCAAGATTTACCAACTGACGCGTGACGGCGGCGGCTGGAAGACCGAACTGGGCCAGACCAAGTATCTGGACGGACGCAACATCATCATGGACAATTCGTCGCTCATCGCCGATGCCATGTATGTGCCCCGCGCAGTGACCGTCGACGGCAAGCAGTGCCTCTACTTCGCCTTCCTGAACCACCTCAAGGGTGCCGGCGAGGGCAACACGGGTCGCGTGACCCTGGCCCTGTATGAGCCCGAGGGCAAGAAGTTGACCACGCTGAACTATGACGGCCCCATCCGCTCGCGCAGCGACGGCCGCCAGTACGTCTACAGCCGCGGACCTCTCGAGAGCGTCAGCGGCAGCGAGCGCAACTTCCTGCAGCAGGAGGCAGTACACATCAGCGCCATCCGCGTAGCCACTCCCGAGGAGATTGAGGCCGAAGAAGAGGCCAAAGCCAAGGAAGAAGAAGAAAAGGCCCTGGCCGGCGAAGAGAACGCCGACACCAAGTGGGACCACGACAATGCCGAGAATATGGACAAACTGAAAGAGGGCGAAGATGTGCAGATGAAGTCCACCCAGTATGACAAGCCCCTCTTCAAGATGGACGAGATCAAGGAAAAGGTGGAAACCAGCAAGTACCTCGTCTTCCTCGACAAGAAAGGTATGGTATATGGCTTCAATAAGGACAGCCGCAAGTACTTCACCATCTACTCCTCGGCACAGGGCATCAGCAAGAACGGCGAAACCAGCGTACTGATCAAGACCGCCAACGGCAACATCAACTACGACCTGGTGCATGACAAGGCCAAAGCAGCGAACTGACAAATATGACTCCCGAGAAACGCTATTACTTCTGGTTCTTCCTGAAATTGGACATCATCCTGGTGGGGCTGCTCGCCCTGCTGTGGTGGCTGGCCAATGTAGTGTATGCGTGATCCCTATCACCCGAAACCAAAATAATTATCATAATGGCAGTAGAAATCAGAGAAATCCAACCCACCAAGCGCAACCTGCTCAAGTTTGTGCATTTTCCCATCGATGTCATCTACCGCGACAACGAGTACTACGTACCGCCACTGGTCACCGATGAAGTGAACACCCTGCGCCCCGACAAGAACCCGGCATTTGACTTCTGCGAGGCCGTCTATTTCCTGGCCTACCGCAACGGGGAAATCGTGGGACGCATCGCCGGCATCATCAACAAGGTGGTCAACGAGCGCGCCAACAAGAAAGAGGCCCGCTTCAGTTACATCGACTTCATCGACGATGCCGAGGTGGCCGACGCCCTCATCGATGCCGTGACCCGGTGGGCCAAAGGCAAAGGCATGGAACACCTGACAGGTCCCCTGGGCTTTACCGACATGGATCCCGAGGGTTTGCTCGTCGAGGGCTTTGACCGCATTGGCACTACAGGCGCCGTGTACAGCCACGCCTATTATCACAAGCACTTGGAGCGCATGGGCTTCGTCAAGGATGTGGACTGGCTGGAGTTCCTGATCACCATCCCCACCGAGGTCCCCGAGAAGATGCACCGCATCGCCACTTTGATCAGCGAACGCATGAATGTGACGACCATCAAGTACACCGACCGCAAGCAACTGGTCAAGGACTACGGTGACGCCATCTTCAAACTGATCAATGTGGCCTATGACGAGTTGTTCGGCTACTCGCCGCTCACCGACAAGCAGATCAAGCACTACATCAAGATGTACCTGCCCTTCCTGCCTCTCGACGACCTGTCGATGGTCATCGACAAAGACACGCGCGAACTCGTCGGTGTGGGCATCACGATTCCCTCGATGTCCAAGGCACTCATCAAGAGCCGTGGCCGCCTGTTCCCCATGGGATGGAAATACCTGCTCGACGCCTTCAAGCACAACAATGTGGTGGACCTGATGCTCATTGCCGTCAAGCCCGAACTCCAGAACAAGGGTGTGAACTCGCTCATCTTTGACGACCTCATCCCCGTGTTCAACAAGCATGGCTATACCCATGCCGAGAGCAACCACGAGTTGGAACTCAACTCCAAGGTGCTCAAGCAATGGGAATACTTCGAGTATGACCAGCACAAGCGCCGCCGCGCCTACACCAAGGAAATTTAACCACAGAAATCCAAACCCACTAGACCATCTAGATTATCTAGACTTTCTAGAAAAAAACAAATAAAGCAACATGAACAACAAGATTCAAGTCATCAGCAAATACGCCCTTCAAGGGCTGGAGACACAGGACCTGTGCAATGCTGCCCTCGCCGCCAAGCAGACGCTCGAGAGCGGCTCGGGTGCCGGCAACGACTTCCTGGGCTGGCTTCACCTGCCCAGTAGCATCGACGAGCAGCAACTCGCCAGCATCGAGCAGACCGCTGCCGTGCTGCGCGAGCAGTGTGAGTATGTCATCACCATCGGCATCGGTGGCAGTTACCTGGGCGCCAAGGCCGTTATCGAGGCCCTGAGCGACCACTTCGCTGCCTACAAGTCGGGCAGTGGCCCCAAGGTGCTCTTTGCCGGCAACAACATCGGCGAGGACTACCTCTACGACCTGATGGACCTGGTGCGCGGACACAAGTTCGGCATCATCGTCATCTCCAAGTCGGGAACCACCACCGAACCCGCTATCGCCTTCCGCCTGTTCAAGGAGATGCTCGAGCAGCAGGAGGGCAAGGCATTCGCCCAGCGCAACATCGTTGCTGTGACCGATGCCCGCCGCGGTGCCCTGCGCAACCTGGCCACCCAGGAGGGCTATGCCACCTATGTCATCCCCGATGACGTGGGCGGCCGCTTCTCGGTATTGACCCCCGTTGGCCTGCTGCCCATCGCCGTTGCCGGATTCGACATCCGCGCCCTCGTGGCCGGTGCCGTCGAGATGGAACAGGACGGCGACGAGCAGGTGCTCAACTATGCCATCGCCCGCAACGCCCTCTATCAGCAGGGCAAGAAGGTCGAGATTCTCGCCAACTTCACCCCGCGCCTGCACTTCGTCGCCGAGTGGTGGAAACAACTCTACGGCGAGAGCGAGGGCAAGGGCCACAAGGGCATCTTCCCCGCCAGCGTGGACTTCACTACCGACCTGCACAGCATGGGACAGTGGATTCAGGACGGCGAGCGCACCATCTTTGAGACGGTGCTCAGCGTGGGCGACCAGCAGCATGAGGTCATCATCCCCACCGACGAGGCTGACCTCGACGGGCTGAACTACATCGCAGGCAAGAACGTGGACTACGTCAACAAGATGGCCGAACTCGGTACCCGCCTGGCTCACATCGACGGCGGTGTGCCCAACCTGCTCATCACCATGCCCGCCGTGACCGAGCGCTATATGGGCCAATTGATCTACTTCTTCGAGAAAGCCTGCGGCGTGAGCGGCTACATGCTTGGCGTCAACCCGTTTGACCAGCCCGGTGTCGAGGCCTACAAGAAGAACATGTTCGCCCTGCTCGAGAAACCCGGCCACGAAGAGGCCACCAAAGCCATCAAAGAAAAACTCAAACAATAACAAATAATCAATTAACGCCTAATAATCAAACAACATGAACAACAATAAACAACAAAAACAACCAATTATTATATTGTTGTTAACGTTGTTCAGCGTTGTTAAAGTTGTTTGATTTAACTAGAAACTACTAACTAAGAAATGATTTATCCGATTCTTTCGGCCGAGGAAGCCGCCGAATTTGTACAAAATGGCTTCACCGTAGGTGTTTCGGGCTTTACATCACCCGGTTGTCCTCAAGCAGTTCCCGTTGCCATCGCCGAGCGCGCCAAGCGCGAGCATGAGGCAGGCCGTGAATTCAAAATCAACCTCTTCTCTGGCGCTTCGACCAGCGACCACATCGACGGCGAGTTGACCCGTGCCGATGCCCTGAACTTCCGCACACCGTACCAGTCACACCCCGACATGCGCAAGGCCATCAACGCCAATGCCATCCACTATAACGACCGCCACCTGAGCGAACTGGCACAGGAGTTCCGCTATGGCTTCTACGGCAAGATGGACATCGCCATCGTTGAGGCCCAGAGCATCACCGACGACGGTGAACTCGTGCTGGGTACCTCGATGGGCAACACCGCCACCTGGCTCAAGATGGCCGACAAGGTGATTGTCGAGGTCAACGACCAGATTCCCGAGACCATCCGCGGCATGCACGACGTCTACACGCCCGTCGACCCGCCTTACCGTCGCGAGATTCCCATCTATACGCCTCACGACCGCGTGGGCACTCCCACCGCCCATGTCGACCCCAGCAAGGTCCTCGGCGTTGTCAAGACGTCGCTGCCCATCAGCAAGGAGGGTGCCTTCACCCCCGTTGATGAGGTGACCGCAGCCATCGGCCGCAACGTGTGCGCCTTCCTGGTCAATGAATTGAAGGCCGGCCGCATCCCCAAGGAGTTCCTGCCCCTGCAGAGCGGTGTGGGCAACATCGCCAACGCCGTGCTCGACGCCCTCGACAAGAGCGACGACATTCCTCCCTTCGAGATGTACACCGAGGTGATCCAGGACAGCGTGCTCGAGTTGCTCGAGAGCGGCAAGTGCAAGTTTGCCAGCACCTGCTCGATGACCTTCTCCAGCGGCGCCATGACCGAGTTCTTCGAGAAGGGCGAAGCCCTGCATGGCAAGGTGCTCATGCGTCCCAGCGAGATCAGCAACAACCCCGAGGTGGTTCGCCGTCTGGGCGTCATCACGATGAACACCGCCATCGAGGCCGACATCTATGGCCACATCAACTCGACCCACGTCAGCGGTACGCGCCTGATGAACGGTGTGGGCGGTTCGGGCGACTTCACCCGCAACGCCTACATCAGCATCTTCCTGTGCCCGTCGATCAAGAAGGACGACTGCATCAGCACCATCGTGCCCATGGTATCCTATCCTGACCACAACCCGCACTCGGTCGACATCATCATCACCGACCAGGGTATCGCCGACCTGCGCGGCAAGGACCCCGTCCAGAGCGCCCACGAGATTATCGAGAAGGCCGCTCATCCCGTCTATCGTCCCCTGCTGCGCGAGTACCTCAGCCTCGCCAAGAAGGGCCACGTGATGATGAACCCCGACATCGCCTTCGCCATGCACAGCACGCTTATTCACGACGGCGACATGCGCAAGACCGACTTCGCCAAGTTCATGAAGTAATTCAAACTACAAATTACGCTAATTGAACCAATTGGCATCCGCACGACGGAATTGAAAACAAGGAATACAAGAACAACAATTCAACCGATTGTACATCTTGTATTTCTTGTTTTTTCATATTTCTGCCCGCTAAGAGCCCTATTCGGGGCGGCAGAGATTATTATACCTTGAAATGTAAAAGTGGTTCCTCTACTGGGTATTGACTCAAGAGGAACCACTTCATTTCCGGAAAATTTATGCAAGCCGATTGAAATGCCAATTTTATTTGAACATTTTTGAGGCGATGCCAAATTTATCCAAATCACGTTTCGGTGTTTGTATGAAAAAACTTCGTGTGAACGACTATTGCCGTGGAGAAAGGAGAATGATTAAGGATTAAAGATAGCCTCAGCAACCATTAAACATTATCCTTTATCCATTAACCATCAAGTTAAACTTGATTTACTTGTCGTGGACGGGACGGATTGGCATGTGAAAGGCTCTCACATAGTCAAGGAGATACCGCTTCTCTCCCGCCCCAATCAACAGCATCCATGCTGTCACTACACCAGGATGGATATCATAGCCTCGCGCATTACTCTGCGTCCAACTAACGGTCGATGTCCAATAAAAAGCACTCGTATTGACATGGGCGGGGCCACCAAGGAATCGGGCGTACTTTTCACCTGTGGGATCGTAATACAACCCACCCATCGGCAGGTCGATGCTGTTGCCGTTAGGCCCTTTGGCCTCATACCACTTTATTCCACCCTGCTCCAATTTAGTCCATTGGCATTGATTCATTAATTCTTTCATTTCGGCATAGGTGGGCATGCGCCATCCGTCACCCCAGTGCACGGTCACGACATCCAAGTCGGTGCCGCTGATGTCGGCGGGCGGGTTGTTTCCACCATAGTTGCTGGTATTCCAGGTATAGCCTTGTTCGTCATAACTAATGCCATCGGCCGACCACAAGGCTCCTGTCGGGTCACCCCAAGCGAAATAGCCGCCATAGTCTGTGGGAGAACTTGCGCCCAAGTTGCAACTGGCCCATAAGACCGACAGACCCAAATCCACAGCCTCGACGTTACTCGGTTTTTGAAGATTAAATACTGGCGGCTCGATTTTGACATCGGGTTCGTTATCCTTGCCACATCCTGTTGCCATCAGCAGGATGGCAAGTAATCCAAATAAGTAATTGTAAGTTTTCATTGTTTTTATCTTTATTGGTTAGGTTGAATATCTTCTGGTTTAGTATATACCGGACGGATTGGCATGTGGAAGGCGCGAAGGTGGTCATTAAACCAACTAACTCCTTGCCATTCCTCATAGTCAGAGCCAAAGATAAATGCCCATGCAGTAGCCACCCCTTGATGGACGGCATAACTCCTGGTTGCCGAAGTGCCAGGTGTGTCACAAATGGTTGATGTCCAATAAAACCCTTTAGAATTGGTGTGCAAGGGACCCTCCATTAGAAGCGAACTGCCCTTGCCAGGTTTAATGCCGTATATTCCCGCCAACGGTATGATGATGCTGTTGCCGTTAGGACCGATGACCTCATACCAGTTGCGGCCATCCTGTGAGTGCCGTTTCCACTCGCATTGAAGTCTCAATTCCCTTGCTTCATTAGCACTGGGCGTATGCCAGCCGGCGCCCCAATGTGCAGTCACAACGTCTAACAAAGTGCCGCCAATCTCGGTCGGGGGATTCATGCCACCGAAGTTATCGGTATTCCAAACGAAAGCGCCAGCCTGTTTGTAAATGCCGTTTCCGTCCCACAGTTCACCTGTCGGGTCGCCCCATCCAAAGTAACCGCCATACTCCTCGGGTGATTGGGCTCCCAGATTGCAGTTAGCCCACATCACTGACAGTCCCAAGTCAACAGCCTCTAACGCATCGGGCTTGTTCAAGGAGAATTCAGGCGGCGTGGGGTCGCTCGACCCATCTGGATCCAATCCCTTAAGGGCTCGGAAGTAGTAGGTCTTGAGCGTCGTGCCCTCCTGAGATTTTCCGTCCACAAGTTTGCGACGGTTGATCTGGACATAGCATAGGGTTTGTCCAGAATATTGGACATAGGCCGAAGCATATTCACGGTAAATGCTGTCACATGCCGTGAGCAAGGCAGCCTCGATATCTGTGGAGTTTTGGTTTGAGTCATACTGAGCCATGACATTCCTCATTCGTGAGACCGTCCTGGATATCACACTCATTTGCCCACCAACCAGCGTGCCTTCCTCCTCAGCATTATTTGACAATTCCAATTCTACTTCGGACTGGATGAGCATGTAATAATTGTAAACGGCTCCAGGCTCATCGCTATTGTCCCCGCACGAGGCGACCATCACGACTATTGCCATCAGCAAGAGCATACTGAATGTAGTCATTAGATTTCTCATAATCAATTAGGTATATTTGGGTTATTAATTTCGGTAAAGTACTAATATCAAAACATTTACGGACATCAAAACATGTCCCCAATGATTAGACCTTATTCACAAAAATGGTTTAATTACCCCCCATTTTAACATTTCTTGACTATTGCAATTAGTACTTTGCTCAAACACGGTGAGTTTATCGCCATCAAGATAGTGATAAGCCATCATTATACTTTTGAAAATTAGCATTATAATATCATTTTATTCTTGTTGGTAAAGGATTATTTTTCACGCAACAAAGGTAGTAGGGAAAACTGTTAAATCGGACTAAAATGCGTAAAATCTGACCTAATTTTAGAAAACGTAAAATATTGAAAATCAGATATCTAAAAAACAAAATTCTAATTATGCCCTAACGGGGGAGAAAATTGGGCCTTAAAGTGTTAAATTTGCAACCTATTTCATTGGCTTTATAGTGGAAACTGCAGCAAATCCCAACCCAAAAACATCTATCACATGACACGTTTCTGGAATATCATCATCTCATTTGCGGCCATTTTTACTCTCGTGTTGACAGGGTGCCACCATGGCTCTGCCACCATGCAGGAATTGGCTGCTATCGACTCGACGTTGACCGTTTCGCGCCAGTATGAGACAGCCCTGCATCGTCTAGATTCATTGCAACCCGACAGCTTTAACAAGGAGGAGCGTGCCTACTACTCCCTGCTGCTCACCCAGGCCCATTACAAATGCTTTGTTGACGATACAACCGACTCTGTCATCAACATCGCTGTGGACTACTACAAAAATTCCAATGACCACGAGAAACGTACCCGCTCCCTAATCTATCAAGGCGCTGTCTATGAGGTCATGGGCGACCTTGAAAAAGCAGTGGAAACCTATAAAAAGGCCGATGAAACCGCAGACGAGAGTGACCTGGAAAATAAAGCTTATGCAAAATTGAGATTAGGCTTTTTGTACCAGCGAGAAGTGATTGATTCACAGAATTTCGCACTCACAAAATTTCAAGAGGCATTGGAGATTTATCGTAATTTGCATGATAAACATTATGTCATTGTGTGTCTTGGTGAGATAGGATCGCTTTATATTTTAAAAGAGAACAAGGATAGTTTACTGCTTTGTACTGGTCAGGCAATAGTATTGGCAAAAACTGATGAGAGCGAGCGTTATTATGTTTTTGGCAACTATTGTGTCAGGGCACAATACCATTTGTTTAATACCGAAGATTACATGCAAGCCAAAAACGAGGCGATAAAAGCCATTGCGGCTGGACAAGATTTAATTGACCACCCTAGGGCCCATCTTGCTGCATCTGAGGCCTTTGTGGAATTAGGGCAATTAGATTCAGCAAATTATTACCTCATGCATGCACCACGATTGGAGGTCGCTGCTGATTCCATTTGCTACTATAGAATAAAATACAAGTTGGCCAAGGCAAATCGGGACTCGCTGAGTTACTATAAAAACAAATTAAAAACATTCATCATTTCTGATTCCGTACTTCTTACAAGTCAGAGCAGTAAGATGCTGGCAATTGAGAAGCAGAATGATGTTCAGTTGGCGGAATTGAACAAGGTGAAGTATCAATCCCGTTGGCGTGGTGCGTTGCTGGTGGTGGCGTTGCTGGCATTGTTGGCCCTGGCGTCAACATTCCTGG
>ONRP01000009.1 GCA_900320245.1 uncultured Prevotellaceae bacterium
AAGAGCCACGCAACATTTAACCGTGCTTGACACGGGAAATTGATCAAATTAAATTTTAAGATATAATATCCCGAAACTTGGCTTCACCTCGGCACATCAAACAGGTTCATTTGCCTTTGGGCCACTGATGCGTCCCAATACCATTGAAACGGAGCGATTTAACATTTAGCCCATATTTTTCGTCAAAAAAACGATAGAAAATTTTGGTTTTCCACAATTAATTGTTAATTTTGCCGTTGATTGTTAAAAGACAATTCTTAAAAGCATCATCATTCTCATGAAGAGATCTACGATATGGATATTGACCGTTGTGATGGCGATTGCCCTGCTGGGCCTGCTCGCCATGCAACTCATGTACCTCGAGAAGATGGTAGCGATGCGCGAGAGCCAGTTCAGCGAGATTGTCAGGCGCAGCCTATACAGCGTGTCGACCATGCTCGAGCAGAATGAGACCAAATACTACCTGGAAAAGGACCTGGCCGAGGCTGAACAGATGTACACGGGCATCGCCCAAGACGACTTCTACTTTGACAAGAGCCGCGAGGCAACCATCGACACGACCCTCAACACCGAGGACCCCAGCAAACTGCGTCCCGCCAACCGCAACACGCTCAAGGACCTGAACGACAGTTACCAGATGAAGCAGGAAATCCTGAAGAACCAGTACATGCACCAGCAGGGACTGCTCAACGAGGTGATTTTCACGATTCTGAACGAGTCGAGCGGCCGTCCCATCAACGAGCGTGCCGACAGCGCCACTGTGGCCAGTTACCTGCGGTCGGAACTCGAGTTCAACGGCTTGACGCTGCCCTTTGAGTTCGCCATCGTGAACCGCAGCAACGGCATGGTGTACAAGACCAGCGGCTACTCCCCCATGTCGCAACAGGACGTCTACACCCAGGTGCTGTTCCCCAACGACCCCAAGAACAAGCAGAACATGCTGAACATCACCTTCCCGAGCAAGAGCGACTACATCTTCTCGTCGGTGAAGTTCCTGGTGCCGTCGCTGGCGTTCACCTTCCTGCTGCTGGGTGTGTTCCTGTACACCATCTCGGTAGCCTTCAAGCAGAAGAAACTGAGCGAGATCAAGAACGACTTCATCAACAACATGACTCACGAGTTCAAGACGCCCATCTCGTCAATATCGATTGCAGCCCAGATGCTCAACGACGACAGCGTGCGCAAGAGTCCCGAGACGTTCAAGCACATCTCGAGGGTCATCAACGACGAGACCAAGCGTCTGCGCTTCCAGGTCGAGAAAGTGCTGCAGTTGTCGCTGTTCGACCGCAAGAATGCCACGATGCGCCTCGAGGAAGAGGATGCCAACGCGAGCATCTATAACGTCATCAACACCTTCAAACTGAAGGTCGAGAAATTCGGCGGACACATCAATGCCGCCCTGGATGCCGAGGACCCGATCATCAATGTCGACAGGATGCACTTCACCAACGTGATCTTCAACCTGCTGGACAATGCCGTCAAGTACCGTCGCGAGGACGTGCCCCCCGAACTCGAGGTGAGCACCATCAACCCCGACGACGACCACGTGCAGATTACCGTTGCCGACAACGGCATCGGCATGAAACGCGAGGACCTGAAGAGAATCTTCGAGCGCTTCTACCGCGTGTCGACGGGCGACCGCCACGACGTGAAGGGCTTCGGTCTGGGACTGGCCTATGTCCACAAGATGATAGACCTGTTCGGCGGTACCATCCGCGCCGAGAGCGAGGTGGGCAAAGGATCGAAATTCATTATCACATTACCACTATATAAATAACTGAAAATTATGGAAGACAAACTGAGAATTCTTTTATGCGAAGATGACGAGAACCTGGGAACCCTGACCCGCGAGTACCTCGAGGACAAGGGCTACAAGGCCGAACTCTTTGCCGACGGTGAAGCCGGTTACAAGGCCTTTCTCAAAGGCAAATATGACATCTGCCTGCTCGACGTGATGATGCCCAAGAAGGACGGCTATCAACTCGCACAGGAGATTCGCACCGTCAACAGCGATGTGCCCATCATCTTCTTGACCGCCAAAGCGCTGAAGGAGGACATCCTGGAGGGCTTCAAGATTGGTGCCGATGACTACATCACCAAACCCTTCTCGATGGAGGAACTGGTGCTGCGCATCGAGGCCATCCTGCGCCGCGTCAAGGGCAAGAAGGGCAAGGAGGTCACCGTATACAAGATCGGCAAGTTCACCTTTGACACCCAGCGCCAGGTGCTGTTCACCGACGACAGCAGCGACAACCTGACGACCAAGGAGAGCGAACTGCTGAGCCTGTTGTGTGCCCACATGAACGAGATTCTGGAGCGCAACTTTGCCCTGAAGACCATCTGGATTGACGACAACTACTTCAACGCCAGGTCGATGGACGTTTACATCACCAAGTTGCGCAAGAAACTCAAAGACGACCCCAGCATCGAAATCATCAACATCCACGGCAAGGGTTACAAACTCATTGCCCCCGATGCCGAGGCCAACTGACCTTAACACCGCGTCACGCTTCCGTGGCAGGTAGGAGACTGCCTGCCACGGCGGCTGACCGTATTTAATCGTTGCCGGATTGCATTTTTCCCGTGGCAAGCAGACATGAGCCTTGCCACGACTAATTAACCTGAAGACGATCGCATGATTTATCTATACCGCATATACCAATGGTGCATCGTGGCGCCCATTATGCTGGTGGTCAGCATTGTGACATCGCTGATAACTATCGTGGGATGCCTGTTCAGCCAGGACTACTGGGGGTATTTCCCTGCCAAGTGGTGGGCCCGGCTGTGGTGTTGGCTGCACTTCGTGCGCGTGCGTGTGAAGGGACGCGAGCATGTGGACCACGAGACCAGTTACGTGTTTGTTGCCAATCATCAGGGTGCCTATGACATCTTCTCGGTGTACGGCTACCTGGGCCACAACTTCAAGTGGATGATGCGCAAGGGCCTGACCAACATCCCCATCATCGGCACCGCTTGCCGCATGGCCGGCCACATCCTGGTCGACACCCACTCGGCACAGGGCCTGCGCGACACCATGGCCGCCGCCAAGAAGAAGTTGCACGGCGGGATGTCGATTGTAGTCTTTCCTGAGGGCCGCCGCACCGACACGGGCAAGATGGGCCCGTTCAAGAACGGCGCCTTTAAACTGGCGCTGGAATTTGGCCTGCCCGTCGTTCCCATCACCATCGACGGCAGTTACAAGGTGATGCCCCGCAGCACGTTCAACGTCACGCCCGGCACCATCACGCTGACCTTCCATGAGCCCATCCAGCACACCGGCGGCAACGACATTGCCCAGGTGAGCCACCAGTGCCGCACCATCATCCAGCAAGACCTGCCCGAGGACATGCGCGACTGACGCACCAAGCAACTCATTTAGCGGCATGATATCAATAAAACACGTGGCGGGAACCAATCGGTTCCCGCCACGTGTTTATTCCTGATAAGTGTCCTTAGAAGGTGATCAAATCGTTCTTGACAGTGGGCTCGATCTCGGCGCTGAGGCGGCGCCACTCCTTGCTGTTGAGGTAGTCCATGATGATGTGGGCATGCTTGACGTTGTGCATATCGCTGCCCAGGTAATCAATCATACCCTGCTTGGCAAACCACAAGGCGCTGTCGCGGGCTTCCTCGCCGAAGTAACCGGTAAACGACAGGATGTTGACCTGGAATTTGGCGCCCTTGTTGTGGAGTTCCTCGTAGCGCTTGCGGCGACGAGAGTAGTAGGTGTAGCGCTCGGGATGTGCCAAGATGGTCCTGTAACCCTTGACCTGGAGGTCGAACAGGAGGTCATCGAGGTTCATCAGTTCCTGCTGGAAGGAGTTCTCGAGCAGGATGTGCTTGCCGGGCATCGGTATCAAGTGATCGGCCGCATATTCCTTGTCAAAGTACTCGTCCATGCGGTACTCGGCGCTCAGGGCCAGTTCAATTTCGAGGCCAGCGTCGGTAACGGCATCCTTGAGTTTGAGAAACGCGTCGGTCAGCGACTCGCGCGTGTTCTCGAAGGTGACAGCGGTGACATGTGAAGTGAGCACGACGCGGTTGATGCCCATCTGCAACTGGGCATTGAGCATGTCGAGCGACTGCTCGATGGATTGCGAGCCATGGTCCACCCCCGGCAGGATGTGGCAATGGATATCAGTATTATAGAAGAGCCTAACCTGCTCCTTTTTGCGCTTAAAAAGTTTACCTAGCATATAAAATCTACAATCTTAAAAGACCTGCAAAGTTAGCACTTTTTTTTGTAACACAAGGCACCTACTTTAATTAATTTCAATAATTCACACAATAATAACAATTTAGTAACATCAACCCCATGAAACACGTTCTGTTAGAAGCAAATGCCATGCCAACCTGCCAAAAACCAGGTGCCAGTGCCGGCAACATGAGAAAAGGAGGCCACCCCCGTTATAGCGCCGCCATGCCTGAAAGATTGCTGCCCAAGGCCTTTAAACCAGATGAAAAACCGCTGATAATCAAAAAAAGAGCGAAAAAAGTTTTTCCAGTTCGGAAAATGTTTGTACCTTTGCGCGCCATTACAAAAAAGAGGCGTTTACCACCGCCACCAGTTTGTAAGTTTAACATTTAAAGATATATCGAAGAAATGAAGAAGGATATCCATCCCAGCAACTATCGCGAGGTTGCGTTCAAGGACATGTCTAACGAGGAGGTTTTCATCACGCGCAGCACGGTGAACACCAAGGAGACCATTGAGATTGACGGTACCACCTATCCCCTGGTGAAACTCGAGATCACCAACACCTCTCACCCGTTCTTCACCGGTAAGCAGAAACTCGTCGACACCGCAGGTCGCGTGGACAAGTTCATGCAGCGCTACGGCAACCGCAAGAAGAAATAAGAAGACAACCCGTCACCGCCGTGAGCGCTCACGGCAAAGACTCAGACAACACAGCGACGCGTCCCCGTTATCGAGGGCGCGCCGCTTGTTATCCACCAATCAAAGGCAAATAGGAACTCACGAGACCGGCAATGGCTCCATCACCCCCACATGAGATAGCATATACCGCCTTTCTCAAGTGACAGCACAGCGGCCATTAACGGTCGTTTCAGCGCTTGCCACCAGAGACTCTCCTGCCAACGGCGGAACCGCCTATACCGGTCAATCATATAATTCATAACATCAACTTACCAAAGCCTTAAAAAACGCACCGGGTCTCTGCATCTCAAGAACTATCAGACATAACACCATCAGCATGAAAAACATCAAGGGCAGCAGCATCGACCGCCACACACCCCGTTCCCGCCAACTCTTGCGGTTAATGGCATCGGTCAACGAAAGCAATGTGCCCAATCCAGTGGCAAAGGTCATGAAAATAAGAATCGGACGGAAATGATGTTCGACTAAATAGCCGTCAGGTTTATCGAGAGCGACACTTATCACAACTATCATTAAAAGTGATAAAGCGATAATGACCACAATCGCAGCCAGGCGCCATAGAGTTCCCCTCAATCCATAACCAAACAGTTGTTTGTAATCCAAAAGCACCATAAGAGGCAGAAAGCACACTGAAACAGCCCACGCCTGCTGGACATTAAGTCCCGTCCAAGCCAGCACAAGCGATAAGACAAAATTCCAGATAAAGTACTGTGTGGTCATGAACACCTGGATGAAGAAGCCCTGGGGCAGAGTATGGCGAGGATTGCGTGGAGCATGCTTGAAGACAAACCAAGTGGGCAATATCAAAATAGAGAAAATGAACAGGATGCCCCATTCGGGATGGGCCGACAGCCAGTTGATAGCACTATCCACATAATATTCCACACCCGTTGATGTGACTGTGGCTGGCTGATCTTCTATAACCTCGGACCAATACTCCGGAAACAAAAACTGGCCTATGAAAAACACAAGAAATGTTACAATCACCAGCATCTTCACGGGAGGAAAACTCAACTGCCACTTCCCGTTAATGTAATCGCTTATGAAATAGCCAGGTCTCCACAACAACTGCCACACCGAATAGGGCAACGAGCGGCCACCCAAGCCGAACAGGTCCATCAATCCGCTTCTAACGGTTTGCCACGTGATGCGCCCGGCCCTTTCCTTTTGTCCACAGCGCGGACAGTAGGCCCCGGCATACTCCTGGCCGCAGTTGCAACAGCAGTGCGTCTCGCCGCCGATTTCCTCGTATTTGCACGGCTCACGCTGCCATGCCTTGAATCGCTGATATAATGCCTTAAGAGATGCCATCAAACGGTGATTTCTTCAGTTGATTCTTCCTGCTCGATAATGCTGTCGTTCTCAATATCCGTCGGGAGGTTTGCGGGTTGACCCAGCGCACGGCGCACGCGGCGCTCGGCGAGATACTCCTGCAGGCTGGTGAAATTGAACAGCAGCAGGCAGATGCCCGTAACGAGCACTACCGACTCGGCATGGTCGCGCAAGGCTGGCAACACCATCGAGAGGATGCCACACAGCACCACAATCACAGGCAGGACATAATACCAACCGCCAATCTTCAATTTGTCACGAGACATCCACAGGTAGACGATATGGAATCCGCCCAGGACCACAAGAAGCATGCCCATGAGTTGCTGCAGGATTGCGTCGAACAAGGGCGCCTTGAGCATCAGCACCAAGCCGAAGCACAAGCCCCCCACTGCCGGCATCACACCCATATAATCCGAACTGGTGCGCGCACCGGCATGGCGCACAGCAACCATGACCATGTAAACGACAGCCAGCACCATGAACATGGTACCCATCAACCTCACAGCCCAGACGAGCAGGTCGGGCACGGCGTGGAAGATGATGAGAATGACGCCCACAAGCAGCAAGAGCACATTGGTGAGCAGGTTAATACTTACATTTTTCATAAGGTTTTTAATAAAAAAAAATGCGTGTTAATAATTTTTTCACAAAAATATCTCAAAATATACTATTTTCAAAAAAAAATATGGATAAAAAGATGTATCTTTGTGAGTGAATAGAATATGGAGAAACGCAAGCACATACTCGCCATCATCAATCCCGTGTCGGGCGTCGGCAGCAAGGACAAGATCCCACGCCTCATCGAGACGGTGGTGGACAACGAGAAGAATGACGTGAGCATCGTCATGAGTGAGTATGCAGGCCATGCCCACGAGATTGCCGAGATGGCGGTAGCCGAAGGCATCGACGTGGTGGTGGCCATCGGTGGCGACGGAACGGTCAACGAAGTGGGCAGTGCCCTGTGCGGCACCGACACGGCGCTGGCCATTGTGCCGTGCGGCTCGGGCAACGGCCTGGCGCGACACCTGCGCATCTCGATGAATGCCAGCCGCGCCCTGCAAGTGCTCAACAACGGTGTCGTGGGGCAGTTTGACTACTGCACGATGAACGGCCAACCGTTCTTCTGCACCTGCGGCATGGGCTTTGATGCCGCCGTGAGCGACAAGTTCTCCAACGAGGGCACCCGCGGTTTCATCACCTACATCAAGGCAGCCCTGAGCGAATACCTGAAGTACGAACCGCAGGAATACCTCATTGACATCGACGGCACCAAAATGCGTGAGCGGGCCTTTGTCATCGCCTGCTGCAATGCCGCCCAATATGGCAACAACGCCTATATCGCCCCACGTGCGACGATGCAGGACGGCCTGATTGACGTGACGGTGATGAGCCCGTTCGGTATGGCGCACTGTCCGATTATCGGCGCCCGCCTGTTCCTGCGGCAGTTGGGCAAGGACAGCCATGTGAGCATCTACCGCGGCAAGCGCATCGTCATCGAGCGCTCCCACGATGATGTCATCCACATGGACGGCGACCCGATCAAGGCTCCGGCAAGGCTGGTGTTCGAGATTGTCAACAAGGGCATCCACATCCTGGTGCCGCCAACACTGCCCGACGATGTTTAACCATGCCATTTCAAGTGAATCTGTTGAAAGTATAAGACAAAAACCAAAATAATAACCTTATGAGCTATCTGAAGTTTGATAAAAACCTGATGATCAACTTGGAGCAGTCATTGCCCAAGGAGATGCTCCGCACCAACCAGTCGGGGGCCTACCACTGCACGACGATTGTGGGCTGCAACACCCGCAAGCAGCATGGCCTGCTGGTGATTCCGGTGCCTGAACTCGACGACAACAACCACGTGTTGCTGTCGACGCTCGACGAGACCGTCATCCAGCACGGAGCGCCGTTCAACCTGGGTCTGCACCGCTACAAGGGCGACACCTTCAGTCCCAACGGCCACAAGTACATCCGCGAGTATGACTGTGAGCGAGTACCAACGACGACGTACCGCGTGGGTGGCGTGATCCTGAAGAAAGAAAAAATCTTCATTACCCACGAGAACCGCATCCTGATCCGCTACACGCTGGTGGATGCCCACTCGGCGACTACGCTGCAGTTCCGTCCCTTCCTGGCCTTCCGCAACGCCAGCGACCTGTGTGTCGAGAATGCTGTCGCCAGCCGCGACTACCACGAGGTGTCGAACGGCATCGCCACGTGCATGTACAACGGCTATCCGACCCTGTACATGCAGATGAACCACAAGCCCAAGTTCATCTTTGACCCGCACTGGTACAAGAACATCGAGTACATCAAGGACCAGGAGCGCGGCATCCCTTACAGCG
The DNA here is from genome assembly GCA_900320245.1 of uncultured Prevotellaceae bacterium. Lineage (GTDB taxonomy): Bacteria > Bacteroidota > Bacteroidia > Bacteroidales > Muribaculaceae > Sodaliphilus. The sequence continues at coordinate 8,578 of ONRP01000009.1, forward strand.
AGGACCTGTATGTGCCCGGCTACTTCGAGGTCGAGATCAAGAAGGGCGAGCCCCTGATCTTCTCGGCCGGCATCGAGGAGGTGAACACGCGCACGCTGACCAAGATGTATGAGGACGAAATCAAGCCGCGCACGCCGCGCACGAGTTTCTACAACTGCATGAAGAACAGCGCCAAGCAGTTCTACATCACCAACAACGAGGGCCACTACCTGCTGGCCGGCTACCCGTGGTTCAAAATCCGCGCTCGCGACGAGTTCATCGCGCTGCCGGGCTGCACGCTGTCGGTTCACCATCGACAGGACTTTGAACTGATCATGGACACCGCCCAGCGCGCGCTGAACGACTGGATGCGCGACGGCACCCTCGACAAGCACCTCGACGGTCTGGACCTGCCCGACATTCCCCTGTGGGCCATCTGGGCCATCCAGCGCTATGCCCACGACCTGAACGCCGAAGCCGCCCGTGAGCGCTACGGCCAACTGGTCAAGGATCTGATCAACTTCATCATCGACGGCCACCATCCCAACCTGAAACTGGAGGATAACGGTCTTGTTGCCACCGACGGCACCAAGCGTCCCGTTTCGTGGATGAACAGCACTCACCCCGACGGCACTCCGCTGATTCCGCGCACCGGCTATCTGGTTGAGTTCAACGCCTTGTGGTACAATGCCCTCAGGTTTGCCGTCGAAGAACTCTTCGGCGAGATTGCCGAGGAAAAAGAGTTTGTGGAGCGCTGCGTCAAGATTGCCGATAAATGCAAACCCGCGTTTATCGAGACATTCATGACCGACTACGGCTACCTGTATGACTATGTGAACGGCAGTTACACCGACCTGAGCGTGCGTCCCAACATGGTCATTGCGGCCGCTGTTGACTACAGCCCGCTGGACCGCCGCCAGCGCAAACGCGTGCTCGACATCACCACGCGCGAGTTGCTCACGCCTAAGGGCCTGCGCACTTTGAGTCCCAACAGTTACGGCTACATACCCTGGTATCTGGGAACGCCCGAGGAGCGCCAGACGGCCTATTATGCCGGTAGCGCCCGCCCATGGCTGATGGACTTCTACAGCAAGGCCTACATCCGCGTCTTCGGCCTGAACAGCATCTCGTTCATCGAGCGCATGATGATCGGCTTTGAGGACGAGATGAAGGAGGGGTGCATCGGCTCGCTGAGCGAACTGTTTGACGGCAACCCGCCGTTCACCGGCCGCGGTGCCGTAAGTTTCGCTCCCAACGTGGGCGGCATCCTGCGTGTGCTGCGCACCTTCAAGAACCTGCATATCATTGACGAATAAACCAAGAGGAGGAAACAAGATATGAAAGCATTAATGTTCGGCTGGGAATTTCCGCCTCACATCCTGGGTGGACTGGGAACAGCAAGTTACGGCTTGACCAAGGGCATGTGGCAGAACGGCGACATGGACATCACCTTTGTCATTCCCAAGCCCTGGGGCGACGAGCCCAAGGATTTTGCCAACATCATCGGCGCCAACTCGACGCCTGTGGCTTGGCGCGACGTGAACTGGGACTATGTGCAGAGCCGCATCGGTAACGTGATGGACCCGCAGATGTACTTCAATCTGCGCGACCACATCTACGGCGACTTCAACTACATGAGCACCAACGACCTGGGCTGCATCGAGTTCTCGGGACGTTATCCCGAGAACCTGCTCGAGGAAATCAACAACTACAGCATCGTTGCCGGCGTCATCGCCCGCACGGTGGAGTGTGACGTTATCCACAGCCACGACTGGCTCACCTACCCTGCCGGCATCCACGCCAAGCAGGTGACGGGCAAGCCGCTGGTCATCCACGTGCATGCCACCGACTTTGACCGCTCGCGCGGCAACGTCAACCCCACAGTGTTCAGCATCGAGAAGGACGGCATGAACAACGCCGACCACATCATCACCGTGAGCAACCTGACGCGCCGCACCGTGATCGAGAAATACGGCATCAGCCCCGACAAGGTGACCACCGTGCACAACGCCGTTGAGCCCCTGAGTGAGGAACTGCTCAACCTGGAGGCACCTCCGGGCAAGACGAGCAAGGTCATCACCTTCCTGGGCCGCATCACCATGCAGAAGGGTCCCGAATACTTCGTCGAGGCCGCAGCCCAGGTACTGCACAAGGTCAACAATGCCCAGTTTGTCATGGCCGGCAGCGGCGACATGATGGACAAGATGATACGCCTGGCCGCCAAACGCGACATTGCCGACCGCTTCCACTTCACCGGCTTCCTGAAGGGCAAGCAGGTGTATGAGATGCTGGCAGCCAGCGACGTGTACATCATGCCGTCGGTGAGCGAGCCCTTCGGCATCTCTCCGCTGGAGGCGATGCAGATGGGCGTGCCGTCGATCATCAGCAAGCAGAGCGGCTGTGCCGAGATTCTGGACAACGTCATCAAGATCGACTACTGGGACACCAATGCCATGGCCGACGCCATCTACAGCATCATCAAGTATCCCGCGATGTACAACGAGTTGCGTGAGCAGGGCCTGGCCGAGGTGAACCAGATCACCTGGGACAAGGCCGGTGCCAAGGTCATCAACATCTACCGCAACCTGATCAACCGTTAAGAGAATATCTAGATCATCTAGAATATCTAGAAAATCTAGAAAAATAAAGAAAACAAACAATAAAACGACAATAGAGATATGAGAGCGATTTGTTTTTATTTCCAGATTCACCAGCCGTTCCGCCTGAAGCACTACCGCTTCTTTGATATCGGTAACGACCACTACTACTATGATGATTTTGCCGACGACGACATCATCACGCGCATCGCCCAGCGGTCCTATCTGCCCGCCAACCAGATGCTGCTCGACATGATCAAGGAGCACGGCAAGAAGTTCAAAGTGGCCTTCTCTATCAGCGGTACGGCGCTGGAGCAGTTGGAGCAGTATGTGCCCGAGTTCATCGACTCGATGAAGGAACTTGCCGAGACCGGCTGTGTTGAGTTCCTGAGCGAGACCTATGCCCACAGCCTGTCGTCGCTGTATGACCCCGACGAGTTTGTCGCCCAGGTCAAAGCGCATGACAAGAAGATCTTCCAACTGTTCGGCCAGCATCCCAAGGTGTTCCGCAACACCGAGTTGATCTATGACGACGACGTGGCCTCGATGGTCTATGCCATGGGTTTCAAGGCCGCCATCACCGCCGACGCCAAGCACGTGCTGGGCTGGCGTTCGCCCAACTTCCTGTACTGCAGCGCCTCGGCTCCCAAACTCAAACTGCTGTTGAAGAACGGCAAACTGAGCGACGACATCTCGTTCCGCTTCAGCAACCCCGAGTGGGCTTCCTATCCGCTGACGGCCGACAAGTACATCAACTGGATCAACGAGTTGCCCCAGGAGGAACAACTCATCAACCTGTTCATGAACTACGACGCCCTGGGCGAACTGCAGCCCCGCGAGAGCGGCATCTTTGAGTTCATCAAGGCCCTGCCCCGCTTTGCCGCCGAACACGACATCCAATTCTGGACCCCGAGCGAGGTGGTATCCAAGTTCAAACCCGTTGCCGAACTCGCCGTTCCCTACCCCATGTCATGGACCGACGAGGCCCGCGACACCAGTGCGTGGCTGGGCAACACGCTGCAGCAGGAGGCTGTCAGGAAACTGTACTCGATTGGTGAGCGCGTGCGCCTGTGCACCGACCGCCGCATCAAGCAGGACTGGAACTACCTGCAGGCCAGTGACCACTTCTTCTACATGTCGACCAAGCACAACGACGACGGCTCGGTACATAGCCACTACAGCCCATATGACTCGCCCTACACCGCGTTCACCAACTACATGAACGTGCTGAGCGACTTCATGACGCGCGTCGAGGAGCAGTACCCCGCCAGCATCGACAACGAGGAATTGAACTCGCTGCTGCTCACTATCCGCAACCAGGAGCAGGAAATCGAGAAACTGCACCGCGAGGTGGAAATGATGCGCAACAACATCGTCAAGGACACCACCGGCGATTTCCCCGTTGACGAGGAACCCGTTGTCGTCGAGCAGCCCGTGGAGGAAAAACCTGCCGCACCCGTGAAGAAGGCCCCTGCCAAGAAGCCCGCTGCAAAGAAGGCTCCGGCCAAAAAGCCCGCCGCCAAGAAGACCAGCACAAAAAAATGATGCAGTAGTGTCTTAACTACTACACACACTAATATTATTAAATTAAATCTCTATTTATGACTAAACGACCACTAAAATCCCATCTCCTCGCCGCGCTTGCGGCGGGGTTGATGTGCTTGGCGGCAGCGTTGCCAATGAGCGCACAGTCGGGCTGCAACATCACGATGCCCGATGTTCAAGGCTCCGGTGGCGGTACGGTAACTGTGCCCGTAAGCCTTACCAATCCCATCGGTATCTTCTCCATGCAGATCGAGGTGTTCCTGCCTGACGGCGTGGATATCGTCGGTATGGAGCGCGCTGCACGCATCGAGGGCGCGACCAATTTCAACTATGCGCAGCAAGACCAATACACTGCCGACGAAGGTCTGCGCTATCGCCGCGTCTTCATCAACAACCTCATACCGAGCGACGGCAGTGCCATCGAAGCGGGTGAAGGTGAGATTTTCACCATCACTTTCCAATTGCCGGAGGGTGAAGGCACCTATCCCATCCAACTGAAGAACATCCAGTTCTTCAATCCACCCACCTATACCGTTGAGTACATACCCGACGTGACGGCCAATATCACTGCTGCCGATTTCTTCTTTACCATCCCCGATGTTCAGGCCACTTGGGGCGAGACCGTTGATGTTCCCCTCTACCTGAACAATGCCGGCGGCATCTACTCGATTCAGATCGACCTGATGCTTGCCGATGGTGTTGAGTTTGTTGATGCCATCCTCGGAGACCGTGTCAATGCCGAATTCTTCCAGTACGGCAACGAAGACAAGTACACCGTAGATGGCCTGCGCTATCGTCGCGTCATCATCGCCAACATCCAGAACTTGGCTTCGGCGATCAATGGCAACGAAGGCTTGGTGCTGACCTACAAGTTGAAGGTACAATACCACAGCGAGGCCACCTGCCCCGTGCGCGTGATGAACATTCAGTACTTCAACCCGCCCACCTATGCTATTGAATATATCGCTGACGCCGAGGGCACCATCAACGTGAGCCCGAAGCCGGTCATTGCCGGTGACGTCAACCACGATGGCGTTGTCGACATCGACGACGTGACCCTATTGATTGCCACTGTGCTGGGTCAAAGCAACTGCTGCCCCATATGTGGAGATATCGACAACAGCCAGAAGATTGACATCGACGACATCACCGAAGCCATCGACATCGTGCTGGGAGTCTGACATCATCACAACCGCGGCCCAGTCCCCTGACTGAGTAAAACAATAACGGCACCCGTTGAAGGGTGCCGTTATTGTTTTCTCTATCAAACTCCTAAAGCGAGTTGACTGTGAAAAAAGTCGCTGCTGTTTTAGAAGTCTTCCTTTTCCTTAGCCAGGTTGCGGTAAGCGAGTTTGTCGTCGAGGTACTCCTGCGTAGCAATCAGGGTGGGCTTGGGTAATTTCTCGTAATACTTCGAAATCTCGATCTGCTCACGGTTCTCGCTGATTTCCTCCAGGTTGTCATTCATCGTGGCAAACTCCTTGAGTTTCTTCTCCAAATCCTCCTTCATCGCAGCGGCAATCTGGTTGGCACGCTTGCTGATGATGCAGACGGTCTCATAGATGTTGCCCGTGGGCTCGGCCATCTCGATGATGTCGTGCACGGTAGTGGTGAGTGGCGCGTTGGTTTTCTTGTAATCCATGTTTACTTGAAATTATAATATATTGTTGTGTTGTTGATTTGTCGAGCGGGTTGGCGACAGGGTCAGATGCCGTTGACGTACTTGTTGGCAATCTTGAAGATATTGTCGGCCTCTTTGCGGGTCTTGCTGTCAGGATAGTCGTTGATGAACGAGTAGTACTCGTCGATAACGGTGCGGAAACGCTCCATCTTCTTCTCCTCGACGCTCTCGCTGGCTTCCTTGAAGCGGGCCCTGAGCACGAGCATCTCGAGTTCTTCCTTATACTTGCTGTAGGGGTAGGACTTGATGGCATTCTGTGCCGTGATGACGGCGCTCTCATAGTTGTTTCCCATATAGTTGCCCAGGTTGTAGTAGAGCGTAGCGTTCTGCAACTCCTTGAGCACCAATTTGTCCTGCAATTCAAAGACAGCCGACTGCGCTATCGAAGCCTTGTCGCTCTTGGGGAAGTAGTCGAGGAATGCCTGCAACTCCTCCATGGCGCGGATGGTCTCGGACTGGTCGAGTTGGGCATCGGGTGAGTCGAGGTAGAAGCCATAGCCGGCGTAGAAGCGCGCCAACTCGGCATACTGTCCGCGAGGATAGCGCTGGTAGTACTGTTTGAAGTAGGAGCCAGCACTGATGTAATCCTTGTTCTCGTAGTAACTCAATGCCAACAGATAGAGCGACTCCTCGGCATAGGGCGTGCCACGAAAGACGGGCACCAGGTCGGTCAGGATGGTATAGGCCTGGGCGTAGCGCTTGTTCTCAAACGCCTTTTTGGCATAGGCATACTTGTACTCCAGGTCACTGCTTTTCATCACCTTGTTGTACTCACCGCAGCCCATCATCATGATGGCCAGTGCCATGATTATCGTCAATCTCTTGATCATCAGTAAAACTCGTTTTTGCGCATTTAGCCCGCAAAATTACTCTTTTTTTCTAATATGTACAACTCCGAAACGCATTTCCCCGAAATATTTCGCAAAATTTAACGCACGCAACATCTTTTGGCAACCATTAAACTAAGAATGAAAAAACTGTGAACTTGTTAGTTTTGTATTCTTTCACTATCTTTGCGTCGCCTATCGACCAGCAACTTTGTAAGTTTACCAGCACTTGGCAAGGGACAATCCCTGACAAGGCTAAAGATTTATTAAACGTACAACCTGCTTATTATTATAAAAGACTACTCCAAATCATAAACGACTATGAACATTTTATCTTCTATACTATTGGTTTCTTTCGTTGCAATAGGAATGGTTGTCGTCAACCTGATTGCACTGATAATCTACGGTATCAAAGCGTTGATCAACAAATCGTCGATCGACAAGAGAGAAAAACTCTACTTGAATTCCTTACCTGAGTATCAAGAACATTATACCGGGGTCCATAATGGGCAGGCGTATGTGGATTTAGGGCTTCCTTCCGGTATGCTCTGGGCGATTTACAACATCGGAGCCTATCATCCTAACGAAATTGGCCATTATTTTATGTGGGGGTCAACCACCCCATGTCAGGGTGCCAACTACAATAAACTAATCTATATAATACCCACACTGGATTTCCAGCATGATGCGGCTTGTACTCATTGGGCTGGGTCTTGGAGAATGCCCACCAAAGCGGAATACGAGGAACTGATCAATGGCTGCAAACATGTTATGGCCAAGTGTCAAGGCACAATCGGTATATTGTTCATCGGGCCAAATGGGAATAGTTTATTTCTACCTCTGACAGGTTACATTAGTTGTGGTCAAAACAAACTTCGAGACACCGATATTATGGGTTACTATTGGACTTCTCAGCAAGATAATGAGGCAACTGGAGTGGCTTATGCTTTGGATTTTTACCGCAACATAGACAAAATGAAGGTAGGAACTGAATTAAAAAACAATGGTATACCTATACGCCCAGTCCTTATATTGAACTCGCCACGATAATATCAGAATTGCCGTTTCAAAAGACTTACTATCATACTATCAGCATTGGTAATGCCAAACAAAACAGCCGTTTTGTTTGGCATTACGTCTGTATTGGACTATCTTTGTCATTTGAAACAAATTTAATCAACACTAAGATCATGATAATAGGAGACAAGATTCCCGAATTCCTGGGCCTGGACCAGAATGGCAACGAGGTGAAAGCCAGCGACTTTGCCGGCAAGAAACTCATCATCTACTTTTACCCGAAGGACAACACGCCCGGCTGCACCGCCGAGGCCTGCAGTCTGGCCGACGGCTATGGCAAACTCAAGCGCGCGGGCTTTGCCCTGCTGGGCGTGAGCAAGGACAGCGCCGCCAGCCACCAGAAGTTTGCCGACAAGTACAGCCTGCCCTTCCCGCTGATTGCCGACGTGGACACCAGCCTGAACCAAGCCTTCGGGGTGTGGCGCGAGAAGAAGATGGCGGGCCGCACCTACATGGGCACGGTGCGCACGACCTTCATCATCGATGAGCAGGGCGTGGTGAAGCACATCATCGAGAAAGTGAACACCAAGGACAGCGCCAACCAGATCCTGGAATTAGTTAAGAGTTAACAGTTAAGAGTTAAGAGTTAACAGTTGGCTTTTGAGAACTGATAAGAGATAAAATTAACGAGATATACTATGAAGAAGATATTATTGACTTTGGCCATGCTGGTGCTGGCGATGGGTGCCAGTGCCTTGACACTTGAAGAATGCGTGCTGCGCGGCAGTTCGCCCCGCGGCATCGGAGCCATGCAACCGTCCAAGAGCGACGGCCGCTACTTTTACCGCCTGAGCGACGACGGCAATGCCATCATGCGCATCAGTTACGCCAAGGGCGACGAGAGCGTGCTGGTCGACACTCGCGACGAGGCTGTCACGGGCTGGGACGACTTTGAGGTGACTGCCGACGGTGCCTATGTGCTGCTGTGGAACAACTCGCAGGAGATTTACCGCTACAGTTTCAGCGCCGACTACTACGTGTATGACCTCAAGAACAAGACAATGAAAGCCCTGAGCGAGGGCGGCGGCGAGGAAATCGCCACCCTGTCGCCCGACGGCAAGCGCGTGGCCTATGTCAAGGACAACAACGTGTTTGTGCGCAACCTCGTGGACGGCACGACCGTGCAGGTGACCCGCGACGGCAAGAAGAACAACATCATCTACGGCGTGCCCGACTGGGTCTACCAGGAGGAACTGGGCATGCTCAACACGCTCAACTGGTCGAGCGACAGCCGCTCGCTGGCGTTCCTGCGCTGGGACGAGAGCCAGGTGAAGATGGCGTCGATGGTCATCTACCAGGGCACCTGCAATCCCAAGGACGAGTATGCGCTCTACCCCGGCCGCTACGACTTCAAGTATCCCGTGGCTGGCGAGAAGAACTCCATCGTGAGCGTGCACTGCTATGACGTGGTCGACGGCACGTTCAAGAAACTCAATGTGCCGCTGGACGAGGAGGACTACGTGTGCCACATCACCTTCAGCCCCGACCCGCAGCGGCTGATGGTGCAGCGCCTGAACCGTCACCAGAACGACCTGCGCATCTATGCCGTCAACCCGCTGACCGACGACTGCAAGCAGGTCTACCACGAGACGTCCGACACCTGGGTGGACGCCGAGACCAGCCAGCAGGTGCGATACGAGGACAAGTTCTTTGTCATCCCCAGCGAGCGCTCTGGCTATATGCAGTTATACCAGTATGACCTGGAGGGCAACCTGATGCGCCAGTTGACCAACGATAACAATAAAATCATCTCGCAGTTCTACGGCTATGACAAGGCCACCAAGCGCTTCTATTACCAGTCCTCGTGCGGTCCGCTGAACCGCGTCGTGGAGTACGTCGATGCCAAGGGCAAGGTGACCCGCCTAGCCCCGTCGACGGCTGACGGACAAGGCACTGCTTCGGCCATCTTCAATGGCGACTTCAGTTACTACGTGGGCGTTTACAGCGATGCCCAGACGCCCAACCAGTACCGCATCTACGACAACAAGGGACGCCGCGTGCGCGACCTGCAGTTGAACGAGGAATATGCCCGCCGCTACACGGCCGTGGACGTGCCCAAGAAGGAATTCTTCACGATGGAGCACGACGGCTACACGCTGAACGGCTACATGATCAAGCCTGTGGACTTCGACCCCAACAAGAAGTACCCGGTCATCATGGAACACTACAACGGTCCCGGCTCGCAGGAGGTGGTCAACCGCTGGCGCATGGGCTGGGAGCAGTACTTTGCCAGCGAGGGTTACATCGTGTGTGAGGTGGATAGCCGCGGCACGGGCTTCAGGGGCAAGGCCTTTGAGTCTATCACCTATCTGAACCTAGGCAAATATGAGACCGAGGACGCTGTTGCCGCCGCCAACTACATGGCCAGCCTGCCCTGGGTAGACGCCGACCACATCGGCATCATGGGATGGAGTTATGGCGGTTTCCAGACGCTCATGGCGATGAGTGAACCGGGCAGCAACTACGCCTGTGGCGTGAGCATCGCCCCTGTGACCACCTGGCGCTTCTATGACAGCATCTACACCGAGCGCTACATGCGCACACCCCAGGAGAACCCCGAGGGCTACAGCAACTTCCCGCTGAACCGTGCCGAGAACCTCAATGGCCGCGTGCTCATCATGTTCGGCAGTGCCGACGACAATGTGCACATCGTCAACTCGATGCAGTATGTTTCTAAACTGGTGGACATGAACCGCACCTGTGACATGATGGTGTTCCCCAACATGAACCACAGCATCCGCGACTGCTCGGCCCGCTACGTGGTCTACAAGCGTGCCCTCGAGTTCTACGACCAGTACTTGAAGTAGTAACAGTTAATAGTTAATAGTTAATAGTTAACAGTTAATAGTTAATAGTTAATAGTTAATAGTGGGCTGCGCGTTTATTTTCATTCATCTTTTATCTTTTATCTCTTATCTCTTAACTTATAACTCTTATCTTTTATCTCTTATCTTTTATCTTGAAACAATGAGCAACAGGGATGTGTTTTTTGTGGTGACGGGGCCGACGGCGACGGGCAAGACGGCGCGGGCTGTGCATCTTGCCAAAGCCATCGGCGGCGAGATCATCAGCGCCGACTCGCGGCAGATCTACCGCGGGATGGACATCGGCACGGGTAAGGACCTTGCCGAGTATGACGGTGTGCCCTATCACCTCATCGACATCCGCCCCGCAGGTTACCGTTACAGCCTGTATGAGTTTCTGGAGGACTTCGAGCGCGTCTATGACGACATCCGCCGTCGCGGCAAGCCCGTCATCATGTGCGGCGGCACGGGGATGTATGTCGAGACCGTGGTCAAGGGCATCAAACTGCCGCCCGTGCCCCGCAACGAGGCGTTGCGCGCCGAGTTGGCGGGCAAGTCGCTGGAGGAATTGACGGCACTGCTGAAGACGATGAAGACCCTGCGCAACAACAGCGACATCGACACCGTGGCACGCGCCACACGTGCCATCGAAATCTGCCGCTACTACGAACTGCATCCTGAACTGAAAGCCCTCACCGAGCCCCACCCCATGAAGAACGCCCTGGTCATCGGCGTGGAGGTGGACCGCGACACGCGGCGCGAACGCATCAGCCGCCGCCTGCGTGCCCGCCTTGACGAGGGCATGGTCGACGAGGTGCGCCGCCTCATCGACGACGATGGCATCGACCCCGAGGACTTGATTTACTACGGCTTGGAGTACAAATTCGTCACCCAGTACGTCATCGGCCAATTGACCGAGGAAGAAATGTTCCGCCAATTGGAAATCGCCATCCACCAGTTCGCCAAGCGCCAGATGACCTGGTTCCGCGGCATGGAAAAGCGCGGCACCCCCATCCACTGGCTCTCGAGCACCCTCTCGCCTGACGAGTTCACCGAACGCGTCCTCGCCCTTGCCAACGCGATGTCAAACAACATGAACAACGGATAAACAACTAATGTGCTCGCTGCGCTCGCAGGTTAATGGTTAATGGTTAAAGGTTAAAGGGGCTGGCGCGTCCATGCGGTTTTCAGGCAACCTAAACAACTGGGACAACTGTCATTCCTGTGATTGGTTTTTCTTTTTGATGTATTCTTCGCGGGCGTGGCGCAGGCGGCGCTGACGCTCGGCCTCACGGCGGCGACGGCGCTTCTCGGCGTCCTCCTGACGGTATGCGAAATCGTTGTCTGCCATCTTAAAAACTACGAATTACACGAATTTTACTAATTTGGCATCCGCGCTCTGTATTATCCCGTATTTCACGAATTGAACGCGGTAGCCATCTTTCAAAACAAATCTTTCTGAGACAATTCAGATCATCAAGGGAAAACAAGAAGTACAATCATTACAATTAATTGATAATCATTTTTTATAATAATATAATTATCATTATTGCATTTCTTGTTTTTAAATATTTGGTTATTCTTTGTGGAAAGTGTCGCTGAAGAGGGTGCGGTTCAGGATGCTGCGGCCCAGGGTCAACTCGTCGGTATACTCGATCTCGTTGCCCACGCTGACGCCGCGTGCCAGGATGGTAATCTTCACGTCGGGGTAAGGTGCCAGTCGGCGGAAGATGTAGAAATTGGTGGTGTCGCCCTCCATCGTGGCGCTCAGTGCCAAGATGACTTCCTTAATGCCGCCCTCCTTGACGCGCTGCTCGAGGCTGTCGACCTCGATGTCGGCGGGGCCGATGCCGTCCATAGGCGAAATGAGTCCGCCCAGCACATGGTAGAGGCCGTTGTGCTGGTGGGTGTTCTCGATGCTCATCACGTCCTTGACGTTCTCGACGACGCAGATGGTGGAGGCGTCACGCGAGGGGTTACCGCAGATGGGGCACACCTCGGTCTCGCTGATGTTGTGGCACACCTTGCAGTAACGGATCTCGCGCCGGAGCCTGATGATGGCCTCGCCAAAGTTGACGGCCTCCTGCTCGTCCTGCTTGAGCAGATGCAGCACGAGGCGCAGGGCGGTCTTTCGCCCGATGCCCGGCAACTTGGCGAACTCGCTGACTGCCGTTTCCAGCAACCGTGAAGCAAATTCCTGTTCCATAATTCACTACTGAATGAGAGAGCAAAGATAGTCATTTTGCCACGGTTCGGGGCCAATTTCACAATATTTAATCATTATAAGTTGCATTTTGCTTGTAGCAGTGCTTAAAAAGGACTACCTTTGCGCTGGTAAAATTTCGAAGAATCAACATTAAAAGATTAAATAACATAACATTATGGCATTAACAAATGACAAATTGGTCATCGTCGGCGCTGCCGGCATGATTGGTTCAAACATGGTACAAACCGCCCTGATGATGGGCTTGACAACTGACATCTGCCTGTATGACGTATTCTCGCCCGAGGGTGTGGCCGAGGAGATGCGCCAGAGCGGTTTTGGCGACGTGAAGATCACCGCCACCACCGACGCTAAGGAAGCATTCACCAACGCTAAGTATATCATCTCGAGCGGTGGTGCACCCCGCAAGGAAGGCATGACCCGTGAGGACCTGCTCAAGGGTAACTGCGAAATCGCAGAGGGTCTGGGCAAGGACATCAAGACCTACTGCCCCGACGTGAAGCACGTGGTCATCATCTTCAACCCCGCCGACCTGACGGGTCTGGTGACCTTGTTGTACAGCGGCTTGAAACCCAGCCAGGTGACCACCCTCGCTGCCCTCGACACCACGCGCCTGCAGAGCGCCCTGGCCAAGAAGTTCGGCGTGATGCAGAGCGAAATCACCGGTTGCGCTACCTATGGCGGCCACGGTGAGCAGATGGCCGTGTTCGGCAGCCACGTCGAGATTGACGGTCGCAAGTTGACCGACATCGTTGGTACCCCCGAGTTCCCTGCCGAGGAGTGGGAGCAGATGAAGGCCGACGTCACCAAGGGCGGCGCCCAGATCATCAAACTGCGCGGACGCAGTTCGTTCCAGAGCCCTGCCTACCTGTCGGTAGAGATGATCCGCTCGGTCATGGGCGGTGAGAAGTTCCGCTTCCCCGTTGGCACCTACGTGTGCAACGAGAAGTACAACCACATCATGATGGCCATGGACACCATGCTCGACGAGAACGGCGCCACCTACAAGGTGCCGCAGGGCACTCCCGAGGAGAATGCCAAACTCGACGCCAGTTATGAGCACCTGTGCAAGATGCGCGACGAGTTGGTAGACCTGGGCATCGTTCCTCCCATCAGCGAGTGGAACAAGATCAACCCCAACCTTTAATTCAGTTAGGAGTTAGAAGTTAGGAGTTAGGAGTTAGTCTGGAGTTTTATCCGATCGATAACATGACGAGCCCGGGGCACCGACAGGTTACTCGGGCTCGTTGATATAATAATTTTCCTTAAAAGTTTGGGGATTAGTAAAGTTTGGAGTAATTTTGCAGTGCTTTTCGTGAGAGAAGCCCATTTCGGGCAGTTAGCGCAGTTGGTTCAGAGCATCTGCCTTACAAGCAGAGGGTCGGGGGTTCGAATCCCTCACTGCCCACCATCAGAAGAAGACAAACTACGTGTCAAACCCAATTATTACGCAACCGGCCGCGAGGCCACTATATTTTTTATTTTACAACGCATTTATTACGATCAAACTCTAACAAACAAACTATCAGACTACGATGGACGAGAATCTCAAAAAGCCGAAAAGGCCAAGAATCGGTGAAAGCAATGCCAATCTCGATGAGAATTTGGAAAATGGCCGCTATGAAAAAGTAGAGTACACCTCCCACGAGCCTGCCAACCAGGGTGAAGAGACCAACCGCCCTGAGGGCTACCAGCAGCAAGAAGGTTATCAGCCCCGCCAGGGTGGCTACCATCGCCAAGGCTACCAGCCCCGCCAGGGTGGTTACCAGCGCCAGGGTGGTTACCAGCGCCAGGGTTATCAGCCCCGTCAGGGTGGTTACCAGCAGCGCCAGGGTGGATACCAGCCCCGTTATCAGCAACGCTACCCGCAGCCTCAGGCTACCGGCGAGCAAGACACCAATGCCGAGAACAACATCAATGCCGAACAGCAGGGCGGCTACCAGCCCCGTCAGGACTACCAGCAGCGCCAGGGTGGCTATCAGCCCCGCCAGGGCGGCTATCAGCCCCGTCAGGGTGGTTACCAGCAGCGCCAGGGCGGCTACCAGCAGCGCCAGGGTGGTTATCAGCCCCGTCAGGGCGGTTACCAGCAGCACCAGGGTGGTTACCAGCAGCGCCAGGGCGGTTATCAGCAGCGCCAGGGCGGCTATCAGCAGCGTCCCGGTGGCTACCAGCAGCGCCAGGGTGGCTATCAGCAGCGTCCCGGTGGCTACCAGCAGCGTCCCAAGCGCCAGGGTCCCAAGCCCCAAATGCGCTTCACGCCCAAGCCCCAACGCATCATCTATGAGGAGCCCGCTATCGATCCCAACATGGAGGTACGCCTGAACAAGTTCATGGCCAACGCCGGCATCTGCTCGCGCCGTGTGGCTGATGAATACATCCAGAAGGGCCTCGTGATGGTCAACGATGTCGTGGTTACCGAACTCGGCATGAAGATTACCCCCAAGGATGTCGTGAAATATAACGGTGAAGTCATCACCACCGAGAAGAAGTGCTACGTCCTGCTGAACAAGCCCAAGGACTGCGTCACCACCAGCGATGACCCCAACGGCCGCAAGACCGTCATGGACCTCGTGAAGGGTGCCTGTGAAGAGCGCATCTACCCTGTGGGCCGACTGGACCGCAACACCACGGGCGTGCTGCTGCTCACCAACGACGGTGACCTGGCAGCCAAACTCGCCCACCCCCAGTATGTGAAGAAGAAAATCTACCAGGTGTGGACCGACAAGCCCATCAGCGAGGAGGACATGCAGCACATCGCCGACGGCGTTGAACTCGACGACGGTCCCATCCACGCCGATGCCGTTAGTTACGTCTCGCCCACTGACCGCAAGCAGGCCGGTATCGAGATCCACTCGGGCCGCAACCGCGTCGTGCGCCGCATCTTTGAATCGCTGGGTTACCACGTGGTGAAACTGGACCGCGTCTACTTTGCCGGTCTGACCAAGAAGAACCTGCCGCGCGGCCGCTGGCGCTACCTGACTCAGGAGGAGGTCAACTTCTTGAAGCAGAACTCATTTGAATAAACAAGTTGTAAGTTGTCAGTTTTAAGTTGTAAGCATAATCACTAACGCCTTTAACACCAACTTAAAACTAAACACTTAAGACTTAACACTTTATATTACGAAATTACAATGGCTTTGAAACGAACAAAAATCGTTGATATCTTTGATCCCGCATTGGTGGGTCAGCAGGTGTGTGTCAAGGGCTGGGTACGCAGCCGCCGTGGTAACAAGTTTGTGCAGTTCATCGCGTTGAACGACGGCTCGACCATCAACAACCTGCAGATTGTCGTTGACCTCGAGAAGTTCAGCGAGGAGGAGTTGCGTCCCATCACGACAGGCGCCAGCCTGCATGTCGAGGGCCTGCTCGTCCAGTCACAGGGCAAGGGCCAGACCGTGGAGATCCAGGCCCAGAGCATCGAGATCTACGGCACGTGCGCCGACGACTATCCCATGCAGAAGAAAGGCCACACGCTGGAGTTCCTGCGCACCAAGGCTCACCTGCGCATGCGCACCAACACCTTCGGTGCGGTCTTCCGCATCCGCCACCATCTGGCATTTGCCATCCACAAGTTCTTTAACGACAAGGGCTTCTTCTACCTGCACACGCCGCTGATCACTGCCAGCGACTGCGAGGGTGCCGGCGACATGTTCCAGGTGACCACGCTCGACTTGGGCGACCTGCCCAAGACCGAGGAGGGCAAGACCGACTACACGAAGGACTTCTTCGGCAAGTCCACGAGCCTGACCGTGTCGGGCCAACTCGAGGGTGAGTTGGGCGCTACCGCGCTGGGCGAGATTTACACCTTCGGCCCCACCTTCCGTGCCGAGAACAGCAACACGCCGCGCCACTTGGCCGAGTTCTGGATGATTGAGCCCGAGATGGCCTTCTATGACATCACGGACAACATGGACCTGGCCGAGGAGTTCATCAAGTTCTGTGTCAACTACGCGCTGGAGCACTGCCAGGATGACCTGGAGTTCCTGAACAAGATGTATGACAACACCTTGATCGAGCGCCTGCACAGCGTCCTGAAGGAGCCGTTCGTTCGCCTGACCTACACCGAGGGTATCGAAATCCTCAAGCAGGCCAAGAAGAAGTTTGAGTTCCCCGTGGAATGGGGTGTGGACCTGCAGAGCGAGCACGAGCGCTACCTCGTCGAGGAGCACTTCAAGCGCCCTGTCATCCTGACCGACTATCCGCGTGAGATCAAGGCCTTCTACATGAAGCAGAACGAGGACGGCAAGACCGTTCGCGCCATGGATGTGCTGTTCCCCATGATCGGCGAAATCATCGGCGGCAGCGAGCGCGAGGCCGACTACGACAAGTTGATGAGCGAGATTGAGCGCCGCGGCATCCCGATGAAGGACATGTGGTGGTACCTGGACACGCGCCGCTTCGGCACCGTACCCCACAGCGGCTTCGGTCTGGGCTTTGAGCGCCTGATCCTGTTCGTGACGGGTATGGCCAACATCCGCGATGTCATCCCCTTCCCGCGCACGCCGAACAACGCTGAGTTCTAAAGCCAAGTGAGCAGGCTCACTTGGAGTTTAGAGTTTAGGGTTTAGAGAGGCTGACGCCCCATGATGCTCGCTGCGCTCGCAGTTTAGAGGGGCTGGCGCTTTAATTAACTCAGGACAAAATTTTTATATTCTTCCAGCCGTGGCAACAGGTTAGTTGTCACGGCTGGTTTTTCTTTGCCTCAAGTGTATTTTTATAGCAACAAATTAAAAAATCTGCAGAAAACGCGCATTTTTGTTTCATTTATTAAAAATTCTTATTAAATTTGTCGCAAATCCGCAAAACAGCAACAACCCGGACAATTAACAATATTAACCCATAAACTATATGCGCTATGAAAAAGATTATATTCACACTTATCACAGTGTTGATGGCGGCTCAATCAGTTCAAGCCGAAGATGTTCTAATCAACCGTTGGAATTTCCCTGATATTGCTTTCTATTCTTGGATGCTGCAAGAATATCCCAGCGGAGTGCTTACCGAAGCCGATCAACTAGCGAGGACGAGTATTGATTTGACCGACTTCAAATACAGAGATATAATAGTGCGCTTAGAAGGTATTCATTACTTTCCCAACCTGGAGTATCTGGACTTTTCAGACTCGGGCACCGAACGTGCTTTCCTTGATAAAAATCCAAAACTGAAAACAGTTTTTTGCCGTGACTGTAACTGTTTGAAGGAACTCAAGATGGGTAATAATACTGAATTGACCACGCTGTGTTGTGACGGCTGCCCAGTGCTCGGAATGGACGGATTAGACCCTCTCCCTCTGGATTTTAGTTCTTGTACCAGCCTCGAGGTGCTTAATGCCAAGAACTGCATCCGTATGCAACAACTCGATCTGTCGAATTGTCGCAATTTGAATGCACTCACTGTCGAGGGCTGCACAGGGCTGAAATGGCTGACAGGAAGCACTTTTTATGGCAACAATTTGGAGCATCTTGATGTGAGCGGCTGCACCAGTCTGGACTCACTTACCATCTACGGCAGCCGTGAGTTGACCAAGATTGACGGCTTGGCTGACTGCGATGCGCTCACATACCTCAAGATCGACCGCACCGGATTGACCGGCACGCTGGACTTGACCCAAATGCAAAATCTTCACTATGCGTTTTGCACCAACAATTATCTGAACGAAGTCAAATGCTACTACAAGTCTTCCATTTATGTGCTTGATTGCAGCAACAACCATATCACGAGTGGTGACTTCCAACAATGCTACAATTTGTACTCGTTAAATTGCAACAATAATCAACTCACATCGCTCAATGTCGACAATTGCGGAGTCATGACGAGCCTTTATTGCAGGGACAACCCGCAGTTGACCACGTTGAAATGCAACGACAGGCACTTGGTGGTGCTGGATGTCACCAACAACACCGGGCTCAAGACATTGTACTGCTACAACAATCCCAACTTGACAAACATCACCGGCTTGAGCACTTGCACCGGAATCACCGACCTCAGGCTCAATGACTGCAAATTCAGCAGCCTGAACCTGTCACCGCTGACCAATCTCAAGACGCTCTATTGCGGCAGCAATCAACTCACCACACTTGACATCTCCAGCAACACTTCACTGGAAACGCTCTCCTGCGTCAACAACAAGTTCACCACGCTCGATGTGGGGAGCAACGACGTCAACATCTTCAGAAATCTGAAGGTCCTGTATGCCGGAGACAACCAACTGATGACCAATCTCTATTGCTCCCGTTGCAAACTCACCACACTTGACGCAAGCAACTGTCCTGCCCTGGAGAAAATAGAAGCCATGTTCAACCAGTTGACAACCCTTAATATAGACCAGAGCAATAATCTCAAGACCCTTAACTTGTACAGCAACAAGTTCACTACTCTTAACGTCGACGGTATGAGCAAACTGGAATCTCTCAATGTGGGCAAAAACACGTTGTTGACATCGCTCACATGCAGTTACACTAAACTTAACTCCCTGCAATTGTCTAGTTGCACCGCCTTGAAAACACTGGAATGCGTCAGTTCGTATCTGGAGACCCTCCTCAACGCTGATCAATGCACTGCGCTCGAAACGGTGCGCGTTCCCTATGGCGAACTCACCACATTGCCGATTTCCAGTTGGCCCAACCTGAAGGTATTGGCTTGCGGTCACAACCATATCACGGGACAACTTAATTTCCAAAGCAATCCTAACCTGCGTGAAGTCTACTGTGGTTACAACAATCTCACGGGAGAACTTAATTTCCAGAGCAATCCTAACCTGAGTAAAGTCGACTGTGGTTACAACCAGATCACCGGACAACTTAATTTCCAGAGCAATCCTAACCTGCGTGAAGTCTACTGTGGTTACAACCAGATCACATCAATCAGTGGCTTTAGCGACAAGACTCAACTTCGCACAGTTGAGGCCAACAATAACCCGTTGACCAGTTTCTATGCCTACAACTGCCCCTTACTCGCTACGGTTAACGTGAAAGAGTGTACCTCGCTGTACACCATGCAGGCTTATCATTGTGCCATCACCAGTCTGAATGTGACCGGCTGCTCCTATCTGAATCTGCTCAATGTGTGCTACAACCAACTGTCGGCACTCACAGTGGACGGTTGCACCGGACTGCGCACATTCAACTTTTTCTGCAACAAGATCACCGAGGCCAACATGACGGCGCTGGTGAACAGCCTGCCCACCGTGCCCAGCGGCAGCATGAGGGCCCTTCATCATACTGGTGAAGCCAATGTGGTGACCACGGCCCATGTGAGGGCAGCCAATCAGAAAGGCTGGAATGTGCAGCGTCTCGAGGGTGAAAACTGGGTGAACATCGTCGCTCCTTCGGTCATCCGTGGCGACGTGAACGATAATGGCCAGGTGGACATCAACGACGTGACGGTGCTGATCAACTTTGTGCTCAGCGGTGACTCCACTGGCGTCAATCTCGAAGCCGCCAACACTGACCAGCAAGGCGGTGTCGACATCAACGACGTGACCGCCCTGATTGCCCGTGTGTTGACCGGGTCATGGTAAACATCAGGTTCTAATCCTATACCTGTCAATGAGGAGGGGGCAACGGTGTTGCCCCCTCCTCATTTTTTCTGTTTTTTATCACATTATTCTTTACTCACGCCATATTTTTGCTATATTTGCACCAAAAACAAGTATATTCTTAAAACATTACGATTATGAACAGGAAACTACTCTTTAAAACCTTTGTCCTTGCGACAGCCTTGTCATGCACCATGGGAGTCCATGCCCACGATTTTGCGGAGCCAGGCTTTTATTACAACATTATCGGCACCAATACCGTTGAGGTGACCTATAACAGCAGCAATCCCAATTACAACAGTTACACAGGCAGCGTGTCGATCCCTACCACTGTCACCCATGATGGTGTGACCTATAATGTGACTAGGATTGGTAACTCAGCGTTCCGCAATTGTGACGGATTGACAGCAGTCAGCATGCCTAATAATACGATTACGAAAATCGACAATCACGCTTTTTATAATTGCCCCAATCTGACCAGTGTCAACATTCCTTATTCGGTTACAAGTATCGGCAATTTCGCATTCTATAATTGCCCCAAGTTGACCAGTATCAGCATCCCCTACGGTGTTACATCCCTTGGTTATGATGCCTTGGGCAAGACGGGATTAACCTATGTCACGATCCCCAATTCGGTCACTTATATGGGCAGCGAGATGTTCTATTGTTGTACCTCACTGCAAAAAGTCACTCTACCAGAGTCGATAACCAATTTCGACCTCATGCGTTCATTCAAGGACTGTACGAGCCTCACGAGCATCGTTATTCCATATGGTGTGACCACCATCAAGGCAGATGCGTTCAACGGGTGCACCAGTCTCAAAGATGTGACGATTCCACGAACGGTCACAGCAATTAATCAAGGAGCATTCGCTGGTTGTACCGCGTTGACTACCGTGTCATGCTTCGCCACCACTCCACCCAGTTTGTATAACAATAATGTCTTCCCAAGCGAGGCCTACAGCAATGCTAAACTCCAAGTGCCGAGTGCTGTGCAAAGTGCTTATCAGGCTGCTGACGGATGGAAACTGTTCAACACCATCAACGGAGTGGACTATGACTTCGTCCTGCATAACCTCAAGTATGCCATCACGAGCAGCACAACCGTTAAATGCGTCGGCCCAACGCTTAATTCGCCATCTGGCTCATGGTACATTCCCGAAACCGCCCTTGGCTATGACGTGACCGAAATCGGACAGCAGGCATTTCTTAATTGTAAAGATATCACCAGCCTAGAGATTGGCTCCAAGGTCAAGACAATCGGTCTTGCGGCATTCTATGGTTGCAGTGGCTTGACGACGATGACCATTCCTGACGCGGTCACCTATGTCGGGGGAATAGCGTTCATGTATTGCACTTCGTTAGAATCAATCACCATCGGCAAGAACTGCCGTTTCAACAATAGCGCCGGTTGGTCTTTGAACATATTTCAGTATTGCAGCAACCTGAGATCCATCACCTGCTTGAGCAAGGACGCATGGGAGTTCCATGAACCCATGTTTGATGCGAGCACCTATGAAAATGCGGTATTATGGGTTCCAGCCAAGTCCGAGTCTAACTATTGGCATACCAACTACTGGAACAAATTCACCAACATCAAGGGCATCTACAACAGCCTGGACGATGTGCTCAACGCCGAAGGCGGCAACCTCCACTTCACAACGAGCAGCGATTATCCATGGGTTATAGCGATGGACGACAATGGCGATGTCTATGCCAAGTCGGGCAATGGCGGCGTCTCCAGTAGCACATCAATCCTGCAAACCACCGTCACCGTGGAAGAGGGCACCAGGTTGCTTGTCACCCTCCGTGCCCGCGGCGAGCAAAGCAGCAGCAGCGGCACTATTTACGACAAATGCCTTTGTGAAGTTGACGGCGTTGAAATCTATTCGTATGGCGTTTTATTCCCCACAAGTTGGGGCGTCAACTGCCATGTTTTCACCGCCGGCACCCACACGATTACCTGGAGTTACACCAAGGACAGCAGCGTCAATCCCGAGGGTGACTACTTCGGCATCATGGAGGTGGAACTGGAAGCGCCCGAATTCCTGCGTGGCGACGTGAACAACAACGGCCAGGTGGACATCAACGACGTGACGGTGCTGATCAACTTTGTGCTCAGCGGTGACTCCACGGGCGTCAATCTCGAAGCCGCCAACACTGACCAGCAAGGCGGTGTCGACATCAACGACGTGACCGCCCTGATTGCCCGTGTGTTGACCGGATCATGGTAAACATCAGGTTCTAATCCTATACCTGTCAAGGAGGGTGTGTCATAATTCAACGGCTAGAATTATGACCGCCCTACGGGCGGGAAATTATTCAAATTAATTTTAAAATATTTTTTAATATGAATAAAAACCCGTTGGCGGGATTACTTGAATCTAATTTCTTGCCAGACAAATGACACCCGTAGGGTGGCCTATGAATAACCCCCGATAAATCAGGCAACTGAGCAGAGCGAAGGTGGCTGATTCATCGGGGGTGTCATGAACCGTGACCCGTCGCTGAAGGCGCCCCCTTCATCTTGGACCAGCGCAAATGGGGTCGCTTCCAGCGACGGAGATTGTTTTGCCCATCCGTGGGTGATGCAATCATCTTCGCTACCGCTCAGCGGATTGCATTACCCACGGTTACTCAAATGACCGCCCTTCGGGCGTTTGCGACAGCAACATGTCGGCATTAATGTTTACACAGATTCTCTACTTGTTCAAGTGATTCCGCCAATGGGCAACATAATTTTATATAATTTGAATAATTACCCGTGCGCCAGCACGGTTACATTATGACTTGAACTAGAAAAAGTTGACAGATTCGAGCGGCAAAAAGAGATTGCCAAATGCAAGAATTTGTACAACGATCCACTGTAACGGAGGTGGACCCCAAGACCGGTCGAAGCACGACCCACCGAGTCAAAAAGTTGATTCGTCGGTATGACCCTGACGAACGAGTAGAGATTGTGCGTGAGTTTCTCACAGGGAAATTCACGGTAAGGCAGATCATGGACAAATACATGATCAATGCCGAGGCGACGTTTTTTTCCTGGCTGGCTTCACATATAAGTGAAGCACAATCGCTATCTTTGCAGGAAAATAATGTAAACCCTTCAGATATGGCCAACAAAAGCAAGGATGACCAGATCAGGGAACTGAAGGAGCTGCTCCGTCAGGCAGAGAAACGCGCCGAGATGGAAGAACTCCGTGCCAAGGCCTACAGCAAGATGATAGATGTGGCCGAGGAGACATTCAACATCCCGATAAGAAAAAAATCTGGCACCAAACAGTAAGTCTGCTCCGGCAGGAGTGCCCCAAGAACGGTTTGGGCACTCTTACCGGGCTGTTTGGTTACAGCAGACAGGCTTTTTACAAGCACCGTGAGAACAAGGCTTTTGCCAATGAGGCCATCGAGCCGCTGATAGTGGAGAAGGCAAGGGACCTGCGCGAGTCCAATCCGGGCTTAGGCTGTGTGAAGCTTTATCTGATCATCAAGAACCTGTTCGGGTCAACCGGCAGCATGCCTGGCCGTGACGCGTTCATCGAGATCATGCGCAAGCACGGGCTGATGGTGCAGATCAAGCGCCGTCGCCACTACAAGACGACGGACTCGGACCATCCTTTCCGCAAGTATGACAACCTGATACGCGACATCGTTCCGTCGCGGCCCAACGAGATATGGGTCAGCGACATAACGTATGTTGAGACTGAGGAAGGCGTGTGCTACCTGTCGCTCGTCACCGATGCCTATTCGCACAGGATCATGGGATGGGCCGTCGGGCCGACGCTGGAGACCTGCTATCCGCTGGCGGCATTGAAGATGGCGCTGTCCACGATTGACGGTGAGACATCTTCCTGGCTGATTCACCACTCCGACAGGGGCTGCCAGTACTGCAGTTATGCCTACGTCAAGGAACTCAGGAAGCATAACATCATGATAAGCATGACCCAGAGCGGTGATCCCCTTGAGAACGCCATCGCCGAACGCGCCAACGGGATACTGAAAACCGAGTGGCTCTACAAGATGCGGATACCTGACATGGACACATGCCGCACCGAACTGCACAGAATCATTGAGTTCTACAACACCCGTCGGCCGCACCGCAGCATCGGCATGAAAACGCCCGATGTGGTCCACCGCCAATCGGGTCCACAGAAAAGATGTTGGCGCAACCCCTGGGAGGAAAGGCCCGCGCCTACATAGGATTTTCTTAGCCATGGGGCGCAATCTGAGCTAAAAAAGCGAAGCTGACACCTGTCAGCCCCGCATGCTCGCTCAGCGTAGCGCGGAAGCCTATTGCTGGCGGGTTGCTCCCCAGCAGAGCCCGTTTCCTCTTCGGCTTCCAGTTGCAAATGTAACAATAAATTGCGAAAAGCATCCGCATCAGACATTTTGTTTATACCTTTGCGCTGTAAACCCAATCAGGGAAACCTCGAGAGCTGTGAACCCATTCAGTGATAAAATCGCCAAACTGTCAACCCGGTTTAGGCGAACGATAAAATTAGTGTAAACCAACTTAGTTAATCGCTCTCAAATCTGTCAACATTTTCTAGGGATAGACATTATGACTTGACGGGATTTAACTATCTTTTGATTGGCAGTGCCTAAAACTTGCACTCGGTCATAGTTTCTTTGCACCGTGAAACGATTCCCGGGCTCCAAGCCCTCTGGAGTTTCAAAAACAGACAGAACCAACAACTTAAAACTTAATAGAACTATGACTGAGCAGATTTTAAAACAAGAAGTGATGATTGACGGGCAACAGGTGCTGAGCATCGGCACGCCCGACATTGTGAACAACCACGTTGCCGAGACCATGCCACGCAGCGCCGAGGTCGACCCCATGAAGTTGCAGGTGATGCAGAATGCGGTGGCCAAGATTGAGAAAGCCTTTGGCAGTTGTGCCATCATGCGCATGAACGACGAGAGCATCGAGGACGTCGACGTCATCCCCACCGGGTCCATCGGTCTTGACAGGGCGCTGGGCGTGGGCGGCTACCCGCGCGGACGCATCATCGAGATCTACGGTCCCGAAGCCTCGGGCAAGACGACGCTGGCGCTGCATGCCATCGCCCAGGCGCAGCAGATGGGCGGCATCGCAGCCTATATCGACGCCGAGCACGCCTTTGACCGCTCCTATGCCGAGGCCGTCGGGGTGAACACGCGCAACCTGTGGATCTCGCAGCCCGACAACGGCGAGCAGGCGCTGGAGATTGCCGACCAACTCATCCGCTCGGCCGCCATCGACGTCATTGTCATCGACAGCGTTGCCGCCCTCACCCCCAAGGCCGAAATCGAGGGCGAGATGGGCGAGAGCAAGATGGGCCTGCAAGCCCGTCTGATGAGCCAGGCACTGAGGAAACTCACCGCCACTATTGCCAAGACACGCACCTGCTGCATCTTCATCAACCAGTTGCGCGAGAAGTTGGGCGTGATGTTCGGCAATCCCGAGACAACCACCGGCGGCAACGCGCTGAAGTTCTACAGCAGCGTGCGCCTTGACATCCGCCGCCTGGCCCACATCAAGGACGGCGAACACGTGCTGGGCGCCCAGACGCGCGTCAAGGTCGTGAAGAACAAGGTCGCCCCACCCTTCCGCAAGGCCGAGTTTGACGTCATCTACGGCCGCGGCATCAGCCGCGAGGGCGAAATCCTGGACATGGGCGTCGAGGCCGGCATCATCAAGAAGAGCGGTGCCTGGTTCAGTTGGCAGGACGGACGCCTGGGCCAGGGCCGTGAAGCCGCCAAGCAGTACCTCATCGACAATCCCGACACCGCCGACGCCATCGCCGCCGCGCTCGCCCCATAAGCCCTGAAACCAATACCATGAAAAGCACTTTATTTCCTCACAATAAGTTCTTAAACTACGAATTTCACGAATTCAACTAATTTTGGCTGCCGCGCTCAATTAGCACGAATTGACTCACGCTTGCCGATAAGGACTTAAACTACGAATTTCACGAATTCAACTAATTTTGGCTTCCGCACTCAATTATCACGAATTGACTCACACTAAAATGCTAAGGTTCTTTTTTAAAGGACACACAACGCTACAATCTCAAACAACCATGAACAACCATTAATTGCTTGACGGCACTTGGCTCGAGATGACGAGAAAGACAAGAAAGAAAAACCTCTTTTTTGTCTTTCTTGTACTTTGTAAGGACAACCGAGAAAAAAAATGACTATCTTTGTAAGTTATTAATCAATTCCTAAATCATTATGAAAAAATTAGTATTCCTGTTTTCAGCATTATTACTGCTCGCCTCGTGCAGCAAGAGTTTCAAAGTAAATGTCGAATATGACTCTGATTATAAAGGCCAAGTCTATTTAATCAACTATGACACCAACGACACCATTGCCGTTGCTACCCTTGAGGGGAACAAATGCACGTTTGAAGGAACTTTTGACAAGCCCTTCCTTGCCTCACTCCGTGATGACGCCCTGCACACCTACCCCATGTTCTACCTTATCGTTAATGAAGGAGAAACCAATGTCAAAATCGATAAGGAGAGTAACTTTGAAGCATCCGGTCCCCTCAACAAGGTATTGTGGGAGGACTGCTACGCTAATGCCGTCTACAAACTCATGAGTTCTCAAGACTATGAGCAATATTACAAGGAATATTTAAACTTTTACGAACAGAACAAAGACAATTTGGCTGGACAATGGGCATTTTGTCAATATCTCAGTCTTAAAGATTTTTCTGAAGCAGAAATTGACGCATTGCTCAAGGAGGCTCCCGCTGAATATGCCCAACTCAAATATATCGAAAGGCAAAAGTATATAGCCCGTCAAAAGGAGTTGACTAAAGTAGGCAAGAAGTATGTGGACTTTGAAATCACTGATAAGGACGGAAAGACGCAAAAGTTGTCAGATTATATTGGAAAAGATGGTCGCAAGACCCTACTGTTCTTTTTCTGGCCCAGCAATATAGTGCAAACAGACCCCAATACGATACAATTACTTAACGAACTGCAACGAATAGCGGAATCGAAGGAAAGCGGCGGTACAATGGTTGTTGGTGTATCTGTTTTTGATAACCCCGAGGCAGCCGCAAGCGCCATTGAGGGAGCAGACATCAAGTTTCCTGTTATCATTGGTAAGCAGGCACTCTACAAGCCTCTTGAACTGTATGGTCTGAATCAATCAGCCATACATTTGATCCTCATTGATGAAAATGGCAACATCACAGGCCGTGGCTCAAAATTCTTAGACTTAGTAAATAATGACTAAGCCTACATACAGGACACGACGTTGACATTAAC
Organism: uncultured Prevotellaceae bacterium; assembly: GCA_900320245.1. Lineage (GTDB taxonomy): Bacteria > Bacteroidota > Bacteroidia > Bacteroidales > Muribaculaceae > Sodaliphilus. The sequence goes on from ONRP01000009.1 coordinate 36,111, forward strand.
ATCGACAGGGTGATATAAGAAAGGCAAGAAGAGCGATTTCTTCTTGCCTTTCCTATTGTTGATAATGAATGAGGTTACCTCTTGCGGGTGAGGCGGGCGAGGTAGTCGTAGTGGGGGCCGCGCACGAGGATGTCACAGTGGTAGCCGTGGGCGGCGGCCTGCTCGCGCAGGGTCTCGGCATCGATAAAGAGCCAGGGGAAGGGTTCGCCCTTGACGTCGCGGTACTGCATCCTATAGGTCAATTCGCCATAGTAGCCGTCGATGCCCGTGAGGTCGATGATGCCGTCCTCGTCCTCGAACACGTAGCAGATGTCGCTGGAGTCGCACAGCAACTGTCCTCCAGGTGCCAGCAGACGGTCGACCTGCATGAAGAAGGCGTCCATGCGCGAGAGCGTACCCACGATGCCGATGCCGTTCATCAGCATGAGGATCGTGTCGAACTGCGGTCCGTCGAGCGTGAAAAAGTCCTGCTCACGCACGTCCTTGACGCCGCGCTCACGCATCGTCGCCACGGCCAGCAGCGAGATGTCGATGGCTGTGACCTGCTTCTCCATCGCCTGCAAGGCCAGGGCATGGCATCCGGCACCGGCGCCCACGTCGAGGATGGCTCCAGCGGCCGTGAGCAACGCCTCGCGCTCGATGTCAGGCATCTCGTCGAGGGTGCGGAACAGTTTGGCGACGGGTATCTCGTCCTCGTCGAACATCGGCGAGAAGACACGCAGCCGCGCCGCCTTGCCATCACGGTGATAGTCGGCGATGGCGCGTCCCATCGGGTCGCGGTCGGCCTGCATCAGCGGATGAAGTGGGTGCCCTGCCAGGGTTCGTACTCCGGCTTCGGTGCCGTTCCCGTGTTCAACTGGCGGATCATCCACGCCATGTTCTGGGCCATGGTCCTCATGGTCTGCATGCCCTCGGCATCGAGGCGGGCCTCGCCCGGCTCCCGGCCGTAGGCGATGTTCCAGTACTGCGAGGTCACCAGCGGCATGTTCACCATCTGGAAAGGCATCTGCAGGGTCTGGAAGGCTGCGGTGGCACCGCCACGGCGGCACACGGCGACAGCGGCAGCGGGCTTGCCCGACACCTTGGCACCGGCAAAGAGCATGCGGTGCACCAGATTCATCACCGAACCCGTAGGCGTGCCGAAGTAGACCGGCGAACCAACGATGAGGCCGTCGGCTTCGTTCATCTTGTCGATGACCTCGTTGCAGATGTCATCATTAAAAACGCAGTGGCCATTGTTGGCGGTCACACAACCGCCGCAAGAGATGCAGCCACGCACCGGCTTGGTGCCTATCCAATAGATTTCGGTCTTGAGACCCAGTTCGGTAAGGGTCTTGGCCGCTTCGTTCAATGCGAAATAGGTGTTGCCCTTCTCGTGGGGCGAACCATTAATCAATAAGACTTTCTTCATATTCTCGAGATGTTAAGTTTAAAGTGGTTATAAGTTGAAAATACTGTTGTCGCCGCCTGGTTATCAAATACGAGTCATGTGGTAGCCCATGGCCTTGAGTTGCACAGCCATCCCCATCTGATACATCGTCTGCAGACAAGCGACATAGGCCTTGAAGGCATCGACGGTGCCCGGCTCGATGTCCTGGGCGTAGAGGGCACGTTTCGTCCGCTCGGCACAGTCGCCCACGAGGGTCTGCATCTGCTCGGCCGCATCACCGTGCAGATCGAGGACCTCGTCGAGGATATACTCGTCGAGGTTGTCATACCCCCTCTTGTCGCGCAGCATGAGATACAGGTTCTCCTCCTTGCTGTAACGCTCCCAGTCGGTGTCCCAGAACTTGGCAACAGCCATGGCGACGAACATCATCCACCCCAGCGAGGCCACAGGATAGTTGGAAAACTCACGAGCACCGTCGGGCAGGTAAGCCTCGGCGATGGCCGGCCATTTTTCCTCCACATCGGGGCACTCGGGCAAGCGCTCGTCAACAGCGTCACGTTTCAGCAGGAAAGCATGCAAATCACTTGATAACGCAGTGGCAAATTTCTCCATATTAAGGTTTTTCGTTTTTAGCGGGCGCAAAGATAATAAAAATGGTTGATTTACAACAACATTAACGAGCTTTTTTTGAATTGTGCTTTTTGACATGGTGGGGCCCGTTGGCGCGAATGTAATTTTGCGGTGCCAACAGTCGGGAAGCCGCCATCAGGCACCCTGCCACGGGCTGCACCAACCGACATCAACCAAACAAACACAAAAAATGATTACCATGAAGACACCGACCACCAACGAACAACACACCCGCGTGCTGCGGGCCGCCTACCAGGCCTGGATGAACGCCGCCGGGCTGCGCCAGGCGCGACTGAGGAACAAGCGGTTTGCCTACGGCGACCAGTGGGGCGACCTGGTCAAGGACCAACAGGGACGCGTCATGACCGAGGGCGAGCATCTGGCCAGCCAGGGCTGCGAGAGCATCACCAACAACCTGATCAGGCAACTGATCAAGACCATCGTGGGGCGTTTCCGCTCCCTGTACATCAAGCGTGAGGGCAATGCCGCATCGGCGGCGCTGGAAAGCATCAGGCAAGCCAACGAACTCGACGAGATGGACAGCCGCGCTCTGGAGGAGTTCCTCATCTCGGGTTGCTGCATCCAGCGCGTGGACATCGGCCACGAGCCGGGCAGCGGCGAGCACGTGCGCGTCGACAACGTCAACGTGAACAAGGTGTTTGCCGGCACGATGGACGACCCGCGCTCATGGGACTGTGAACTCATCGGCCAACTGCACGACCTGAACATCGCTCAACTGCTGCGCCGTGTGGCCGACGGCAACCCGCGCAAGGCGGCCTGGGTGAGGCGCCTGTACACCGACAGCGCCGACAGCCGTCTTGCCGACTTCACCACGCGTCTGGGAGCCGACTCGCAGTTAGGGACCGACTTCTGGCACGGCCGCGACGGCAAGTGCCGCGCCATCGAGGTGTGGACGCTCGAGAGTCGTGAGGTCGTCGTGTGCCACAACCGCCGCGAGGGTACACTCAGCGTCGAGCCTGTGACGATGAGCCAGCGCCTGAAGGCCCTGCCCGACGTCACCACACGCTGGGACATCGCTACCGTGTGGCACTGCCGCTGGTTCAGCCCCATGGGCGACCTGCTGACCGAATACGACTCCCCCTGGCCTCACGGCAGCCACCCGTTCGTCATCAAACTCTACCCGCTCACCGACGGCGAGGTGCATGCCGTTGTCGAGGACATCATCGACACGCAGAAGCACGTCAACCGCATGATCTCGCTGCTCGACCAGACGATGCGCTCCAGCGCCAAGGGCGTGCTGCTGTTCCCCGAGACGGCCCTGCCTGACGGGTGGACGTGGGAGGACGTGCGGCGCTGCTGGTCGAGCGCCAACGGTCTGCTGCCCTACAATCCCCGCCTGGGCGATGCCAAGCCCGAGCAGGTGAGCGCCAACAGCACCAACTTCGGTGCCTATCAGATGATTGAACTGCAGATGAAACTGTTTGAGGAAATCAGCGGCGTGAGCGGTGCCCTGCAGGGCAAGAACCCGACCGTGAACAGCGGCGGTGCCTACCAACTGCAGAGCGAGAATGCCAACATCGCGCTGAGCGACGTGTTCGACACGTTCGAGGCCTTCCGCCGCCAGCGAGACCGCAAGATCGCACAATTGTGTCCGGCACCCGACGCCTGACAATAATCCGTATTCACTTAAATTAAGGGAATGGAATCGCAGTTACAACCATTCAGCCATTTCCCTCACGCTAAGGCGCTAAGTCGCTAAGAGTTTAATATTTAATACGTTACGAAATAAGTTTATGATATGCCAGACGAAATGAAATGCTTCAATCTATCAAGAAATTTCCCTGTTTTGACTATGATCATTGTCTGAAAATCAAAAAACTTAGCGTCTTTGCGACTTAGCGTGATATTTGGTGTCGGGTGTTTTGGCTGAATAGTTACCCAGAAACTTGACGACATCCCGTTCCCTCCTGAAAACATCCATATTCACTTTTATTTAAAACCTATCAATGTCATGAACAACGAACAAGAACAACTGGAACAGCCACAGCAGGCGACACCGGTGGTCACGCCACCGCCCTTTCGCCACAGTGAAGAACACACCGAGGTCCAGGACACGTCCGCCTCCCCCACCCTTGAAGACAGGATTGCCCAACTGGCCCTTGACGAGGACCTGAGCAAGCGCCTGACTGAACTTACCGACGGGTAACCCGTCTCGTCGCTGTCGGCCGAAGTGCTCACCACGCTCGTGCGGGGCCTCACGCACGACGACGATGTGAAAAACGCCGATGCAGCGGGATTCCTGCGCGGCCGCAACGAGAAAATCGAGACCGTGATGCACCAGCGCCCCGACAACGACGTCGAAGCCGAGAGCACGCCCGTCTTCCCCCAATACTGCCGCCGCAGCATCTGGGACAGGTAAGAGTTAAGAGTTAAGAGTTAAGAGTTATTGTTGAATTATTTAAATTTAAATGCCATGAACATGATTAAAATCCGTAAAGCACTGCGCTGGATGCGCAGCCACAAGAAACTCATCATCTTTGTCATCACCATGATCCTGATCGCCATCCTCTCGTCGTGCATGGGCAGCGATGGCAGCGCCACCACGATGGCCGTGGGTATGCTCGTCACCGGTGTCGAGGGCGGCAAGCACGTCGTCGACGGTCCGCTGACCACCGACCTGTCGCACCAGGGATCGCCCGACCTGCTGCTCAACGAGATTGACCAGCAAATCGTGAAAATCCGCCCGATGTCAACGCCCATCGACCAGATATCGCGCTACGGCGGCAGCAAGCATGCCGGCAGCATGGTGGTGGATTTTTACAGCGTGGACACCAAACTGACCAAAGCAAAACTGAGCACGGGCATCCCCGAGAGCAATCCCTCGATTGGGGACGAGCCCCCCATGGAGGTTATCAACACCAGCAGCAACGAGATCTTTGACCCCACCGACACCATCCTGGTGCAGAACACGTCGGGTTATGAGGCCGACGGCACGACCGAGAGCGCCCAGGACCTGATGCTCTATGTGGTGTCACGTGATGCCAACGGCGTGACGGTAATGGCCGTCAACGGACCTACCATCAATGGAGTGCCCAGGTGCTTCCCTGACATCACTGCAGGAACGACCCTGGTGCGCATGGGACGTGCCGCCAGCGAACTCGACGTCCAGTCGCCGCAGTTCGAGTCGTTGCCCAAGAAGAGCCGCAACCTGTGCCAGATCTTCAAGGGAATATGACATGATATAGTTGAAAACATCTCAACTACTTTTTATGAAAGTTCATCAAGATGCAGGTCGAGCAGTCCACGCTGCAGCGCCTGTCGAACAAGGAGGTGGGCTGGACCATGAGCGACCAGGAAGAGGCCGCCGTCTACGACATGCGACTGGGTATGGAGAAGTCCTACCTGTTCGGTGTCGCCAGGCAGATGTGGGACGCCACCAAGAAGGAGTACGTCTACTTCACCGGCGGCATCTGGAGCCAGGCCGGCAAGGAGTTCTACCTCGAAGCCACCACGCCGCTCGACGAGGAGAGGATGGTGGAACTGATGCGCCGCGCCTTCACCGGCAACACGGGCAGCAAGCGCAAAATCCTCATCGGCGGCAGCGGCCTGATCAGCAAGATCAGCAAACTGGACTATTCCCGCGTGATTACCGCCGGCCAACATGTGAGCAAGTGGGGCATCGACTTCACCGAGTTGAGGTCGAAATTCGGTTGCCTGTACGTACTGCTGAGCGAGGTGTTTGACGAGGTGGGCATGGAGAACGACGGCATTGTCATCGACCCCGAGTATATCCAGAAGTATACCCACATCCCCTTCAGCACCGAGCAACTCAACCTCAAGAAGAGCGGTGTGCGCAACGTCGACGCGCTGGTGATGACCGAGGCCTCGTGCCTGGTGCTGCGTTATCCCAAGGCGCACATGCGCATCACGTCGCGATGAAGTACTTCACCATCAGCGAGTTGACGCGCTCTGACACCGCACGCCGTCTGGGCATCGACAACAGGCCGCCCGCCAGTGCCGTCGCTGCGCTGCACGCCCTCGTCGACAACGTGCTCGACCCGCTGCGCGAGGCATGGGGCGGGCCCATCCACGTCAACAGCGGCTACCGCTGTCCCGAGTTGAACCGCATCGTGGGCGGCACCCCCACGAGCCAGCACCAGCGCGGCGAGGCTGCCGACATCACCGTCGGCACTCAAGCCCGCAACAGGCGCCTGCTGGCTCTCATCAAGCAGTTGGACCTGCCCGTGGACCAATGCATCGACGAGAAAGGATGCCGCTGGATCCACGTCAGCCACCGCCCCAACCGCAACCGCCGCCTGTACATGAAATTTTAGCGGCACGCCGCAAAAATTGATACAGGATTAGAGAACAGGCAAGACCCTGACGCGTCGCGTCGGAGCCTTGCCTTTTTTCTTTGTTGCCCAGCCGTTTATTTACAAAACTAATGGCAATAATAACCGCCCTGCGGGCGGGAAATTGATCAAATTAATTTTATAATTAAATTTCCCGTGCAAGGCACGGTTATGGTTGCGACATTCAGTCTTCAGGGGCGATATTTATATCTTTGATTTTTTTGCTCAGGGGTTAGTGGCGGGTGGTGAGGAGGTCGTGGACGGCGTTGGCAACGCGCATGAGGGTGCCGGCGGGGTCCATCGCCACGTCGGAGGGCAGGCCGTCGCTCACGGCGATGGCATCGACAAGTCCTGAAGCCTCCAGGTCAAAGTCAGGTGCTATCGTGCCGCAGACGGCAGCCACGGGGATATTGCGCTCACGGGCCATCGCAATGACGCAGCCGGGCCCCTTGCCCATCAGCGTCTGACTGTCGAGGCGTCCCTCACCGGTGATGACCAGGTCGGCACCATCAAGGGCCTCGCACAAGCCTGCGCGCTGCAGCACATAGGGCCCTCCGGGTAGCAGTTCACAGTCCAGCAGATGCATCATCAGCGCCGGAATACCACCGGCAGCACCGCAGCCCGGCATAGATGCGATGTCCTTGCCCACGATGGAGGTGACATGCTCCATGGCCTGTTCCAACTGCTCGACCTGGGCGGGTGTTGCCCCCTTTTGCGGAGCAAAGACACGCGCCGTGCCACGCTCGCCGCACAGGGTGTTGTCCACGTCGGTCAACAGGGTGAAACGGCAGTCACGCACGGCCTGAGGCAGGCCTGCGGTGCCGATGTGCTCAATCTTGCCGAGCGATTCTCCGCAGGGAAACAGGTAACGGGAGTCGGCATCAAGGAATTCGGCGCCCAGAGCCGACAGGATGCCCATCGCCGCATCGCAGGTGGCCGAGCCTCCCAGACCCAAGACGATGTGACGGCTGCCACGCTCCATCGCGTCGCGCATGACCAGGCCCGTGCCGTAGGTCGACGCCCGCATCACATCGCGCTGTGCATCGGCCAGCAACGACAAACCGCTGGCTGCGGCTACCTCGATGAGGGTCGTGCCATCGTCACACATGAAATAAGATGCATTAACGGGCGGCAGTTGCAGCAGCGGGCCCATCGTGGGCATAGAGACCCATTGTCCCCGGCAAGCCGAAGCCAACACCACGGTCGTGCCGTCGCCACCGTCGGCGACAGGGACACGGCAGGCCGTCACGCCCTGCAGCGCAGCGAGGGCGTCAAATGCTGCATCGTTGAGTTGCTGAGACGTCGCCGAGCCCTTGAACTTATCAAATGCCAGGACGACGCGCATCAATTAATCTGGACCACAAGGAAATTACTCTTCTCCCAGAACTTGTCGGGATTCAGGATCTTCAGGGTCTTGACATTGCCATGCTCCACAATCTCGTAGGAATCCTTGGGATGGTTGGTCAAGACCTTTGCCTTCTTGCTGTGAAGGGGTATCTCGCTCAGGGTGCGGCGGTCGGCCTTGGTGAAATAGGCCATCTCGAAGTCTCCTTCAAGAATTTTGTCCTTGCGCATGAAACCCGTCTCGATGATTTTGTTCTTCTTGAGTTCCTTCTTGGAGCCGATGACATAGTAGCAGGCACTGAGGTTGTTCACCTCGGTGGTGAGTTTCTTGGTCTCCTGCTGTGCCTCTTCTTTCTCCTGGGTAACGGCCTTGTTGACTGTAGTGAGCGAGTCGACGCTCTGGTTCAGGTTCTTGATTTGGATATGTGCTGCCGCGAGTTGGTCGTTGAGGCGGCTGATGGTATTCTGCTGATCCTCGATCTGGCGCTTGAGGTTGGCAACCATGTTCTGCATGTTCTTGTTGTAGTTGGTCGACTGCTTCAGCCTCCTCTCGAGTTGAGCCAGGCGGTTCTTGTACTCGATGATATCACGCTGAATCATCGCCATGTCTTCACGCAACTGTTTCTTGCGGTCGGGGGTCTCGCTGCTGAGGTTGTTCACCGACACATAGTCTTCCATCTCCTTGATGCGCGCCATACCGTCCGAGATGTCCGACATGAGTTCCATGAGGCTGTCCCTCTCGGCATTGGCCGTGTTAATGGAATCCTGCAGCACGGCATTGATGGAATCCTTGCGCTGGGCTTCGCGATCGGCCTCGTTGCCGCCGTGACAAGACGGCAACATGGAGAGCCCTCCGATTATCCATATAACATAAAGAATCTTTCTCATACCTATTGCGTTTTAATTGTTTTCTTTAAATGTCAAGTGCTTGATTTACAGAATATTCAGTATTGCTTAAACTTTGGCGTTCTTTTGCTTAAAAGCGGCATACTTGTCCACCTTGGCCTGTGCCTCGGGCGGACGTCCAGCCACGATGATGACAATTTCGCCTCGAGGCTGATTGGCGGTGAAGTAGTCGACCAGTTCGCCCAGGGTGCCGTTGTGGGTGGTGTTGTGCAACTTGCTGATTTCGCGCACCACGCTTGCCTCGCGGTCAGGTCCGAAGGCCTCGGCAAACTGCTGCAGGGTCTTCAGCAGCCTGAGGGGCGACTCATAGAAGACCATCGTCATGGTCATCTGCTTGAGTTCCTCGAGCCGCGTGGCACGGCCCTTCTTGGGCGGCAGGAAGCCTTCGAACACGAAGCGGTCGCACGGCAGTCCCGAGTTGACCAGCGCCGGCACAAAGGCCGTGGCACCCGGTAGGGTCTCCACCTCGATGCCCTGGCGCCTGCACTCGCGCGAGAGCAGGAATCCGGGGTCGCTGATGCCCGGTGTTCCCGCATCGCTGATGAGCGCCATGACGGCGCCATCGCTCAACTGTCGCACCACGGCATTGACGGCCTCGTGCTCATTGAACTTGTGGTGGCTGCGCATGGGCGTGGCAATGTCGAAGTGCTTGAGCAGCACTCCGCTGGTGCGCGTGTCCTCGGCAAGCACAATGTCGGCAGCCTTGAGGACCTCGACGGCCCTTGGGGTCATGTCGCCGAGGTTCCCCACAGGAGTGGGCACTATGTATAACTTGCCAGCCATCGCAGTCAGGGGAAAATATTACTTCTGGAAGTGGTTGCGCACGATAGCCATGAAGTCCTGCACGGCCTCGCTCTCGCGGTCCCAGTTGAGTTGGCTGTAGAAGTAGAGTTCGGCGTTGCCGTAACTGTTCATCATCTCGATCTGCTCAATCGCGGTGTTCATCGCTCTTGCGCTCCCGGCAAACAGTTCGCGCTGGAAACGGAAGCGGTCGTTCAGCGAGAAGGCCTTACGGATATCCTTGGACAGGTGGCGCTGCAGTTTCTCGTCGACACGCAGGGGCTGTTCGTTCTCGGGTTCAAAGGGGTCTTCCACCTCGGGGAAATCGGTGGGAACCGGCGGCAGCGGCATCTCGTCCTCGGGTTCGAGCAGTTTGTCATCGGGCTCGATGAGTTCAGCGGGAATGCCTGGTTCGGCAACGGCCTCGGGAACGATTTCGGGATCGGGTTCGGGCACAGGCTCGTCGTTGAACAACTCATCGAGTGGGTCAATGGCGGGCGGCGTGACCTCGCTGTCCTTATCAGTGGCGGGAATGTTGACGTTTTCTTCTTCGGCAGGCTTAAATGCCGGAGGCGTCGGTGTGGGTTTGAACTCGGGAGGCGTTACCGCTGCGGGGGCTTCTTCCTCGTCCTCGGCCTCGATAAACTCGACGGTGATGTCATCGTCGGGTTCACGGTCGGCGACGGGCACCTCGTTCTTGTCTACCGGATCATGGCTCGGTTCCTGATAGTCGAGAGAGAACACCTCTTTGAACTCCTCGCCATTGTCATGCTGCCAGGTCTCGTCGGCATCATAGTCGTCCTCGGGCAGGTGTTCCTGAGGCTCGGCGGCATCTTGGGGCTTTTCAGGCTCGGGAGCCTGGACATCCTCGGGAACGGCAGGAACCTCGGGGACCTGCTCGTCAGCGTCGTCGACAGGCAGCACCACGCCGCACATGTCGGCCAGTTCGCGTACCTTGCGCTGGATTTTATTGGTAATGACCTCGGGTGTATTCTCCTCACCCAGACGGCGGGCGACGAGCATCAATCCTTCAATCTCATAGACATGAGACAGCATTTTTTCAATCGACATATTCATAATCTTCTGTAGTATTGGGGCTTAGCGACAAGCGCCAAGGATTTGTTTTACTATTAACCTACAAGTTTAGGTATTTTTTTTGAAACACCAACTATATTCCGTCAAAAAGATTGCAAAGCAAGACTCCTATCTGCTCCTTTACATCGGCATGTGAACAGTTGAAATTGTTGACCAGCACGGCAAAGGCATAGCGCGGTTTGTCGGCAGGATAGTAGCCCACAAAACACTGTACGTGCCTCATGCTGCCCGACTTGAGGACGATGTTGCCGCTCAGCGGGTTGGACTTGAGCGTCCTGCCAACGCGGTCGGATGCGGTAGGCATCAGGTCACACAGGCGCACGCCGTCAAATCGGCGGTCGGCCATCATCGTGAGCATGTCGCCGAAGAAGTTGACCGAGGCCTTGTTACCCCTTGCCAGACCGCTGCCGTCACGCATAAACAGGGGGTCGGTATCGATGCCCTGCTGCCTGAGCCAGCGTTCCACGGCCTCGACGCCAACAGAGTCCAGGTTGCTGGTCATCGCTTCCTTGCCCTTGAGTTCCCAGTCACGTGCGCCGATGGCCCGCAGCAGCGAGTGGGCAAACATATTGTCGCTGCGGTCGAGCAGCGAGGTGATGATTTCGGTCAGTTCGGGTGACTTGTGCAGCACGAGCAGCGAGCGCTCAGCCGCCATGGCACCGTCGTAGGCATCGGGGACGTTGTCATAACGGATGTCGCTGCGCAGCAGTGCGCGCTCCAGGCTGTCGACGAGCATGGGTGCCGGCGTGGGATTGGCATAGGTGCTGCGGTAGGACTTGGTCGACGAGACATCGCCAGTGAGCACCAGTGCGGGCACGCTGTAGTCCATGTAGGGCGTGATGGCGTTGCGACCGCGGCTGGAGCGGCAACGGCTGATGATCTGCAGCCCCGGCACTGGCGGCGTTACCGACTGCTGCGTGATGCGTCCGCGCGAGTCGATGGTGAACGAGGCGTTCATCACGTTGTCATGGAAATTCAGGGCATGGACCGCTGCGCCATAGGCGTAGGCCAGGTCGCCCACGTCCCAATCCAAGTCATAGTAGGGGTATCCGTAGTAACTGTCATCGCCGATGACCGCACCCTTGACGCGCGTGATGCCTCGTGCACGCAGAGCGTTGATTATCTCATCGACGATGTTGGCCTGATTGGGCAGGTTCACCGAGCCCAGCGTGGGGTCTCCCATGCCGCGCACGATGATGTTGCCCGTGAAGCAGCCGTCGCTGACCTCGCCGTCAAGATAGACCGGTGTCTCAAAGCGGTAATGTGGTCCCAAGAGACCCAAGGCTGCCGACGAGATCACCGTCTTCATCGTCGATGCAGTGATGTTGGACTGGTCAGGACGGTAGGAGGCAATGGTCTTGGCCGAATCGAGGTCGATGACCGTCACGCCCACTGACGCGTAGCGCAGGGTGCTGTGTGATACAAACAGGTCGACTGCCTCCTGGGCTGTATAGGCCATTGCAGGCAGGGCGGCGGCAATCGCCAACAGTATTGAAAGAACCGTTTTCTTCATTGTACTCTTGATGATAATTAACTAATGTCGGTCGTGAAGACGCCGGCGACGCATGTAGCGTACCCACGCGTAATGGGGGCGGCTGGACAGGTAGGACAGGTTGCGCTGGTTGCTGTGCGCCTCACGCTCGAACGAGATGTTGCGGTAGGCATTGCCACGCATGCACAGCCTGATCAGCCACTCCACCACATAGGCCAAGTAAAAGAACACGAACAGCATCTCGCGCTGCTGAGCAGTGTGGATGCGCTCGTGATTGATCAGTTCATTGCTCAGGTACACCCCGGGGTGGACAAACATCACCCCCAACAGGTTGATGGCTGAGTATCCCTTGAACGGCAAATATCTGGACCGGATGATCTTCACAGCGGCAAAGGTACAACATTTTTCGCATTCCCCCGCACCGCACCTGTTAAAGACCCTAAACGCAGTTACAGATGCGATGTAAAGAGGTCCAAATCAGCCCAAAAAGCATAAGAAAAATGCGAAAAAATATGACAATGTATTGCAAATTAGCCATTTTAGCGTATCTTTGCGCAATCGATAGCAATTTTTGACCTGAAAAAGATTCAGATAACACTATGACTAAGAAGGTTTTAAGAGTATTAGCATTATCGCTGCTCTATGTACTGGCATTTTTTATAGTCGAGGTAGCGGGCTGGTTCCATCCCTACGCTTGGACCTACGCCGCAGTTCCCGCCGCAGTCATCGCCGCCTGGCCCTATTTCAAGTTGTGCCAGCGCTATCCCATTCCCGGCATGGCCATGTTGTGCGCCGTGATGCTCCTGCTCTTGAATTTCATCCTCGGCCAGGGTCATGAATTCCTGGCTCTGGGTTGCTTCATCTTTGGCTTTATCGCCGAGGGCCTTCGCAAACTCTTCGGCAACTGCCGCGGCCGCTGGGGTGTCATCAGCAGTTATGCCGTGATGTCGCTTATCCCGTTCTCCAAGACCTGTGTGCTGTGGATTGACTACGACACGGTGCTGGACATGGACATCAACAACATGCGTGACATCTACTACGCCTCGATGGGCCGCATGCTCTCGTGGTCGATGCTCGGCACGATGATTGTCATCACCCTGGTGCTGGCCGTGCTGACGATGTGGGTGCTGACGCTTCACTGGCGTCCCCGCGACAAGTACGAGGTGTTCCAGTCCTGACCTCTCCTTGCGATTAAGCCCCACGACCCGCTTACCATAGCAGAGGAAAAAAAATCACGAGCCTCGACCGTCAATCGACGATCGGGGCTCGCTTTATTTTCATCGGAAACCGGCAGTTGCGGCTACTCGGCCGATTGCTGAACCACTTCGGGTGAAGCGGGTGTCTCTTCGCCCTCGATTTCCTTGTCGATGGCCTCGAAACGGCTGTGCTGGCTCTTGTACTCGGGGACAAACTCCTTCATGGCATAGATCATGCCGTGGACATCGCCAGCCGAAGCCAACTTGATGATGTTGTCGAGATGGGCACACACCTCCTGATAGTCATAGATCTTGACCTTGGCGATCATGATTTTCTTGTTGACGGTGGCGGTGGTCTTCTCCTTGTCGTTGAGCAGTTCCTCGTAGAGTTTCTCGCCGGGACGCAGTCCGATTTCCTCAATCTTGATGTCCACACCGGGTTTGAGGCCCGCCAGCGAAATCATGCGCCGCGCGAGGTCATAAATCTTGACCGGCTCGCCCATATCAAAGATATAAATCTCGCCACCGCTGCCCATGCAGCCCGCCTCGAGCACGAGTGAGCAGGCCTCGGGGATAGTCATGAAGTAGCGGATAATCTCCTTGTGTGTGACGGTGACAGGGCCGCCGGCGGCAATCTGCTTGCGGAAGAGCGGAATCACCGAGCCGTTGCTGCCCAGCACGTTGCCAAAGCGGGTGGTGATGAACTGCGTCTTCTTGCCCCGGTGTTGTGCCTCAAAGAACAGCGACTGGCAGTAAATCTCGGCAAGGCGCTTGGTGCAGCCCATCACGTTGGTGGGATTGACAGCCTTGTCGGTGGAAATCATGACAAACTTGTAGACGTCATACTTGAGAGCCAGATCGGCCACGTTGCGCGTACCCATCACATTGGCCAGAATGGCCTCGGTGGGGTTGATTTCCATCATCGGCACGTGCTTGTAGGCCGCGGCATGGAAGACGTAGCGGGGCCTGAACTTGGCAAAGGCTTCCTCGACACGCTCACGGTTGCGCACATCGCCCATAAAGAGTTCGATGTCGGCATTGGGACGCTCCTTCTTCATCTCGAGCGAGATGTCGTGCATGGGCGTCTCGGCCTGGTCGAACAGGACAATCTTGCTGGCGCCGTAGTTGGCCACCTGGCGCACAATCTCGCTGCCGATGGAGCCGCATGCACCGGTAATGAGGACACACGAGCCCTTGATGTGCTCGCTCACGAGCGGGTTGTTGAGCACGATGGGGTCGCGCCCCAAGAGGTCCTCAATCTGCACCTCCTTGATAAACGTGGAGATGTTCTTGTCGCTGTCCTTATCCTGCTCAAACTCGGCCACCTTGTTCATGGCCAGCAGGGCGATATCGTTCTTGATGAAGAAATCGGCAAATCCGCTGCTCATCAAGTTGTTGCTCTTGGCGTCAAAGATAAGGGCATCGATGTTGTCGCTGGCGAACAGGTCGCTCATCGTCGTGGGGTTGAAACGGTAGACCTTGAAGCCGTTGATCTCGGAATTCTCGGCACCCGCCTTGATGCTCAACAATCCGACGGGAAGGTACTTGCCGCCAATTTCACCCTTGAGGGCGTTGGCCAGGAAGACCGAGTTGAATGACGTGCCCAGCACGAGCACACGCTTGCGTCCCTCGGTGGCACTGTTCATGCGCATATACAAGTACTTGATGCACAGGCGTTCAATCATCATCAGCGAGAACGACAGGGCTCCGATGACAAGGATGTCCCAATACTTGAAGAACGTCGTTCCGGTAATCACCTGCTTGCCCACGTTCAGGATAAAGAGCACCAGGGTCGAGAAGGCTATCGCCATGAAGATGCGGTACAGGTCCTCGATGACCGACAGGCGGATAACGCAGGTGTAACTCTTGGATATATAGGTCACCGCAAAATAGACGGCGAAAACGATGAAAGCGTTGGTTAGAATGGTTGCGGCCGACGTGTGCACCGAGAACATGCCTGCCAGCACCGTTGCGGCAAAACTGATCATGACAATCAGCATGTCGAGCAGCAGGATAATCCATCGCGGCGTCGTCTTGACCTTAAAAGACCTGAAAAGCCTCAGATCCATTAGTTTATTTATAAGTCTTTCCATCTCTTGTGTCTAATTTCTCAAGGGGCGGGACGGTTTCTTTCCCGCCATTTTCATGCCCCTGCAGCCCCACGGACTGCATAGCATTGAACATGCAAAATTAAGTAAAATCTGTAAATAAACAACAATTATCTCCAAAAAAGCACGGACGACCCACCAGCGGTTGAATAAAAAATGAGGGTCCACCGTACTAAATATAACTGCCATTGCCGCTGAAAATAAAGATGGTAACAAAAAAATGTGCTGCCAAATTCGGCACTATTAAATAGAAAATGTCTAACTTTGCAGGTTTGAAAGAAATATCCATCTGTATGACTCGATATAACACGACATATAAGCACCTGTGCATCAGCCTGATGTCCATCGCATTGACACTGTTGAGCACGGGTTGTGGCGAGGAACCCGACTTCTGCGAGGCCGACATCGAGACGGCAACGCTGCACGTTGGTGCCCCCGAAGCCTTTTTCTATCAACTCACCGACTCGACGCAGACTGTGCTCTCGACCGACACGGCCATCGTGTTTGTCGTTCGCGGCAATGCCGACGTGACGTCGCTGAGCCCCGAGTTTACCCTCTCGCCCTGTGCGACCGTGAGTCCCGCCAGCGGCAGCACCCACGACTTCAGCCAGGGCCCTGTGCTCTACACCGTGACGTCGCAGGACGGTCGCTGGACCCGCCGCTACAGCGTGAGTGTCGTCCCGACGACCCATGAGGTAGCCGACACGACGTGCTATGACTTTGAGCACTTCGAACTGGAGACTGCCAACCAGCGCTACTACACGTGGCACAACGTACTGGCCGACGGCTCCCTGGGCAACGACTGGTCAACGGCCAATGCGGGTTACCGCATCTCGATGAGCACGGCCCAGCCCATGGACTACCCCACCACCCCGCTGCTGCAGGGCTATGACGGTGCCGGCGTGTGCCTGCGCACGTGTGACACGGGTCCCTTCGGCAAGATGGCCAACAAGCGCCTGGCTGCCGGCAACCTGTTCCTGGGCACGTTTGACATCGCCATCGCGATGAGCGACCACCTGCACGCTACCCGTTTCGGCATCCCGTTCACCGGCAAACCCGCGCGTTTCACGGGCTACTACACCTACGAACCCGGACCGACGGTGCAGGACTTCTACGGCAACCCCATCGTGGGGCGTGTTGACTCGGCCGACGTCTATGCCGTGTTCTACCGCAACCACAATGCTGCCGGCGACGAGGTGACGCTCTACGGCGACGACGTGCTGTCGAGCAGCCAGATTGTGGCAATCGCCGACCTGGGCTACGTCACGCCCACGACGACGTGGACGGCATGGGACGTTGAATTTGTCTATCGTGAGCCTATCGACGAGCAGTTGCTGGCCAACCGCGGCTACAGCCTGGCCATCGTCTTCTCGTCGAGTTCCGGCGGCGGTGACTTTATCGGCGCCATCGGCAGCCGGCTGTGTGTGGACAAAGTAAGACTCATCTGCACGCGCGAGGAATAACAGTAGCAACCAACCCAATGAATCCAATGACTACAATCAATAGAATCATAACCATCCTGCTATTTGCCGCCATCACCGTCGGCAGCCATGCTACGGTGCTCGACAGCCTGAGTCTGGATGTGCGTGTGGGCTATGCCTTGGGAGGCACGATACCCACCTCGATGACCAACAACATACGCCACATCAACAGTTTCAACCCCGGTTTCAACTTCACCGTGGCCGCCGAGACCTCCTATCCGCTCAACCAGCGATGGGCGCTGCACTCAGGACTGCGTTTTGAACTGGGAGGCATGGACGTGGACAGCCGTGTCAAGAACTACGACATCGAGGTCGTGCGCGGCGAAGAGTCGCTCAAGGGTATCTTCAACGGCAACGTGCGCATCAAGTCCGCCCAACGCCGCATCACCCTGCCCATCCAGGCGTCCTACAGCATCAATAACCGATGGAGCCTGCGCGGCGGCCTGTTCATGGCATGGCTCATGAACCGCAAGTTCTGGGGATGGGCCTATGACGGCTACCTGCGCGAGGGTACTCCCGTGGGCGCCAAGAT
Organism: uncultured Prevotellaceae bacterium; assembly: GCA_900320245.1. Taxonomy (GTDB): domain Bacteria; phylum Bacteroidota; class Bacteroidia; order Bacteroidales; family Muribaculaceae; genus Sodaliphilus. The sequence continues at coordinate 53,378 of ONRP01000009.1, forward strand.
CGAGATGGGCACCGAGCCCGGCGAGCGCGGCGACTTTGACTTCGACGCTAACATGCGCCACATGCAGTGGGGCCTCGACGTCGGTGCCGACTTCCAGTTCCACCGCCGCTGGGGAGCCTTCGCCGAACTGACCTACGGCCTGAGCGGCCTGTTCAAGAGCGACTTCCACTCTGTACAGACCCTGCGCCCCATGTACGGCAGCATAGGCATCATCTACCGCATCAAATAATTCAAGTCTAAAAAATACAATACATTATACAATAGTAACAACAATGAAGAAAACAATTATCGCACTGTTAACGGCACTGACGGCCACCATGGCCCTCAATGCCCAGAGTTATACGGGTCCTATCCTCGTGACCCGCAACGGACAGACCAACTCGGCAACCGCCACCGTGACGGTGGTGCCCCAGAGTGACGGCCTGAACAAACTGGTTCTGGAAGTCCCCTTCATGGGAATGAACATGACGCTGAACATGCAGGACGTGCCGTCGGCCACCACCGGCGACATCACCGTCTACAGCGCCGAGCGCAACGTGAGCACGATGCTGGGCACGATGTACACCATCGTTTTTGCCCGCACCACCGACGGCATGATGACTGCCGACGTGAACATACCCTCCTATGGCGTGACGATGTTCTTCAACACCGTGGGTGACCACTTCCAGTTACCCAACGGCGACATGGAGGCCTGGAACACCAGCATCAACGAACCTCTCCACTGGCACGGCTTCATGACGGCCTACGGCACCTATGCCCCCACGTCCAAGACCTTGGCCAAACTGTCGCAGAGCACCAACGTGCACAGCGGTGCCACTGGCAACTACAGCGCCGTGATGAGCGCAGGCCAAGTGCCCGTGTTGGGAATCATCGCCAACGGCACGATGACCAACGGCCACCTCAAGGCCGGAGCGATGGTGGCCAACAGTTATGATAACCATGCCCACATGTGCGCCGACTCCACCCAGACCGACCCCAACGGCGACCGCTACTACATGGCCCTGTACGCCAAGCCCGACAAATTCAATGTGTGGCTGAAGTACACCCAGGGCACCGCCAACGCCAACAACAAGGCCAACGTGAGCGTCAAGACCTTTGACGGCACCTACTACCAGGAGCCTTCGGGCACGACCTATACCAACCTGTCGGGCAGCATCGTGGGCGGCCAGATCAGCGCCAGCGACTGGACGTTCTACTCCTTCCCCTTTGATTACGACAGTTATGCCGCCAACAACGCCGCCAGCAACGCCATCTTTGTCACCTTCTCGACCAACGGCACGCCCGGCAGCGGCAGCAAGAACGACTCGGTCTATGTCGACGATATGGAACTGGTCTACCTGGGTGCAATGACCGACCTGCGCTACCAGGGCCAGACCCTCGCCGGCTGGAACCCCGCCGTGACCACCTACAGCATCGAGGTTGCCGGCGCGCCCAGCCTTGACGACTTCACTGCCACCATCGAGGGTGTGAGCGCCGTGCTCACCAAGTCGATGGAGCAGACCAGCGACAACACCTACCGCATCGCCATCAGCGTCGTGTCGGGTGACATGCAGCAGGCCGCCTGCTATATCATCACCGCTACCGTCAACGATCAGCCCCAAGTCATGCGTGGCGACGTGAACGGCAACGGCGAGGTGGACATCAACGACGTGACGGCCCTGATCGCCTTTGTCCTGAGCGGTAACGACGCGGGCATCGTGAAGCCCAATGCCAACATGAACGGTGACAACAACATCGACATCAACGATGTTACCGCCCTCATCGATTTAGTCCTCAAAGGCATTTAACAACACCTATCATATCACATTATTACAACAATGAAGAAATTTTTTGTATTCATGGCAGCAGCATGCTGCGCACTGGCCATCAATGCCACGACCTATACCAGCCATGTCAAGGTGACGGTCAACACCAATGCCACCGAGCAGGACGAGGTCCAGGTAGTGCTCAATGAGCAGAATGGCCTTTACAACCTGAGTCTGAAGAACTTCTGCCTCACGGCCGAGGGAATGACCCTGCCCGTGGGCAACATCGAACTCAACGGAGTCCAGGGTGTTGATGAGTATGGCTACACCACTATCGTGTTCAACGGCCCCATCACCATCACTCCTGGCGACGACCCCGCTTACAGCCAAGACGAATGGCTGGGTCCCATCCTGGGTGAAGTGCCCATCGATGCCACTGCACGCTTCACCGACACTGCCCTGAGCGCCAACATCGACATCAACCTGGCTGCAATGGGTCAAATTATCCAAGTGAACCTCTTTGGCGTGGCTCCGGCCAGCGTGACTCCGGCGCTTGACGGCGACGTGAACCATGACGGCGAGGTAAACGTGAGCGACGTGAACAAGGTTATCGATATCATCCTCAAACACTAATCATCAAGACGATATGAAGAAGTTTTTATGGATAGCCACCCTGCTGGTGACGGCCACGATGTCGCTCACCTCCTGTGGCAGCGACGAGCCCAAGGAGACCGTCACGGCAACCGCCACCTATAACATGACGTTCTCACAAGACCTGCTCAATGCCTGCAATGTATTCCTCGTCTACAAGGCTGAGAATGGCCGCAACGTGATGGAGGCTGTTACTTCGACCTGGTGGACCAAAACGGTCACCAGCAACAAGTTCCCTGCCGAATTCGGCGTGATGTACAAGTTCAGCACCAAATCTGATGCCGAACTGACCCAGGAGCAGTATGACCTCACCTGCGACATGAACTTCAGCGTGAAGACCAGCAAGGGAGCCAGTTACGTCAACAATGTGACCATCATCAACGCCAGTGATGTAAAGAAGGACAAAGTGGTCAGCACCCTCGAGAAGCAGAGCGGCAAGTCCGTCGGCTTCAGGGTAACCAAGGACGGCATCGTTTCCCAGGCCAACAACCTGAACTACGAGTAAGTCACGTCACAGACACCAATTGATAAAACGAGAGGCGCAAACTGATTTGCGCCTCTCGTTTTGTATCTTCACACAACCGGTAATATCACTTGACGGGCTCCATGTGGATGGTGACGTGGGTCTGTGGGCCAAAACGTCGACGCAGCGCCTCCTCGATGGCAGTGGCGCGGTCGTGGGCTGCAGTCAGGGGCAGGTTGCCGTCCATGCGCACATGGGCCTCGATGGCAAAGCGGTTGCCGATGCGGCGTGTGCGCAGGTTGTGCGGCTCCTGCACGTCGGGGAACGAGCAGATGATGTCCTCAATCTCCTGCTCGATTTCGCCAGAGAGTGACGACTCGGTCAACTCGCCCACGCTGGAACGCAACAGGCCTAACGACACCTTGACCAGCATCAAGCCGACCACTACCGAAGCCAGAGGGTCGAGCACTGTCCAGCGGTTGCCCAGCAGAATGGCACCGCCGATACCCACGGCAGCACCTATCGACGACAGGGCGTCGCTGCGGTGGTGCCAGGCGTTGGCGACCAGCGCCTGCGAGTCGAGATGCTTGCCTCGCCGGGCAGTGTATTGATAGAGGACTTCCTTGACGATTATCGAGATGATGGCAGCAGCCAGGGCAAGCCATCCCGGCGCCGCGAGTTCCTTGCCGCCAGCCCAGTCGATGAGTTTGGCCGCCCCCGACACGATGATGCCCGTGGCGGCAGCCATCAGCGCCAGGCCGATGATGAAGGTGGCAAAGGTCTCATACTTGCCGTGTCCGTAGTCATGGTCCACGTCCTGAGGCTTGGCACTCACGTGGACGAAGGCCAACACAATGACGTCGGTGATAAAATCCGACAGCGAGTGCACGGCATCGGCAATCATCGCCGAACTGTGTCCCATCACACCCGCGATGAACTTGAAGGTCAGCAGCGCCACATTACCGGCACTGCCCACCAGCGTCACCTTGTATATTTCCTTCTCCCGACTCATATCGTGGCAGCAAAGATATACCTTTTACACCACCTTGGCAACACATCGCCTAAAAAAAACGTGTCCCCGCCGATGGACCTCGGCAGGGACACGGTATATTGTCAGCAAGGATGAGGAACTACATTCAGATAGGGTTCTATCACACTGTCCTCCACACGGATGAATGTGGGGTATTCTCCGCCGAGAAACATCAGTCTGTCGCCCTGCACAGAATATTCGCCTTCGACGGGCTCTGGATCTTGGTCGTAGGTGACTATCAACTTCGTCCCCGATACGGTATATGTTCCGTGAAAAACAATTAAGTTGCTCTTGCCATAACCATAAGATTCGTCATGAGATTTCCATACTTGATGAAACTTACCGTCTTTGGTGAATTGATAATACAAATCATAATCATCATATTCATCATCAGGATGATTGTATTGCCAGGTCCCAACAATGTCAGCAATCTTAGGCTCGTCATCACTGCAGGCAGCAAAACCGGCCAAAACCAGGGTCATCAACATGACCATCAATCCATAATAGTACTTCTTCATAGATATCAGCATTTAAACTCAGTATAATTCGTAATATTCGCAGTTTAAAATTACTGGCACATGTAGGCGGCCTGGCCAGCAGGCTTGAAGGCGCCGATGAAGCGGGCGTGGCGTGCCACCTTTGACATAGACCTTGCGCTGTCCATGAACAACTCGGGCTCATTGCCGGCATGCCCACCAGCGTCACCTTATATATCCGACTCACAACACCACAACACCACAAAGGTAACCCTTTTGCTCCACCTTACCAACAAGTCGCTAAAAAAAGTGTCCCGACCGATTGGCAGGGACACATATTCCAGTATCGCTATAAACCTTTACAAATAGGGCTCAATGACGCTGTCCTTGACACGGATGAATGTGGTATGATCTTGGTTTAGAAACGTCAATCTGTCACCCTGCACCACAAATTCGCAAGTTAGAGGCTCGTTCTCACCATCGAAACCGTCATCGTAATCGAAGGTCATGGACAACGTATTCCCCTTCACGGTATATGAACCATGAAAAGTAAAGTGGTCTGGATTACCATTGGGCATAATGCTGATTACTACATAATGAAATTCACCCTCCTTGGTAAATTGAAAAAGCAGTGTAGCATCATTATACATCACAGGCTCAACATATTGCCAGGTCCCAACAATGTCAGCAATCTTAGGCTCGTCATCACTGCAGGCAGCAAAACCGGCCAAAACCAGGGTCATCAACAAGACCATCCATCCATAATAGTACTTCTTCATAGATATCAACATTTAAACTCAGTTTAATTCGCAATATTCGCAGTTTAAAACTATTGGCGCATGTAGGCACTGCCCACCAGCGTCACCTTGTATATCTCCTTCTCCCGACTCATATCGTGGCAGCAAAGATATACCTTTTTCCCCACCCTGCAAATGTCTTGGCAAAAAAAGCGTGTCCCCGTCGATAGACATCGGCAGGGACACACGTAATGCTGAAAAAATACTATACTTTACAGATACCTCTCAATGACACTATCATTGACACGGATATAAGTGATAACAACAGGATAATCCAAGTAAGAAAGCATCAATTTGTCGCCCTTCACTTCATAATTAAATGTTTGGGAAATGCTATAGCCATCGTCTGTATAAGTCACGATAACTTTATTTCCAGAAACGGAATACGTTCCATGTTCAACATCAACATCAGTTTCATCGAACTCGTAGTAAATTTCCACTGAATGCCATTTGCCGTTTTTGGTGAATTGGACCAAATTTTCATAGGCTTCACCGTCTTCATCAATGCCCTTAACCTGCCAAGTGCCAACGATGTCGGAATTCACGGGTTTATCTTTATCATCACCACATGAAGTAACACTGACTGAAACTAAAGCCAGAAACATGACTGTCAATAAAAAAGAGAATTTCTTCCTAATAAAAAAAAGTTAATAAAATAATAAACAACTATTTACACATATATACTACATATATACTATCCTTATCTAATACTATTACATCTAAAAAAATTTCTCGCCTGTCAGGGCGATTCCTGAATCAGGCGAGAAATTCTTAACTATTATTTGCGCATGTAGGCGGCTTGGTCGGCGGGGTTGAAGGCGCCGATGAAGCGTGCATGGCGTGCCACCTCGGCCTCGCCCATGTTGACATAGACCTTGGCGCTGTCCATGAACAGGTCGGGCTCGTTGCTGGCGTCACCAATGAGCAGATAGCCCATGATGATGTGGCCGAGCATCTCGACGAGACGACGGGCGTGGAAGGTGATGTACTCGGGATCTTCGACAGCCTGAACCTTGGCGAAGGTTTCCTCGTAGAGGGCGGTCATGGCCTCGAGTTTGGCCTTCATGGGAGCAACGGCCTCGCTGTACTCGCGAGCGGCGTACTCCTTGATCTGGTTGAGATAGGTGCCCGTGGTGACGTGGCGGATGGCGGCAACCACCTGCAACTGGGTCGTGCCCTCGTAGATGCTGGTGATGCGGGCGTCGCGGTAGATGCGCTCACAGGCGTAGTCACGCATGAAGCCGCTACCGCCGTGAATCTGCACGCAGTCATAGGCGTTCTGGTTGCAGAACTCGCTCGTCATGCCCTTGGCCAGCGGCGTGAAGGCGTCGGCCAGGCGGTTATAGGCCTTCATGGTCTTGCGCTCCTCGGGGGCGAGGGTGCGCTCACGGCTGATGGCCTCGAGCGACTTGTACATGTCGACAAAGCGGGTGCACTCATACAGCAGGGTGCGCGAAGCGTCCAACTTGGCCTTGATGTTCGAGATCATCTCGCTCACGGCAGGGAAGTTGATAATTGCCTTGCCGAACTGCTCACGGCTGCGGGCATAGGCGATGGCCTCCTGATAGGCGGCCTCGCTCACGCCGACGCTCTGGGCAGCAATGCCCAAACGGGCGCCGTTCATCAGCGACATCACATACTTGATAAGACCCAACTTGCGGTCACCGCACAGTTCAGCCTTGGCGTTCTTGAACACGAGTTCGCAGGTGGGGCTGCCGTGGATGCCCATCTTGTCCTCGATGCGGCGCACGGTCATGCCGCCGTCGCGCTTGTCGTAGATGAACATCGACAGGCCGCGGCCGTCGCGGGTGCCCTCCTCGCTGCGTGCGAGCACGAGCGAGATGTCACCGTCACCGTTGGTGATAAAGCGCTTCACGCCGTTCAGGCGCCAAGTGCCGTCCTCGTCCTGGGTAGCCTTGAGCATCACCGACTGCAGGTCGCTGCCGGCATCGGGCTCGGTGAGGTCCATGGCCAGCGTCTCGCCCTTGCAGGTGCGGGGCAGGAAGCGCTCCTTCTGGTCCTCGTTGGCAAACTCGTTGATGGTTTCGGCGCAGTCCTGCAGACCCCACACGTTGACGAAGCCCGCATCGGCACGGCTCACCATGTCGGCAGCCATGATGTAGGGAATCGACGACATGTTCAGGCCACCGTACTGGCGGGGCAAGGTGATGCCCATCAGGCCAGCCTGGTTCAGGGCCTTGAGGTTCTCCTCGGTGCCCTTGGCATAGCGCACACGGCCGTTCTCGTGGTGGGGACCCTCGAGGTCCACATCCTTGGCATTGGGAGCGATGATGTCACCGCACACCTCGCCGATGATGTCCAGCACGCGCTCATAGGAGTCCATCGCGTCCTCGAAGTCGAGGGGAGCGTAGTCGAATTTCTCGCTCTGGGTATAGTCGCGCTCGCGCAGTGCTACGATCTGCTTCATCAGCGGGTGACGCAGGTGATACTGGAGCGCTTTATTGTCGGTATAAAAGTTAGCCATTTCTTTATTGAGTTTTTAGTCCCTGGTTTCTAGTCCCGTGGTTGTGTTCCCTAATTGCGCTAGTGCGGATGCCAACTAGAAACTAGGGACTATGGACTAGAAACTGAACTAATTATTATTTGGAATTCTTCTTGTAGTGCTTAATCAGTCGGGGAATCACGTCCTCGACACTGCCCGTGATCACGTAGTCGGCAATCGCATTGATGGGCGCGTCAGGGTCGGTGTTGATGCTGATGATGATACTGCTCTCGTTCATGCCGGCGATGTGCTGGATCTGGCCCGAGATACCGCAGGCGATGTACAGTTTGGGACGCACGGTGACACCGGTCTGGCCAATCTGGCGCTCATGGTCGGTGAAGCCGGCATCGACGGCAGCGCGCGATGCGCCCACCTCGCCGCCGAGCACGTCGGCCAACTCGTGGAGCATCTCGAAGTTCTCCTTGCTGCCCACGCCGTAGCCACCAGCCACGATGATGTGGGCACCCTTGATGTTCACCTTGCTTTGCTCGATCTCGCGGTCAATGATTTTCACCACGAGGCTGGCAGGGTCGATATACTTGTCGGGGTCAAGGTTGATGACCTCGCCCTTGTAGTTGGCGTCAAAAATCTCCTTCTTCATCACACCCTCGCGCACGGTAGCCATCTGGGGACGGCACTCGGGGTTGACGATGGTGGCGACGATGTTGCCACCGAAGGCGGGACGGATCTGGTACAACAGGTCTTTGTACTCCTTGCCCTTGGCTGCGTCGGTGTGGTCACCGATCTCCAGCGAGGTGCAGTCGGCGGTCAAGCCGCTGTGCAGGCAAGAGGAGACGCGGGGACCCAGGTCACGGCCGATGGTGGTGGCGCCCATGAGGCACACCTGCGGCTCAATCTCCTTGAACAGGGTGGTCACCACACTGCTGTGGGGCAGTGACGTGTAGGGGAACAGGCGCTCATCCTGCACCTTATAGACCACGTCAACGCCGTAGGGGAACAATTCCTGCTCGATGCCGTCGAGTTTGTCGCCCAGCACCAGCGCCTCGAGGCGGCAGCCCAAGTGTGTAGCCAATTGGCGGCCCTTGGTCAGCAGTTCGAGGCTGACGTCGGCGATGCGGCCCTCGTCATACTCGCAATAGACTATCAGATTATTCTTGTCTTCCATTTTCTTTTAGTTTTTTGTTTCTTAGTTGGCCGCGGCAGAGCCACGGCACAGATCAACCTTGATTACCCGATGATGTGGTCGGCAATAAGTTCTTTCACGAGACCCTCGAGTTCAGCGTCGGCAGCGGCGTCGATGCGGCGGGCTTCCTTGGCCTGGAAGGCGACGTTGACGATGGTCTTCACCTTGGTGGGCGAGCCGGGCATACCAATCTGCTCGGGGTCGGCCTCAATCTCCTTCACGCCCCACTCCTTGATGGCAAGATAGGGACGGGCATCCACGAGCGCCTGGCGGTCGGCGGGCAGTGCGGCCTTCTCGCTGGGCGTCACGGCATACTTGTACTTCTGGATGAGACGGGCATTGCGGGGACGGCATGCGTCGGCGCTGCCGTTCACGGTCACCACCAGGGGCAACGGGCACTCCACGGTCTCGAAGCCGCGCTCGATACGGCGCTTGATGGTAGCCTTGCCGTCGGCGACGCGAATGCTCTCGGCATAGGTCACCTGGGGCAAGCCCAACTTCTCGGCGATCTGCGGACCCACCTGGGCCGTGTCGCCGTCGATGGCCTGGCGGCCACCCACGATGATGTCAAACTCACCCATGTGGCGGATGGCCTGGGCCAGCGAGTAACTCGTGGCGAGCGTGTCGGCGCCACCCAGGGGGCGGTCGGTCAGCACAACGCCGTCGTCACCACCACGGTACAGGCTCTCGCGCACCATCTCGGCACTGCGGGGCAAGCCCATCGTCAGCAGCGTGATGGTCGAGCCGGGGTGGGCATCCTTTAACTGCAACGCCTGTTCCAGGGCGTTGAGGTCCTCGGGGTTGAAAATGGCGGGCAGAGCGGCACGGTTGATGGTGCCGTCCTCCTTCATCGCATCTTTACCCACGTTGCGGGTATCTGGCACTTGCTTGGCCAGAACAATGATTCTTAAACCCATAGTTTCTTTTTCGATTTTATGGTTGTTACGTTGATATTCTTTTTATTTACAGTAACTTGTGCCACTTGAGCACAAAAACGCCGCAAAGGTACAAAAAATCTTACATTCTCAACCACCCCTACCCCTTAAAGTATATTAATAATGTGGATTTACCCTACTCATTTCGGAGTATATGATTATATTTGCACCCAACTTAACGACCATCAACTCATGTACACACTCAATTATAAAGTCACAACCAGTTGCTGTGACAGCGAGGGAAAACTGAAACTCTACTCGGCCCTGCAGATGATGCAGGACTGCTCCGAGATGTGGATTGACAGCGAACCCACGGCCCGCAAGTTCTTCAAAGACAACAACATGACTCAACTGCTGGCCACGCGCCAAGTCGAGATTGTGCGTGTACCCCAGTTCAAGGAGGAACTGGCGGTAACGACCTCCATCTATGAGGTGATGCCGATGTACGGCTTCCGCAACACCTTCATCCGCGATGCCCAGGGACAGCCCTGTTACCGGACGTGGAGCATGGGCGCGTTTGTGGACCTCGCGACGGGAAAATTGGCGAGGCTCTCAGAGGACGCGATTGCATCGCTCACCCTTGAGTCCAAGCAGGAAATGAACTACCGTGGCCGCCGTATCATCCTGCCCAAGCAGGGCGGCTCGGTGCTTGAGCCCGTCTGCGTCATGCGTGCCGACATCGACTACAACCGCCACATGAACAACGCCAACTATGTGCGCATCGCCATGGAACTGCTACCCGAAGGCTTTGAGGTCAAGGACATGCGCGTCGAGTACCGCATCGCCGCCAAGCAGGGCGACCTGCTCACCCCCACCCTCTACCCCACCGCCGGCGGCTTCATCGTCGCCCTCGACATCGACGGCGAGCCCAGCGCCATCATCGAGTTCCTCTCCCACCCACAATAACCTTGTAAAAAAGTAGCCTCTGTTATTTATTGGTTGTCTACGTTGTTTGAAAACATACACTGTTGTTTGATGTTTCGGGAAAACATTGTACCTTTGTGGCATTGAATCAAATCACTTTTATTGTTTTAACTGAATAAGAGAAAAATGAGAAAGAACATTGTTGCGGGCAACTGGAAAATGAATACCACCGTGCCCGAGGGCGTACAACTCGCCAAGGACGTGTGTGCCGCTGTTGCTGCAGAGGCTAACCTGAAGTGCGACGTCATCATGGGCGTTCCCTTTACCCACCTGATGGCCGTCAAGGAGGTCATCGGCGACGCCAACGTGGGTCTGGCTGCACAGAACTGCGCCGACCACACCAGCGGTGCCTACACGGGTGAGGTTTCGGCCCCCATGGTAGCATCGACGGGTGCCAACTACGTGATCCTGGGCCACAGCGAGCGCCGCGGCTACTACCACGAGACCTATGAGATGCTCAAGACCAAGGTTGATCTGGCCCTGGAGAACGGCCTGAAGGTGATCTTCTGCTGCGGCGAGAGCCTCGAGGAGCGTGAGAACGGCTCGTTCAAGGACGTCATCGGCGCCGAGATCCGCGATTCGCTGTTCCACCTGACCGCCGAACAGATGGCCAACATCGTCATCGCCTATGAGCCCATCTGGGCCATCGGTACCGGCAAGACCGCCACGAGCGACCAGGCACAGGAAATCCACGCCTTCATCCGCGGCCTGCTGGCTGACCAGTACGGTGCACAGGTGGCCGACGACATGACCATCCTGTACGGCGGCAGTTGCAAGCCCAGCAATGCCCCTGAGTTGTTCGCCAAGCCCGACATCGACGGCGGCCTCATCGGCGGCGCCTCGCTGAAGGCAGCCGACTTCATGGGCATCGTCACCGCCTTCTAAGCAACGACGACTCATCAGGCTTCATGCTAAGTCGCTAAGCCGCTAAGATTTAAACGTTTATAACACTTAGCGACTTGGCGACTTAGCGTGAGTTTTAAATGTATGGTCCCAAAATGGACCGATAAGTCATTAAAATCTTTTAAAAACTATACCCGCTTCGAGAAAAATACACTACCTTTGCGGCGAATTTTGACACCAACACATTTATCGCTATAATGTTGAAGAAATTACACATCCGCACGTTATGCATGTGCCTGATGCTGGTTGTCGCAATGGCAGCCAATGCGCAACAAGCCCAGATCACCGACCGCTTGAACCAGAGCGGCCAGGTGAATGTTGATGCCCCCAAGGAACTGGTGAAGCGCAACAACGCCAACCTCAACAACAAGCAGCAAAACAACTCCAAGGACAAGAACGTCAAAGACAAGAAGAAAACCGACCCCAAGAACGAAGAGGTGAAACTCAACGAACTTGACGACGACGATAAGGACGATAACAAGAAGAAAGACGACGAGGAGAAGAAGAAAGACGAGAAGAAGAAAGAGGAGGTAACGCCCAAGAAACCCAAGCGCAACCACACCTCGCAGCAGACCATCGAGTCGCGCTCGGTGGGCTACCGCATCCAGGCCTACAGCGACAACAACCACAAGACCGCCAAGGCCAACGCGCAGAAGCGTGCGCGCGACATCGCCATGAAGTTCCCTCAGTACAGGTCCTACATCTCCTACAAGGCGCCGTCGTGGCGACTGCGCATCGGCGACTTCAAGACCCAACGCGAGGCTCAGGCCGCCCTGCAGCGCATCAAGAGTGTCTACCCCAAGTATGCACGAGAAATGGTCATCGTGCGTGACCGCATAAACGTCTGGAGCAATGATTAAGATGAAATTCAGCGACGAGGACCTGAAACTCGCCGAACAGATAGCCACACACTACCGCGCCATCATCGAACTCATCGGTGAAGATCCCGACCGTGAAGGTCTGGCCAAGACCCCCATGCGCGCCGCCAAGGCACTCATCGAGAACACCCGCGGCTACCACGAGGATGCCGATGCCATCGTTCACAGCGCCATCTTTGAGCACGAGGGCAGCGAAATCGTTATCGTCAAGGACATCGAGTTCTACTCGCTGTGCGAGCATCACGTGCTCCCCTTCTTCGGTAAGGTATCCATCGGTTACATCCCTGCCGGAGGCATCGTCGGCCTGAGCAAACTGGCCCGCATCGTCGACACCTTCTCGCGCCGCCTGCAGGTGCAGGAGCGCATGACGCACGACATCTGCGAACTGCTCACCCGCGTGCTGCCCAACCGCGGCGTCATCGTCTATGCCGAGGCACAGCACATGTGCATGAAGATGCGCGGCGTCGAGAAACAGGACTCCACCACCATCACCTTTGAGTATAGTGGTGAGTTTGAGGACATTCACCGCCAAAACGAGTTCTTCACTCTGCTCGGCGTGAAAAAATAATTCAAGAAAAAGTGATTTTTCTGGCAAAAAATTTTGCCAGTTCAAAAAGTCGCTATATCTTTGCACCGCAATTCTCGAAAGCACCCCTGCAAAGGGGTCAGAATTGACTGCGAAAGTAGCTCAGTTGGTAGAGCACGACCTTGCCAAGGTCGGGGTCGCGGGTCCGAGTCCCGTCTTTCGCTCAACGTTCTTTGAACTTTACAATGGTACGGTACTGGCAACAGTACTTTGATTGCGAAAGTAGCTCAGTTGGTAGAGCACGACCTTGCCAAGGTCGGGGTCGCGGGTCCGAGTCCCGTCTTTCGCTCTCCTTTTTTGTCCAGGTGGCGGAATTGGTAGACGCGCTACTTTGAGGGGGTAGTGCCCAATTGGGCGTGTGAGTTCGACTCTCATCTTGGACACAGCAATAGCGGAGGTCGTTGATTTTTCAACGGCCTCTGTTTTTTTATCCTCAGGACCCAACGAATCACTCACACTACCCCACCCGACGCTGCTGATGGCGGCCACCTCCTTGCCGGGTTCCTGATACGATGTGCGATGATGCGTCAGCGAATCGAGATTGTCTACCGCAGTGGGTCTGCATTTCTCTACTGCTGCTGTGATGTTGAATGATCTATTGTGATTGCATGCATTGGATTTCTTTGCTGAGCGCTATGCGTGAAGTTGTTAAAGACCTGCATTTGTGTTTTTTTCCCTTTTCTAGTTTTTTTGCACGATATAGCACAATTATCGTATATTTGTAGCATTAAAATCTTCAATCGGAAATATCATGTATAAGGTATCAATAATCACTCCGTTCCACAATGTCGAGTTAAATGTATTCGAAAAAGCCTATCAATCCATGAAATCTCAAACCATCGGTTTTGAAAACATCCAATGGATTGTCATTGCGCACAACTGTGAACCTCACTATCTGCCGGCATTTCCGGCAAACCGACCGTACTCAATGCGAGGATGGGCCATCATTCAGTCATGGCTCATCCTCGTTTATGACAGCAATTAGACAGGGGCAGTTCAAAGAGATCACAGCAAATTAAGATACGTTTTCTCCTATTTATATGGCAATCGGAGCGGATTAAATACCAATTATTTGGTATTGCCGTGATTATTATTCCCATCGTAAATTTGCAGCCAACTAAAACACTAAATGTTATGGGAATACTGAAAACATTCTTTACTAATTGCGCACATCCAAGAGGGATGATGGGGAGAATGATGCTGCGGTTCATGAACTTCGGTCACGCGCCGCTGACAAACTGGGGCCTTGACCTCGTGGAGTTCCAGCCGGGCTGGACAATGCTTGACGTGGGCTGCGGTGGCGGTGCGACACTGAAGAGGCTGCTCAAGCGCAGCGACGGAGCACAGGTCTATGGCATAGACATCTCGGAGGAAAGCGTGGCGAAGGCGCGCAAAGTGAATGCCGCCATGCTCGACAGACAGGTGTTCGTCTGCCAAGGGTCTGCCGAGAAACTGCCCTACGAAGACGGAAAATTCGACCTCGTGACAGCCGTCGAGACGGTGTATTTCTGGCCCAACCTGCCTGATTGCCTGCAAGAGGTGCGACGCGTGCTGAAGCCGGGTGGCCGTTTCGCCATCATGGTAGAGGTCATTGAAGGCGATTCGATGTGGACAAACGTGGTGGAGGGCATGACCGCCTACTCGCCCGAACAACTGAAGAAGTTGCTTGACGATGCAGGCTTCATGGATACCGCCATCCACCGCAAGAAGCCCTCGTATGCCGCCATCACCAGCGTGAAACCCGCATCGCGGGAACAGTCATGACTGTACTGGTTATCGGTTTACTCATCCCCTTGTTGGGCACCATGATTGGGTCGGCCTTCGTCTTTATGATGAAGGGCGAGATGTCCGCGAGGCTGCAGAAGGCCCTGCTGGGCTTTGCTTCGGGTGTGATGGTGGCTGCTTCGGTCTGGTCACTGCTAATTCCCGCGATGGAGATGGAAGCCCCAGGCCGCGCTTGGGCGGTGGTGCCCGCTGCCGCTGGGTTCCTCTTGGGCATCGGGTTCCTCTTGCTGATTGATGAGTTGACACCGCACCTGCACCTCGGAAGCAGCAAGCCCGAGGGTCTCCGTTCCCACTTGTCCCGCACCGCGATGTTGGCCCTGGCGGTGACCATCCACAACCTGCCCGAAGGCATGGCTGTGGGCGTGGTCTTTGCCGGTGCCGACAGCGGTGTCACAAACATCTCGCTGGCCAGCGCCATAGCGGTTTCGTTAGGTATTGCCATCCAGAACGTCCCCGAGGGGGCCATTATTTCGATGCCGATGCGCGCGGCGGGAAACAGCCGCTGGCGGTCTTTCCTCATCGGCTCGCTGAGCGGTGCCGTTGAACCCGTCGGAGCCCTCACGGTCTTGTTGCTGTCGTCCCTGGTTTTACCCGTTCTGCCCTATATGCTCGCATTTGCCGCAGGAGCCATGTTCTATGTGGTCGTCGAGGAACTGATCCCCGAAGCCTCAAGCGGCCAGCACACCAATGTCAGCACCATCGGTTTCGCCATCGGCTTTGTCCTGATGATGGTGCTCGATGTGGTGATGGGTTAGTTTTCCAGGATTACAAAGTCAAGCGCTTAGACCTTGGAAAGACGTTGTTATATCAGTTATTGTCTATTTTGCTGTCTTTCTTGAAACGAGCCATTTCCTCTTTGGAATCGGTCTTATACCAAACCATTTCGGACTTTGTGAGTTTGTGGATGTCACACTCGATATAAATCCTGGTTTGCCCATCATGTTCCTTGCCAGTGAAGATGTTCATATGTGCTGTTTCACCAACTCGGTAATGAAGGTCAGTAATCGTCCATCCTTCATCAGGCCAATTTGATTCATAAAGTTCAATTCGACCAGAATAAGAAGTTTCAGGATAGAACACATATTTAACAACACTCGCATCTTGTATTCCACTATCGAATACTTGTGTCCAAATGCCCTCAAGTTTACTTGAGTCAAAACTCTTGACATCATCGTCACCGCATGATGCCAAGAACAGTATTAGGATAAAACCTAAAAACTTTATTTTTCTCATATCATTACCCTTGTTTACATATTTAATACTACTGATTAACGTAGGATAAATGCGATTATTATTTTACTTGCGTTTATTATTCGGTGATTTGGATAAATCGTTCTCGCTCGACATTGCTCATGCAAGCATGGCATTGCGCTCACTTAATCACGATTTTTATTGTTCATGAGGCGCTGGTACTCGCCCTGTCTTTTATCATTTTGGAAAAGTTGTTCAAGCAATATTACCGGTATCGTCAGACCTCTAACGGGATGACGAATAGCCCTCTACTGCACTGAAAAAGCGGATTCAATAGCATGGCGGGCTGATCCATCGGGAATTTTGCACTCCGTTGCCTGACGGCCAAGGTAGGCGGCGCCTCAACAAAATCAAAATAAATTTTGCTTTTGTATTCGTGTTTGATAAATTCCTCACGCTCGACAATGAAAACATGCTTTCATTGTTCTCGCTTAATCGGAATTTTGCACTACCTTTGCGGTCAAAGAGACTATTAATCCGCGCGCAAAGGCCCAGTGCCGCGCCCTAAACCATTTCACAACCGAATATGAAGAAATTTCTCACACTTGCTCTGGCAATAGGCCTCGCCTTTGCCGGATCAGCACAAGACCGTTCCCAGGGAGGCATCAGCCCCGACATGATGCGCCAGATTGTCGCCACCTCGGCAGCCCACCAAAACAAGGCCATCAGCAATGCCATGGCGACAAATTCCATCGACGATCTTGCCCGGAACTACCGCAACGAAAAAGTTTCGGACACTTACTTCAGCATCGAGACGCCCAAGCAATCGATTCACAACCAGCGCCAGAGCGGACGGTGCTGGATGTACTCCAGTTTCAACGTGCTGCGTGCCAACTTCGCTCGCCAGCATGGCGACTCCATTAACGTGGAGTTCTCTCACGACTACCTCTTCTTCTACGACCAACTCGAGAAGGCCAACCTCATGCTGCAGGGCGTGATTGATTGCGCCGACAAGCCCATCGACGACACGCGCGTGCAGTTCTTCTTCCACCATCCCATGAACGACGGTGGCACCTTCTGCGGCGCGGCCGACCTGGCCGAGAAATACGGCCTCGTGCCCGTTGAGGCACAGCCCGAGACCTACTCGGCTGAACGCACCTCGCGCATGAGCCAACTCGTCGCATCAAAACTGCGCGAATACGGATTGGAACTGCGCCAGATGGTCGCTGACAAAAAGAGCAAAAAAGCCATCAACCAGCGCAAGACCGAGATGCTCGGCACCATCTACAACATGCTCTCGCTCACGCTGGGCGAACCCATCCAGTCGTTCACCTACACCTTCCGCGACAAGAACGGCAAGGCCGTAGGCCCCGCCCGCACCTACACCCCGCTGGAATTCTACCGTGAGACGGTTGGCGGACCTATCAACGGCACGTTCATCATGGCGATGAACGACCCCCGCAGGGAATACTACAAGACCTACGAAGTGGAATATGACCGTCACACCTACGACGGCCACAACTGGCGCTACGTCAACCTGCCCATGGAGGACATCGCAGCCATGGCCATCGCTTCGCTGAAGGATTCCACCAAACTCTATGCCAGTTTCGACGTGGGCAAACAACTCAACCGCGACAACGGATATCTCGCACTCGACAACTTTGACTATGCCACCCTGTTCGGCACCACATTCCCCATGAACAAGGCCCAGCGCATTGCCACGTTTGACAGCGGTTCAACGCACGCCATGACGCTCTGTGCCGTTGACCTTGACGACAACGGCAATCCCATCAAGTGGAAAGTGGAGAACTCGTGGGGTGGCGACAGCGGACAGAAGGGATACATCATCATGACCAACGAGTGGTTCAACGAGTACTCCTTCCGCCTGGTAGTGGACAAGAAATACGTGCCTCAAAACATCCTCAAGGCCGCCGAAACCAAGCCCGTGATGGTCATGCCCGAAGATCCCCTCTTCGGCACCGATGACTAACCATCGACCGATATTCAGGTCTCGGGATACCAACCGTGTTATCTTGCACATCTAACCGTGCTTCGCACAGGAAATTCATCAAATTTTAATTTAAATATAATTTGGTTAATTTCCTGTGCGAAGCACGGTTAGATGTCGCGTAGTTCTCTCGCAGGGCCAACTTCTATATCACTGCCAAATAAATTTTGCTTTTGTTGAGGCGCCGCCTACCTTGGTCGTCAGGCAACGGAGTGCAAACCAAGCGAAATGCAAAATCTTGAGCAAGCCAAATGCCATGAAAACTTTTTTCAATGGCTGAGGCGCAACCAAAAATAACCAAATTTATTTGAACATTTCCTAGGCGCCACCTACTTTGACGTTTGGATAACAGTTTTCTCGCTTCACACCTGTATTGATACCGTTGTTTTGCCTTTTGCTGTTAGTTGACGGCGAGCAGTTCGGTGTCGAAGATGAGGGTGGAGCCGCAGGGGATGCCTGGTTGGGAACCGATGGAACAGCGAGAGAAAAGTCGAACTTGTTCAGGCTTTTCCGAGTTGTGACAGAGGAAGGCGAAGCCAAAATTTGCCGTAGCCCATCTCGGCGGGGATGTAGATTTCCCGTCGGCCGTCCTCCTATTTGCTCTGCCTGAATAGCCAGTCGCGCACTGCGGCTATCTTATAGCCATAGTCGAACGATGCCATGTGCTCCATGCCCTTGCCCGATTCAGGGAGCACGCTGCCAGCCTCCCAACGGATAAAGTTGATGTTGCCGCCACGGGCAATCAACTCTTCAGCCAACTTCTCCTGATCCACAGACGGCAGTTTTGCACTCCAACTTGCAGAATCAACCCTTGCACTGTTCTCCTTCAGCACCTTAGCCAGGTCCCTCATGCCGCCGGAAGCCTTCTGGTCACCACCAGCCACAATGTAGAAGAAATGCTTCTTGCCGAAGTCCTGCATCTTGGAGGTGTCCCACTGGCTGCTGACAAACAATGAGGCTGCAAAGAGGTCGGGATGCGTGATGTTGAAGTAGAATGACATCATACCTCCCATCGACTGACCTGTAGTGTAGAGACGGTTAGTGTCAACATTATATTCCTTGCAAACAGACTGTAACAGTCGGATAGTCATTTCCACTTCGTCAGTCGTACTCCAGTCATCCTGGACCGCCCATTCCGTGTATTGGGGTACCAACACGAACGACGGATGCAACTGTTGGTCACGGTCTGAGGCAAACTCCAACGCTCCATAGCCTTGAGTGAGCGGGGTCGTCACGTCCTTACCTACGGTACTGGCATCGGCCATGAACAGCACCAGCGGATAACTCGCCTTTCCATCATAGCCTTCAGGGACAAGCAGGTTATAGGACATCGTCTTACCCGTCTTGGCATCCTCGAAGGTGAGTTGTTTGAACTTCTTCAACGTCTCATTCTTCAATGCCACAAACGTGCTGTCAGAATCCTTGTTGATACTCATGCCGCCACCTTGGCGCGGCCCTCTTTCTCCGCCCTTCTTCTGGGCACAGGCA
>ONRP01000053.1 GCA_900320245.1 uncultured Prevotellaceae bacterium
TGGTGATGCTCTCCAAGGATACCCCCTCGCCCTTCCTTCCCAAGGACGACCAGGTGAAAACCGCCGGCGATGCTCCCAAGGATGCCTCCGCTGACAATGCCAAGTCCAAGAAGGGCGGCAAGGCCCAGTCCGATGCAGGCAGCGTGCGTATCGACATCGACGGCATCGGCAACCGAATCGTCAAGGTGCCCATCGGCACCGGCAGTTACGGCAACTTCGTGTGCGACGGCAGCCACCTGTGGTACAGCGGCCGTGGCTCGGTAAGGGTATTTGACTTTGAAGAGCAGAAGGACGAAGTCGTTGCCGACCGCGCAATGATGTTCACCTCCCATGACATGAAGACCGCCGCCTTCTTCAAGGGCGACGACCTGTTCATCGCTCCGCTGAGCCCCCGCAAAGCCGACCTGAGCGATCCCGTCAACCTTGACGACATGATTGCTACGGTCAACTATGACCAGGAGTGGAACCAGATCTTCAATGAGGCCTGGCGCGCTTATCGTGACGGCTTCTATGTCGAGACGATGCACGGTGTTGACTGGCAGGCCATGCATGACAAGTATGCGGCCCTGTTGCCCTATGTGAAGAACCGTCTGGACTTGACCTACGTCATCGGCGGCATGATCGGCGAGTTGGCTGTGGGCCACGCCTATGTTGACGGTGGTGACCACATCATGGTGGACGAGCACAACATCGGCATGCTGGGCGCAGAGTTGGAACAGGTGGCAAACGGCTACAAGATCAAGAAAATCCTGCGTGGCGCCCCCGACCAGGAATCGCTGCGCTCTCCGCTGCTTGAGCCCGGCATGAATATTAAGGAGGGTGACGTGATTACCGCTATCGACGGCGTGAGTACACAAGGCGTTACCAACGTCTACACCCTGCTGCGTGACAAAGCCGACGTGATGACCGAATTGACCCTGAGCGACGGCCGCAAGGTGGTTGTCAAGCCCATCCAGAACGAGTATCCCCTGTACCACCACGAGTGGGTACAGCACAACATCGACTACGTCAGCGAGAAGACCGGCGGCCGTGTGGGTTATGTCTACATCCCCGACATGGGTCCCGAGGGCCTGCGCGAGTTCTCACGCTACTTCTTTGCCCAGACCGACAAGGAAGCGCTCATCGTCGATGACCGCGGCAATGGCGGTGGCAACATCTCGCCCATGGTTATCGAGCGCCTGTTGCGCGAACCTTATCGACTGACGATGTACCGTGGCAGCAACTACAACGGCACGATACCCGAGCGCACGCTCTACGGTCCCAAGGTGCTGCTGGTGAACAAGTACTCGGCCAGCGACGGCGACCTGTTCCCCTGGAGTTTCAAGGAGAACAAGATCGGTCCCGTTATCGGCACCCGCTCGTGGGGCGGCATTGTGGGCATCAGCGGCTCGCTGCCCTACATGGACGGTACCGACATCCGCGTGCCCTTCTTCACCAACTACGACACCCGCGGCAACTGGATTGTCGAGAACCATGGTGTGGATCCCGACATCCTCATCGACAACGACCCCGTGATGGAGTATAATGGTGTGGACCAGCAACTTGACAAGGCCATCGAGGTCATCCTTGACCTGCTCAAGGACCGCAAACCCATGCCCAAGACTCCCGCACCGCGCACCATGCACGACCTGGGCGTTAAGTGAGGCTCGCTGCGCTCGCAGGTTAGAGGTTAAAGGTTAGAGGTTAAAGAGCATCCGCCTTTAGGCTCGCTGCGCTCGCAGTTTAAAAGGTTAAAGGTTAAAGAGCATCCGCCTTTAGGCTCGCTGCGCTCGCAGGTGAGAGAGCATCCGCGCTCATTGGATTGAAGACAACTTAAACAACTTTTACAACTGTTCTCAATTATGTTGTAATCGTTGTTTAAGTTGTTTTTTCAAACCATTGCAACTCACCGCATGTCATTGTGTTTTATTGTATTTCAGGTTGTTTAAAACTATTTGACGTTCATAGTTTTCTAGTTGTTTGAAAAATATGTATCTTTGCCGTTTGTTATGACAGAGAGACGAAATATCGCTGTGCTGGGCAGCACGGGGTCTATCGGGCGACAGACGCTCGACATCATTGCCGAATATCCCGACCTGTTCAACGCCTGGCTGCTTGTTGCCCGCAGCAGCGCTGACCTGCTTATCCAGCAGGCACGCCAATACCGGCCGCACATGGTGATTATCGCCGATGAGCAATACTATGACTATGTGAGCAGTGCGCTTGAGGACACTGACATCGAGGTGGCTACCGGCAGCGCCGCCATCGCCCAGGCCGTGACCATGACTGAGATTGACACGGTGGTTACTGCCATGGTAGGCTACAGCGGCCTGGAATCGACCATTGCCGCCATCGGTGCCGGCAAGCGCATCGCCCTGGCCAACAAGGAGACGCTGGTCGTAGCCGGCGAACTCATCGAGCGGCTGCTCAAGGAGTCGCCCGGCAGTGTGCTGTATCCGGTGGACAGTGAACACGGCGCCTTCTACCAGTGCCTGATGGGTGAACGCATGCAGGACGTGGAACGGCTGTTGCTGACGGCCTCGGGCGGTCCTTTCCGCACGATGCCCAAGGAACGGCTGGCGACTGTCACGGCTGCCGACGCGTTGAAGCATCCCAACTGGTCGATGGGAGCCAAAATCACCATCGACTCAGCCACGATGATGAACAAGGGCTTTGAGATGATCGAGGCACGGTGGCTGTTCGGCATCAGACCGCAGGACATCGAGATTGTGGTGCATCCACAGTCGATTATCCACTCGATGGTCGCCTTTAAGGACGGTTCGGTAAAAGCGTGGGCCTGCCCGACGGGCGGCTGGCGAGCGACTGCCGCAAGATGACCATCGAAGACATGGCTCTGCTGACGATGGAGCGTCCCGACACTGACAAATTCCCATTGCTGAATACAGCCTATGCCGCTGCCCGCACTGGAGGCACAGCCCCCTGTGTAATGAATGCTGCCAACGAGATTGCTGTGGCATCATTTTTGCAGGACAAAATCAGATTTACCGACATTTATAACATTATTGAGAAAACGATGGCACAAGCGCCCCACATCGATTGTCCCGGCTATGAGGACTATGTGCGCAGCAACCAGTTCGCCCGTGAGTACGCGTCCCGCCTGGTCGACGAGATAGCCATCTGAAACTAAAACACAAGAGAATAAACTAATGAGTACTACATTTTGGATTAAGGCCCTTGAACTGATTCTGGCATTGGGCATCCTGGTAATGATTCACGAGTTTGGACACTACTTTTTTGCCCGCGTGTTTGGCGTGTGGGTCGAGAAGTTTTACCTGTTCTTCAATCCCTGGCTGACGATTGCCAAGTGGAAACCCGGCAAATACCTCAAGTGGTTCTCGCACGGCAAGGAGATGGCCGTGGCCGGTGAGAACGACCCCAACGAGAACAAGAAATCGTGGCGTGCCACCGAGTACGGCCTTGGCTGGCTGCCGTTGGGCGGCTATTGCGCCATCAGCGGCATGATTGACGAGAGCATGAACACCGAGGCCATGAAGGAACCCGCCAAGCCCTATGAATTCCGCAGCAAGCCCGCATGGCAGCGCCTGCTCATCATGCTGGGCGGCGTATTGTTCAACTTCCTGCTGGCCATCGTGATTTATGCCGGCATCGTCTATACCCAGGGAGAGCAATATGTCAAGTTTGCTGATGCCACCGACGGCATGCTCTATAATGAGAGTGCCCACAATGTGGGATTCCAAGACGGCGATATTCCCCTGTCGGTCGACGGCAAAGTGCTTGATCACCTCGACAGTGACAGCCACCAAGCCTTGCTCACCGGTAAAGAAGTGAAAGTGCTGCGCAACCACAAGGACACTATCTCCATCCCCATCCCCGATGACTTCATCTTCCAGGTGAACAAGGATGTAGAGAAGACTCAGATGCCGTTCATATCCTTCAGCATGCCGCTGATTGTCAATCAAGTTCAGCCCCGCATGGGTGCCGAGAAAGCAGGCATGCAAACTGGCGACCGCGTGATGGCTGTGAACGGAGTGCCCACGCCCGACATGGTCAAGTGCACCAACGAGTTGCAGAAACACAAGGGTCAAAGCATCAGCATCCAGTGGATGCGCGACGGCAAGGTGATGAACGCCACCGATGTACCCATCGACGACAACGGTATGCTGGGTGTCACCAAGATGATGGACCCGACCAAGGTATACAAGACAACAACCGTCCACTACAATATTCTGCAATCCATTCCTCGTGGCATTGAGTTGGGCTGGACCACGATGTCCAACTATGTAAAGCAACTCAAGTATGTCTTCACGCCGCAGGGTGCTCAGAGCCTTGGAGGCTTCGGTGCCATCGGCAGTTTCTTCCCTGAGAAGTGGAACTGGTTGGCATTTTGGGATATCACTGCCCTCATCTCGGTTATCCTGGCAGTGATGAATGTCCTGCCCATACCGGCCCTGGATGGCGGACACGTGATGTTCCTGATTTATGAAATGGTGACCGGCCGCCAACCGAGCCTCAAGTTCATGGAGAGAGCCCAGATGATTGGCATGATTCTGCTGATTGCCCTGCTGCTGTTCGCCAACGGCAACGATATTTATCGGTATTTCTTTAAATAGCGATTAGCAGTTAGCAGGTACCGGACGAAGTGAAGCGACCATAAAACCAAAAACTTAAACAACATGACCTATAAAACCGTAACACTGAAACGCGGCCGTGAGGATTCGCTTGAGCGCTTCCATCCCTGGGTGTTCTCGGGGGCCATCGCGGCTGCCGACGACACCATCGAGGAGGGCGACCTGGTGACCGTCTATGCCCACGACGGCACACTCATGGGCAACGGCCACAGCCAAATCGGGAGCATTGCCGTGAGGATGTTGACCTTTGACGACACGGCTATTGACGAGGCCTTATACGATCAACGCCTGGGTGACGCATACCGTATGCGCCAGGCCTTAGGGTTGCAACGCGAGGATAACAACGCCTGGCGCCTTGTGCATGGCGAGGGCGACTTCCTGCCCGGCCTGGTGGTGGACATCTATGGTCCCACAGCCGTTATGCAGGCCCATTCGCCGGGTATGCACTTCGCCCGCAACATCATTGCTCAGGCTCTGGTCAAGTTGCCTGGAGTGCACAACGTCTATTACAAGAGCGAAACCACCCTGCCCTACAAGGCCCACCTCGACCCCGTCAATGACTACATCGTGGGGGGTATGGAAACCGATGAGGCGCTGGAGAACGGCCTTCGTTTCCACGTGGACTGGCTCAAGGGCCAAAAGACCGGCTTCTTTGTCGACCAGCGTGAGAACCGCAGCCTGCTGGAGCGTTACAGCCACGGGTGCAAGGTCCTGAACATGTTCTGCTACACGGGCGGCTTCTCGGTCTATGCCCTGCGCGGCGGAGCCGAGTTGGTGCATTCGGTCGACAGTTCGGCCAAGGCCGTCAGGCTCACCGACGACAACGTCGCCTTGAATTTCGCTCCCGAGGACGGAAGGCACAAGTCCTTTGCCGAGGATGCCTTCAAGTTCCTGGACAATATGGCAGAGGATGCCTACGACCTGATTATCCTGGATCCCCCCGCATTTGCCAAGCACAAGAGTGCGCTGCGCAATGCCCTGGTGGGCTACCGCCGCCTGAATGCCAAGGCGCTGGAGAAAATGCCTCATGGCAGCATTCTGTTCACCTTCTCGTGCTCCCAGGCTGTCAGCAAGGAGCAGTTCCGCCTGGCAGTGTTCAGCGCAGCCGCCCAGACACGCCGCAAGGTGCGCATCCTGCATCAACTCACCCAACCCGCCGACCATCCCATCAACATTTTTCATCCCGAGGGCGAATACCTCAAGGGACTGGTCCTGTACGTCGAATGAACAAAACCAAACATATAGACAAACAAAAACGAACAAACAAAATGAAGAAACTGACCATTCTTTTTGCAGCCGTGGCACTGATGGCCATGACCGCATGCAACGAGAAACCCGCCGAGAACAGCGCAGTAAAGGGCGACGCCAAGGCACCCGCCAAGACTGAGCAACAGGCTCCCGCAGCCGACAACCCTGCCGACCAGCCCAAGGTTAATGTAGAGCACATCAAGGCCACCAACGACGGAAAAGAAGCCGCCATGGCTGAATTCACCGATGCCAAAGGAACCAAAGTAAAGTTGGTGAACAAGGGCGACGGCACCGTCAACGTACGCATCTGGGTCAACGGCAAGGATGCCCCCGCTTTTGATGTCGACTCCAAGAACTGTGTGACAGGGGATAAAAACTACATGCTGCAATCGGCCGACGGAACAACGGTTATCCTTGTCACCGAACCTGGCAAGGAGAACGTCACCGTCATGAAAGGCCAACAAATCGCTTATTCCACCAAACAATAATCCACCGCAATGAAAAAGACCCTGTTATTGCTCATCGCAGCCTGCGTCATGGTACTTACCGGCTGCAACAAGATGGAAAGCAATGAAAAGAAATACCTCAAGGGGATGCAAAGTGATAACTACGAGGAATCCAGCAAAGCCTTTAGCGAATTTTGCCATTGGCTTGAAAAGGACCGCGAGACGATGACCTACGACTTCCCCCACATGCGCCAGGAGATGGGCCTCAAGGCCGTTACCAGCAAGGACGGGCACCTGAGGTGCTACAGTTGGGACACTCCAATCAACGACTCGACCCACGTCTATGCCAACATCTCACAATGGGTTTCGGGCGAGAATTTCATCGCCTTCTCCGGTCCCCTGTCCAAACTGCTCAGGGTCAATGACCCCGATATCAAACAGGCTCAGGCTGTGGCCCACCAGATCGACACCATCTTTGACCTGGATGCCGGCGGGCAGCACATCTATGTCATTGCCCAGTCCTATATCAACGTGAACGGCAACCGCCGTGCCTATGTCTCGGCTTGCTTCATCAACGGCATCAATCTGGTCCACATTCCCTTCTTCTTCGGTGGCACAGAGCGCGCAGGCAGCCTTGAGTTCCGCGACAATCAACGCGCGCTGACTCCCGTTGACCAACTCTTCAAATGGGACGCAGAAAATCATCGTTTCTATTCCTACTTGACCGATGACAACTACAACCGTATCCCGGGGAAGTTCACCGAATACGTCCTTGAGGGCAACCGATTTGAGCGCGTCCAGACCGACGAATAAAACGCCCATCCGAACCCTATTCCAGAACATTCAATTCAACAACATTAAAACATCATCATGAAGAAATTCGTTTTTGCCGCCATCGCGACGGCTTTATCAATGACAGCAATGGCACAGACCAGCAACTTCAACTACAGCGTGGACCGCTTCGCCGACATCGAGGTGCTGCGCTACCAAGTGCCCGGCTTCGAGGACCTCTCACTGCAGCAGAAAGAGTTGGTGTACTACCTCACCGAGGCAGCCCTTAACGGCCGTGATATCCTCTTTGACCAGAACTGCAAGTACAACCTCATGGTCCGCACGACCCTCGAGGACATCTACCGCAATTACACAGGCGACAAGCAGGACAAGGACTATCTGGCCTTTGTCAAGTACCTCAAGCAGGTGTGGTTCGGCAACGGTATCCATCACCACTACTCGATGGACAAATTCACGCCCGAATTTTCCAAGGCATTCTTTGACAAGCAGTTTGCTGCCCTGCCCGATGCCAAGCAGCGCGAAGGCGAGAAGAAGGTGCTCGACCGCGTTATCTTTGACCCCACCTTCATGGCCAAGCGTGTCAACCAGGCCGATGGCGAGGACCTGATCCTGACCTCGGCGTGCAATATGTATGAGGGAGTGACCCAGCAGGAAGTTGAGGATTACTACAACAACCTCAAGGACACCACCGACCTCACCCCCATTTCATGGGGCCTGAACTGCAAGGTCGTGAAGCGTGACGGCAAGATTGTCGAGGAGCCTTACAAGGTGGGCGGACTCTACAGCAAGGCCATCGAGCGCATCGTCTACTGGCTGCAGAAGGCTGCTACCGTAGCCGAGAACGAAGGCCAGCGTGCCTACATCAACGAGTTGATCAAGTTCTACCAGACCGGTTCGTTGAAGACCTTTGACGACTACAGCATCATGTGGGCCGAGGAAACCGCCAGCGAGGTGGACTTCATCAACGGCTTCATCGAGAGTTACGGCGATCCCCTGGGCATGACCGGTTCATGGGAAGGTATGGTCAATTTCAAGGACAAAGCCGCCTCGCGCCGTTCCAGACTCATCAGCGAGAACGCCCAGTACTTTGAGAGCAACTCGCCCGTCGATGACCGTTTCAAGAAGAAAAATGTCAAGGGCGTGAGTGCCAAGGTCATCACCGCCGCCATCCTGGCCGGTGACAGTTATCCTTCCACCCCCATCGGCATCAACCTGCCCAACAGCAACTGGATTCGTGCTGCCCACGGCTCCAAGTCGGTATCTATCGACAATATCACCGACGCCTACAACAAGGTGGCTGCCGGCACAGGATTCAACGAGGAGTTTGCCTACAGCAACGTCGAAGTTGAACTCATGAAGAAGTATCTCGACCTGGCCGATGCCCTGCACACCGACCTGCACGAGTGCCTGGGCCATGCCTCGGGTCAGTTGCTTCCCGGTGTTGACCAGGATGCCCTCAAGGCCTACGGTTCCTCGCTCGAGGAAGGCCGTGCCGACCTGTTTGCCCTGTATTACCTTGCCGATCCCAAACTCGTCGAGTTGGGCATCTTCCCCAATATGGACACCTACAAGGCCGAGTACTACAAGTACATCATGAACGGCCTGATGACCCAACTAACGCGCATCGAGCCGGGTAAGGACATCGAGGAGGCTCACATGCGCAACCGCAAGTTCATCAGCGAGTGGTGCTACCAGCATGGCAAGAAAGACAATGTCATCGAGTATGTCAAGCGCGATGGCAAGACCTATATCAAGGTCAATGACTATGAGAAACTGCGTGGTCTGTTTGCCCAACTGCTTGCCGAGGTGCAGCGCATCAAGAGCGAGGGTGACTACGAGGCAGGACGCCAACTCGTCGAGACCTACGGCGTTAAGGTAGACCCCGAAATCCACAAGGAGGTTCTCGCCCGCTATGAGGGTCTGAACATCGCTCCCTACAAGGGCTTTGTCAATCCCATCTACACTCCCGTGTATGACAAGAACGGCAAACTGATTGATGTCAAGGTCACCTACACCGAGAACTACATCGACCAGATGCTGCGCTACGGCCAGGACTACTCGCCGCTGACCCACTAATTGAATCCATTATCATTCCCGCTATAAAAACGGGGAGGCTGTCGTTGATGTCAGCCTCCCCGTTTGTTGATAAAGCGGGCGTATTGTTGTTTATACCTGATATTTTCATTACCTTTGCGACATAGTAACCATTAACCAGTCATAACGATGAGAAATCTGATTTTGACCAGCCTGCTGGCCGTCATCTGTATCGCGGCCACGGCTCAATGGAGCAGGGCCGACTACCGTGTTGTACCCCTGCCCGACAGGATTGACGGCATCCGAGGAGCCGACTTCCGACTCACCGATAATTGCATCATCAACTATCCCACCGGCCAGCGCGACATGGAACGCAACGCTGCCCTGCTGAGCCAATATGTCGAGGAGTTGACGGGCATGCACCTCAGCACACGCCCCACCGTCAATGCCAAGGACGGCCTGGGCAATATCTCGCTGCTGATTGACCCCAAGATGGATAATGACGAGGGGTACCGCATCACCGTCATGCCACGGGCTGTGGAAATCAGCGGACGGACAGCAGCAGGGGTCTTCTACGGCATCCAGACGCTGCGCAAGTCACTGCCCGCGGGTCAATGCCCCGAGGTGCTGCTGCCCGCTGCCCAGGTGAGCGGCAGTCCGCAGTTCGGCTACCGAGGTATGCACCTGGACTGCGTGCGCCACTTCTTCGGTGTCGAAACGGTAAAACGCTACATCGACATCATGGCGCTGCACGGCATGAACAGGCTGCACTGGCACCTGACCGACGACCAGGGTTGGCGCATCGAAATCAAGAAATATCCCCGCCTGGCCGAGGTGGGCGGTTGGCGCAACGGCACCACACTGGGTCATAACTCGCCCGTGAACGACGGCATCCGCTATGGCGGCTACTTCACGCAGGAAGAAATCCGCGACATCGTGCGCTATGCTGCCGACCGCTATATCACCATCATCCCCGAGATTGACATGCCAGGCCACATGGTGGCGGCACTGACAGCCTATCCCGAACTGGGATGCACAGGCGGCCCCTACGAGGTGTGGGGCATGTGGGGAGTGCATGACGACATCCTGTGTATGGGCAAGGACCACACGCTGCAGTTCGTTCAAGATGTTCTCGACGAGGTGATGGAACTTTTCCCCAGCCGTTACATCCACATCGGTGGTGACGAGGCACCCCGCGTGCGATGGGAACAGTGCCCGCTGTGCCAGCAGCGCA
Organism: uncultured Prevotellaceae bacterium; assembly: GCA_900320245.1. Taxonomy (GTDB): domain Bacteria; phylum Bacteroidota; class Bacteroidia; order Bacteroidales; family Muribaculaceae; genus Sodaliphilus. Next base: position 10,344 of record ONRP01000053.1, read on the forward strand.
TCAGCGACCTGGGTATCCACAGGACCGAGCGCCAGAGCGCCGAGGCCCTGCTGCAGGGCTGGTTCACCACCCGCATTCAGGACTATCTGTCAAGGCATGGCCGTAGCATCATCGGCTGGGACGAGTTGCTGGGTTGTGACGTGGACGCGTCGGCGACCATCATGTCGTGGAGAGGTGCTGAGCCCGGTGCCGAAGGCGCCAAACTCGGTCATGACGTCATCATGTCACCTGTGGGACCACTCTATTTTGACTACTACCAAACCAGCAACACCTGGAACGAGCCGACGGCCTTCGGAGGCTGCAATACGCTCAAGAAGGTCTTTGACTTCGAACCCATCCCTGCCGAATTACCCGAGGCTGCTCGCCGCCACATCATCGGCGTGCAAGCCAACGTGTGGACCGAGTACATCACCTGCGAACCACAGATTCAGTACCAGGTGCTGCCCCGCATGGCTGCACTTGCCGAAGTGCAGTGGCTGCGGCCCGCAGACAAGGACTACGACGATTTCTTGGCACGCCTGCCGCACCTTGTAGACATCTACAAGCACTATGGCTGGACTTACCGCGCCAAGAGTCTGACCGAAAAGGATGAATGATAAGGATTCAGATATCAATGGCGCTGTATCATCATAGCGACTATGTAATATAACCGTGCTCTCGCACGGGAAATTAAACAAATTATTTTTTAATTTTCTTCTAATTTCCCGCCCGTATGGCGGTTATAATTCAAGCAGTTAAATAATGACACATCTCAACAGCATAATAACCAAAATCACGTTTAACCAAAAGCATCTGCACAGTATGAAAAAGATAGTATTACTCCTATTGATTGCGTTGGGCGCAGTCGGCTCGGCACTCGCTGTCACGGCCGACGACGTGCGCATCTACATCAATCCGGGCCACGGCAGTTGGGGTCCCAACGACCGCCCCATGGCCACAATCCCCTACCCGATGCTGGCCTCCACGGGCCGGCCTGACACCTGCGGCTTCTATGAGAGCAACACCAACCTGTGGAAAGGCCTCGAGATGCGCCTCGCACTCATGAGAATGGGCGTCAAGGGCGAAAACATCACCATGTCGAGGACAGCCAACGGCCCGTTCCCTTATGTCAGTGGTGCAAGCAACGAATACCAGTATAACAAGAAGTTGACCGTCATTGCCGCCGAGGCCGAGGAGGGCGACTACGACATGTTCGTCTCGATACACTCCAACGCGGCCACCGAGGGCACCTCGACCAACTATCCGCTCTACCTGTACCGCGGAACCAACGAAAGCGAGGCCGTCAGCGGCAGCAAGGCGATGTGCCAAGTGAGTTGGCCGCGCCACTGGATGAACCAGGTGGATCCCACCAGCGGCAACTGGAGCATCACCAACACAGTCATCCGGGGCGACGTGACCTTCTACAACGGAGGCAGCAACACGACCAACAGCGCATCGGGAATCACCTACTACGGCTACCTGGGCGCACTCAAGCACGGAGTGCCGGGGTTCCTGGTCGAAGGCTTCTTCCACACCTACCAGCCGGCACGTCACCGCGCACTCAATCAGGACTATTGTCGACAAGAAGGCATCCGTCTGGCACGTGGAGCAGCCGACTATTTCGGTATCAGCGGCGAGACAACGGGCTATATCATGGGCAGCGTGAAAGACGCAATCAACAGCCTGGAAAACAGTCTTTACACCTATGCTTCAGGGTCCATCGATGCCCATGCTCCCATCAACGGAGCGACCGTCAAATTATATAAGGGCGGCAACCTTGTCGGCACCTATGTCACCGATAACAACTACAACGGCATCTTTGTTTTCAACGGCCTGACACCAGGCAACGACTACAGCATCACGGTTACAGCAAGCGGATACAACCCGCTTACCGCACAAGGCAATTACACGGTGAGCGCCAACGAGACTTCCTATATGGTGCTCTACATGACACCCGCCAACGACAAGGTGAAAGGCATCTTCGCCTATGACCTGAACCGCAGCACCGGTGACAACGGCAACTACATTTTCTCATTCAAGTGCAACAGCAACGCCAACGCAGCCAATCTCGTGTTTACCGACAGTGTAAGCGGAGAAACGGTGGGACAGATTGCACTGAGTAATGTCGTTGAGGGTGAGAACTCCGTCACGCTGACACAAGAAGACCTGCCCGGTACCGACGGACAAGTCATGAACTGGGCCGTGAACGTGGTGGGAGAACCCATCACAACTATCCAGCGACTGAATGCCGTCAACGCCACCTATACTCGCGCCACCGTGGCCATCGACCGCAGCCCCGAGAGCAGCCACTTCGGCACCATCTACGTGGGTGAGCGCATCGACAAGAACAACGCCGGCAACGGCCTGTACGCCTGTGACGTCAACGCACAGCCGCTGAACACGACCATCTACAGCGGAGGCATCACCTGGGCCAACAACCTGAGGATTGCCGTCGACAGCGAGGGCAAGGTCTACATCCCCGAATGGGGCGATGCCACCTCGGGCA
>ONRP01000008.1 GCA_900320245.1 uncultured Prevotellaceae bacterium
TCGAAATTAACCAGAGATCACCAGTAGTATTAGATGCTTCAAAAGGATCAATTAGTGGAAGTCTGTAATAGTCCCAACCTGCAGCCCTTGTATAAAAATCACCTTCACGATCCAGCAATTCATCGTTTTGCAAGGATTCCTGCACCTTTCTTTTCATGTGAGTGCAATCCATGAAACTAATAATACAAGCGATTATCAATATGATTCTAAAGAAGCCTTTCATTTTGAACACTTTAAGCAAATTATTCCGACACTATAATAACGATTTAATTATCAAATTAGTATGCTGCAAAGGTAGCAAAAATCTTTGCTAAACACTCACTTTCTTTTAGATTTCGGTGATTTATTGTTCATGAGGCGCTGGTACTCGTCCTGCGCCTGCTTTATGCCCTTGTCGCCGGTCACGGTGTTGACGGTGACGAAGGGCTCGTCCAATCGCTCGTTGAGACGGGCGATGATCTCTTTCAAGTCTTTGCTCTCCTGGACTTGATGTCGCCAGTGTCCACGTCCTTGCGGGTGATCATCCCGAAGATGTCAAGGTTCTGTGGACAGTCTGCCAGAGGCAACTCAATCTCCATGCTGTAGTCATCGGCATCAGTGAAGATGCGGTTCTCCGATACATATTCTATCGAAGACCCCTTCTTCAGTGCTGCCTGTTTTCCGTTTATCGTCAGTATCATAAAGAAAAATCGGTTGGTTTACGCAAAGGTAAGCCAGCCGATTAGACCTTGAAAAGACGAGCCAAATAGATTCCTTAGAATGGAATGTACTTATTCATTTACCACATCAAAACTCACCCATGCGATGCCATTCATAGATGTATTATCAGCTACTGCAGAGAGCACAATTCCTGTAGTATTGGATAAGCCTTCAGGTAGTGTGAGATTCCAATTATTTGAAATCAATGAAGATGTTTTCAACACTTCAAATATTTCAGACTCAATATTTTGGAACTCTATCGGTTGCGTTATGTTCACGTCTGTCAAAGCATTGTCCTTCCAATAAGTTTCCTGTTTTTCTACACGTGCTGATTCGCCAAGAATATCCAACAATGGTGCCAACAACTTTTTTACCTTTGGTTCCTTGGTTGAATTTACCAACACTCGCCAATATACTATGCTTTTCATTAGCTTACCATTTAAATCGGAAACAGTCTTCGTCCTTTCCTGTAATCATCTGGAGAGAGTCTTTTCTTATTGTCAAATGAAGAGATATAATCTTCCACATCCCATTCCCATGCTTCTTGCATAACATAGTTTTTGTCATACAAAATCCATATCAGCTTGTCCCAAAGATAATTCGATGCCTTTGACACTAGTGTTACAAAACTGCCTGGTTTACCACTTGGGCGATTAGCTTTTATCTGATAGCGGATATTGTTAAACACAAAATCAGCACCTTTGCTCACAGCTGTTTTATCCTTCATATATTCAGAATATTCTGGTTCTGACATACCAACCAACATTGCAGCATCGTATTCTGAAACTGTACTTGTTATGGATGGAGAAACTCCAAATTTAGATTGCCATTCCAAAGCTACTTCTACAAGTTTATCCCTAAGCATTGTATCAGATTATTCTCAACAATATATTTCGCTATAATTTTCCGCAAAGGTAGCGATTTATTTCGCTAAACACTCATTTTCTTTTATTTTTCGGTGATTTATTATTCATGAAAATGATTAGGTCAGGAAATAAGCCAAAATTCCAACAATAATTATAAGAAAAATACAACCATAACTTCGGTTAGCCATTTCATTCGTGAATATGTCCAACTCATTATCTTTGTCAATCTTTCCTTCTTGTGCTGGGTGTAGCAGTTCCTTAAAGCGCACATCCTTCCTTCTAATATATCGCAAATATACGAATCTAATAAAAGTACCAAAATATAATTCCAGTAGATTTCGGAATAAATACTCCATTACAACTAAATTTAGTATTAACTACAGATTGATTCTTGCAAAGGTAGCAAAAATCATGCCTAAACACTTCATTTTCTCTTAGATTTCGGTGATTTATTGTTCATAAGGCGCTGGTACTCGTCCTGCGCCTGCTTTATGCCCTTGTCGCCAGTCACGGTGTTGACGGTGACAAAAGGCTCGTCCAATCGCTCGTTGAGACGGGCGATGATCTCTTTCAAGTCTTTACTCTCCTGGACTATCACCTGCGGTTAGCATTTGGCTAAATTAAAGATAAATAACTTATGATATGCGGGATTTTTTGGAATTTAATAGTAAATTTGTACGTTTATAGCGTAATTTAAAATGAAAATAGCCATACAACTGTTTTTGATGACGGCATTTGTGCTGTATGCCACTGTGGCCCAGGCCGCAGTCAAGACCGAAGGCAACTTCGTGACCATCGACATCGATAATGCTCAGGCAGGTGCCGCCCGCGTGGTACGCCTGCAAGTGGTGAACGACAACATCGTGCGCGTGCAGGCCACCTGCGAGGCACAGCTGCCGACCAAGCCTGCCAGCCTGATGATTGTGCCGCAGACGGGCAAGCCCAAGTTCACGGTCACCGACAATGGCAACAGCTATTGCGTCAAGGCAAAGAACGTGACGGCTACCGTCAACAAGGCCGACGGCCGCATCAAGTTCACCGACGCTAATGGCAAGGTTCTGGCGACTGAGGCTGTGGGCGGCAAGTCGTTCAAGCCATTCAAGGTGCCCGAGCGCGAAATCGGCGTCGGCAACCTGACCGACGATCAGAGCAAGGGCTTGACCTGGACGCTCAAGTTTGAGAACCAAGATGAGGCGCTCTACGGCCTGGGACAGCATCAGTCGGGCGAGCTCAACATGAAGGGCAAGAACGAGGACCTGTTCCAGTATAATACCAAGGTAAGCGTGCCCATGGTGCTGAGCACCAACGGCTACGGCATCCTGTGGGACAGCTACAGCTATTGCCGCTTTGGCAACCCCGAGGACTACCTGCAGCTCAACCGAGCCTTCAACCTCTATGACAAGCACGGCAAGAAAGGCAGCCTGACGGGCACCTATACCGACAAGAACGGGCAACGCCTGGTGCGCGGCGAGGACTCCCTCTATTTTGAGTTTGACATGCCCGCAGGATCGGAACTGGGCAAATTGACCGAACCCGGCGGCATCAAGAACCTGCCGAAGGGCTTTGCCCTGAATGGCGCGACGGTGGTCTATGAAGGCTTCATCGAGCCCAAGGGACGCGTGAGCGAGACGCTGCGCCAGTTCATCCTCTACTATGCCGGCTACATCAAGGTGTACATTGGCGGCGAGGAAGTGGTTCCCGAGCGCTGGCGCACGGCATGGAACCCCAACGCATGGAAATTTACCGCCCAGGTGCCTTCAGGCAAAAAGACGCAGCTGCGCATCGAGTGGCAACCCGACGGCGACGTATCTTATTGCGGACTGCGCGTGTCGGCACCCCGCAGCGCTGCCGAACGTGAGCAACTCACCGTGTGGAGCGAGATGAGCCGCGACATGGACTACTACTTCATCGCCGGACAGAACTTTGATGAAATCATCTCGGGCTACCGCACCCTCACGGGCAAGGCTTCGTTGTATCCCAAGTGGGTGCTGGGCTTCTGGCAGAGCCGCGAGCGCTACAAGAGTTCGCAAGACATCGAGCAGACGCTTGCCGAGTTCCGCAATCGCCGCATCCCCATCGACAACATTGTGCAGGACTGGAATTACTGGAAACTGGAGAACTGGGGCGACCATACCTTTGAGGCTGCGCGCTACCCCAACCCACAGGCCATGCTCGACTCGGTCCACGCCATGGGCGGCCGATTCATGATTAGCGTTTGGCCCAAGTTCTATGAGACAGTTGACAATTACAAGGCGCTTGATGCCAAAGGCTGGATTTACAAGCAAGCCATAGTTGACGATATTCACGACTGGCTGGGATTCCGCGGTTCGTTCTATGATGCCTATGACGCAGGTGCCCGCAAGCTGTTCTGGAAACAGATGGACGACAACCTGTACACCAAGTACAGCCAGAGCATCGACGCCTGGTGGATGGACGCCAGCGAGCCCAACATCCGCGACTGCACGCCCATGTGGTACCGCAAGGCGCTGTCAGGTCCCACCGCATTGGGCAGCTCGACCGAATATTTCAACGCCTACTCTATCGTCAACGCCGACGCCATCTATAACGGCCAGCGTGCCACGGGAAACAACAAGCGCGTGTTCCTGCTTACCCGCAGTGGTTTTGCAGGCGAACAGCGCTACTCTACTGCCACATGGAGCGGCGACATCGGCACCCGTTGGGAAGACATGCGTGCCCAGATGACTGCCGGCTTGAACTTCTCGATGTCGGGCATCCCCTTCTGGGGCATGGATCAGGGCGGCTTCTGCGTCGAAAACCGCTTTGTCGCCGCTCAGCAAGAGTTTGACCAAACGGGCCACGAGAACAGCGACCTGACCGAATGGCGCGAGCTGCAAGCCCGCTGGAACCAATTCGGTTGCTTCATCCCCCTGTACCGCGCCCATGGCCAGTGGCCCCTGCGCGAGGTATTCAACATTGCGCCCGAGGGTCATCCCGCCTATGAGAGCATCGTCTATTACCACAAGCTGCGCTACCGCATGATGCCTTACCTCTACTCAATGGCCGGTTGGGCACACTTCAAGGACTACACGCTCATGCGTGCGCTGGTGATGGACTTTGCCGACGATAAGAACGTGCTCGACATCCACGACCAGTGGATGTTCGGTCCCGCCTTTATGGCCTGCCCCGTCGCCACCTACAAGGCCCGCAACCGCCAGGTCTATTTCCCCAAGCAGTGCGGTTGGTATGACCTGTACAGCGGCGAATTCATCAACGGTGGCCAAAAGCTCATCGTCGATGCCCCCTATGGCCGCATGCCCGTCTATGTGCGCGAAGGCAGCATCATCCCCTTCGGTCCCGAGCTGCAGTGGAGCGACGAGAAACCCGCCGAGCTCATCAACCTGTATGTCTACACCGGTGCTGACGGCCAGTTCCAGCTCTATGAGGACGAGGGCACCAACTACAACTACGAGAAAGGCAAATATGCCACCATCGACTTCAACTACGACGAAGCTACGCGCATGCTTACCATTGGCGAACGCAAGGGCTCGTTCAAGGGCATGCTCAAGCAGCGCCGCTTTAACGTGGTGGTCGTTAACCGCGACAATGCCAAGGCCCTCAACCTTGAGAATCCTGTGGGCACGATGGTTCAATACAACGGCAAGCAAGTGACCGTCAAACTATAATGTATGAGCTAATATCAAAAGACGATAACCAAAACAAGAGATAATGAAAAGATTAATTTCGACCATTGCCATCGCCCTGATGCTGGCAACGACCACCGTATCGGCTCAAAAAACAAAGCCGATTTACCTGGATAACAACGCGCCCCTCGAGCAACGTGTCGAGGATGCGCTGTCACGCATGACGCTGCATGAGAAAATCCAGATCATCCATGCTCAGAGCAAATTCACCAGCGCTGGTGTACCCCGCCTGGGCATCCGTCAGCTCAACATGGACGACGGCCCTCATGGCGTGCGCGAGGAACTGGAATGGAACACCTGGTCACCTGCCAAGTGGACCAACGACAGCATTGTCGCCTTCCCGTCGCTTACCTGCCTGGCAGCAACCTGGAACCGTGACTTGGCAGCGCTCTACGGCAACGCCCTGAGCGAGGAGTTCGCCTTCCGCGGCAAGGATATCCTACTCGGTCCTGGCGTGAACATGGCGCGCCTGCCATTGAACGGTCGCGCCTTTGAATACATGGGCGAGGACCCCTATCTGGCCGGCGAGATGGTAGTGCCCTACATCAAGGCCGCCCAAGCCAACGGCGTGGCCTGCTGCCTCAAGCACTTCTTCTTGAACAACCAGGAGGTGGACCGCTTTGCTGTCAATGTCAACGTCAGCGAACGTGCCATTAACGAGATCTATCTGCCCGCCTTCAAGAAGGCCGTCGAGGAAGCCCACGTGTGGAGCATCATGGGCAGCTACAACATGTGGCAAGGCATCCACTGCTGCAACAACGACTCGCTGCTGAACGGCATCTTGAAGCGCCAGTGGGGATTTGACGGAGCCGTCATCAGCGACTGGGGCGGCACGACCGACACCTGGCAGGCCGCTACTGGAGGTCTCGACATCGAGATGGGCTCCTATACCGACGGCAAGACCAGAGAATCGGAATATACCTACGACGACTACTATATGGCCCGCCCGATGGAGACACTCATCAAGGAGGGCAAACTCGACGTGTCCTATCTCGACGACAAGGTTCGCCGCGTGCTTCGCACCATGTTCCGCACCTGCATGAACCCCGACAAGGTCATCGGCAAGCAGTGCAGCGAGGATCACTACGAGGCTTGCCAAGCCATCGGCGAGGAAGGCATCACCCTGCTGCGCAACAAGAAGAACATCCTGCCCATCGCTCCCGAACGTTACAAGAAGATTCTCGTCGTGGGCGAGAATGCCACCCGCAGCCTCACTCAGGGCGGCGGCTCATCGGAACTCAAGACCCTGCGCGACATCAGTCCGCTCGAGGCCATCAAGAATCTGTATGGCGACAAGGTGGATTATGCCCAGGGCTATCTCTCGGGGCGTGCCTTGTATGACCAAGTGGACGAAGTCTCCCCCTCGGAGCGCGTGCGCCTGAGAGAAGAGGCCCTGAGCAAGGCTAAAGAGGCTGACCTCATCATCTACATCGGCGGTCTGAACAAGAACCACAAGGAGGACTGCGAGAACGGCGACCGCCTGAGCTATGACCTGTCATTTGAGCAGAACGAACTCATCGAGGGCCTGGCAAAAATCCAGAAGAATATGGTTGTCATCACCTTTGGCGGCAACCCCTTTGCCATGCCTTGGCTCAACAACATCAAGGGCCTGCTGCATTGCTGGTACCTGGGCTCGATGGGCGGCGAAGCGCTGGCCGGTGTGCTTAGCGGCAAGGTCAATCCCAGCGGCAAACTGCCCGTCACCTTTGCCAAGGCCATCGAGGACTATCCCTACTATGAATATGGCAAGAAGGCCTATCCCGGCGAGAACAAGCAGGTTTACTACAGCGAGGGCATCTACATCGGCTACCGTCACTTCGACACCCGCAAGGTTGAGCCGCTGTTCCCCTTTGGCTACGGCTTGAGCTACACCTCCTTCAAGTATGGCAAGCCCATGCTCTCCTCGTCCCGCATCACCAACGACGCCCCCATCACTGTGAGTGTTCCCGTGACCAACACGGGCAAGGTGGCAGGCAAGGAAATCGTACAGCTCTACATCGGCGACATGGAGTGCAGCGTTGACCGTCCGCGCAAGGAACTCAAGAACTTCGTCAAGCTCAATCTTGCCCCCGGCGAGACCCGGATGGCCGAGTTCACCATCACGCTCGATGACCTGAAATACTATAGCGAAGCCATCCATGACTGGACCGTTGAACACGGTACCTTCCGTGCCTACCTGAGCACCAACTCCAGCGACGAGGGCTGCTATGTTGAATTCAGTTATTAATAATCAGTTAAGCACAAAATGAAGTTTCATCGATTGATGTGGCTCGCGGCTAGCATCGTAATAGCCTTGCAACTCACGGCACAGCCCGCAGGAGCCTATCTGAATCCTGTCATACCGGGCTTCAACCCCGACCCGTCGATTTGCCGCGTCGGCAACGACTACTATATCGTCAATTCCACCTTCCAGTTCTTCCCCGGCGTGCCCATCTATCACAGCACCGACTTGGTGAACTGGGAGCAAATCGGCAACGTGCTTACCCGTGACTCGCAGCTGCCGCTCAACCAAGCCTCGTCGTGGCTGGGCATCTATGCCACCACCATTCGCTATCACGAGGGCACCTTCTATATGATCACGACCAACGTGGGGAACGGCGGCAACTTCATGGTCACCGCCACCGACCCGCGCGGCCCGTGGAGTGAGCCCATCTGGCTCAAGCAGCAAGGCATCGACCCGTCGCTCTACTGGGAAGACGGCCATTGCTACATGGTGAGCAACCCTGGCGACAAAATCTGGCTGTGCGAGATCGATGACAAGACGGGCGAACAACTCACCGAGAGCGTTGCCCTGTGGTGCGGCGACGGCGGACGTTATCCCGAGGCACCACACATCTACAAAAAAGACGGCTACTACTATCTGCTCATCTCGGAGGGCGGCACCGAACTCGCCCACTCGCTCACGATAGCCCGCAGCAAGAACATCGAGGGTCCCTACATCTCCAATCCCGCCAATCCCATCATGACCAACTGCTGCCAGAAGGGCCAAGTCCTGCAGGTGCAGGGCACGGGGCACGGCGACTTTGTGCAAGCCCCCGACGGCTCGTGGTGGGTGGCTTTCCTGGCCTACCGCAACTTTGGCGGCAGCTATCACCACCTGGGCCGCGAGACCTATCTGGCTCCCGTACAATGGCCAGAGGGCGGCTGGCCCGTTGTGAATGGCGGTGAACCCATCGACACGCTGATGCAAGCCAACCTGGGAGGCACTCCTGTACGCAGGCTGCGCACGGTCACCCATGAGGACCTCATGGCCTGGCCCGAGCGCCCCATGTGGATGCACATTCAGAGCCCCATCGAGGCTAACTATGAACGCACTGACGGCCGCCTGCGCCTGCATGCCGGGCTACCCGTTGCCAAGACCGACCATCCAACCTTTATCGGCATGCGTCAGACAAGCGAACGCATGACCGTACAGGTCGATGTGGAAGCGGCCCATATCAACGAGGGCGACGAAGCCGGAATCATCGTCTACCAGATTGATGACGGTTGGCAATCGCTCTCATGCACCCTCCAGAATGGCGAACTGATCGTGAAACTGGATTGCCGCCTCAAGACGATGAGCGACATCAAGACCTACAAACTTGACCAGTCCAAGGCAAGGCTGCGCATCTCCAGCGACGGCCTCACCTACCGATATGAATGCTCGACCGACGGCGGCAAGACCTGGCACGAACTGGGCAGCCAAAGCTGCACATTGTTGAGCACCGAGGTTGCCGGAGGCTTCACGGGCGTTGTCCTGGCCTTGTATGCACAAGGTTCCAAGGGCTCCTATGCCGACTTCACCAACTTCGGCTACCAAGAGTATTGAAACAGGTTAAAGAACCAGAAAGGACAAGACGATGAAACCAGACACTAAAGTTCTGCACGAAATCACACCGCTGGGCGACAGGGACTTCATGTATGTCGCCGACCGCTACAAGAGCGAGTTCAACTATCCCATCCACTGTCATGACATGATGAACATGATGGAGTTGAACTTTGTGGAGAATGCCGCCGGCTGCCTGCGTGTGGTGGGTGACAGCAACGAGGTGATAGGCCCCTATGACCTCGTGCTTATCACCAGTTCCGAACTGGAACATGCCTGGGAGCAGAACGGCCGCCCGGCAACCGACATTCACGAAATCACGATTCAGTTCCGCCTCGATTTCGACCACGAGAACAGCGCATTCCTGACCAACCCATTTGACTCCATCTACAAGATGCTGGTGCGGGCGCGCAAGGGACTGGCATTCCCCATGTCATCCATCATGCGGGTCTATCGCCAACTCACCAATCTGTCGAGCATTAAAGAGGGATTCGTTGCCGTGCTTGAACTGCTCGACATCTTGTATGAACTATCCAAAGGCGAAGCCACCGAACTCTCGTCGTCAGCCTTTGCCCAGGTGCCCGTGACCAGCGACTCGCGCCGTGTGCTCAAGGTGAAGAACTACATCGACGCGCACTACATGGAGCCGCTGCGTCTCACGCAACTGTGCGACATGGCAGGCATGACACCGAGCGCCTTCTCGCGTTTCTTCAAACTGCGCACCGGCAAGACGCTCAACGAGTACATCATCGACGTGCGCTTGGGCTATGCCACCCGCATGCTGGTCGATACCACGAGCACCATCGCCGAGATTAGTTACAGTTGCGGTTTCAATACATTGAGCAACTTCAACCGCCAGTTCAAGAAAGGCAAGGGCTGCAGCCCGTCGGAGTTCCGCAAGAAATACCGCAAGACCAAAATCATCATCTAGTATATCAACGAATTCAAATAATCAACACTATGAAAAGAAACTTAAGTTTATTATTATTGCTTCTGGCACTGTGGTGCACAGCACAGGCTGCAATCACGTTGCCCGAAATCATTGGCAACGACATGGTGCTACAGCAGCGCACCCAGGCCCGCTTGTGGGGCAAGGCCAGCGCTGGTGCCACCGTGAGCGCCGATGCCGACTGGCTGGGCCAACCGGTGACCACCCAAGCCGACAAGAACGGCAACTGGTCACTGATGCTGCCCACACCCGCTGCCGCCAAACAGGAGCACCGCATCACGCTCATGGAAAACGGCCTTCAACAGGTTGTGCTGGAGCGCGTGCTCATCGGCGAGGTGTGGTTCGCCTCGGGACAATCCAACATGGAGATGCCCCTGAACGGATTTTGGAACTGCCCCGTTGAGAACTCCAACGAGGTCATCGCCACCGCCAGCGAGAACCGCTGGCTGCGTATAGCGCAAATCAAGCAAAACGGGCAGACCAAGCCCGTCGAGGAGGTGTCCGGCAAGTGGCTGGTGCCCTCGCCCGAGACAGCACCGTGGATGAGTGCTACAGGCTTCTTCTTCGGCCAGATGCTGCAACGCGTGCTCGACATCCCCGTGGGCGTGATCGCCTGCGCTTGGGGCGGCTCGAAGGTCGAAGGCTGGGTCCCCGAGGAAATCGTCAAGACCTATGATGACATCAATATCGCCAAGGAGCAAAAAGAAGGCTGGAACGGCTCCTGGTGGCACTACTACACGCCCGTCATCATGTATAATGGCATGCTGCACCCCCTGCGCCATTACACCATACGCGGCTTCCTCTGGTATCAGGGTGAATCCAACGTGGGCAAGGAAAAGACCTATGCCCAGCGCCTGAAAGACATGGTTGACACCTGGCGCAAGGACTTTGGCGGCACAGCCCAGCAACTGCCGTTCTATCTGGTGGAAATTGCACCTTGGGGCGGCTATGGCGAGTGGCTGAGTTCACCGCTGCTGCGTGAGGCCCAGCACAATGCCGCACAACTTATCGAGAACTGCGGCATCGTCTCGACCAACGACCTGGTCAAGCCTTATGAGTTCAACCAGATACACCCTGCACAAAAACGCGAGGTGGGCAACCGCCTGGCCTATATGGCCCTGAACCGCACCTATGGCTACAAGAGCATCGATTGTGACTCGCCCGAGTATGACCACATGGAAATCCAGGGCAACGAAGCCGAGGTATTCTTCAAGAATGCCGACGATGGCCTCTCGCCCTGGCAAGACATCGAAGGCTTTGAGATTGCCGGTGCCGACGGTCAATTCAAGACCGCCAAGGCCACGCTCAACGAAGGCCACAAGTCAATCATGGTATCCTCGAGCGAGGTGCCCCAACCCGTGGCAGTGCGCTACTGCTTCAAGTCGTTCCAAATTGGAAACCTCAAGAACATGCGCGGCCTGCCCGTTGTTCCTTTCCGTACCGATAAGTAATTCAAGTTCTGAAACTTCAGAACTTGAAGTTTAGAGTTTAGAGTTTAAAGTTTAGAGTTGCTCGCGCTGCGAGCAGACTAAAAACTAAGGACTAAAGACTAAAGACTAAAAACTAATTATAGCATTATGAACAAATTAAAATTCTTAGCATTTATCCTGCTGACCGCATTGACCCTCGGTTTCTCGGCCTGCGGAAGCGACGACGAGCCCGACAAGCCCAAACTGACAGCACCTGCCGTAGTCAGCACATCGCCCGAAAATGGCTCGACGACAGTAGAACCCGGCGCCATCAGCGTGACCATCACCTACGACAAGACGATCACCATGACGGCCGATGACATCAGTAAGATTCAGGCTACCGGAGCTACCATCAGCAACGTGCGCACCATGAGTGCCGCCCTGATGCTCACCGCCACCTGTGCCGCAGAGGGCCAGGCCGTGACCATCACCATCCCTGCCGGAGTCATCAAGAACACCGACGGCGTGGCAGCAGCGGCCTACACCTTGACCTTTACCACCAAGAAGACCGAGTTGCCCGACCCCGTTGCCCCCGACGGACACGAGTCGGCCGCCCAGGCTGTCCTTAACATGACCCCGGGCTGGAACCTGGGCAATACGCTCGAGAGTTACGGCGACTGGATTGGTAACCATCAGGAACCCTACAGATATGAAACCGCATGGGGCCAGCCCATCACCGATGCTCACCTGATGCAGGCTTTCAAGGAGAAAGGTTTCAAGGGCATCCGCGTTCCCGTGACCTGGTACCAGCACATGGATGACCAGGGCAACGTTGACGAGGCTTGGATGAACCGCGTGCAGGAGGTTGTGGACTATGTCATCAACCAGGGCATGTATTGCATCCTCAATGTGCACCACGACACCGGAGCCCACAACGCCGCATGGGTTGTCGCCAGCCCGACGCTGCAACTCGACCGCTATGCCAAGCTTTGGACACAGATTGCCACCCGTTTCCAGAACTACGACCAGCACCTGCTGTTCGAGGGCTATAACGAGATGCTCAACACTGCCCAGCAGTGGAACCAGCCGAGCAATCTATCCGATCTCGTGTATGTGAACCAGCATGCCGCCAAGTTTGTCGAGGCCGTGCGCGCCACCGGTGGCAACAACACCTACAGGAACCTGGTTGTTTCGACCTATGCTGCCGCCCATGGCACCGCAGTGTTGAACGGTCTTACCATCCCCACCGACCCGTGTGGCAACCAGAGCCACATCGCCGTCGAGGTTCACTCCTATGATCCTTGGGACTGGTTACACGTCTACAACATGACCTGGACCAGCGAATGCCGCGAGAGCCTCAATAACATGTTCAGGGATTTGGAAACCTACTTCATCTCCAAGGGATATCCCGTTATCATCGGCGAGTATGCCACCAACGGTGCCAGCGAGATCACCATTGACAAGAACAGCACCACTGCCCAGAAGGCCGAGGCTGGCAAGCAAGCCGGCGACATGAACCGCCTGTGCAAGAGGTACGGTGCCGCCTCGTTCTACTGGATGTTGCTCGTTGACGGAGCCGACCGCAGCGAGGCCACCTTCCGCTGGTCGATGGAACAAGTTGCCGACTCGATTGTCAACGTGTACAAATAATGAGGAATTATTGGCGATGTGTCATAATTCGCGCCTAGAACTATGATCGGCCTTGCGGCCGAGAACCTTTAGCTCGGCGAAGCCAAATCAAACAAAAATTTTTATAAAAATTAAACACGACAACAATAATTTTGTTTGATTTCTCACGCGAAGCGCGACTCAATTTGCAACGAATGAATTATGACAAAAAGCAGGGAGGGCACCCGATGGCGTCCTCCCTGTTTTAGGTTTCACTACAGTGTCAAGGCATTACTTGAGGTCAGGCAACTGGTCTCGGGTAATGACATTGGCATTGGACATGGCGTTCTTCCACCAGGCGTCGCTGCAGAAGTTGCTGCCATACCACACCATGAACGAACCCCACTTGGCTCCAGCACTCCAGACGTCGGAAATGTTGGCAAAACTGGTGGTGCCGTCGGCGCCGCACTCGCCCAGGATAACCATCTTGCCGCTATAGGTAGCCTGAATCTCGTCAAACTCCTGCTTGTTCTGCGCAGCGTTGTAGCCGTACAGGTCGCGGGCAATGATATCCACATACTGGTTGCCGGGATACCAATCGGTGTCCTGGTTGTAGTTAGAACTGTTGCCGTTGTAATTCTGAGTGGTCCATACCCAAATGAGGTTCCTCACGCCCTTCTGCTTGAAGTAGTCAAACATGGCAACCCACAACTTCTTGTAGGTATCGGCGCCGTCATATCCCCACCAGAACCAGCCCGTGGTCCAAGAGGCCTGCTGCTTGGCGCATGAATTGCCAGCGCCCTCGTGGAAGGGACGCCACATGGCAGCGATGCCTGCATCCTGCAACTTCAACAGGACGCTGATCACCTTATCCATCTGGCCATAGAACCACTTGTTTTCCCAAGTGCCGCTGATCAAGGCATTGGATGCCTTGTAAGTGGTCAAACTAGGCGTGCAGGTCACGCCTGAACCATCGCTACCGGGAACGGTGCTCTCGGTGAAAGGCACGTTGAAATGCCACATGAGTTGGACGATACCACCGGCGTCGAACCACTCCTTGACTGGCGTGATGTCATTGTAGTTGATCCAGTTGTTCTCGGGAACATAGATTTGGATGAAGTCATAGC
The DNA here is from genome assembly GCA_900320245.1 of uncultured Prevotellaceae bacterium. GTDB lineage: Bacteria > Bacteroidota > Bacteroidia > Bacteroidales > Muribaculaceae > Sodaliphilus. Next base: position 14,126 of record ONRP01000008.1, read on the forward strand.
AGTTCATGGCGGGATATTTGCCGGTCACGCCCTTCACATAGTCAGCCAGACGATGGTTCCAGTTCACCTCGGCCATGACGCTCGAGATGGTCTTGCTGCCATACTGCGACCACATGTAAGCCATCAGTTTCTTGGCGGGTTCGGTAGTAGCGACCACAGGATCCTGTCCTTCGGCAGGAGGAATCACGGTAGACTTCTTGGTCTTGAAGTTCAAGGTAAACTCCGGAGCCGATGCCGAAGCGTCAGTAGTAGAAACGATAGCGCCCTTGGCCACCTTGACGGTATAGTCGGTGCCAGCAACGAGCGATAAGGGAATATCTACCGCCATTGTCGTCTTTGAATTGCTCTTAGCAGCGACAGCAGTGCCGTTGAGCGTGATGCCAGTCGAGGATGCGACCTTGACCGTCGTGTTATAGGTCAGCGTGAGCACAGTGGTGGCATCAGCATCCACCTCGGCACCCTCGGCAATGGTCTGCTGGCGCAAGGTCACGGTCACGCTGGGCGTGGGTTCATCCGGGTCATCTTCACTACCACACGAGGAGAAAGTGAATACCGCAGGTAAAAGCATAAGGGCGAATAACGCAAGATTAACGAGATGATTTCTTTTCATTGTCTTTACCTTGTAATGTTGTGCAAAATTGGATTTTATCCGATTGATGGCTTCGCCTTGGCAGAATGAAAACTAGTTTTTATCTGCACTCGGCTCGCTCATCAATTGTTGTACTCGGGCAGTGATCGATGCGATGTAGCGGGCACGGCACTGCTCGGGCACCGTCTGCGCCATCTTGTGCAAGCAATCCTGATAGGACAGCCACGCACGGCGGGCATGGCCTATGGCCGACTTGCGCTTGGGCACGCTCTGACCGATGAGTTTGAAATAAGCGCTGTCGATGGGAGCCATATCAGGCCACTCGCCAATCTCGGCGACATTGTCGGGACCATAGAGGGCATCATTCAAGATGGCGTCGAGACTCATGATTTGTGTCTTGGTGCCCACACGGGCTGCGGCCTCCAGCTCCTGCCACTCTTCATAGGCCTTCTTAGCCTTCTTGGCGGCATGGTAGAATTCGGGATAGTGGCGCAACACATCATCAACACGTGCCGAGCACAGCGTGTCGCCGGGCTCCACAGCGATGGTGTCGATGCCATAACCCTCGACATTGGCAATGAGGTCTTCCTCCTGATGAGCGCCATCCTTTTCCTCCTTGTAATAATGGCATGAAGTCAGCATCCAGGCTAACGACACAACAACAGACAAGGAGAGGACTCGCCGACAGTTATATAGCGATTTCATCATTAGTGTGTTTTAAAAAATATGAGGATGTGTCATAATGGGTCTCTAGTTTTTTGATTGGCCTGAGGGCCGAGAACCTTTAGCTCGGCGAAGCCAAATTAAACAAAAATATAAATACAAATTTTTGTTTAATTTCTCCGTGCCTAGCACGGATACAAAAACTGACGACAGTTATGACACATCCTCATCATTTAGAGATTGAATGTCAATTGGATTACATGGGAGCTACGGTCACCTTGGTCAAGACGAAGTTCGTACCCTGGATGATGAACGTGCCACCCCACCATTGCTGGGCGTAAGCAGCATCGAGCATAGCCTGAGTGAGCGTCATCTTGATGCAGTTGCCGTTGCCAGCAAAGTCATAGGCACTAAACTCGCCCTCGGCAGTCTCGGCAATAGCCATATAGGTGGGACCCCAGTGGCCCTCAACAACCTTGACCTGCCAGCCAGCGCCAACCTCGCCATAGAAGCGAACCACGCTGCCTTCCTGCGGGTTGCAAGCAGCCAGCTCGGGCGACGTATCGGTACCGATGGTGATGTTGTTGCCCCAGCTGCTGGTGTCCTCACGGCCTTCCCAGATAACCTGTTCGGCGCCTGCACCGATAAACTTCACGTACTGCAGCTTGATGCCGTCACCCCAGATAACCATACCCTTGCCGCCGTCGCCAAACATTTCAGCAGCTTCCTCGGCAGTGATGTCAAACACGAGGTCGGTCATATTGACACCAGGAGTGATGTTGCCATCAGAACCGTACATGCTTGCCAGGCCACTGAGCGGAGTGCTCCAGTCACCCATGCGGAAGTTGAAGACGGGGTTGCTGTTGGTAGCGACAAAGTGAACGGTCATCTGACCAGGACCGGTGATGGCCTCTTGGAACCTGGTCCACAGGTCGCCGCTCCAGTTGAATACGCCCCAGTTGCTCCAGCCACTCAGTTCCTCATTACCCTGCCAGATAACACCGGCGAGTTTGCGGATCTCGAGCGGATAGGTAGCAGAGATGTTGGAGTTCTGCTTAACCACTACATCACCATCAACCAGATAGTCGGGAACGGTAAAGGTCAAAGTGTTATTGGCGATGGTGTATTCATCGGCATTCAGGGGAGCAGTGCCACCAGGCAACTTAACCTCGATGATGCGGTCGAAGTTCTCACCATACAGGGTGACAACGTCGCCAGCAACGAGGTCGGTGCTCTGTGATGCACCAGTGATGACAACGGTGGGAACCGAGAACGCATCGGTCTGAAGTGCATCGCCCGAATAGAGCAGCAGCGAGATGGCTCCCGACTTGCACTCGTCGGGAACAGTTGCGGTAATGGTCCTCTTGTCTTCCGAAACAGTGAAGTCGGCAGCAATACCACCAGCGAACAGCACTTGCTCAACCGTGTGCAGGTTGGTACCATGGATCTTGATCTGTTGGCCAAAGTCGGCTGCGGCAGGCTCAATGCTCAGATAGCTGGCCGAAACGATCTCGAGCGGAGTCTCGAAGGTGTACTCCCAGTCAGCACCGTCATTCATGGTGATGGTACCGGTCTCGGCAGCCAGCGGCACGCGAACGCGAATCTCGCGACGCGAAACATATTCAAAGTCTTCGGCGAACACCGAGGCGCTCCTGGTGAAGATCACCTCAGCAATGTTGTAGACATAGTCACCCGTGATTGAGATGATGTCGCCTGCACTCAGGCCAGTGACGGGAGTCACATTGACCACATCGATGGGCTCCTCGAACACGAGCGTACCAATCGAAACAATGGTATCGGTGCCGGCAACCAACTTGATGTGACCGGGAACGGTCTCATCGGGCACGTTGCAATAGATGTTCTCATTGTCGCTGCGGTTGAAAGCCGAACGCTCAACGATGGCATTACCCGGGAAGATGACTTTGTCCACCTTCTGCATATTGGTACCCGTGAGGCGGATTTCAGTATTGCGCAGGATGGGCGACGGTCCATAGGCCAGCAGGTTTACACCCGACTTGCTATAGGGGTCGGTGACCAGGTCCTCATCATTACAGCTTGTGAGCGAAACCCCAACGAGGGCTACCACAAACAGGATGAAAATATTTCTGAACTTTTTCATATTCTTCTTACATTATTATTTATTAGGAACCACACGGATGTTGTCAATCTTGATGATGGGGGTGCAATCTACACCATCAACGCCACAGCTCGAGACGAAGATCCACATGCTGGTGAAGCTCTCGGCTGTAAGCGTTCCGCTAGATACTGAGCCGTCCCAACCAAAGACGAAGTTGGCTGCGAGAGGCAGAGTAACGGTTACCCACTCGCCACCGGTGTCGTAGCTGCCCGTCGAACTGGTTGACCAGGGACGGTACAGAGCACGAGGATTGGCATTGTTGGTCATGTAGGTGTTGTTAGCACCAGCCACGGTCTTGCCATAGATGTCGACACCAGCACCACCGAAGGTCACCTTGTCAACGCCAGCAAAGCATATCTGCATGGCTGCATTGCTCCAAGGATACTCGCTGGGAATGTTCATCTCAAACTTGAGAGCCAATTCGCTCCAGTCGCTGAAGTCGGCTATATCCGTCAGACGGATACCGTTCTCACCTTCATCATCATAGTTCTCGGGTGAGTTCCAGCTGCCGGGCCAGTAAACGAACGAGAAGTGCTGCTCGTCCCAGGTCTCGCCATTCAGCACCGCGTTGCCGTCACCCAGCTGGATGAACTTGCCGCTCAATGCGGTATCATCGATCGTGCTGCTGTGACCGTTCCAACCGTGGTTGTCCAGACCGTTGGTGTCGAAGTCGAACAGCATGCCGCGCGAATCCTTGTAATAGAAGCTCGTCCTGGTAGTTCCGTAAACCGAAGTCACATAGATGGGACCCTCGACAGCACCGTCGGGAACAATGAATGATACCTGGGTGTAATCGGAGGAGATGTCGACGATTTCGGCAGGAATCATAGTCCCACCGGCACCAGTGAAGTTAACGGTCAGCAGAGTGCCGGGATCGTCGATGAAGTAGTTACCAGTCAGCGTCTGTAATGAGCCTTCAGGTGCATACTCGTTGCCCATACTGATGACTTGCGGAGCTGAGATTACAACGTGGAAATCATAGGTCACAGTATCCTGGTCCTTGGTAATCATGTAAATCTTGTCGGTAACTGTTTCGGGTACCGAGCGGGGGATTTGCACGATGAGGGTGTTATCGGTGATGTAGCTCGAGTTGAGAATACCCTTCTTGTCGTTGAAGTAAATCTCATAGACACTACGCAGGTTCTTACCCACAAGGCAAACGATGCTTTGAGGGGAGGCCTCAGTCACCAACTCGCCATTGGTATAGTGCATGTCGGGGTCGTCGTTAGTGCCTTCAATCTCGGTGCTCAGACAGCGCACATAGCTTACCGAAGGCAATCCGCTTGCCACCTCATACTTGTCAGGCTCGTCGGCACATGAGAACAAACCCAATGCCATAACGGCAAGTGCCATGACGATGAAATTATATTTGAAATTTTTCATTTTCTTTAATCTTTAATTGAATTGGTGTCAAACTAAAGTATCAATAGCTATAGGTTGCTCTCACGTCAACATGGACACCGTCAATATTGCTGCCCAGGTTGGGATTGAACACAACGTCTTCCTGCGGGAAGGGCATGAAGAAGTAACGCTTGCTGCCGTCGGGGCTGGTCTTCATCATGGCCTCGGGATTGGGAGCAGACTGTGCATCGTTATAGCCAGCCGACGAGGTGATCGACCAGATACCGGTCTCGGCATAAGTCTTGTAAATGTCGCTCAAGCCATAGAACGTGCTGCGCTTTTGAGACCTGAGTTCGTTAACGCAGAAGTCGGGATCGTAGTAAGATACGCGCACGTAGTCAAACCAGCGGTCACCCTCGAAGGCGAGCTCCAGGCGACGCTCTTTCCAGATGTCGTCAAAGGTGATGACACTGGGACGCTGAGCGTTCCTGATTGCGCGGTGGCGCACTGCATAGAATGCGTCGATGGCGCTACCGTCGGAGGTCGACTTGGCAGTACCCATCTTGGCCTCGGCATAAATCAGATAAATGTCGGCAAGACGCAGCAGGTGGGTTGACAGCGAGCTGGCCATGCGGTCATCGGAATGTCCGAACTCAGCAACGTGGTCGGCAGTGTTGCCGTACAGGTGCTTCACACAGTTGGAACCGGTAGCCGAGTTGAGCTGACCACCAGCCGACTTGTTATAATCGGTGTCGAACATAAACTTCAGATAATCGAAGCCCATCTCATGGGTCGTGCTGTTCATCTCATGGTCACGCCAGAAGTAGGAATAGGTGAAACCGGGCAGCATCATAGTAGCCTTCAGGCGGGTGTCAACGTTGTTGAGCCACATGTCAGGGCTGTTCTCCAACAGCTTGATGCCAAAGGCTTCCTGCAGGTCTACCGAAGGATCGGTCCAGTCACCCCAAGTTGCACTGTAGCCCTCGAAGCCGGTCAAACCCAGGTCACTCTCGAGTGAGTTCTGAGCGGTCCAGACGTTGCCGTCGGCAGTCCAACGCCAAGCGATAAGGCTCTCAGCGCAGTTGTTGTTATGACCGCGGAAGATGTCCTCATAGTTATCCATGAGCGTGCGACCGCTGTTGTCAATCACTTCCTTGGCATACTGGGCAGCCTTGGCCATGTCGTCACCATTGATGGTGCCGCTGATACCAGCCTTCATCCAGTAAACCTTGGCAAGCAGACCAGTTGCTGAATAATAGTCTACACGGCCGTTGGTGGGCGTCTTGATACCAGCAAGGAGTTCACGGGCTTTTTCGAGCGTCATGATGATGTACTCATAGACGTCTGAACGCCAAACCTTCTCCTTGGTATTATAGGCGCCGTTAAGTTCCTCGGTGTTGTTGTGCACGATGGGCACCTCACCGAATGAACGAACCAGATAGAAATAGGCCATTGCCTTCCAAACGAGGCATTCGCCCATCGTCTGGTTCTTAACAGCCTGGGAAGGACCGCTGCTACCGTTAATGTAGTTATAGACGGTGCTTGCGTGACCGATAACGGCCCACAGCGAGTAAGCCATGTTCACCAAGTCCTGGTCGGTACCGTTCAGGGTGAACTCACAGTAAGGCGAATTGCTCATGTAGAGGTTGCCCGAAAGGCCCTCACCCACTTTAAAGAAACCACGCTGGTAGTCATACCAGGGAGAGTTGTACAGGTAGTTGACGCCTGCAATGCACTGCTCGTCGGTCTTGTAGTAGTTCCCTGCGTTGTAGCTGTCCTCATTGGGTCGGTCGAGGAAGTCCCCGCACGAAGTCATGGTCAGCGCAACAAATGCCAGAGCAATGATATATTTAATCTTGAATAGTTTCATATCTTTAATTCCTTTGAATGTTTTAAACCGTTAACCATGAATGTTAGAAAGTAACATTAACGCCAAAGCTATAGGTCGTGGGCGACGGATAGCGGCCGTTGTCAAGGCCCATCACATGGTTAGATGCCGTGCTGGCACCGATTTCGGGATCGTAGCCTTTATAACCAGTGATCGTGAGCAGGTTCTGGATGTTCACCTGCAGACGCAGGGTCTCAAGACCAAGCCTTCCTACGAGGTGCTTGGGGAACGTGTAACCCAAGGTGATGTTCTTCAGACGGATGTAGCTTCCGTCCTCGATGTAACGGTCGCTGATGCGGTCGTTGTCGTTCGGGTCCATAATCGAAGCGCGAGGCAGTTTGCCTTCCTTGTCGATGCGCACGTTGGTGATGTCATCATACCAGTTCCAAACGAGCTGGCCATCGCCACGGTCAACGCCTGCCGAGTAATCCTTATTAGGATCGATGGGAGCCAGTGTGGTGCAGTCGAGCACGTCAACCAACTGGTTGGTCCAGGTTGAGTTCATGTGCGTGAGCTTCATCTTCATGTAGTTGAACACCTTGTTGCCATAAGAGCCGTTGATGAAGATGCTCAGGTCGAAGTTCTTGTAACGGAAGGTGTTGGTCCAACCGAAGGTGAACTTGGGCAGCGGCGAACCGATGTTGGTGCGGTCGTTCTCATCGATGATGCCGTCACCGTTAATGTCCTTATACTTCACGTCGCCAACCCAAACGGTGGTGTTCTTCGAGAACACGCCGTTGCTGGGATACTTCTCGGCCTTAGGCGAGGTCTGGATATCCTCGAGCGAGGTGTAAACACCGTCAGTCTTATAGCCGTAGAAGTTGAAAAGGCTCTGGCCCACGTTGGTAACGCTGACCACGTCGGTCCACTGACCGTAGCCCACGATCTGGGCATTGTCAGTACCGTCAAGAGCGATAAGCTTATTCTTGTTGAACGAAATCTGAGCCTCGGAATCCCACTCAAACGCGCCAACGATGGGGTGAGTGGTCAAGGTGATCTCGACACCAGTGTTGCGGATGTGGCCATAGTTGCCCATGGGAGCAGTCAAGGCCGAAGATGCATTACCCGAGGTGCCCATGTAAGACGGCAACTGCAGGTTCATCAGCATGTCCTTAGACTCCTTGCGATACCAGTCAACAACCAGGCCGATGCGGTCATACAGGAAGCCCAGGTCGAGACCGACGTTGAACTGCTCCTGCTTCTCCCACTTCACACTCTCGTTGGGAAGGTTCTGGGGCTTGTAGCCCGTGCCCAGCGAAGACTTGATCATAGCGATGGTGGTGCCCCAAAGGTAACCGCCGATGTTTGAGTTACCAGTCTGACCCCAACCCAGACGCAGCTTACCGTTGGTGAGCCAGTTCACGTTCTGCATGAACTTCTCGTTGGTAAAGCGCCACGAACCGGCGAGCGAGTGGAAACCTGCCCAGCGGTTAGAGGGACCGAAGTTGGAGCTACCGTCATAACGGTAGGTGTAGGTTGCATTGTAACGGTTATCGTAGCTGTAAGTCCAACGGGTGAAGAACGAAGCCATCGACGAGCTGCCAAAGCCATAGTTGATTTGGGGCGAGCCCTGACCCAACTTGGGATTGTGAACCTCGTCTGAAGGCAGGTTGGTGTTGGCAATACTCGAGTAGTCATATTTCGACTCCCAGCACTCTTGACCAAGCATGGCGGTCAGGTTGTGACGGTCGGCGATGGTCTTGGTGTAGGTCAAGTAGTTCTTCAACTGCCAGAAGGTGCTTGAATTCTTCTGAACCGAGCTACGGTTGGTGGTACGGTGCCAGGTACCCAAGTTAACGGTGGGTTCCCACTGTTCACCCTTCGACGACGAGATGTCGTAACCAACCTCGGCGTGCCAAACGATGTCTTTCAAGAAATTGGGGTTCACCTCAAAGAAGATGTTACCGGTCAATTTCTTACGGTTCAGCAGGATCTCGTCCAGCAATGCCAGAGCAACAGGGTTGGGGTTGGTGTAACCTTCCTGCGAGATGCTGCTGTAACTGCCATCAACATTATAAATAGGAATCGAGGGAATGGTGGTCAACGAGTAGTTGATGATACCCTCGTCACTGTCGGCGAGTTTCAGGTTATCGTTGGTATTAGAGAACGTGGCGTTCAGACCTAACTTCAACCAGCTGTTGAGCTTAGCGTCAAGGTTGCTACGAACCGAGAAACGGTCGAACTTAGAACCGATGATAGTACCATCCTGGCTCATGTAAGAACCCGAAACGTAGTACTGAATCTTATCGGAACCGCCCTGAGCACTGATCTGATGACTATGCTGGATAGCAGTACGGAAGACTGCATCTTGCCAGTTGGTACCCTTACCCAGTATCGAAGGATCGCTGTAGTTGGCGTTAGCCTGAGTCTCACCCTGTTGTACCAGGTTGTTGTAGAATGTAGCAAACTCACGCAGGTTCATCATGTCAAGACGCTTGGTCTGGCGGTTCATGGCCACCATACCGTTGTAGGAGAACTTAGCCTCACCAGCCTTACCGTGCTTGGTGGTAATCAGGACAACACCGTTAGCACCCTGCGCACCATAGATGGCGGTTGCCGAGGCATCCTTCAAGATTTCCATCGAAACGATGTCGGCGGGATCAATGGTCGACAGCGGGGAGATGGTCGAAACCGAACCGTTACCCAAAGCGTCGCCCAGACCGAAGTCGGCACCCGACGAACCACCGCCTTGAACAATCACACCGTCGATGACGTAGAGAGGTTCAGCGTTGGCGTTGATAGTTGCGGTACCACGCACGCGGATCGAAGAACTTGAACCAGGAGCACCACTGGTCTGAACAGCAGTAACACCAGCTGCACGACCTTGCAGTGATTGGTCAAGCGAGGTGATGATAGAGCCCTTCACAGCATTTTCGCCCAGTGATACACTGGAACCGCTGATGTCGCTCTTCTTCATCGTACCATAGCCCACTACGACAAGTTCGTCGAGAAGCTGATGGTCTTCCTCAATGAAGATGTCGTAGTTGTTCTGCTGGCCGACCTTCACCTCCTTAGTGAGATAGCCCACATAAGTCACAACCAGTGTCTGGCCCGGGCTGACGTTGAGCGAGAACTGACCGTCATTGTCGGTGCTGGTGCCGTTGGACGTACCCTTAACGGCAACCGTGGCTCCGATAACCGGACCCATAGCATCGCTCACCACACCCGTAATCCTCTTGGTCTGCTGTGCCGACTGCTGAGGAGCGCCCGCTCCCCCGCTGCTGGCTGCAAACGCTTGCGGCGCGACGCTCAGCATAGCTAGCGAGCAAAAGGCCGCAATCATAGATTTTTTACAGTAATTAAAATACATAGGTTTTGGTTTGAAAATAAATTAAAATTATATATGGTTTTGAGTTATAATTCATACAATCTCTGGACCGTATTCTCTCTAACACAATTATATAAATATAATCGTTGCAAAGTTAATGTGAATTATCCAACATAATAAACTATTTTTTGCCTTATATTGACACTTTCTTAACATTTTGACTGAAAACCGTTGCCGAATAAGAGTCAGGTCACCGAAACCAAGAAACAGAATGCCCTATCCGTTATTGCTTCGTCAAAAATATCACAACAAAGTTTACCGAACTAAAGTATCATAAGAATTGAGAATGCACAAAGTAACTAAACGCCAATGAATTACAATGATTACCAGCACTACTGAACGCTATTTCAGTATGATTCTTAAAAAATAGACGATGTAACCAGATGCGAGATGCCACATCAGCACATATCGACAACTAATACATTAATTTTTCAATCAAAATTCTAACAAAATCATATTTTTCATGATAATTTACCCGTTGTTGATTAATTTAAAGGCCATAAAATATTAAAAAAGTACAAGAGTTAGTAAAAATAGTACCACTCCAATTTGGGAAATATACTTAATTTTGCCACATTAAATAACCTAATAACATTTTCAAGATGAAACGTCAACTATTGTGCTTATTGCTGCTCTTAGTGGTGCTGCCGCTTGAAGCGCAAATCAGAGGTAACAACATCGTAGTCACCGTGGAACCAGACCATCAGGACTGGAACTATAAAGTGGGTGAAAAATGCAAGTTCAATGTCGAGGTGCGCCGCTCGGGCACATTGCTCGACAACGTGGACATCGATTATGATGCCGGTCCCGAGATGTATCCTGACGTGAAGAAATCAACCACCCTGAAAAAGGGGACCATGAGCTATACTGGCCAGATGAAGACTCCGGGCTTTTATCGCCTGAAAGTCACCGCCCACGTGGATGGCAAGAATTACTCGGCATGGTGCACCGCAGCCTACTCGCCCGAGAAGCTGACGCCCACGACAGTTGACCCGAAAGATTTTGACCAGTTCTGGGCAAAAGCCATTGAGGAGGCCCGCTGGACCAAACTAGAGCCCACCAAGACGTTGCTGCCCGAGCGCTGCACACAAGACGTGAACGTCTATCAAGTCTCGTTCCACAACATACGCTGGGGAAGCCGCACCTATGGCATCCTGTGCGAGCCTGTCAAGCCCGGCAAATACCCTGCCCTGCTGCGTGTGCCCGGTGCCGGTGTGCGTCCCTATCAAGGCGACGTCTATACCGCTTCACAGGGTTTCATCACACTCGAAATCGGCATCCATGGCATCGACGTGACCATGCCGCAGAGCGTCTATGACAACCTGGCTAATGGTGCGCTCAACTGCTATTGGGAATTTGGCATGGACGACCGTGACAAGAGCTATTACAAGCGTGTCATCGTGGGTTGCGTGCGTGCCATCGACTACATTGAACAATACACCGACTGGGACGGCAAGAACCTGGGCGTGACGGGCAGTAGCCAAGGCGGTTTCCTGTCGCTGGCAACAGCCGGACTCGACAAGCGCGTGAGCTGCTACGGTGCAGTGCACTCGGCCCTGTGCGACCACACGGCTTCGCTCCAGGGCGTGGCTTGCGGTTGGCCCCATTATTTTTACTGGATGTCGCCCGAGCAACGCAGAGCCAGTCAGGACAAGATTGAGACCTCGCGTTATTACGATGGCGTGAACTTCGCCCGCCGCATCACCTGCCCGGGTTGGTTCTCGTTTGGATACAACGACGACGTGGTGCCTCCCACGACCGCCTATGCGACCTACAACGTGGTAACTGCCCCCAAGAAGTTGAGTGTCTATCAGCAGACGGCCCACTTCTGGTACCAGGAACAATGGGACGAATGGCTACAGTGGCTCATGGACCAATTGAGGAGCAAGTAAAAGCAACTGACAAAGAAATCTAAACATTTGAGCCTCCAGGAATGTTAGAATATCCTGCTAACTAAAAGACAACAATATAACTACTACAATATAATGAGTGAATTCAAGAATAAAATAAACGCTTTACGCAAGCATCACGAGGAGTTACTGAACCGCAAGAATGAACCCCTCGCTTGGGGCAACGGCATCTACGAGAAATACAAGAATCCCATCATCACCGCCGAGCATACTCCGCTGGAGTGGCGCTATGACTTCAACGAGCAGGACAACCCCTACTTGATGCAACGCATCATGATGAACGCGACGCTCAATGCAGGCGCCATCAAGTGGCAGGGCAAATATGTTGTTGTTGTGAGGGTTGAAGGCGCCGACCGCAAGTCGTTCTTCGCTGTGGCCGAGAGTCCAAACGGTGTGGACAACTTCAGGTTCTGGCCCGAGCCCATCACGATGCCCGATGATGTGGTTCCCGCCACCAACATCTATGACATGCGCCTCACGGCTCATGAAGACGGCTGGATCTACGGCGTCTTTTGCGCAGAACGTCATGATGACACTTGCCCGGGCGACATGAGCGCTGCCACGGCTACTGCCGCCATTGCCCGCACCCGTGACCTCAAGACCTGGGAGCGCCTGCCCGACCTCAAGAGCAAGAGCCAGCAGCGCAACGTGGCGCTTCACCCCGAGTTTGTAAACGGCAAGTATGCCCTCTATACCCGTCCCCAAGACGGCTTCATCGACGCAGGCAGCGGCGGTGGCATCGGCTGGGCACTGGTGGATGATATCACCCATGCCGAAATCGTTGATGAGAAAATCATCAACGCGCGCCACTATCACACCATCATGGAAGTGAAAAACGGTGAGGGTCCCCACCCCATCAAGACGCCACAAGGCTGGCTGCATCTTGCCCACGGCGTGCGCGGCTGCGCCTCGGGACTGCGCTATGTATTATATATGTACATGACAGCACTCGACGATCCCACGCGCGTTATCGCACAGCCTGGCGGCTATTTCCTCGTTCCCGAGGGTGACGAGTATATCGGTGACGTGATGAATGTGGCCTTCTCTAACGGCTGGATTGCCGATGAGGACGGACGCGTCTTCATCTACTACGCCTCGAGCGACACCCGCCTGCATGTAGCCACCTCGACCATCGACCGCCTAGTGGACTACTGCATGAACACGCCGCAAGACGGCCTGACCACCACGGCCAGCGTGGAGACCATCAAGCGACTCATTGAGAAGAACCGAACAACCAATAAAGAATCATAAACGAGGGGCGGTAAATATTTCCCAACTCCTAACTTCTAACTCCTAACTAACAGAAATGGCAAGTTTAAAAGAAAAAATCGGCTACGCCCTTGGTGATGCGGCTGCCGGTGGCATTACCTGGAAAGTCATGTCAATCGCTTTCCCGTTGTTTTTCACCAACGTCTTTGGCCTCACGGTTGCCGACACGGCAACGCTGATGCTCATCGCCCGCATGTTTGACGTCGTCACCGACCCCTTGATGGGCAGTCTGGCCGACCGCACACAGTCGCGCTGGGGTACCTATCGTCCCTGGCTCATCTTCGGCGCCATCCCCTTGGGCCTCATCTTCGCATTGTTGCTTTACACACCCGACTTCGGTCCCGTGGGCAAGCGCATCTATGCCTACACGCTCTATCTGCTCATGATGGCCGTTTACACTGCCGTCAACGTGCCATACGGCTCGCTGCTGGGCGTGATGACCGATGATGACAACGAGAAGAACCAGTTCTCGTCGTTCCGCATGGTAGGCGCCTATGCCATGGGCTTTATCACCCTGCTCTCGTTCCCCTATCTGCAGAAGATGGTAGGCGGCACCGAGGCACATCAATATGCCGTGCTGGGCGCTGGCCTTGGCTTCGTGGCCACTATCATGACGCTGGCCTGCGGTCTGCTGACCAAAGAGCGTCTGAAACCCATTCGTGCCGAGAAGTTCTCTTTCAAGCCTTTTGCCGACCTGTTCAAGAACAAGCCCTGGATTTACCTGACGCTCATCGGCATCTGCACCAACTTCTTCAACGGCTTCCGCTATGCCGTGGCCGGTTACCTGATGGAATACTGCCTGCACGGTGACGTGACCGTGAGCGGCCTGATCATCAACTACACGGTATTCATGACCTTTGGCGAGGTGACCTGCATGATCTTTGGCGGTCTGTCGCCCAAGTTCACCCAGTGGATGGGCTCAAAGCGCAAAGCCTTTGCCGTTGCAGCCATCATCTGCATGGTGACCTCTATCGCCTTCTTCTTTGTGCCGATGGATCCCAAGTACATTTGGGTATTGGTGGGCATCGTTATCCTCACTTCGGTTGGCGTGGGCCTCTATTCCCCGCTGCTGTGGTCGATGTATGCCGACGTCGCCGACTATGCCACCGAGAAGAACGGCACCTCGTCGACGGGCCTCATCTTCTCGTCGGGAACGATGGCACAGAAGTTTGGCACGGCCATCTCGGGTTCGCTGGTTGCCCTGCTGTTGGGCATCGCCGGCTTCATGTCGGGTACAGACCCTGCCACGGGCCAGACGGTGGTAACCATCAGCGACGAGGAATCTGTTCGCAACATGGTGTGGGCACTGTTCTCGCTCTTCCCTGCTGCAATTATTATCATCATGCTATACCTGCTCCATCTGTATCCCATCAAGAAATAAGATGAACAACGATATCAAGACGCTGAAAGCCGAGGTTCAGGATGTGCTGGAAAACAACATCCTGAACTTTTGGCTGTCCAATATGATAGACGACGAGCACGGCGGTTTCTACGGCCAGATGACCGGTGAGGGACATCTCGTCAAAGACGCCGACAAAGGCGGCATCCTCTCGGCCCGCATCCTGTGGGCCTTCTCGGCTGCCTACCGCGTGCTGGGCGATCCTGAGTACCTGATGGCGGCAACACTCATCAAGGACTACATTATTGAGTATTTCTACGACAATGAGTTCGGTGGCACCTACTGGTCGGTGGACTATCTGGGCAATCCCAAAGATACCAAGAAGCAGTTCTACGCCATCGGGTTCATGATCTACGGCCTGAGCGAATATGCCCGAGCTACCGGCGACCAGCAGGCGCTGGATTATGCCATCAAGTTGTTTGACTGCATCGAGCAACATTCGTTAGACAAGGTGAACAACGGCTATATCGAGGCTCAAACACGCCAGTGGAACGAGATTGCCGACATGCGCCTGTCGGAACTCGACGCCAACTTCCCCAAGTCGCAGAACACCCATCTTCACATCATCGAGCCCTACACCAACCTGTACCGCTGCCTCACGGAATGCGAGGTCTGCCCAGTCTCTAGTGACGTTGTGGAGCGTGTGGAGAAAGCCCTGTGCAACCTCATCGATATTTTCACCGACAAGATTCTGAATCCCGAGACGCATCATCTGGACCTGTTCTTTGCCATGGACTGGACCCGCGAGGCTGGTGCTCTCGAGAGTTACGGACACGACATCGAGTGCTCATGGCTCATGCACGAGGCGGCACTGGTGCTGGGCGACCAGGCCGTGCTTGACAAAGTGGAACCTATCGTGAAACTCGTGGCAAAAGCCAGCGAAAAAGGCTTGAATGCCGACGGGTCGATGGTACACGAGGCCAATCTTGACACCGGCTATGTCGATGACGACCGCCACTGGTGGGTACAGGCCGAGACTGTGGTAGGGTTTATTAACCTGTACCAGCACTTCGGCGACGAGAGCGCACTGCAAAAGGCGCTGCATTGCTGGCAATACATCAAGGACAACCTCATCGACCGCGAAGGCGGCGAGTGGTTCTGGAGTCGCGATGCCCAGGGCAACATCAACCGCCGCGACGACAAGGCGGGCTTCTGGAAATGCCCTTATCACAACTCGCGCATGTGTCTTGAAATCATGGAACGAAATTTCGAACAATAATCATAAGATATGGAAAACAAAAGATACGGTCACTTTGACGACCAACACCGCGAATATGTCATCACCGACCCGCAGACGCCGTGGCCCTGGATCAACTACCTGGGCAACGAGGATTTCTTCTCACTGATTTCCAACACGGCTGGCGGCTACTCTTTCTACAAGGATGCCAAGTTCCGCCGCTTGACGCGCTACCGCTACAATGGCGTGCCTATGGACAACGGCGGCCGCTACTTCTACATCAACGATGGCGGCACCGTGTGGAATCCGGGATGGAAGCCCTGCAAGACGCCGCTCGACAACTATGAGTGTCGTCATGGCATGAACTACACCCGCATCACGGGCAGCAAGAACGGTGTCGAGGCATCGGTGCTGTTCTTTGTGCCCCTGCACACATGGGGCGAGGTGCAGAAGCTCACGCTCACCAACAACAGCAATGAGGTGAAGCTCCTCAAGTTGTTCTCCTTTGCCGAATGGTGCCTGTGGAATGCAGCGACCGACATGGAGAACTTCCAGCGCAACTTCTCGACCGGTGAGGTCGAAATCGAGGACTCGGTCATCTACCACAAGACCGAATACCGCGAGCGCCGCAATCACTACGCCTTCTACGGTGTGAATGTTCCTATCCAAGGCTTCGACACCGACCGAGAGACATTCGTCGGCCTCTTTAATGAGTTTGCCAATCCTGATGCCGTGATCGAGGGACGTCCGCGCAACAGCCATGCCCACGGTTGGAGCCCCATCGCTTCGCACTACATCGAGGTGGAACTGCAGCCCAGCGAAAGCCGTGACTTTATCTTCCTGTTGGGCTATGTCGAGAACAAGCAAGAGGAGAAATTCATCGCTCCGCAGGTCATCAACAAGACGCAGGCTAAGGCTATGATGGCACGCTTCGACACCAGCGAAAAGGTGGATGCTGCTTTTGCCGAACTGTGCAACTATTGGGACAACCTGCTCAACATCTACACGGCACGCACCGGGAACGATAAACTCGACCGCATGGTCAATATTTGGAACCAATATCAGTGCATGGTCACCTTCTGCATGTCACGCTCGGCCTCTTTCTTCGAGAGCGGCATCGGACGCGGCATGGGATTCCGCGACAGCAACCAGGACCTCGTGGGCTTTGTACACCTCATCCCCGAGCGTGCCCGTGAGCGCATCATCGACATCGCTTCGACGCAGTTCCCCGACGGCGGCTGCTATCATCAGTATCAGCCATTGACCAAACGCGGCAACAACGACATCGGCGGCGGCTTCAATGATGACCCCTGCTGGCTCATCTTCGGCACCGTGGCCTATATCAAAGAGACGGGTGACTTCTCGATTCTCGACGAGATGGTTCCGTTTGACAACCAACCGGGCACCGAGGTCACGCTGTTTGAGCACCTGCAAGTGTCATTCAACCACGTGGTCAATAACCTGGGACCGCACAGCCTGCCCCTCATCGGCCGCGCCGACTGGAACGACTGCCTGAATCTGAACTGCTTCTCCTGGGACCCCAACGAGAGTTTCCAGACCACTGAGAACAAGACCGAGGGCTCACAAGCCGAGTCACTGATGATTGCCGGTCTGTTTGTCGTGACAGGCAAAGACTACGTCGAACTCTGCAGGATTCTGCCTGACCACATCAAGACCATGCAAAATCTCAAAGCCATCGATTTTGCCGCCGAGGCCGACCGTGCCCAGCGGCATGTCGACGAGATGGTCAATGCCGTCAAGGCCCATGGCTGGGACGGTGAGTGGTATCTGCGTGCCTATGACTTCTATGGCAACAAAATCGGCAGCGACGAGTGCGAGGAAGGCAAAATCTTCATCGAGTCACAGGGCTGGTGCACCATGGCGGGCATCGGTCTGGAAGAAGGACTCGTGGAGCGTGCGCTCGACTCGGTAAAGGAACGCCTGGAATGCGAACACGGCATCGTGCTCAACAATCCTGCCTTCACCACCTATCATGTCGAGATGGGCGAAATCAGTTCCTATCCCGAAGGCTACAAGGAGAATGCGGGCATCTTCTGTCACAACAATCCTTGGGTCATCATCGGCGAGACCGTGGCTGCCCGTGGCGATGACGCCTGGAGCCACTACAAGAAGATTCTGCCCAGTTACGTCGAGGAGGACCGCCAGACGCTGCACAAGGTCGAGCCCTATGTCAACTGCCAGATGGTGGCAGGCAAGGACGCCTATCGTCCCGGTGAGGGCAAGAACTCATGGCTCACTGGCACCGCAGCGTGGATGTGGTACACCGTGTCGGAATTCATCCTCGGCATCAAGCCGCACTATGATGGTCTGCTCATCGATCCGTGTCTGCCCAAGACAGCGCACAACTACACGGTGACCAGGCGCTTCCGTGGCGCGGAATATGAAATCCATGTGAGCAACCCCAAGGGCGTGAGCAAGGGCGTTGCCACGATGACTGTTGACGGAATGCCGGTCGAGGGTGCTGTCGTGCCCGCACAACCCGGCAAGCACATTGTCGAGGTCGTCATGGGTTAATCTATTAATTGAATAGTTGAACAACATTAACCATAATATATCAAGACGATGAAAAGATTCTCTCTTATCCTTGCAGCGATGATGTCCCTGGGTTGCGGCACGATGAGTGCTTGGCAGGGTGACGTTGCTGTGCAAACGCCCAACACCCAGTTGGTGCTTCACGCCTATGAGGGCGGCGACCTGCGCATGGGCTACTATGGCAACAACAGCGCCACAATGCAGCAACTGCGTGACGGTGGTGCCGACCTTAACTTCTCGGCATTGCCCGCATTCGGCACCGTGGACGCCATCCAACTGCCTGCTATCCAGGTGCAACATGCCGACGGCGACCTGAACCTTGAACTCAAGGTCACCGACTACCAGACGAGCAGCGACGACCGCTCGCAACTTCACATTTTCACGATGACCGACAAACTGCTGCCCGTCACCGTGAAAGTGTTCTATAAAGCCTACCGCAACGTGGACGTGATTGAGACTTGGACCGAAATCTCTCACAAGGAGAAACGTGCCATCACGCTCAAGCGCTTCGATTCCGGCCACTTGACACTGCGCCAGGGCGACGTGTGGATCAGCCACCTGCACGGCAACTGGGCTGCCGAGACCGAGCCCACGACCGAACCGCTTACCCAAGGCCTGAAGACCATCCGCAATACCGACGGCGCCCGCAACTCGCACATGGACGCTCCCGAACTGATGATTTCGCTCGACGGTGAGCCGCAGGAGGCCACGGGCCGCGTCATTGCTGCCATCCTGTGCTGGAGCGGCAACTACGAACTGCGCATCAACACTACAGGCCATCGTCAGCACCAGTTCTACGCCGGTATCGACCCCATGTCGTCGGAATATGTTCTCGAGCCCAACGAACTCTTTGAGACGCCGCATCTGGCTCTTGCCTACTCCGAGGACGGCCTGGGAGGTGCCAGCCGCACCATCCATCGCTGGGCACGCACCGAGGGCATGTTCCACCGTGGCATGAAGACGGGCGACATCCTGCTCAACTCGTGGGAAGGCGTCGTGTTTGACATCAAGGAGGAAACCATGATCAACATGATGGACGACATCGCCAAGTTTGGCGGCGAACTGTTCGTCATGGACGATGGCTGGTTTGGCGACAAGTATCCCCGCAACAACGACTCCTCGTCACTGGGCGACTGGGTGGTTGACAAGCGCAAACTGCCCGGCGGCATCAGCACGCTCACCCAGGCTGCCCGTCAGCGTGGCATCAAGTTCGGCATCTGGATTGAGCCCGAGATGTGTAACACCGTGAGTGAACTCTACGAGAAACACCCCGACTGGATGCTGCAGACCAAGGGTCGCGAACTCAAACAAGGCCGTGGCGGCACACAGGTTGTGCTCGACCTTACCAACCCCAAGGTGCAGGACTTCATCTTCGGCATCGTGGACAACCTGATGACGCAGAATCCCGACATCGCTTATATCAAGTGGGACGCCAATGCCTCCATCCAGAACTACGGTTCGCTGTACTTGCCCAAGAACAAGCAGAACAATATCTCCATCCTGTGGCACCGCGGACTCATCAACGTGCTCAAGCGCATCCGCGCCAAGTACCCCGACCTGGTCATGCAAGACTGTGCCTCGGGTGGTGGCCGCGCTAACTATGGTCTGCTGCCCTACTTCGACGAGTTCTGGGTGAGCGACAACAACGATGCCCTGCAGCGCGTTTATATCCAGTACGGCACCTCCTACTTCTTCCCTGCCAACGCCATGGCACAGCACATCGGCGGCTCACCCTATTGGAACACGGGCGGCCGTGTCATCCCCATCAAGTTCCGCTGCGACGTCGCCATGAGCGGACGTCTGGGCATGGAGTTGCAACCGCGCCACATGAGCCAGGAGGAACACGACCAGTGCACCCAGGCGTTTGCCGACTACAAGTTGCTGCGCCCCGTCGTGCAGACCGGCAACCTCTATCGTCTGATTTCACCCTACAACCGCAAGGGCGTCTCGTCCATCATGTTCAGCAACGACACCATGGACCATGCCGTGTGGTTTGTCTATAAGGTTGACAACTATGTTGACCAGCCACTGCCACGCATCCAGCTTGCAGGTCTTGACCCCAATCGCAGTTACACCATCACCGAGCGCAACATCAAGGTGGGCCAAAAGCCTTGCGAACTCAACGGCAAGACCTTCACCGGCCGCTTCCTGATGGACGTCGGTCTCGAGGTGCCCCTGGCCAGCGACTACGCCAGCCGCATCTTCGAGCTCAGATAATAGACGTTAGACTTTAGACGTTAGATGTTAGATGTTAGACGTTAGACTTTAGACGTTAGACGTTAGACAAAAGAATTACCTAAATGATAACAATAACAATGAAAATGACGAACGAAACAAGGCAAAGCCAAGCTTGCTTGAGCTATGCCTTGCAAGGAGGAATTATTCAAATGATGAAACCAAGACTGTTGCTCATCGCCCTGCTGTTTGCCCTTTGCGCATCACAGGCAGGAGCCCGTGCGCCCAAAGTGGAGAAAACCCCGGCGCAAAAGTTGATTGAGCGCCTCGCCAAACTGCAAAAACGCGGCATCATGTACGGCCATCAGGACGACCCCTTCTATGGTATCACTTGGGAGTGGGAGCAGGGACGTTCCGACACCTATGACCTGGTCGGCGACTACCCTGGTGTGATGGGCTTTGACTTGGGCGGCATCGAGATGGGCGACGACAAGAACCTGGATTCGGTACCGTTCAATTGGATTCGTGAGGAAATCATCAAGCAATATGAGCGTGGCGGCATCGTGACGCTGTCATGGCATCCGCGCAATCCCATGTTGGGCACCACCGCTTGGATCGAGAGCGACATCCAGGCGTTTGAGGCGGCAAAGCCTTATCTTGAGAAAACCGGCCAACTCGGTCTTGTCCTCAATCCCAAGAGCACGGTAAAGGAGATTCTGCCCGGTGGCAAGGGCCACAGCAAGTTCATGACTTGGCTCAAACGTGTCGAGGCATTCCTCCTCTCGCTAACCGACAAGGATGGCAAGCCTGTTCCTGTTATCTTCCGTCCCTGGCATGAGTACAACGGCGGCTGGTTCTGGTGGGGCAAAGGCAATTGCACCGACCAGGATTTCCTGCGCTTGTGGAATCTCACCCAGGATTATCTCAACAAGAGCCTGTCCGCGTCCATCGTGTGGAGTTGCTCGCCCAACCTGGGTGTCAATCCGCAGGAATTCTATAACCGTTGGCCTGGTGACGAGCGTGTTGATTTGTTAGGTCTTGACGCCTATCAGTGGGGTACCGAAGAAGATTTTGTCAAGCAGTGCAACGCCGATATGGACTTCCTGGACGCCTATGCCCAAGAGCATGGCCTGCTGCTGGCATTCACCGAGTGCGGCTACAAGAATTCGCCCGATGCCACCTGGTGGAGCCGCGTGCTGCTGCCCATCATGGAGAAACACCATCCCTGCTATTTCCTGCCGTGGCGCAACTTCAAGCGTGAGCACTTTGGCGCAGCACCCGGCATCGCCACAGCCGATGATTTCAAGCAAATGGCAAAGGCAAAGAAAATCCTCTTCGTCAAGGACATCAAGAAGGTGAAGTAATCCAACAGTTAATAGATAATAGTTAATAGATAATAGTTAATAGATATCCTTTATTCCATCACAAAGAAAGCCGGCAGGACACCCATCAAAAAGGTCTCCTGTCGGGTTTTATTTTTCATCATTAGGGTGCACGGGGTGGAGCGCAGCGCAACCCCAGTCAATAGACATCCCAACCATCATCATTCACCCCCCGCTAAGGATGACAGATTTTCTCTTTTTTCTTTTTTTTCTTTGCGCGCACGTGTAGCCTCACGCTAAGTCGCTAAGTCGCTAAGATTTTTAAGCTAGCATCCGCGTTCTAGCTGTCGGCGAATTTTTCGAATTCACCAAATTGGCATCCGCGTCCCGATCAAACGGAGCGCGGATGTTCTTTAAACTCTAAACATTAAACTTTAAACTGCGAGCAACGCTCGCATCCCTGCGGATGCCCTCACTAATCACTAATCACTAATCACTAATCGCTAATCTGCGAGCGCAGCGAGAGCAAATAGATGATCAGGTCCGTCACGTCGTTGATGTCGACACTGCCGTCACCGTTCACGTCGCCATACAGGGCGGAGTTCTTCGCGGTGAAGTAGCCCGGGTTGCTCATGCCACCGTCGATATGGGCAAAGGTCTTGTCATCTGGGCTGGCTTCGTTCCAGACCGTGCCCTGGCCGCCCTCAAGGCTTGGACAGCCAATGAACATTCCTGTGGAATTGGTCACGGCAGCGGTGCTCCAACCTTTGCCCACATAAATGGTCGTCATTTTACTGTTACCACCAAACATGCCAGTCATATCAGTCACCTTGGACGTGTTGAAACTGCTCAAGTCAAGCTCCGTCAGTTCCCAGCAGGCGCCGAACATGGAATTCATATTGGTTACCTTAGATGTATTAAATTGGCTCACATCGAGGCTCGACAAGAATGTACAGTTGGCAAACATCGCAGTCATATCGGTCACCTCGCTGGTGTTCAGGTATTCCATTCCGGTGATGGATATAAGATCACCCAAGTCAAAGAACCAACCGTAGGTGGTCGTCGGACGGGCATTAGCGAACGAGGGGTCAAATTCAACGTGATAGATGACCTTGCCCAACCAAGCGGGAAGGTAGGGGCCCGTGTTCAAGTCGAAGGTCGTGCCTGTGCGCGTGCTGCGCAGGTTGTCGTAGTAGAACGTCAGCGTCATGTACTGCCACGAATGGCAGGCGTAGGCCTCTTGGGCACTAGCGCCCAGTGAACACATCACGGCCGCCACAAGGGCGACAAGTCTTAAAAGTAGTTTCTTGCTCATAGTTATCAGGGTTTATTGGTTATGTATAATAAAGTTGGCGGTTTGGAGTATCTTGCGGGGGGCTGACCACAAAGGTAATCACTTTTTTCCAATTCTCATCATCGGTTTTCCCATTTCCCATACATCCACACAAAAAAAACGGCCGGCTGCGTGATTTTTGATGTGGTACCTCCGGTTTCGGACGGATGAGCCATTTATTGAACAGCCCCTATTCGTTCATCCATTCATCCATTCGTGCGTGAGAAAGTGAAAACAAGCCAAGTTTACATCGCTTTCAACTGCTTTTTCCTTTTTTTCTTTTTTTTCTTTTTTTTCTACGCTTACGCGTGGAGAGAAATTCTTCTGATGGCATCCGCCCGCCTGTTTTTGAAAACAACAAATACAACAAATACTATTCCCTGCGGAACGATGCCATAATTAAAAACAACTCAAACAACCCCTGACAACCCTCACGCTAAGCCGCCAAGCCGCTAAGATATTCTTGCGACCTGGCGGCTTGTTTGCTATAATTAACGAGAGTTCGACGAACCTTTAGCTCGGCGAAGCCAAATTATTGACTGTCAATCAGTGCGTTAGCAACTCCCCCTCTAAGATTAGAGGGGGTCGGGGGGCGTTGAAGTTCCAAGAGGAAGTGATTCGAGGGTAAATCATACTCCTCCGCCCTCTCCCCCTCCTCCGGCACTTCGTGCCACCTCCCCCCAGGCGGGGGAGGAGTTCCCTCTTAACCAAGAGGGGGAACTGAGTATCAGCACTTTATTTTGGCTTCGCTGAGTTATAATTTCGTCGAACTCAAGTTAATATAGGACTTAGCGGCTTAGCGCCTTAGCGTGAGGTAAAGGAGCGCAGCGAGCATTAACGCGGATGCTTCATTAACCATTAAACATTAAACTTTAAACTGCGAGCGTCAGCGAGCATACTCACCACGTGCTGCTGAGCAGGTAGTTGATCAGGGCGGTCACGTCGCCGATGGCTACCTTGCCGTCCAGGTTGCAGTCGGCAGCAGGCGCTGAAGTGTTGCCCGAGAGCAGCAGGTTAATCAAGGCGGTCACGTCGTCAATCTTCACTTGGCCGTCGCCGTTCACGTCGCCACGCAAGGCCGCGTTCTTGTCGGTGAAGTAGCCCGGGTTGCTCGTGCCGCCGTCTATGTGGGCGTAGGTCTTGTCCGTCGGGTTCGAGGAGCTATAGGTCGTGCCCTGGCCGCCCACGAGGCTGGTGCAGTTAAAGAACATATCACTCGAGGACGTCACGGCCGCCGTGCTCCAGCCACTGCCCACGTAGATGGTACGCAGATTAGTGCAGCCATAGAACATGTTGTACATATTGGTTACCTTGGACGTGTTGAAACTGCTAAAGTCAAGGCTCGTCAGTCCCCAGCAGGCACCGAACATGGAATTCATGTTAGTCACCTTGGACGTGTTGAAGTGGCTCAAATCAAGGCTCGTTAGTTTTTTATAAAACCATCCGTAGGTGGTCGTCGGGCGGGCGCCAGCGAACGAGGGGTCAAAGACCACCTTGGTCACATTGGATTTGGTGCCGTCGGTGTCCCAACCGGTATCGTTGGCGCCCTCGTTCAGGTCGTAGGTCGTGCCCGTGCGGCTGCTGCGCTGGTTGTCGTAGTAGAACGTCAGCGTCGTGTTCGACGACGTGTAGCAGGCATAGGCCTCTTTCCATTCGGTGAAGTAGCCCGGGTTGCTCGTGCCGCCGTCGATGTGGGCGTAGGTCTTATCCCAAGGGTTGGATTCATTGTAGGTCGTGCCCTGGCCGCCCACCAGGTTGGTGCAGTCCCTGAACATATCATTCGAGCTCGTCACGGCCGCAGTGCTCCAGCCACTGCCCACGTAAATGGTCCGCAGATTGCTGCAGTTAGAGAACATCCAGCCCATTTTGGTCACCTTGGACGTATTGAAACTGCTCAAGTCAAGACTCGTCAGGCTGCTGCATTTACAGAACATGGAATTCATATCGGTCACCTTGGACGTGTTGAAGTGGCTCACATCAAGGCTTGTCAAGCTTGTGCACAACATGAACATATAGGCCATGTTGGTCACCTCGCTGGTGTTCAGGTACTCCATGCCCGTGATGGATTGAAGGTTCTGCATGTTAAAGAACCAATCGTAGGTGGTCGTCGGGCGGGCATTGGCAAACGACGGGTCAAAGACAACCCGGGTCACATTGGCATTGGTGCCGTCGGTGTCCCAGTCGGTATCGTTGGCGCCCGTGTTCAGGTCGTAGGTCGTGCCCGTGCGGGAGCTGCGCTGGTTGTCGTAGTAGAACGTCAACGTCGTGTTCGACGGCGTGTAGCAGGCATAGGCCTCGGGGGCATAGGATGTGAAGCGGACATTGCTGATGGCGAAGTAGTCGCCTGTCGCATGGACGCTGCCGTCCTTGATGTAACTCCACGTGAGCGTGTGAGTGCCGTCGCCCAGTTCCACCGTGTAGGTCTCCCAGGCGTTGTCTCGGGCGCCATAGCGGAACTTCTCCACGCCATCGACCTTGAAGACGCAATAGTCATACGCTGTTGATGAGCCTTCACCCCAGGCCTTGAAATCGAACGACAGGCTGCCGGCACCCGTTACGGTGGCTGTCATGACCGATGAGGTGCTGTGGATGCCTGTGTTGCCCGACTGGGCACAGGTGCGGCCTGCGTTGGTCTTGACCAACCATGGGTAATTGTCGGTCGATGGCGTGGAGAACGTGATGTCGGTGCCAGCGGCGTTGATGGCAGCAGACAGATACTGGTTGTAGGGCTTCTGGGTAGTGAAATTATACCAGTGGTCATTGGTTGAAGTGTAGGTGTTGCCGTAGGCATCCTCGGGGATATAAAGCGTTGCGTTTTCATAGACCGAACTGAAAACATAATTGTTGTACAGGTCGGGCGCAACCCTGTTCAGGCTGATGATGTTCTTTATAGCGTTACAGTAGGAGAACGAGCCGGCATAGATATTGGTGAGATTAACGGGGAGCCAGACGGTTTCAAGCGCATAGCAACCGCGACATGTGCTGCCGTAGATCTTAGTCACGCCAGCAGGGAACATGATGGATTTGAGTGTGCTGCAGCTCGCGAAAGCGCCATCGGCGATATAAGTCACTCCGTTGGGGATGTCAATTTCGGTGAGCTTGGAACAGTACGTAAAGGCATAAGAGCCGATGGAATCTATCGTGGCAGGCAGGTTCACTTTCGTCAGGTTGCCACAATCCCTGAAGGCATAATCGCCGATGCCCATCACCGTGTAGTTACTATTGTTGTAAGTCACCGTCGCAGGGACAGTAACCGTGCCACTGTAGTTATTGTAATCTTCGTCCCGGTAGGTGACCTTCACTTGACTACCGCCCCTGAATTTATAGAAGATGCCGTCCTGATAGAAGTCATAGTTGTAGTCACCTGGGGCTTCCTGGATGTGGGCGAAGAGCCTCCAGCCCTCTGTGCCTTGATAGTTGGGGACGGCACCGCGGGGCACATACAAAGTTGCGTTGTTGAGTACAGACTGGTCAAAATTATAGTAACCATCATGTTCAAGCCACATATCTGGACTAAACATCCAGCTAGTGATGGAAGTAAGATTCGGACAATTCTGGAAGACATTAAGCGTATACCCATAAGTAAAGGGGTCATAAAACGAGCAATTTTTGCCCATCACAACCGACTGAAGTGCTGTGCAATTTTGAAAAGCACGTGAATTAATAAGGGTTACCGTATTTGGAATTGTCACACTGGTCAGGCTCGTACTTCCTCTGAACGCTTCCATGTCGATTTCCGTAACGGTATAGTATTTGTAAGTGCTGAGGTTCTGAACTCTTTCGGGGATGGTCACATTGCCGCTGTAAGAGTTTCCAGCATAGGTCTTGTAGGTGATTGTAACAGTGCTGTCCGTCAAGATGTTGTAGTAATAGCCTCTATACTCGAAGTCGTAGGCACTGGCGCCAAGGGCACACATCGCGGCCGTCACCAGGACGGCCAAACGGAGAAGTAATAATTTCTTTTTCATAGCAATATTGTATTAAAAGTTAATATCTGCCGCAAATATAGTGTTTTTTCAATAAAAAAGCAAAGAAAATGAGATTTTTTATTAGGCGTTAGGGGGTGATGCGAGCGTTGCTCGCTGAACGGCTAACGCCGTGGAGAATGGATAAAGGAGAATGGAGAATGAAGCATCCACAGGGATGCGAGCGTTGCTCGCAGTTTAAAGTTTAATGTTTAGAGTTTAAAGAACATCCGCGCTCCGTTTGATCGGGACGCGGATGCCAATTTGGTTAATTCGTATAATTCGCCGACAGCTAGAACGCGGATGCTAGCTTAAAAATCTTTGCGCCTTAGCGGCTTAGCGTGAGGTTTTTAAAGGTTCGCAGATAGTAAAACAATGGATATCAGATGAATTGGGATTTTTCTAATTTTCTTTTTTTTCTACTTAATATGTATTATAGAAAAAATAGAAAAATAGAAATTTGGTCATCCCAATAGTTTTGACCAATATTTTCTATATAGAGTACTCAACTAAGACAGATAGATAATTCTAAAATTCTTTTTTTTCTTTTTTTTCTACGCACGCGTGTGGAAAGAAAAATCTGGATTATTCCCATATATCAAACGAAAAGCAATCACCCATCAGTGCGTACGCACGGACGAACGGATGAACGAATGAAAACTGTTGTTGAGATAGAGATCATATATGATTAGAATAGGTTTGTGTCAAAACTTGCGATGACACAACCTTTCTGTCCGTTCATCCGTTCGTTCATATTTATATATAATAGCGAACGAACGGATGAATCTGTGAAGCTGATTATATTGCTGTCCTGCAAGAATCGTTTAAGACGAAGCCGGCAGGGACACTAGTTCATGCGGATGAAACACCCGGAGGGTGTCATTTGAGTAACCGAGGGTACCTGCTAACGAAACGAGTGTAGCGAGTGAAGTGGCAGGCACCCCCGGTGCCGCAATCCCTAGATCTCGTCGCTGGAGGCGACCCCATTACCCATAATATCATCAAGGGGGTCGCCTTCAGCGACATTCTGTTGTATGGACTTACCCGTGGTGATGCTGACTCACTCGCTACGCTCGATTGCCAGCATTACCACGGGTTACTCAAATGCTCGCCCATCGGGCGAGATTAGCGTGGCAAATAATCATTTTGTTCAATTTTTTGCGAGCAATAACTTCAAGGCTTAGCGGCTTAGCGTGAGGCCACGTGCACACAAAGAAAAATGAGAAAAAATGGAAAATCAGAAATTCCAATTTTCGTCGGTTTGCCCATTTCCATCTCCTGTAGTCGCCTTATTTGTTCTTTCGGGTTTATTCTGCAGTGATAGTTAAGTTTCCGGACTTTAGGCCGTTGCTGCTGCAACTGAGTTGAAGGGCAGCGGGAGTATGTCCGCTCTGGATGAGAATCTGTGCCAAGCCGTTGAATGCCGGGATTTGGAATGTGTGGCAGTCCTGTTCATCGGGATGGTCGGGGCCAAGGTAGGAAGGGTCTCCGTTGCCGACGCCCAAAATGCGGCCGTCACCTTCAAGTGAGCAGGTGAGCATGGGGCAGGCATCAGGAACGATACGTCCCTTGTTGTCCTGAATCTCAACGGTCACGATGGCTACATCGCGTCCATCGGCGGTGATGAGCCCACGGTCGGTAGTCAGCACAATTTTTGCCGCAGGGTTGGTGGTCTCGATCGTTTGTTTCAAGATGCGCTTTCCGTTCTTGTATCCGGTGGCGACGATGCGGCCTGGTTGATAGACGGCTTTCCATTTCAGGTGACCGTTCTTGGGCATCGCCTGTCGACCCAGCTGCTTGCCGTTCACGGTCAGTTCCACCTCATCACAGTTGCTGTAGGCCCAAATCTCCACTTCTTCGCCCTCATGGCCTTGCAGGTTCCAGTGCGGGAAGATGTGCAGCACGGGCTCGTCGGTCCACCATGCTTTGAGATAGCTCGCCTCGTCTTTGGGAAATCCGCAATAGTCAAGGATGCCGAATTCCGAGTCATGGGCGGGATAAGACAGGGGGTTGGGCTCGCCACGGTAGTCAAAGCCCGTCCAATAGAAGAGACCTGCCGCCCAGGGACGCTCGTCATAGAATTTCCATCCGCGCTCAATCACGTTCTCCACGCCTGGCTTCGTGCCACGGTTGAGGCTGACCATGTGGCCGGGCTGGTCAGGAGAGTCAAAATAGACGCCACGCGTGCCGCAGCCGGTGGTTTCCTCGGTGCCCACGATTTTCCATGTGGGGTTGGCTGCCTTACGGTTATCCACATCGTTTTGTGCGATATAGTTGAATCCCACCACATCGAGCCCCTTAATCATTTCAGACCCACCAGCATTGGCTATTGTTGAATGGCGGGTGGGATCAAGCAGGCGGGTATATTCACGCATGGCGGCTGCAATGCGTGTGCCTTGAACGGTATTCTCTATGCCCCACTCCTCGTTGCCGTCGCTCCACAGGACAATCGACGGGTGATTGCGGTCGCGCTTAATCATGTTTTCCAGCAGCCTCAGGTGCTCGGTATTGATGCCCGCAAGTCGGTTTTCGTCAATGACGAGGATGCCCTCGCGGTCGCAGATGTCAAGTTGGGCAGGCGTCATCGGGTTGTGGGATGCACGATAGGCATTGCAGCCCAATTTCTTCAGCTGCTTGATGCGCCACGCCATGAGAGCCTCGGGGATAGCGGCCCCCACGCCGGCATGGTCCTGATGCATGTTCACGCCCTTGAGTTCAATCTCTTTTCCGTTGAGCAGAAATCCCCGGTCGGTGTCAAACTCCACATCACGGATGCCCGTTGTGGTCATGTAAACATCGGTCACTTGTCCGTTCACCTTGACGGTCGTTTCCACTTGATACAGATAGGGGTCGGTGGTGCTCCACAAATGCGGGCGGTCAAGTGTCAGCATTTGCTGGCAGCCGCTGGTCTGTTTGCCTTTCAGGTCAAGTGATGCAACGGTTGTCCTGCCCACTTCGTTGCCTTGAGCATCAAGCAGGCGGTGTTCTACGGTACACGTTTGAGGTTGCAGCGAGTGATTGTTGACCTCGGTATCCACATGGATGGTCGCCGAGGTGTAAGGGGCCTTGAGGTCGGCGTAGACAAAGGTGCCGAATGGAGCGACACTGACAGCAGCCGACTTGATGAGCCATGCGTCACGATAGATGCCGGCTCCCTCATAGAACCAGCCTTCCTCGAGCGTAGCGTCGGCCCGTACACAGACAAGATTCTCACCGCCATAGTTCACATATTCGGTCACATCATACACCTGCGTGGCATAGCCGCTGGGCTCAGTACCCATATAGAAGCCGTTGAACCACACGCGGGCATTGCGGAAGATGCCGTCAAACTGCAGGGCAATGTGCTTGCCCAGGTCCGACTCGGGGATGGTGATCACCTTGCGATACCACCCCACACTCGTTTCGGGATATTGATAACCCACGGTTTTGTAGCCGTGCGAGTGGCTGGCCTTTTGAGCATAGGGCAAGGTAGTCACCCAATCGTGCGGAATGCGCACCTCTTGCCATGTAGAGTCGTTAAACTTGATGGAGTAAGGGCCCTCGTTGTGAATCGAGTTGGCCTTGGTCAGATAGTTGAAATACTCAGTGCCGCAGCCGTAGTCCCTTGCCGGGTCGGCAGCGTTGCCCAGAGAGAATTTCCAGCCCTCGTCCAGTCGTATGGTCTCACGCACATTCTGCGCATAGACAGACAGCATTGTACAAAGCATCCAACCCAGTATGGCGAGCTTCATGCCCACATGGTTACCGTTGATATTTTTCATAATTCCTGAATTTGAAGATTATTCATTAATCGTAAGCGATGTTGTCCCCTGTCATCATTGGGCGACACTATAGCCAAATTGTTGTAAACAATACCGTTAAAGCATATCTGCTTGTAAGCACTGCAAAGATACAAAAAATTAGTTTTGCAACATCCTCTGTGTCTTTGCTGTTTTACTTTGCATGTTTCCAGGAAAAAAATTGCTGGAAATCGGTAATTTGCTGTACTTTTGTGGCTTCAATCATTCTATTGCCATTAACCTGCCTCATGTTACTCGACGATGGACTGTACAGGGCCGGATGAGTGACATTAGTTGTAATCATGAATTAACCATCATTAATGATACCAAAAAAACAGCGTAAATGAAGAGATTTTTATTTGTTGTCGCTATAGTGTTAACGGCTTTACAGATGTCGGCGGTCAATGTGGACCTGGCTCATGCCACCGCCATTGCAAAGCGTTGCATTAACGCGAAAGCAACAGTGTTGCAGAACACTTCAACCAACAGCCTGAAGCTGATTCACACCGAGGTGAATTCATCTAACGCGATTCAGGCAACTTACTACATTTTCAATTATGACAAGGGCTTCATCATCGTCTCGGGCGATGACCGGGCGCATCAGATTCTGGCTCACGGCGACCGTCCCCTGGACCTGAAGCGCATGCCCGAGAACATGAAATTCTGGCTGAGCACCTATAAAAAACAGATAGAATATCTTCAGGCTCATCCCGGCATGGTGGTTGATTCTCCCAGCCTTAACAGGAGTTTGAGAACCCCCGACGTGGCCCCGTTGCTCACGGCCGAGTGGGATCAGATGGATCCCTATTGTTTCCATTGTCCAAAATACGACGGCGTGTATTGCCTGACGGGGTGCTCTGCCACCTCGCTGTCGATGGTGTTCTATTACTGGAAATACCCCTTTGACCTAACGCCCGAAGTCGAGGGTTATTTCTGCAGCAGTTGCGAAAGCAACATTCCCGCATTGCCGCCTACCATCTTTGACTGGGACAACATGCTTGACAGATATACCGGCTATTACACCCCCGAACAGGCCGATGCCGTAGCATGGCTCATGCGCTACATTGGCCAGGCGGAACACATGTACTACACGCCCTATGCCAGTGCTGCCACGAGCGATGACATCCTGCGTGCTGTCGAGTTCTTCGGCTACGACGAGGAGATGGCCCATCTGGAGCACAAAACCCTCTTCGATGAAAATGGTAACGACACGGCTACCTGTTACACCGACGAGGAGTGGGCCGTCATGTTGCAGAACGAGCTTGCCGAGGGCCGCCCAGTGGTGTATTGTGCAGGTGCTCGTGAGTCCGCGGTCGGGTATGTCCGTTGGTATAACCATGCTTTTAATGTTGACGGTTATTCGGCCACCGACGACACCTATCATGTGAACTGGGGCTGGAGTGGAAACGGAAATGGTAATTTCGCACTCAATGCGTTCTCCAACGAAGGCCGTATCTTCCATTTCATGCAACAGATGATCATGGGTATTCAGCCCCCTGCCTCTGGCCCGTCCATTAGGGTGAATCATTTGAAAATGGACATGAGAGCAATTGTCGGTGACACAGCGACAGCCACTTTCACCGTCAAGGGCATGGAACTCACTAACCCTGTGACGCTTGTACTCAACGACGAGAGCGGAGCGTTCTCGATCGACGCTACAAGTGTCGCTACCAGTGATCTGGAGAACGGCAAGGTCATCACCGTGACCTATGCACCTCAGACCAACGGTATCCACAACGCAACCATCACTTTGAGCTGCCCCGATGCCAAGGACAAGACAATCACCATCAATGGCACTGCAGACCTTGAGACCTATATGCCTCATCTGCTGCCTGCCGACAGCACGTTCATCAATCTGACGCAATTCCGTGCCGACTGGACCGATGAGACCCCGCGCGAGAACGTGGAGAGCTACACGCTCGAGGTGTCGACATGGCATGCTGTCGAGTTGCTTGACACCATTGACGGCAGCATCTACACCGACGACAACTACGACAGCATCACGCTCTCTGACCCCTGGAGCGGTAACAATGTGTATGCGGGCTACAGAACGATATGCATCATCAATGATGACGACAACGATGGTTATATCGCATTCACTGTTCCAAGCGGCTACCCCGTTGGTATCTTCACGGTGCAGATTACCACGGGCGATGAGGAGGAATATGGACATGGCAACATCTCGGTCGGCTCCCAGCAGACTGCGCCTGTTGGCCACCAGTTCAATCCTGGTGAGACTTATACATGGCTTGTGACTGCCAGCGAGGGTGAGATGATCAAAATCACCTCGACCGATGACAATGGCTCGCCCGACATGAGCATGATCAAGGTTTATTACGGTAATGTGAACGAACTGAACTCGTTCAGTTCCAACAATGACAATACCTATTATCGCCTCATCACGGGCATCAATGGCATGTTCTATACGGTCAAGGATCTTACTGAGGCAGGCTCATACTATTACAGGGTGAAGGCGCTCTATACCGATGGCACTCAGAGCGATTGGAGCAATTCTCAGCTGGTGACCCTCTTCGATAACGGTCATGCCCATAAGCCAGGTGACGTCAACGCCGATGGCGAGGTGAGCATTGCCGACGTCAATGCCGTCATCGACATCATCCTCACCGGGATTGATGTCTCAGGCTTGGGTGACGTCAATAGGGACGGTGAAATCAACATCGCCGACATCAACGCCGTCATCGACATCTTGCTGGCCAGCTGACCACGGTACATCAACGCGGTTAGCGCCACGGCACACCGGTAAAAATGAGAGGGTGTGTCAAAATGAAGTGGATTCCAAAAGTTTTTTGTCCAACTTTTGGGGTCCACTTCAAAATTCAACCGCTATAAAACTGCCCTGCAGGCGGGAACCTTTAGTTCGGCAAAGCCAAATTAATCAAATTAATTAGAATTTATATGATATTTTTATCTGAGGTTTAAAGAAATTTGTTATTTTTTGCGCTAAATTAAAGAAAAAATGTAATTTTGCGCTACGATTTTCATTAAACCCAATAAACATAATAAACAAATGAAAAGGACATCTTTACTATTCTTCTGCATGCTGGCTGCATTGATGATGACAGCCACACAGTTCTCAAAGGAACAGGCAAAACAGACTGCAAAACAGTTTGTTGAACAAAAGGTCGGCAAAAATGTCTCGATCAGTGAGATTAAAGCGCTGCCTATCGAGCAATCACAGTCATATGCAACGAGCAATGACTATGAAACGATGGCCTATGCTGTAAACTTGGACAATAATGAAGGCTTTGTGCTCGTCGTTGGTAATGACCAGAGCCATGACATCCTCGGCTATTGTGACCACGGCACCTTCAACGAGCAGCAGATGCCGCCCAACATGCGCTCGTGGCTTAAAAGCTACATGGCATGCGCCGCTGCTGTCAAGGATTTGAATACCTCTCGCTCACTTCGCACTGCACCGGGTGTCCCGACCAAGACCCGCATTGCGCCTTTGCTCAAGTGCCAGTGGAACCAAGATGCTCCTTACAATGGCCTGTGCCCGGTGATTGACGACAAGCATTGCGCCACTGGTTGCACCAACACGGCAATGGCCCAGGTGATGTTCTACCACCAGTGGCCCACGGGGCCGACAGCTGCCATCCCCGGCTATACCCCCGACAACAGCAGCGGCACCAGCTATCCCACTTTGCCGGCCCTTGAGCCCACAACCTTTGACTGGAGTAAGATTTATCCTACCTACAATCATGGCGAAGACGGCACCGAGGTTGCCCGTTTGCTCCAGTATTTGGGCACGGCATCACGCACTGATTATGGTGAATCAAGTAGCGCAACAGGCTATAATGCACTGCAAGCCATTATCAAGTATTTTGGTTACGATGCCAGTGCAACCACTGTGTGGCGCTGCCAGCGCTCCTACCAAGAGTGGATCGATATGCTCTATGCCGAACTTGAGGCGAAGCGCCCGGTGATGTTCAGCGGCACCGCGATAGATGGGGCACACTCGTTTGTCGTTGACGGATATGCCGAAGAGGACTACTTCCATGTGAACTGGGGATGGGGCGGCTTTAGCGACGGCTATTACCGGGTGCTGCTCATGGATCCTAATGAGCAGGGCATCGGTGGCAGCCCGAACAATGAGAAATACTCCATCGACCAGGTCGCATTCTTTGGAGTAAAACCCAATGGGGGTGGTGCAGCAACGCCTCCCAGGCTGGCTGTGCTGAAAAACTGGCTGTGGTATGATGCTCAGGGCAACAGTTCCTTTGACGGTCAATCTCAGGAAACCACCAGTCCCTACTTCGATAATTCAGGCTATCTTGTCTATATCGGTATGCGAAGCCATTATTTTAATACAGTAACCGGCGACTTTGATCTTGGATGCAGGCTTGTAAAAGATGACGGAAGTGTGACAATGGATTATCCGTGGGAGCAATCGGCCAATTTCATCCCAAACTCTGGTTATTATGACCATAAAAAGGACCTGTACATCGATCCTGTTGCCGATTCCAGAATTACCGATGGAGACTACAAGATGTATTTCATCAGCAAGCTGAAGACCTCCGATACATGGCAGCTGAATGAAGGCAGTGAGAATCATTACATGCTGATCCATCTGGACCATGCCCACAATACGCTCACAGCCAAGGCCGTGTCGGACGAGGCGGAACTGAGCGTGGAGGAAGTGAAATTCCAGACCCCTACTCCCATGGTGGGAAAACTTCTCGAACTAACGGTCACAATAAAGAACAATAGCCCCATTGCCTATCATGGTGACTTGGGTATAAGCAAAAAAGAGGGAGGATGGCTTGATGCCAAAGGCTGTGACGTGGAACCAGGGCAAAGCATTGAACTCAACCTGTCGTTCAAGCCCCAAAAAGCGGGTGAATTAAGCTACTGCATACAAGACAGAATCAATACGCTGTATACTGGAACCATCACCGTTGCCGAGAACAACCAGAACAGCAACTGCGACCTCACCATCACACACCAGATCACCAATGCCGTAGGCACCGAGATTCCCGCTCCCAAGGCAAAGCTTGACCTCACGGTCACCAACAACAGCGACCATGATTACTATGGGGGAATCTACATCTTCTGCTACAAGTACAACGGTGACGAGGTCAATATGGTGCATGAAGTCGCCCTCGAGTCTGTCCCGGCCAACCAGACTGTGGTGCTGCACCGCGAGTCGCCCTATCTCACTGGAGGCGAACGCTACCGCTTCTCTACCATGTACATCAAGAATGGAGCCGAAATAAAACAAGACATACCGGAGGTTTACTACACGGCTGTGCCTTACTACTATTCCTACGACGCCGAGGGCAAGGAAAGCACCAAACGCGCTACTGCCGTTTTGCAGCCCGACGCAACGGAGTGTGCAATCGACCTTTCTTTAGCTCCCGAGGTGACAAAGGTCATCACAAGCGCCAATCCCAACCTGATCATCATTGCCTCTGAAGACAGCCCCCTCACTGGCGACAACATCGTCAAGAACAAGCAGGCCCAGAGCATCAAGCTCAGCGACGAGCATCCATTCTTCGCACCATTTAATTTCAACGCTCAACACATCAGCTACACGCGTACTCCCGAGCGATATTTCGACATCAGGAACGACAAGGGATGGACCACTTTGATCCTCCCGTTTGCCGCGACAAGTTGCCAAGCAACCATCAACGGCGTTGTCACGCCGCTCCGGTGGTACACCGACAACACCGATGGCGAGTTGATGGTCGCTACTTTCAAGTATGAAAACGGCAACGAGCTGTTTTTTGGCTTTCCCGAAACCACATTGAACTCTTCCCATCCCTATCTGCTGGGTGTTCCGGCGACATTGGATGAAAACAGGTCGCTCGTCAACGTCCCCATCACATTCAGCGCCGACAATGTGGAAGTAGCCATCGACTACTCGTCTGTTACGGGACGGGACTATAAGATGAGAGGCACCTTGTCGCCCATCAGGGACGAGAAAGAAATTTATGTCCTCAATACCGAGGGTTCAGCCTTCGTGCTCGGCACCCACTCAGTAAGCCCGTTCCACGCCTACTGTATGCCCATAACCCCTCTGAATCCTGCCGACCAGTTGACGATTAGATTAACCTTTGATACCGGCATCAGCGAGATTTTGGACAATGAGACCATCAACCTGCAAGGTCCATATTACAACATCAATGGACAGCGTGTGTCGAAGCCTGGTAAGGGCATCTACATTGTCAACGGAAAGAAGGTTATTTTGATGTAACCGACAGATATAGCTAAATGCTTTTATGAAGTGCGCTGCGATTGATTCGCAGCGCATTTCTCTTAAACCCCAATCTGACATAAGACCGACGGGATGTCGGTTGTTGATGCTGTCGTGAGGGCACTTATTGTTGATGATTGAGGCGGGAGATAAGGTTTTCGAGCATCTCGTGCCAGTCGGCGCCATTATCGGGTTGCAACACATGGATGCCCAGGGCTGCTGCCGCTTCAACGTTGTGGGCGCTATCATCAATGAAAACAGTTTCTTCGGGCTTGGCATTTTCTCCCTGTAGCATCATCTCAAAGATGCGCCTCTCA
Source organism: uncultured Prevotellaceae bacterium (assembly GCA_900320245.1). GTDB lineage: Bacteria > Bacteroidota > Bacteroidia > Bacteroidales > Muribaculaceae > Sodaliphilus. The sequence goes on from ONRP01000008.1 coordinate 51,488, forward strand.
GGCTTCATGAGGCGCATTTCATAACTAAGGTATAACGCGTCAAAATAGTAGTCTATGCCATGTCCCCTGCCATCAAAAGCACTGCTGCGCGCCCATTGCATCATAAAAGGGTTGGTATTGCTCAATAAACTCAATCTGAAACCTCGTTGGCGCAGTTCTATGAGTTTGTCGAGGTTGCGTTGCGGTAGGTTCACCACATATCCCTGCCAACCGTAAGCGCAATCTTCCAGTGTGAGTTGTTTTCCTGCCAGTTCGCTCAATTGCAAACGGAACTGCTCAGCAGTAATCTTGCCGCTCTCTAAATCTCCAAAGATACCGACTTGTGCAAAAGAGTCAAGGTAGGAGGCGGCATCCTCAAATCCCACCTCATTAAAGCGCTTAACAGCCTGGTTTTTATCTATTTTAAAGACAACACCGCCTAAATCAAAGACTATATTCTTTATCATAATATGCAACCCATTTTGCTGCAAAGGTAGCGATTTTTTTGCTAAACGCCCACGTTCTCCAGGATTTGGACATAATTGGCAGTACGTTAATGGGATGCTCAACATCGGCATCTTCGTTCATGCTGCTCAACTTTACGGAGGATTGAGTCTATTGCTCTCGCTCTGCAATATTCAAACAGGTTTGAAATTGCGCTCATTTAATCGCTGATTTGGGAAATTAGTGTTAATTTTGCGGGTTCAAATCAAAAAAGAAGACTTATGATTAAATTCTGCGTACGATTAGTGCAACGTTGGTTGCCAGAACCGTTTATATTTGCCATACTGCTCACCTTCGTTGCCGCGTTGGTGGCGATGCCATTGTGTCACCAGACCCCGCTTGAGGTAGTTGAGCACTGGGGTGGCGGTGTATGGAATTTGTTGGCTTTTGCCATGCAGATGGCTCTGGTTCTTGTATGTGGATCAACCTTGGCCGCAGCACCGGTTGTCAAACGGGCCATCGACGCTATGGCTCGCTTGCCCAAGAGCGCCCCGGCGGCAATAGCTCTTGTGACTGTCGTGTCGGCATTGGCCTGCTGCCTCAACTGGGGCTTTGGCCTTATCGTGGGTGTCGTGTTCGCCAAGGCCATAGCACGTCAACGTTCGGATGTCGACTATCGGCTTCTCATCGCATCGGCTTACAGCGGCTTCGTGGTGTGGCATGCCGGCATCTCGGGCTCCATCCCTCTCACAATGGCCACCCCTGGCGAGTCACTCTCAATGGCTACCAATGGTGCACTGACCGACCCTGTGCCCCTGGCACAAACCATCTTTGACTGGCACAATCTGCTGACTGTGCTGATGGTGATTATCGGCATCACCGTGGCTAACACCTTGATGCACCCCAAGCAAGGTATCCTCACCATCGACCCCGCGCTCCTGAAGGACGATGATCATATCAAGACCGAAGTTTCCTCCACGACCAAGACTCCGGCACAGCGGCTCGAGCATAGCAAAATACTCTCGTGGCTCGTGGCGCTGATGCTCATTGCCTATCTCGTGATCCATCTCGGCGTGCGCGGTGCCGGTTTAGACCTTGGCGGTGTCATCATGATCTTCCTCGCGCTGGGACTCTTGCTTCATTCCACACCCGTCGACTATGTGCGTGCCTTCGGGAAAGCGACCACAGGTGCTGCCGGCATCATTTTGCAGTTTCCTTTCTATGCCGGCATTATGGGCATCATTACAGGTGTCGGCGTCAGCGGCATCAGCCTGGGAGGCGTCATGGCCGAAGCCTGCATCCAAATCAGCACTCCCATCACCTATCCGTTGCTCACCTTCCTTTGTGCCGCAGTGCTCAACATGTTTGTGCCCAGTGGCGGCGGTCATTGGGCTGTTCAGGCACCGATTATGTTCACCGCCGGAGCTAACCTCGGTGTGGACCCCGGCTTGACAGGCATGGCTATTGCATGGGGCGACGCATGGACCAATCTCATTCAACCATTCTGGGCGCTTCCGGCCTTGGCTATAGCTCGCCTTGACGCAAAGGATATCATGGGCTACTGTCTCATCGATCTTCTCGTTACCGGTGTCATTATCAGTGCCGGCCTGTTGATTTGGGCCATGTAGAGGCTTTTGCCAGCAGGCTTGCTGTAAGCGGGAAAAATGCTTACCTTTGTAATCACATTGAGATAGATAAGACATATTTTATCCACATTAATACAAATGATTATGAAAAAATTGGCATTCTTATTGATTGCGTTAATCACAGTCTTGACTGTCAATGCACAGCAGAAAGGCTATGTGTGCACCGGTGATCATGTGAACATTCGCACTGGAGCAGGAGTCAAATACCCCGTCATGGATGAGGAACTTGGGCACAAGCGCCAGCTGTCAAAAGGCGACGTTGTGTTAGATTGTGGACAAAAGAAAAATGGCTTTTGCCTTGTCAATGGACCACAAGCATGGGGAGGTGACGAAAGAGACGGCTGGGTTTCTCAACAATATCTGCGTCCAGTCACGATATGCCCCACATGTGATGGAACCAAACTAGAAAACATATCAAAAGAAGAGATTGACCTAGTGACTTGCAGCAAGTGCCAAGGCAAAGGCTATATAAAAACAGGGCATTAAAGTAATTGAAGAAAAAGAAAGCGAGGTCATTTAGCCTCGCTTTTTTTGTGATTGCCAATAGTAAGGGCAAAGTTCAAAATGCCGTATTGCATAATCTGCTTACGTTCGGCAATGCATAAACGAGTTTAGCATTGCACTTTCTTAATCGCAGATTTCTTGGTCTCGACGCGGAATGCGGAGATCAACGAAGTCAATTGTTGGATGTCAATCATAATCAAAATAGCTTTGCGATTTTACTTCGCAAAGCTACTTTGATTGGGCGGTCTTTGCGATTTTACTTCGCAAAGCTACTTTGATTGGGCGGTGTGGTAAAAGACAAGGTTTTGATATGCTTGCTTCCTTATATCGGATCCAAAATTTTATCTAATAATGGTATTTGTAGAATACATATACCTATACACACAAAATACATCAAATATAAAATCCACAGGGGTAGAATATAGACGCCTTTGCCTTTATACTTCCTATAGACACGTTGATGGTATTCTTTTTTATTGAAATAATGATCCATTGCGAAGAATGGAATCATTAGGATTATTAAGGATAGTATTGAAATCCATTTCGAGTCATCACCAAATAATCTGAGCCCATTTTTTGTTACGGGCTTTCTTTATTACCTTCTTTATCCTTACATCATAGCAATAATATAGATAATCTATCATTCGCAAAGAATCATTAAATTAACCAGTGTAAATATCACCGCAAAGATAACCCATATTTCTCAAACCGAGCCGCTTTGCGTCCTGGAATTTGCACGCCGGGCAAAATCACTCATGATGCCTGCGAAGTCCTTTCCGATGTTCTCCTATGACAAAGGCAAACAAAGGTTCATTGACAATATTCTTCCATTTGTATTCCTTGATAAAGATTTCAGCGACATCGCAACTTCTTTTTACGAACACGCTATCCCGTTCATCTTCTTTCTTATCGCAATACCAATTATCATAGGAGGACTCTAAGCTAGATCCCAGTTTCAAATAAACATCTCCGCCTAAGATTGGAACGTATGACTGTCTTAACACATCGACAAGCAAAATTGCTTGTTGATATGGAAAAGCGTAATTATCAATGCCAATTTCTTCCAAAGAGAAGTATTTGGAAATATTAGCCTCTGTGGCTATTTTGATGATAATATCTTTGTACATCTTTTTTCAATCGGTGATAACGGCAAAATTACATAAAATGTCACAATGACAATTTTTTTCATTGAAAAAAAGCAGGCGGCGCTCACGCGTGGCCTGTCTTTATTACAATGATTATTGACCAAATTTCTATGATTTGCCGTAAACCCGTCCCAATCGCATCAAGATGCCGCAGAATTCCCTGCCAATGTTCTCTTCGTAGAACTCTTTGATGTTCATCACTGAGGCGTAATACTTGCGGGAGAACCAACGGCGACGCTGGCGTTTCTTGGCTCTGCCAAGATCGCCACTGTTGCCACGGGGCGTCTCGCGGCCCGTGCCGTAGTCCTGCCACAAGCCGTATTGCATAATCTTCTCTCGTTCAGCAATGTTCAAACAAGTTTGACATTGCACTCACTTAATCGCAGATTTCGAGGAAGGACTGGGACAATCCTACCTCGAACAAACGACTGTCGGCTCGCAGCGGCAACGATTTAGACGATGCCAATCTGACTATTGTTTTTTTATCAATTCGTATAATTCGCGTAATTAGCATTAGCCCCGCAGGGAGAAAGCCAACGGTTGACACAACGAAAAAGCCAAACGGCTCATTACAAGTCATTTGGCTTTCCTTCTCGTGACCCCGGTGGGCTCTGATTCATAACATAGCATGACAGTAATTGACACTTTAATCGCCTGATTCCCATGAATTTCTAATGCTGGCACTATGTCATCGGGTGTCAACGGGTGTCATTAGGTGTCAATCTCGGTTGTCATTTTTGACAACCAATTATTCATGGGGAATCGAACATTTCTTCACTCGATGATGTATGGTTGGTGGAGAGCAAGCGGAAGAAAAGCGACCCGAAAGTCGCTTTTTCCATTGATGCTTTATGCTATGCTGTTAATCGCTGAGAATGATGTCGATGATGGTATTGACATCGGCAATGTTGACCTCGCCGTCACCATTCACATCGCCCATAGCTGTATAGTTTCCTGACAGGATTTGATCGATGACAGCATTGACATCAGCTATATTGACCTCAAAGTCTCCATTCACGTCACCACGCAGTTGGTCAGGCTGCAAGTCCTCCACAATCTGCCCGAAATAGGGATACCAGTACTTATTGGCACGATAAGCGTCGGCAGTTCCCTGCAGCACATGCAGCGTGCGATACGAATAGTCAAAAAAGTCAAATTCCATAAATAAGAAATCTCCAACCGGCACGCTTGAGGGGTTGATGATGTAACAATATATATTCGCTATCCAACAGTTGGTGAAAGCAGCGTAGCCGATGGATGTGACCGAATTGGGGATTATCACACTTGTCAGGCTACGGCAATCATAGAATGCCATGTTGCCAATGGAGTTAACAGAGTTGGGGATTGTCACGCTCGTTAGGCTGCGGCAGTCACAGAATGCCATCTTGCCGATGGATATGACCGAGTTGGGGATCGTCACGCTCGTCAAACCAGTACAGCTCCTGAACGCCTCATTGCCGATGGATGTGACAGAATTGGGGATAGTCAGGCTCGTCAATCTGTTGCAGCCAATGAATGCATCTTCGCCAATAGTGGTGATAGTTCCTGGGATAACTGTATTTTTACAACCTGCAATCAACGTATTGCTTGCCGTTTCAATGAAGGCGTTGCAATCGTTGCGGGAATCGTAGGTTGTGTTTCTGTTAGATACGACAAGACTTGTCAAACTCTCACAGTGGGCAAATATATTCCCCTCAACTGATTGAACGGACTTACCGATGGACACGCTCGACAAGCTATGGCAATAAGCAAACGCCCAACTGTCGATGGATGTGACCGAGTCTGGTATATTTACGCTCGTCAGACCGCTACATTCAGCGAACGCCCAACTGCCGATGGTAGTTACCGAGTTGGGGATGGTTATGTTCGTCAGACTATCGCAGTGATAGAATGCAAGGTCGCCGATGGATGTGACAGAGCCAGGGATGGTAACGTCCGTCAGGTTATAGCAGTAAGAAAACGCATTTTCGCCGATGGTTGTGACCGAGTTAGGGATAGTTACGCTCGTTAGACCGCTGCAGCCAGCGAACGTCCCCTCGCTGATGGTTGTTACCAAATCGGGAATGGTCATACTAGACAAACTGCTGCAATATGCGAACGCCAAACTGCCGATGATGGTTACCGAACTGGGGATGGTCAGGCTCTTTAGATTGCTGCAATTACGAAACGCCTGTTGACCAATGGCGGAAACCGAGTTAGGGATGTTCACGCTCGTCAAGCCATAGCCGTTTGCGAACGCAAAATCACCAATGGCTACGACAGAATAGGATTCACCATTGTAGACAATAGTTGCAGGGATGGTCACATCACCGGTATAGGGGTTACCATAAAAGGTGACGGTGGCTTCGTTGCCGTTGATGTTGTAGTAGATACTATCCACCTCGAAGTCGTAGGCTGAGGCAACGGTAGCAACGAATAGGAGCAGCAAGCTCAGTAAAAAATTGAGTTTCATATCGGTATTGTTTTGAAATTATAATTCTTGACTGATGGCGATGAAGTGAGGGCAAAGTCACTTCCCACGGGGTAAAGATAGTCATTTCAGCAACAATAATAAAAATTATTATGTAGGAAAATGTAAAGCATCCAAGTTTTTCAGAGAAAAATGGCCAATTCTTTTACACTTTGTGTGGTAAGATGGCCGTATGTGGCAACAGCAAGGATCTCAATAACTAAAAAACACACTATTTCACAGCAACAAAAATAAGGTCATCATATTTAAAAAAAGTAGTCTAGGCTGGCACCTCCTCGGTGTCAGCCTTGTTACTTCTTTTCCAGACTCGCTGTCTGTTTGACATGTGGATATCGTGTATTTGTTAAATGAATATAAAAATCTCGGTTGTCATTTTTGGTGCACAAACGAAAAAGCCAAACGGCTCATTACAAGTCATTTGGCTTTCCTTCTCGTGACCCCGGTGGGACTCGAACCCACGACCCATTGATTAAGAGTCAATTGGTCAACGTTTGTTCAATTGCGACTGCAAAGGTACTGCTTTTTTCTGAACCACCAACATTTTTTGCGATTTTTTTCAAAAAAAAGTGCAATTTTCTTTTTCGCACAAACCTTGAATATCACATAACACGCTGACATACACCGTTTAATCGAATAATAGCGCACTCCCCGCCAATAGGCAATTTCTTGCATAAAAAGCGAGGGGGATTTGGGCTATTGAAGTAAAAACAGTAACTTTGTGAGGCGATAAGACTCTTAATCTACGATTCCCTATGAACCAGAAATATGATTTTGACCGTGTGATTGACCGCCGAGGTACCGGCTGTGTGATGGTGGACCGCTGCAAGGAGATGTTCGGGCGCGACGATGTGCTGCCGCTGTGGGTCGCCGATATGGGCTTTGCCGCCTGCCTTGATATCACCCGGGCGCTGGCCGACCGCGTGACGGAACACCCCATCTATGGCTACAGCGTGCCGCTCGAGGACTACTGGCAGTCCATCATCGACTGGCAACGCGAGCGCAACGGGCTGGAGTTCACCCAGGATGAGGCCTGCTTCATCGGCGGCATCGTCAACGGTTTCGGGTTGGCGCTGAACCACTTCACACGTCCTGGCGGCAAGGTAGTCATCCAGGAACCCGTGTACCACCCCTTCAGAATGCTCATCACGGGCAACAACCGCATGGTGGTAAACAACGCCCTCAAGCGCACGCCCGACGGCTTCTACGAGATGGACCTCGAGGGACTGGAGCATATCTTCAAGACCGAGCGCCCGCAGATGATGGTGCTGTGCAACCCGCACAACCCCATCGGCATCGCATGGCCTGCCGAAGTGCAGCGCCAGGTGGCGGCATTGGCGAGGAAATATGAGGTGGTGGTCTTCAGCGACGAGATCCATGGCGACCTCGTCCTCAAGGGCCAGCGCCACACGTCGTTTCTCACCGTGAGCGACGACGCCCGCGCCGTGGGCGTGGTGATGGGCGCACCAAGCAAGACGTTCAACATCGCTGGCATCGTGAGTTCGTGGTGCGTGATTAAGAACCCCGACCTGCGTAAGCCGTTCTTCCACCACCTGGAGGCCAACGAGCAGTGCTCGCCCAACTTCCTGTCGATGACGGCGACACGCGCGGCCTACCGCCACGGTGGCGAGTGGCTCAGCCAGTGTCTGGACTACATCGAGGGCAACATTGACGCGGTGGTGGACTATTGTCGCGACCACATCCCTGGCATTACGGCCATCAAGCCGCAGGCGTCGTTCCTGGTGTGGCTCGACTGCACAGGGCTTGGCCTAAGCCATGACGCGCTCATCGACCTGTTCGTCAACAAGGCGCGCCTGGGCTTGAACGACGGCGCGATGTTCGGCAAGTCAGGCAGCGGCTTCATGCGCCTCAACGTCGCTGTGCCCCGCAGCATCCTCATGCAGGCCATGCAGCAACTGGCCGCCGCCGTACAACAACTTAAACGACAACAATAAATACAACAAATATAAGGGCTGCGCGCTACTGAGGTTAAAGACAACTATTACAACTCAAACAACTCTTTGTATTTGTTTCAAACAACAAGAAATACAATAAGGACAAGGGCTCCGCACTCTTGAACATTAAAGACAACTATTACAACTCAAACAACTCTTTGTATTTGTTTTAAACAACAAGAAATACAATAAGGACAAGGGCTCGGCGCTCTTGAACATAAAGACAACTTGGACAACGAACACAACTTTAAAAAGAGTTGTAACAGTTGTCCAAGTTGTCTTTAATTATTCGCTAAGAGCCGTATAGCCTTGTATCAGTTGTTTTGTTTTAGGCGAGTTTGGCGAGGGCCTCGGCGATGCGCTTGGCGGCCTCGCGCAGGTTCTCGTCGCTGGTGGCGTAACTCAGGCGGATGTAGCCCGGGCAGCAGAAAGCGCTGCCTGCCACGGTGGCGACATGTGCCTCGTTGAGCAGGTACAGGGCGAGGTCGTTATCGTCGTTGATGACGGTGTCGCCGCAGCGCTTGCCGTAGTAGTGCTCCACCTTGGGGAAGGCATAGAAGGCGCCATCGGGCATATTGAGTTCGAAGCCGGGAATCTCCTGCAGCAGACCCACGATGAGGTTGCGGCGGCGCTCAAATGCAACGCGCATCTCCTCGACGCAGTCCTGAGGGCTATTATAAGCGGCCTCGGCAGCCTTCTGGGCAATCGAGGAAACGCCGCTGGTGTACTGTCCCTGCAGTTTGGTCACAGCCTTGGCAACCCACAGCGGGGCGGCGATGTAACCGATACGGTAACCGGTCATGGCATAGGACTTGGACACACCGTTGACGATGACCACCTGGTCCTTGATGGCATCGAACTGTGCCAGCGACTCATGCTTGCCCACATAGTTGATGTGCTCATAAATCTCGTCGGCGATGACCATCACATTGGGGTGACGCTCAAGCATCGCGGCGATGGCCTTCAACTCGTCGTAGGTGTAGATGGCACCACTGGGGTTGCTGGGCGAGCAGATGACGATGAGGCGGGTCTTCTCGGTCATGACGGCCTCGAGTTCCTCGGCAGTCACCTTGAAGTTCTTCTCCATGCTCGAGGGCAGCAGGATGTTCTTGCCGCCGGTGAGGTTGACCATCTGCATGTAACTTACCCATGCGGGGGTCGGGATGATGACCTCATCACCAGGGTTGATGAGCGCCATGATGGCATTGCACAACTCGTGCTTGGCACCATTGCCGATGACAATCTGGTCGGGGGTGTACTCCAAGCCATTCTCGCGGCGCAGTTTCTCGCTTACAGCCTGACGCAGCGACAGGTAGCCGGGAACGGGTGAATAGAACGAGAAGTTGTCGTCGATGGCCTGACGGGCGGCAGCCTTGATGTGGTCGGGAGTGAAGAAGTCGGGTTCGCCCACCGAGAGGTTAATCACATCCACGCCCTGAGCGCGCAACTCGCTGCTCTTTTGCGACATGGCCAAAGTGGCACTGGGTGCCAGTGCGTTAATACGGTCCGAAAGTCGGTTCATTGTTGTATAGTTTTAAGTTCTAAGTTAATTAGTCGTTGTTTGGTGCAAAGGTAGTAAAAAAGCGGTTAGGTGTTAGTTATTTGCTATTAGTTTTTTGCTACAACTTTGATTTTTTGCTTCAACTCCTCACTCCTCACTCCTAATTCCTCACTCCTCACTCCTAATTCCTCACTCCTCACTCTTTAGGCACCACCCTGCCGTTGACAACCTTGAAGCGGCGGTCAAACTCCTCGCGCGTCCTTTTCCAGCGGTTGTGGCTCCACAGCCAGTACTGCGGGGCACGGTTGATAGTCTGCTCAAAGCGGCGGAAGAACTCGTCGGTCAACTCAAACTCGCCCATCGTCGACGGGTCACGCGTGATGACCTGTAACTCACACTCATAGCGCCCGCGTCCCACATGCTTGACATCAACATAGACGGCGGCTTGGTTTTGGGAGTGGACGATGCGTTCGATGCCGGTGAACACGGGCGTATCCTCATGGTTGAGGAAGGTGAGCCAGTGGTGGATGTTCTCCCACTTGGGCACCTGGTCGTTGATGTAACCCAGGATGGTGGGACGGCCGTCACGCTTGTTGCCCAGAATCCAGCGCAGCGTGTCGTTCTTGGCGACGCTGTCCGAGCCCATGCGCCCGCGCGCCTTCAACACCACGCGGTTAAAGACTTTGTTCTCGAGCGGATGATAGATCTGCCCCATCGTCACCTTGTCGTTGACCAGGGGGCGCAGCCACAGCACCAACGAGGACACCCATTCCCAGTTGCCGTAATGTCCCAGCAACAGCGCCACCGACTGTCCGCTGTTCAGAATCTCGGCCACCTGCTCGCTGCCCTTAAAGGTCATGCGACGCATGATGTTCTTGTCGCTGATGGTGGTATACTTTATTGTCTCTGCAACCAGGTCGCACATGTGGCGGTAGAACTGCCGCTGAAGCGTCTTCAGTTCCCGCTCGCTCTTGTCGGGGTAGGATTGGGAAAGGTTTTTCCAGATGACGCGACGGCGATAGCGCAGCACATAGGCCACCAGCACGAACAGGATGTCACTGAACAAGTAGTGCATCCACATGGGCAGCAGCGACAACGCATACCACGCGCCATACACCACCCAAAACGCTATGTTGTTCAATATCTTTTTCATTGGCAACTGCGAAAGTACAACATTTTCAAATCATAGGCAAATTTCAGCCCCGCCAAGCCATTATCGCCACGCCTTGTCCCGCGATTTGGACAAAATTTAGTAATTTTGCACCCGCTATGAAAGCCATCATCACCTTTTTGAAGAATTGGACGTTGCCCAGCGCGATTGTGTCGGGCACGGTCATCTATCTGATATTCTACTGGGTGCGCGCCCTCGACCCGGTGAGCGAAGTGATGGAACCGATATTCGACACCATCCTGCCGCTGTTCATGAGCCTGATTCTGTTCACCACGTTCCTGCGTGTGGATTTCCACAAGATGCGGCCGGCGATGTGGCACCTGTGGGTGTCGGTGTTCCAGGTCATCTTTGTCGTGCTCATCGTGGCGCTCATCATCGGCTTTGACATGAAAGGCAAGGACCTGATTCTGATGGAGGGCATCCTGACGTGTGTCATCTGCCCGGGGGCCAGCGCAGCCCCTGTGGTGACGGGCAAACTGGGCGGCAACCTCGAGACGATGACCTCCTATGTGTTCCTGTCCAACATCGTCACGGTGGTCGCTGTACCAGTCGTGTTCCCGCTCATCGACAACAACGTCGACATCAACTTCTGGACGGCCTTCTGGATGATTATGTACAAGGTGTTCCTCGTGCTGGTGCTGCCCTTGATTGCCGCCTACCTGGTCAAGCACTACCTGCCACGCGTGCAGCAACGGCTGGTAGCCATCCAGGACCTGTCGTTCTACATGTGGGGCATCTCGCTGACGATTGTCACGGGCTGCACGGTCAAGAACATCATCAATAGCGGCGCTCCCGTGGTGTTCCTCGTCACCATTGCCCTGGTGTCACTGCTCATCTGTCTGGCACAGTTTGCCGTGGGACGCTACATCGGGCACTTCTTCGGCACCGTCATCGAGAGCGGCCAGGGACTGGGACAGAAGAACACGGCCTTTGCCGTGTGGATTGCCTACACCTACTTGAGCCCGCTGTCGGTGGCAGGCCCCGGCTGCTACATCCTGTGGCAGAACGCCATCAACAGCCTGGAGATTTGGCATCACCGAAAGCAGGCGGAATCTCACGCTAAGCCGCAAAGGCGCTAAGTTTTTAATCTTTTGCGAGCCTCTTGCGAGCAACAATAGTATCTTTGCGACTTCACGCCTTAGCGTGAGGAAAATATGACTAAACTGCACTAACGATGAAGAAACTGATTAATCCATATCTTGACAAGCAGGGTTACAACTGCTTCGGCTGCAGCCCGACGAATCCCATCGGCCTGCACCTTGAATTTTGGGAAGACGGCGAAGACGTCGTCACCACCTGGTCGCCCTGCGTGAACTATGACGGCTGGGTCGAGACCCTGCATGGCGGCATCATCAGCACGCTCATCGACGAACTCGCCAACTGGGTCCTCTCGAGGCGCCTTCAGGCTGCCGGCGTGACCACCAAACTGGAAGTGAAATTCCGCCGTCCTGTCTCCACCCGTGACCCCAAAATCACCCTGCGCGGACACATCACCGGCAACGTGCGAAACTACTACACCGTCCACGTCACGCTGCACGACAGCCAGGGACGCCTGTGTGACGAGGGCGACGTTACCTACTGCATGTTCGACCAGGAACACTCCCGGCAGATGGGCTTCACGGCCTGCCTCACAGAAGACGAAGCCGACTAATTATTGATTGATTGGGTGATGAGGCTGGCTGCGGTGGCGGTGCTCACCTCAGTGCCGAGGCGCTCAGCAAGGCGGCCGTAACCGTCAAGCATGGCCTTGCGCTCGAGGGTGTCGCCGAGCAGTTGGGTCAAGTGGCTGTCGATGCTGTCCAGAGTGCACATGTGCATCAGCAGTTCAGGGATGACGAGATCGTCGGTGATGAGGTTGGGCAGGGTGACGTATTTAACCTTTAAGATTTTCTTGTAGAAATTATAGGTCCACTTGCTACCGTTGAAGCGGTAGCAGGCAACCTGGGGTGTACCCAGCAGGGCGGTCTCGAGTGTCGCGGTGCCCGAGGTGACCAGCGCCACGCGGGCATGGTGCACGAGCGGATAGGTGGCATCGCGCAGCACGGGCACAACTTTGTCCCCCATCACCTCACGGTACAGGCTGTCGTCGATGCTCGGCGCTCCGGCGATGACTGCCTGGAACTCGGAATGGCGGGCCGCGGCCTCGATCATCAACGGCAAGTTGTCGCGGATTTCCCTCACGCGCGAACCGGGCACGAGGGCGATGATGGGGCGGTCGGCAAGACCGTATTGAGCAATGAAACCGGCAAATTCAGGGAACTCTTTGCTCGCCTGAGCCACTTCCTGCACGGTGGGGTTACCCACATAGGTGGCCTGATAGCCGCGCTCACGGTACCAGTCGGGCTCGAAGGGCAGGATGCAGTACATGTGGTCAACATAGCGGCGGATGTCCTTGACACGCCACTCCTTCCACACCCACACCTTGGGCGAAATGAAATAGTGCACGGGAATGCCCAGATTATGGGCATATTTAGCGACCTTGAGGTTAAACGACGGATAATCCACAAGAATCAGGGCATCGGGCTGCCACTCGTCGATGGCACGGCGCGCAGTGCCCAGGAAACCGAGGATTTTGCCCAGGTGCTTCACCACATCCATAAAGCCCATATAGGCCATGTCGCGGAAGTGGATGATGGGCTGGTAGCCAGCCTGTTCGGCCATCAGGTCGCCACCCAGGAAGCGGAACTCGGCCTGGGCATCTTCCTGCTTGAGCGAGGCCATCAGATGAGAGGCGTGCAGGTCGCCCGAGGCCTCTCCGGCGATGATGAAGTATTTCATACCTTGTCGCGTCGTTTTAGGGTCACGAAATCAAACTCATAGGCATTGCGGTGGTCGCTCTGGTGGTGCTCACGGCTCACCTCCTGCCACTCGTCGGGGTCAAGTGCCGGAAAAAAGGCGTCGGCACTGGCCCAACGGGCATGTATCTGCGTCAGGTGCAGCACGTCGACCAGCGGCAGCGCCTGCTCATAGACCTGCGCCCCGCCGATGATGAAGACGGTGTCGGTCTGTGCGGCAGCGATGGCCTCCTCCACGCTGTGCGCCACTGTCACGCCGGGATATTGCCAATCGGCATTACGGGTGATGACGATATTCTGGCGGCCCGGCAGCGGGCGACGCGGAAAAGACTCGAAGGTCTTGCGCCCCATGACGATGCTGTGGCCCATGGTCACCTCCTTGAAGTGCTTCATGTCGGCCGGCAGGTGGCACAACAGGTCGCCCTGGCGACCGATGGCCCCATTCCCATCAATAGCAACTATCGCCTGAATGGATTTCATATCGCTGAATTCTGATTAAACCGACACCACACCCTTGATGGCGGGCCAGGGATCATAGCCCTCGAGCGTGAAGTCCTCATACTTGTAGTCGTCGATGCTCTTGACCTCGGGGTTGAGCACCATGCGGGGCAACGGACGTGGCTCACGCGAGAGTTGCTCCCTAATCTGGTCAAAGTGGTTGCGGTAGATGTGGGCGTCACCGAAGGTGTGGACGAACTCGCCCGGCTCTAAGCCCGTGACATGGGCCACCATCATCAGCAACAAGGCATAGGATGCGATGTTGAACGGCACGCCCAGGAACAGGTCGGCGCTGCGCTGATAGAGTTGCAGGCTCAACTTGCCCTCGGCCACATAGAACTGGAACAGCGAGTGGCACGGCGGCAGTTTCATCGTGGGCACCTCGGCCACATTCCATGCGCTGACCATGATGCGGCGGCTGTCAGGCGTATTTTTGATCTGGTCGATAACCTGGGCAATCTGGTCAATGGTGCCGCCCTTGCCGTCGGGCCAGGCGCGCCACTGGCTGCCGTAGACGGGCCCCAGGTCGCCGTTCTCGTCGGCCCACTCGTTCCAGATGCGTACGCCATGCTCCTGCAGCCAGCGCACATTGGTGTCGCCGCGCAGGAACCACAGCAGTTCGTAGATGATGGACTTGAGGTGCACCTTCTTGGTCGTCAACAGCGGGAAACCGTCGGCCAGATCACAGCGCAACTGGTAGCCGAACACGCTGCGCGTGCCCGTTCCCGTGCGATCCTCCTTGTCCACACCGTGCTCCATCACGTGGCGCACCAGGTCAAGATACTGTTTCATCGTCTTTTTATCATTTGTCGAGACGCTACTTCACGGCGCCTCGGTTAACTCATTCTTACCAGTCAAAAATATTGCGCAGCAGCCACCACGAGAGTGTCAAGGCCAGGAACAGCGACATGAGCAACTCGGGATTCAGACGGGCATACAGCCGCGGATTGCGGGTACGGCGGCTCTCGGCAAACAGGCATAGCCCCATCCAGGGAACGGCAATCATCAGCAGCGCATTGAACCTGAAAGCACCTGCCACATCACCGTTCAGCAGGGCGTGGACAGCACGCTGACCACCGCAGCCGGGACACTTGTAGCCCGTGAGCGACAGGAACGAACATCGGGGAAAGGCATCGCTGGTCGACGGGTCAAGGGCATAATAGATGAAGCCCAACACCAGCATCACGAGCCCAGCGACCACCAGCAGAAGAGAGCGCCGCATGCCGCACGGACCTACAGGTTACTCTGCACCAAGCAGCGGCAGCAGGTAACCAAAAGGCAACGAGATGATGCCCAGCACAAACGATGCGATGCACCACCAGGCGCTTATCTCGCTGGCGCGCTCGGCACCCTCGATGTCACCGGCATTGAACTTGTTCGTCACCTTGACGGCATAGATAATGCTCACGACGCCGGCAGGCAAGCAGCAGCAGATGGTCGAAAAGATGGCCCATGCCAGATTGGTGGGAGGACATTTCGCCGCAGGCTGTACCGGGGCGGCAGCAGAGCCGTCCTGGGGCCAAACAGCCTGTTGGGGCTGCTGAATGGCGGCTTCGCCTTGAGGCTCAGCGGAACGATAGGGCGTCCCGACAACGGCTTCCTCGGGCACGGCGGCTTCGGGCTGCGGCTCCTGGGCCACAGGCTCAACAGGAGGAATTGGGGGTGTCTCGACCTCGGCATCATCAGCCACAACCTCATACAAACCCTGCAACTCGGGCACCTCAGTGATTTTCACCCAGTCAGTCATTCCCTCGTGCCAAACATAGGCGCGCGAAGTGAGCGCCAGATCCTTGAGGCCGTCAATGTCAACAGGACCCGACTGCACTCCGTTATGGTTAATCCAGTACTGCATAATTCAATTCTTTTTCATTCAATTGTGGCAAAGATACTAATAATTTTGTAATCCTCAACAAAAGACCTCTATTTTGTACCGATGCCACCCTGCACAAGGATTGTGCCTCGCACGAGAAATCAAAAAAACTGCCCCTAAATAATTATTTTGACAATGATATAACTGTTGGTCCAAATATCACTTAAATGCAGTCAGAAATGGCTGCATTTTTCGTAAAAAATGGAGCATAAGCCGAAACCCATGCTCCTTATCTAAGGGGTGTCTGTACCTACCAACAAAAACGTTGTTTCAGGCCAGCTAGGGCCTATATTGCAGCACAACCGATTTGTTTTATTACAAAGGTACTAATAAATATCTTAATGACCAAATATTTCACCAACTTTTTTATCATTTAGACCATATTTCATTTATAGTATAAACGCAAACCGATTAAGATTCGCGGGTTTTAGTGGGCCAACTGCTATATCATTGCCATTATTTTTGAGTTCTTGCAAGCCATGGCGAGCAATCCCTTTATTGCTCTGGATTGTACTCCTGCTTTTTACGGTATCAGAAGTCGCTGAAGAACCGGGGACGGATGAGCAGGCCGAAACGGATGCGCGAGTGGTACTGGTTATAGTCCAACAGCGTCTCGCCGTAGCCGTTGTAGTACTGCAGCATGATAAACTGGTTGGAGTTGTGGTTGATGCGGTAGCCCAATTGCACGATGGTGTTGAAATTCAGGTTCCAGCCTTTGCGTTTGACCAGGGTCATGTCGAGCACCCACTTCTGGTCGTTGCTGATGGCTTGGAACCCGGCCTGCGAGATACCGCTGTACTTCAGGATGTCGCGGTTGTACTCGCCGTCGACGATGGGAATCCAGAACTTGGCATGTGCCATCAGGTTGGGCGAGATGTAGGCCTCGCCGGCAAGCGAGATTTTGTTCCAACTGCGCGAATGGATACCGTCGCGGCCGTTGGACTCGTGCTCTATCATCACGGTGGCCTTACCCACGAGTTGGCCTTTCATGATGATAAATCGCGACAGACCGATTCCCGGGTTGAAGTTCAGATCGTGGAATGGCAGCGAACGCTCGAACACGTTCCACAAGGCCTTTTGTGTATAGAACAGATACAGGTAGGAATTCCACGGCAACACACTCTTGGTGAGACGTTGCTGGAAACTGATCTGGAACTTCACGTCGCTGTTGTGCTTGGTGGGTGTGCCGCCAAGGACCGTGCCGCCCACAAAATACGTATCCTTATACAGGCTGAAATAGGGACGGCTGTCCAACTCCTTACGGATGCTGTCGGCAATCTCCTTATCCGAATGTTCGGGTATAACAATCTGTGCTTCAGCGGGAATACACAATCCCGCAAATATGGTAATCAATACCAATAAATTGCGCCAAATACTCATAAGTGCTCAATAGTTTGATGGCGCAAAAATACATATAATTATCCAATCAGCCAAATCATCAGATACCATAATGGGGGCACGAGCAGGGCAGGCAGCATGTTAAGGACGTGGCAGTCCTTGATGCGCAGCAGCGACAGGCCCGAGCCCGTGATGAGCAGACCGCCCACAATGAGCAGTTCGGCCATCAATGCGTCGCTCACAGCCTGGCTCGACAGCGTCGCCACACAGTAGAACAGGCCTTGCCACAGGAACAATACAGGTGCCGCCAGCAACATGCCGATGCCGTAGGTCGAACCGAAGATGGTCGCCGTCACCAGGTCGAGGGTGGCGTTGGTGAACAGGAAGGTGTTGTCTCCCTCGAGCGCGCTGATGACAGGTCCCAGCATCGACAACGGCCCGATACAGTAGATGAGCGTGGCTGTCGCCAAGCCGTCGGCCAGACGAGACCGCGAGTCGGCACTCCCTTCACGCTTGCTCTTGCGCTCCACCAGCCGATGGAAACGCCCGTCGATATCAAGGGCCACACCCACGAGGCTGCCGATGGCCATTGCCGCGATAAACAGCACGGGATACTGGCTCTTAGGGAAATTGGATACCACCGCATTCAGGCCGATGGCAAAGCATGCCAACCCCAACGCGTCATAGAGCACTTGCTTGTATTTCTCCTTAATGCCACGGTGCAGCGCCACGCCGATGAGCGTGCCGGCCACAATCGTGCAAGTATTGACAATGGTTCCTAACATAATCATTATTTCATTCAATAAGTCATGCCGAATGTCCATAACGGGATCTGATTACCTGCCCCGATTTCCAGGTCATCTTTCACGATATAGGCATTACTTGTATGTTTGATTTGACGACTGTTTTTGTTTTTGCCACCCACTTCAAACGTGATATCCCCGATTTCAAAGTCGGCAGTTCTTGAAGCGATAACGTCACCCACAACTCTCATCTGATTGTAGAAGAACGTCTCCCGTATGTTGCCGATGTCGGTCATTGCACCGCCCATCACATAGGCTAGGTTGGTATTGTCTAGATACACTTTCTCGACTTTGCCCAGTCCTCTGATTCCTCCTGTGTCATCACGCAACTGTCCAATCATGCCGGCCTTTTCCATATACACAAAAAAATCGGGAAGCACATTGCGGCTCACGCTTACTACTGTGGCCAGTGAATCCATTACCGGCTTGAAGGGTACACTCTTGGCAATAATACTCAATAAATGGCGCAGTTTGCGTCCCGTTGAAACCGTCATTTTAGCAAACTGTGGGATATCGATATCCATGGTCTGTTCCACAATCTGGTTGAGTATCATCTCGAATTGCGGGTCCCTACCAAACGGGTAATACCCATGCTGAAGGTATTCGTGAAACCAGGGCAGAGGGTGGGAAACGCCAGGCAATTGCACTTTGCACGACAACACATCGTCCAATGTGGCGACCGGAAATGACAAGCCATGGAACAATGCTAGATATTCGCGGAAGGACAAACCCTGCATCCGATAGATGGGCGCCCTGCGGCTTAAATCGGCCTCGCCATGGGTGATATCCAATATCGACGAACCGGTAAATGACACCCTCAAGTCGGGATGATCATCATATATCTGTTTGAGTTCCTGGGACCAGTTGCCGTATTTGTGTATCTCATCAATAAACAGGTGCTTCCCGCCCTCACGCACAAATTGGTCAGCCACATCAATCAGTGAGTGGGAGGAAAAATAAACATTATCTGCCGAGACATAAAACATCTTTGTCTCACTGCGATGCTCATGTATGTATTGTAAAAACAATGTCGTTTTCCCCACACCGCGAGGGCCAACCAAGCCCAGCATCTGCCGTTCCCAGTTGATTTGGCCATACATATAGCGCTTAAAGGCCTTTGACACAGCGTTAACACGCTGGTCCATAATTCTCGTTAATGTGACATCCATAACTTCATTTTTTCTGCAAAGATACACAATTGCACAAAATTTTGTGCACTATTTTTGATTTTTTGCACATTTTTTTGTGCAAATAGGGCTTTTTAAGGGTTTTTGACGAAGATTTTAGGGACAGAATGGCCAAGAACAAGCGATTGTTGTGAATAATCGCTATATTTGTATTCTCATACGGCACTCAATGAACTCTGTGTAATATGGTAAAACGATGGATAATTAGCCTAGTGACAATGCTGCTGGCCATGGTGGCCAACACTATGGCGGCCGACGATGTGGAACAGGCCCGGGCGCTGGCCCGCAGGCTGTCGCCAGCATTGGCCGGCAAAGTAGAATTCCGCCAAATCGCGGCGGCCGACGGCAAGGATGTGTTTACCCTCGGCAGCGAGGGCGGTAAAGTGATTATCAGGGGCAACAATGCCGGCTCGATGGCCGTGGGACTGAACCGCTACCTTAACCACTACTGCATGACCACGGTGTCGTGGTATGCCGACGTGCCCGTGCAGTTGCCGCGCGTGCTGCCCGACGTGCCCGCCACCGAGCGGGTGACGGCCCGTGTGCCGCAGCGGTTCTTCCTCAACTACTGCACTTGGGGCTACACAATGCCTTTCTGGCAATGGCAAGACTGGGAACGCTTTATCGACTGGATGGCGCTCAACGGCGTGAACCTGCCGCTGGCCATCACGGGCCAGGAGGCGGTGTGGTACAACGTGTGGACCAGCCTGGGCTTGAGCGACAAGCAGGTGAGAGCCTATTTCACGGGGCCGGCCTACCTGCCATGGCACCGCATGGCCAACATCGACGGCTGGTGCGGACCGTTGCCCAAGGAGTGGCTCGACGGCCAGACCGTGCTACAGCAACACATCGTGGAGCGTGAGCGCGCGCTAGGCATGCGGCCCGTCTTGCCAGCCTTTGCGGGACACGTACCGGGCGCCCTGCGCGAACTGTTCCCCAATGCCGACATCCAGGCGCTTGGCTCCTGGGCTGGCTTTGACGACCAGTTCCGCACATGTTTCCTCAACAGCGAGGACCCGCTCTACAGCCGCATCCAGCGCCTGTTCCTCGAGGAGCAGACGCGTCTGTTCGGCACCGACCACATCTACGGCATCGACCCGTTCAACGAGGTCGATCCTCCCAGTTTTGAACCCGATTACCTGAACAAGGTGACACGCCACATCTATGAGAGCCTCACCGCGGTCGACCCCGAAGCCGAGTGGCTGCAGATGGCCTGGTTCCTCTATTACCAGCGCAATGATTACACCCGCGAACGCACCCGCGCCATGCTCACCGGCGTGCCGCAGGGCAAGATGACGATGCTCGACTACTACTGCGAATATAAGGAGATGTGGCGCGAGCACGATGGTTTTTACGGACAGCCGTTCATCTGGTGCTACCTGGGCAACTTCGGCGGCAACACCAACGTGCAAGGACGTGTCAAGGAAGCCGGCGAGCGCATCGAACGCGCCCTGCAGGAGTGTGGCGAGGACCTTGTGGGCATCGGCTCCACCCTCGAGGGGCTCGATGTGCAGCAGTTCCCCTACGAGTACATCCTGGAGAAAGCCTGGGACTTCAACAAGACCGACCGCCAGGTCATCGACGAACTCGCCGACCGCCATGCTGGCGGCACGAATGAACATGCGCGCGAGGCGTGGCAACTGCTCTATGACAACGTGCTAGACATCACTCCCGGCAACTTTGCCGCTCCCCTGCCCTGCTCCTACCCCACCCTGGGCAAGGAGAGCCGCGCGGTCAAGTACGACCCGCAGCAACTACTGGCTGCCTGGGACGCCCTGCTCGACCAGGACCAGGTCACGACCGACGCGATGACCATCGACCTGCTGTGGGTGGGACGGCAACTGCTGGGCGACCTGTTCCTCATCGAGAAACAGGCGCTTGACAGGGCATTCATGGAGCGTAACGAGAGTGACTTCTATGCCCACAGCAATGTGATGTATGAACTGCTGTCCGACCTCGATGACCTGAACAGCCATCACCCCCAGGCCTCGCTGTCGCAGTGGCTGCAGCAGGCCCGCGACCTGGGAAGCACGCCCGCCGTCAAGGACTACTACGAGATGAATGCCCGCCGCCTAATCACCACGTGGGGCGGCAGCCTCAACGACTATGCCTGCCGCAACTGGAGCGGCCTGATGTGGGACTACTATGCCAAGCGGTGGGAAATCTACATGAGAAAAGCCACGGTGGCGCTGATCAACCACCAGGAGTTCGACACCGACGACTGCCGAGCCGCACTCGACAAGTTGCAGCAGCAGTGGGTCAACGCGACCGAGTTGGAGGCCACAGGGCCCTACAGCAACGACATCCTGGGCCACTGCCGCGAGTTGCGAGAGAAATACCGTCCCCAGTTCGACGCCTGGCTCCAAAACAGCAAGTAAGCCTCAACCATCCCATCCAGTCTAACCAGTAAATCTAGAATATCTAGGGTATCTAGAATATCTAGAATATCTAGAATATCTAGAATATCTAGAATCACAAAAAAGCGGCCATGTTGCCGCTTTTTTTGTGATTTTGCGTCAACGGGAAGAGAGGCTGCGCCTTGGGAATGTCCAAATAAATTTGGCATTCCTCTCGGCTTGCACTATCTTTGCGGGCATGAAACGAGAGATTAAAGGTAACGTTTGCGTGTTTTGTGCCTCGAGTGCCAACATCAACGAGCAATACTTGCAGGCAGCGCGAGAGTTGGGACAACTGCTCGCCGAGGAAGGATGGCGCTGCGTCAACGGCGGCGGGGCCGTGGGACTGATGGGCGCCGTGACCGACGGCACGCTCGATGCCGGAGGCGAGGTCACCGGAGTCATCCCCAAGTTCATGGTCGACAACGGGTGGTGCTATGACCGCCTGGAGGATGTCATCATCACGGCCGACATGCACCAGCGCAAGCACATGATGAGCGAGATGGCCGATGCCGTCATCGCCCTGCCCGGAGGCGTGGGCACCCTCGAGGAACTGCTCGAGACGCTCACATGGAGGCAACTGGGACTGGTCAAGGTGCCTGTCATCATCCTGAACACGCTGGGCTACTACGATGCCCTGCTGGCCATGCTGCAGCATGCCATCGGCCAAGGCTTCATGAAGGAATCACATGCCCAGTTGTGGCAAGTCGCCGCCACTCCTGCCGAGGCCATCGCCATGCTCAAGGACTCCCGCACGGTGGAGTTTGAATCCAAATATTGAGTAGTTTCATGCCCGTCAACATCCATCCAGCCGATTCCGCACCCCATGCTGACAGCGTGGCGCAACACGTCGTGCCAGTGCAGGCCGACACCGTGGCCCTGAAGGCCACGGCCGACACCACAGCACGCCCGGTCATCGAGGTGCCTGAACCGGTCCAGGCACAGCCCTTTGCCCGCTCACCGCTTCACGACACGCCCTCGATGGCGCTGTTGCTGACAGGTGTGCTGGCGGTGACGCTATGCTACCACACGGGCTACAAGTATATCGAGAACTTTTTCCACTACATGTTCTCGACCCGCCGACGCGAGAACCTGTTCGAGGACCACACGGTCAACGAGACCAGCATCCTGGCGGCACTGATTGCCAACACCTGCATCGTCGAGGGATTTATCGTCTACTTTGCGGTGCAACTGCTGTGGCCCGGTTTTGCCGACTCGCTCAAGAGTCAGGTGTTCACACACATCGCCGCATTCAGCGGCATGGCCGTGGGATTCTACCTCATCCAATGGCTGGTCTACAAAGTGATGGGCTACACCTTCACCGACCAGACGGGATCGCGGCTGTGGATTGACGGTTTCAAGTCCTCACAGTCGCTCCTGGGTCTCGTGCTGCTGCCCGTGCTCGTGCTGCTGATGCTTTATCCGGCTCATGGCAAAGTGCTATTGGCCGTCGCCGCAGCACTATACTTTTCGGCAAGACTTATCTTCATCTTCAAGGGGTTTAGAATTTTTTATAGCAATTTGTCATCTATTCTCTATTTTTTGTTGTACCTTTGCGCCGTCGAAATCGTACCCTTAGTCATTATGACAAGCGTAACGTACTGGATTTGTGGTATTTTACTATAGAAAAAACTAAATGAACGTTAAGAAGATTCTGGTTTCACAACCAAAACCGACGTCCGACAAATCTCCATATTTTGACTTGGAGAAGAAATACGGAGTAGAGATTGTTTTCAGGCCTTTCATCAAGGTCGAAGGTTTGACATCCAAGGAATTCAGGCAGTCCAAGATCAACGTGCCTGACTATAGCGCCATTATTCTGACTGCACGCACAGCCATCGACCATTTCTTCCGCCTGTGCAAGGAGTTGCGCTACAACGTCCCCGACACCTTGAAGTATTTCTGCGTCAGCGAGACCATCGCCCACTATCTGCAGAAGTATGTAGTCTACCGCAAGCGCAAGATTTTCTATAGCGAGTCAGGCAGGATGGAAGACCTCATTCCCATCATCGCCAAGCACAACAAGGAGACCTACCTGATGCCCGTCAGCGACGTGCACAACGACAAAGCCGTCGTGCTCGACAACAACAAGGTAAAATATGTCAAGGCTGTAATGTACCGCACCGTGAGCAACAACTTCAAGCCCGGTGAGCCGTTCGACTACGACATGCTCGTGTTCTTCACTCCCGCCGGCATCAAGTCCTACATCACCAACTTCCCCGACTATGCCGACCGCCACGTCGTGATCGCCGCCATGGGCCAGACAACGCTCGAGGCCGCAGCAAAGGTGGGATTGCAGGTCGACGTGACCATCACGCCCCAAACCCCGTCAATGGCAAGTGCCATCGACCATTACCTGAAGAAGGCCAAGGCCGAGGAAGAGAAGGTGGAGAAGAAAGCGGCAAAGCAGACCAAGGCCAAACCCGCTGCTCCCAAGAAGGAGGCTCCCAAGCCCGCCGCCAAAAAGGACATGAGCGAAGAGGAGAAACTCTTTGCCAAGCGTTCCGAAGCCGCCAAGAAGGCCGCCGCAACACGTCGCGCCAAGGCCGAGGCCGAGCGCGAAGCAGCAGCCAAGCGCTCCGAGGCCGCCAAGAAGGCCGCCGCTACACGACGCGCCAAGGCTGAGACCAAGAAAAAATAATAGACACCATTGGAGCGGCCAGCGTTCCAAAAAATGAATTTCATAGCGGGTGCGGCTTGGCCGTACCCGTTTTTTTAGTAATTTCGCATCCAGAATGGACTACAAACTGAACAAAGACGAGAAACTCACCAGCCGAACCGCTATCGAACTGCTCTTCGGCGAGGGTAAGTCGCTGATGGCCTTCCCGCTGCGCGCGGCCTACCGACTGCGCCCCCGCGGCGAGCACCCCGTCCAGTTCCTCATCTCCATTCCCAAAAAACGCATCCGCAAGGCCGTCGGGCGCGTCACGCTACGGCGCCGTGTTCGTGAGGCCTACCGTCTGAACCGGCGGCAACTGCTCTTCCCCGCTCTCGACGAGCAGGGTTGGGGCGTGGACATTGCCTTCGTCTATCTCGACAGCAACCTTGCCCCCTACAGCGTCATCAACGAGAAAGTGACCCTGCTGCTCCAGCGCATCGCCAGCGCCGCGGCCCAGCAGCCATCACCCGACACCGAACAAGAGCAGCCATGAGTATCATCAACACCATCAAGCATGGGTGCAAGGCTGTCCTGCACGGCATCGGCTGGCTGCTGATTCAGCCCATCCGCTTCTACCAGAGGTTCTTGTCGCCGCTCAAGCCGCCCACCTGCCGGTTCACACCCACCTGCAGCCAATATGCCATCGAGGCCATCCGCAAACACGGACCCTTCAAGGGACTGGCCCTCGCCATCTGGCGCATCCTGCGCTGCAACCCATGGGGAGGCAGCGGCTACGACCCCGTGCCCTAATCACCCTGAGCCCGACGAGTAAAACCCGATGACTGTAATGCCCATCCTCGACTTCCATACCCACCGCCTTGATGCTGAGGGCGCACTCATCTCGGTCGACCCGCGGCAGTTTGACCCGCTACCGGGGCGCTACTACTCGGTGGGCTTTCACCCCTGGCATGACGTGGACCGCCTCACGGCGGGCGACTGGGACTTGCTCGAGCGGTGCGCCCAGCACCCACAAGTACTCGCCATCGGCGAAACCGGCATGGACACCCTGCGCGGATGCGACCTCGACATCCAGGCCGACGCGTTTCTGCGTCACCTGCAACTGGCCCATGCCCTGGGCAAACCCGTCATTGCCCACTGCGTGAGGACCGCCCAGCGACTGCTCGACGTACGCAGCCATGCGGGCCTCACCGATGTCTCCCTTGCCATTCACGGCATGCGTGCCAACGAGCGCGTGGCAAGGCTCCTGCTCGACGGCGGCTGCTACCTCTCCTTCGGTGACCGTTTCAATCCCGTGACCCTCGCTGCCACACCCCTCGACCGATTGCTCATCGAGACCGATGACAGCCCCGCCCCTATCGGCGACGTGGCCACAGCAGTCGCCCAAACCCTCCATATACCCACGCAGCAACTCCAGAACCTCGTCACGGCCAACGCCCACCGCTGCCTCACGCCATAACACGAGCAACGGCAGAGTCCCACCGACACCGACAAAAAATAATTGTGGGGACTGAATAGCCCCCACAATGATCTGTTATTCAAGCCCATCGGGCTATGCCAATTAGTATAATGCTTCTTCGGGAACAGTGTCTAACACACCCATATCAGAATCGTAGTCCGACTCATAATCGTAGTCATAACCAGTGTAGGAGTCAAACTCTTCACTAAACTTGACAAAGAAAGTCAACGCATCCAGGAAACACAGTTTCTTGCCGTCTTCCATCACAAACAACTTGGCATTGCCGCTCTGCAGGTCCTTGCTCGATGCGGTAAACTGCATCTTCATATCATCGATTGTGCTGGTACAATATACGGCAGCAACCGACTCGCTGAACAGGGATTTAATCTCTTTATCCTTAGTCGACGATTTTGTGCCGCCACCGAGGAATTTGAAATAGAGGACATCGTTATTCTCACCCAAGACGAATGACGGGCCTCCGTAAGAGTCACTTATCACATACTCGCCGCCGTGGCGCTGTGCCTCCTCGGCAAACGGTGTCATGCTGATAATGCCATGCAGGTCGCTGGCCTTCGGCGTCTTGGCGGCTACCACTGCATCAAATTCTTTTGTCTTCAAGTCGTTGCAGGCAATACCAAACACAACAGGACCCTTGATTGACTTGAAGATATCCAGGATTTTTGCAAAGTCGGGATCGTCATAAGCATCACCGAGCAGTTTCTTTACCAGATTGAAGTTGGCAATGGCGGCGCCATTGATGCTCACGCTATAAATCATGGTGTGGTCACCACTGGGCATCATCGGAACCAAGTCAGCATTGGGAGCCGCAGTCATTTTCTTAACCAGTTTCAGGTAATCGCTGTTCTCGGGGAACTCGTTCTCGGTCGTGACATTGCACTCGTTGTCGGCAAGGTTGATGTGGATGGCAGTCGACTTAGTGTCAACAATGTCCATTGCCGACGAAGCCGCCATAGCAGCAGGGTCGCGATCGTTGCCAATCTCCTTGGCTGCTACCTTCCTGATCTTCTCGCTATTGATGAAGATATTGATGTCGTCGCTATTATCCAAAGCCTTGGCGATGGATTCATTAGATGACATGGAAGACTCAGGCGACAATAACTCGACCAGGTCATCCATTACGTCCTCTTTCCATGCCGACGTGTAGCACAATGTGCCGTCCTTGATGAGGAAGATGTCGCCTTCATCTTGTCCGAACAACAGGTCACCTTTTTTATCAAGCACCACATTGGCGACATCCTCGATATAATCCTTCACCTTGTTCTCATCGTCCACAGGTACGAGCAGGACTGCACTAAAGTCACTCTTGCCATTTATGGCGCCGTCGGGCATAAACACATAGGAACTGTGCTTGAAGTCGATACCCGAATTCACCAACTTGTCCAGATTCTTGTTCATGTCTTTGGTATCACCCATCTCCTTCAGCATCTTCCTGAATTTGGTGGGCAGAACAATCTTTCCGTCCTTAATATCCACACCCGAGTGTTTGATCAGTTGAGGCATGTCGGCCTTGAGCACCATAACGGCATCAGAGGGAATCAGGCCCTCGGTCCTGTCATCAACATTGCTGCATGATGTGGCCAGCAAGAGCATAGCCAACGAAAAAAACAAAAACTTAATCTGTCTCATAAGGTAAATCCCGGAGCCAATTATGTGAATACCAGAGAAGTGGCATAGAGATGGCTCCTTTACCTCTATCGAGACCACTTCTTGTTAGATTTTAGGCGATGTGCCGACGACCAATTAAAAAAAAGGCCTCAAACACACCAAACTCTTTTCATTTCAAAGGTTAAAACCTCTTAATTCTGCAAAATTATAGCCAATAATTGAAAAAAACAAACCATTATGGGAAAAATTTGCCAACAATATGGGAATTGCCCCAGACCCTGGAGGGCTAATGCGAATCTCACGAATTCATCTAATTTGACGAATAGTTTTATGTTTTCTTTCGTGAAATCCGTCTCATTAGTGAAATCCGTATTAAAAATCTTTCAGGGCCAAAAACCCTTCGGCTTGCACTTCGTTGGCTGCGCCCAAGATAGGCGGCGCCTTAACATTGCTCAAGAAAAAGGGGGCTTTTTCTTGGCACTGTCTTCGGCTTGCACTATCTTTGCCAATTGGTTTGACCCATCAACTGCTATGCAATTTGACACCTACACCTACGCCCTGTTCCTGCCGATAGTGTTTTTCATCTATTGGGCTTTGCGGCGTCGGCTCAAGGGCCAAAACCTGTTCCTGCTGTTTGCCAGTTACCTCTTCTACGGCTGGTGGGACTGGCGCATGCTGAGCCTCATCATGCTCACAACGCTGTCCACCTGGTTCACGGCACTGATGATGAAGGGCGGGCGCTGCCGCAGCGACAAGTGGTGGGCCGCTGCCAATATTGTGCTCAACATGGGCATACTGGGCGTGTTTAAGTACCTTAACTTCCTGCGCGACAGTTTTGTGCATCTGCTGGGCTTGTTCGGCCTCTCGCCCGACTGGCCGACACTGAACATCCTGCTGCCGGTGGGCATCTCGTTCTATACCTTCCAGGCCATCAGTTACACCCTCGACGTGTACCGCGGCGAGGTCAAGGCCACGCGCGACGTGGTGGCCTTCAGCGTCTTCATCTCGTTCTTCCCCCAACTGGTGGCAGGCCCCATCGAGCGGGCCATCAACCTGTTGCCGCAGTTCCAACGCAAGAAGGAGTTTGACTACAACACCGCCGTCACAGGAATGCGCCAGATACTATGGGGCCTTGCCAAGAAGGTAATCATTGCCGACAGCGTGGGCTACTATGTCGACCAACTGTTCGCCAATCCCTACTCCTATTCGGCCATTGAGATGATATGGGCCGGACTGCTGTTTGCCGTCCAGATTTATGCCGACTTCTCGGGCTACAGCGACATCGCTATCGGTTCGGCCCGACTGCTCAATATCAGGCTGCAGCCCAACTTCCGCTACCCGTTCTTCTCACGCAACATGAAGGAATTGTGGCAGCGGTGGCACATCTCGCTCATGACGTGGTTCCGCCATTACGTCTATTTCCCCCTGGGGGGCTCCCGTCGCGGCAAGTGGCGCACGGCAGTGAACACGATGATTGTGTTTGCCCTGTCAGGACTGTGGCATGGTGCCGACTGGACCTTCGTCATCTGGGGCACGGTCAACGGCCTGCTGCTCTTGCCGTTCATCTTCATGCCGCGGCGCCGGTTCAGCGAGCACGCCTCATGGCGGGAGTTGCCGCAGTGCATGCTGACGTTCTTCCTCTTTGCGATGGTCTTTATCGCCTTCCGTGCCAACGGCATTACTCATCTGGGACAAATCTGTTACGTGATTGCCCACGGCTCCTGGCTGGTGCTACCGGCCTTCAGCGAGGCCATCTGGTACGTCGTGCCGTTCTTCGTCATCGAGTGGCTGGGCCGCAGGCAGGAATTCCCGCTGGCCCGCCTGCCCTTCCCCACTGCCGTGCGCTGGCTCATCTATTGGGGACTGCTAATCGGCATCTCGCTGGCGAGCCTCGACCGCGACGCGCAGTTCATCTACTTCCAATTCTAAACTATTGTTGTCCGTTGAAAAACGGGCAATCTGCTGTAGCCTGCCGCTTGGCAATCGTTTTGACAGGTTTGAGTTGGCGTGCACACCTGTGGCTTGGCGGTGTGTCATAATTCAACTGTTAGAAATATGACCGCCCGTAGGGCGGTTAGGGTTCCAGCCTTTGATTTATGACACATCCTCATCCCATTCTGTTTTTACAGGACACTAATAACTGCGACGAGGGCGCACCGGCATTGCGGTGCGCCCTCGCTGTAGTTGGGCTTACTGGACCCTCACGGGTGGATGATTACCACTGGCCGGTGAGAACGTAAGAGATCAGGGCGGTCACGTCGTTGATGTTGACCTGGCCGTCGCCCGATTCCGTCTCGCAGTCGGCTGCCTTGGCGTTATACTCTACATTCTTGCCCAGGACAACGTCAATCAGGCGGGTGACATCGTCGATGTCAACCTTTTGATCGTTGTTCACGTCACCACGCAGGGCTGCTGCGGCAGACTCTGCATCCTCGTCCAGGACAATCAGCAGGCTGGTGAGGTCTGATGCCACCACATTGTCGGCATATACCTCAAAGGCGTTGACCGTGCCGTTGGCAGCCTTGACAAAGTGGCTGCCGGCAGCATTCAGGAAGTAAGCATCCTCAACATTACGCAGGAAGAAATCGCCTACGGTCATGTGATAGGCACCACTGGTGATGGCCGAGGGATTGGGCTTCACGGTCACGTCGGTGCCGGTGAAGACGAAGGTCTTGTTGCGCATATCAGTACCATTGGCGCCGTCGTAGGGAGCCACAAAGTAAGGAACATTGGCATCGATGCTCGAGCCCACATAGTCGGCCAGCAGTTGACCTTCGTCGGCGGTGTCCTCTTCATTAGCGAAGTTGCACACCCACAGGCCCTTGGCGTCATCACGGCTGTGCATCCAGTCGATAGCGGCGCCATCGGCGGTAACGGCCGTTGCGGTGAAGGGCAGCACCATCGTGCTCCAACCGCCTTCCTGACCGGCATGGCGGCCCTGAGTGAAGGTGCGCTCATAACTCATCGACGACGCAGTGAAGCGGAACGGGGCGCAATAGTCGAAGCCGTGCTTGAGTTGGATGGTGCCTTGGGCAACGTTGCCCTTGATCACATTGCGGCCCTCAAGACCTGCGGGAACAGCATCGTCACGGCCCAAGTAATACAGGCAGTTAGGATTGGTGTTGGGAACTATCGAATTCATTTCCAGACCCTCAAGATTCACAGCGGCTGCAGCAGCGGGAACCTGGAAGTTGTCATAGGGTTGGTAACCCAAGCGTTCACCGTCACCGGTCCACACAACCACGCCATGTACAATTTCATAAATCTTGGAGTGACCCGGCAGAACGAGGTTCTTGAGCGAGTCGTTCTCGTTGCGGGCATAGATGTTCAAGGCATATTTGTAGCCATAGCCCAGATTATCGAAGTCGAAATAGAGCGTCTTGGTCGTTCCGGCGGGAATGTCCACAGCCTGGTTCTGGTAAGTCACCATCTCGCCCGTTCCGGTAATCTCATTGATGATGAACAGGGGAGCCAGCACATACTTGTTATACTCGCCGGCGCCGTTGTTGGTGATATCGACCTTGAAACGGACAAAGTTATCATAGATATACATTTCGTCATCGGCACCCAGGGCATTGATGTCCACGCTCAGGTTCATGGCCGACGTGGTGCTGCCGGCGATGGTCACGTGGCCGGTGCCGGGAATCGAGGCAGTCCAGGTGTTGTCGGCAGTCGACAGATAGGCAGTCTTGGCGCCTGCATTCTGCGGCGTGAAGTTGAAGGTCACCACCTTGGTGCCGCCAGCGGGAATCTCGGTCTCAACAACCGTGGTATACTCGCCGTACTCGTCGATCTGCTCACCGCTCACAAACAGGAACAGGCGGCCGCTGAAGCGGTCGGCACTGTTGTTCTTCACAGTGACATTGCACTGCTCGGGGCTGCTCACCTTGTGCTGGCCCACAAACTCAAAGTTGGTGGACTGCAGGTCGGTGATGGGATGGTCGGTAAACGAACAGGTGTTGCCGTTGAAGGTCACAGCACAGTAGTAGCGGTCGCTCTCGAGCATGGGAGTCCAGTCATCGGAACCCTGCACCTGGCAGACGGGTTTGATCTTGTAGGTGCCGCTGGTGATGCCGGCGCCGAAACTGTAGGTCGTCGAACTCTGCGTGTCGGGCCAACTGTCGGTAATCGACAGCGTGGCGCTATAATAACTGGTGCTGGCAATGAGTTGCACAAAGTTGTCATTGCTGTCATACAGGGCGATGCCGCGCCTGTACTTGGTGCCGTCGTTGATGTGGTCCTCGGCAGTCACCTTGACATATTTGCGCTTGGTCAACTTGAAACCTTGAGTCGACGAGTCACGCTCAAACAACGAGGTGCCGCTGCTGTACATGTTGTAGACGGTGAGCACGTGCTCTACCGCTTCGGGACCGCTGTAACCCGGCTTGATGCCGATGATGGCGGTCTGGTCGATGTTGTAGCCCTCGGCGCTGGTCGAGCCGCCAATGCCGCTCGCACGGGGATTCAGTACCGACAGGACAAAGTAGCCGTTGCCCATGCCACCCCAACCCCAGTTGATGTGGAAGTAGTCGCCATAGGCATAGCCGTCACACACAAACGAGTGACCGCCGCCACTGCCGGCGCGGCCATTGTACACCATGGGGCGACCGGCAGCCAGTTCCTGGTAGATCATCTCTTCCCAGTCGGCCTGCTCATAGTCGCTGCGGTACACCAGTCGTGCGTCATAGTCAAAATAGGTATTGAAGGCGATGGGGATGTCGGGGTCGCTGGCACCCGAAGCGGTGATGCCATACTGCATCTTGACCGAGCAACCCACATAATACATGAGCCACGACACGGCCTCGGTCGAAGCCGTATCCTCCGATCCGGTGTAGTTGTCCCTCATGTTCGTCCAGTCAAACGCCATCGGCTCAAGCGTCTCGGTGTCGAAGTAACCGTAACTGAAGTCGCCGTCGGCATAGGTGACCCTATAGGAAGGAATCGTCTGAGTACACTGGCTGGGATACTTGTAGTAATTCATGATCTGGGCCATCGCGGTAGCCACACAGCCCGTGTAGGCAAACTCGCCGATCGTGTCACCGTCCTCGATGCTCATGAACTCGGGGCAGTGGTTCCAGTAGGGAGTCGCCTGGTCCCAGTTGCTCGTCAGCATCGGCGAGATGCTGTTGCGTGTGGGCTTGGGGGCACGAAGGGTGAAGTCCACCTCGTTGATGCCCATCTCGTCGAGAGCGGCAATCTGGCGCGAATAGTTGTCGAGCCACACCTGCATGTTGGCGGGAACGTGGGCAGGGTCAAAACTGCCATTGTCGCTGTAACCCAGAATCTGTGTCGTGCGGTTATCACCCGATACGATGACATAGCCATGTCCGCCATCGGTATTGAATACATAATAACTGGGAGAGGACGTGGACGACGGGCCGCCTGCATTCATTCGGGGCGCACTGGCGGGAGTGGCCTTCATCGTCACGCCGGGACGGTGCTGGAGCATGAATGCTGCAGCAGCCCGTTGAGCCTCACTTTGTGTCACCGGCGAAGCCATCGCCGTAGCGGCAAGCAAGAGTGACGCTAAGAAAAGAATTTTCTTCATCTGTTGATGTTTGTGTTAATGTTAATTATAAAGGTTATAAAATAATTTCTCGAAGTGGAGCGCAAATGTAATGCATAAAATTAAATTATACAAAAAGAGACATAAAATAATCTCTTATGCCTCTTAAAATTAAATACTTTTATGAAATTACGGATTTTAGTTAAAAATCCGTCTGACAAGCCTACTCTTGCTGAGTGCCAGTCACAGTGTCTTCATTGACAGCAGGTTTCTTGCTGTGCGTGCGCACTTTCAATTCGTCAAACCCGTAGCCATACACGCTGTTGACGTTGCTCTGGGTGATGATAGCCTCGCGGTCGGTCTCCTTGATGATGCGGAAGATGTGCACACTCTCATGCTTGCGGCACATGACCATCAAGATCTTGACGGGTGCCTTGGTGTACCAGCCGGTACCCTCCAGGACGGTGCAACCACGGTGGGCCTCCTGGATGATGTTGTCGGCAATCTCCTGCCACTTCTTGCTGATGATCTGGAACTGGACGCTCTGGCGTGTGTTATTGATGACACGGTCGGCAGCCACCGAGTAGATAACCATGAAGATAAGACCATAGACGATCTTGTCGATCGAGTGGAACAGCAGCCATGACGAGCAGATGATGAGCACGTCACAGTACATCATCGTGCGGCCAAACGACACGGTGCTGTACTTGGCTACCATGGCGGCAATGATGTCGGTGCCGCCCGTGCTGCCGTTGTGGGTGAACACAACGCCCAAGCCCAGTCCGCACAGCACGGCGCCCAGGATGACGTTCATGAACGTCTGCTGCTCGATAATGGGCGTCGGGAACATGGGTTGTAGGAAACCTATCAGGATTGTCGAGATTGATGCGCCGATAATCGTGCGCAACACAAACTGCTTGCCCACACTGCGGAAGGCGATGCACAGCAAGATGATATTGATGGCATAGTAGGTGATGGCAACATTCCAGTCCAACCAGTAATGCATCAACGCGGAAAGACCGGTCACACTACCAATCACAATCTTCTCGGGCAGGATAAATGCCGTAAAACCAAACGCATAGCAAAACAGGCCCAACGTGATCATCACGTAGTCCTTGGCCCAGTTTAAGTATTTTCTTGTCGATTCTGTCATAGCATATTCGTAATTGAGCCGCAAAATTACAGAAAAAATTCAGTATTCCGACTTAAAAAAACTGATTATTACCTCTCATACGGCGAAATAGTTGTACCTTTATCGTGCCCAAACGGGGAAACGACGGCGCACACCGGCTGGCAGCACGGCGCCACTCGGGCATTTACGACAGATAAAACATTATAATAATACTTACTGTTATGATTTTCAGATTAATTGTTTCGGCACTGGCTGTATTAATCACCGCCTACGCCTTAGACGGCGTGAAGGTCGACCCCTGGTGGTGGGCCGTGATTATCGCCATCGTGCTCGGTTTTATCAACACCTTCATCAAACCCATCGTCAAGTTCTTTGCCCTGCCCATCAACATCGTCACGCTGGGACTCTTCACCTTTGTCATCAATGCGCTGATGGTGGAACTGGCGGCATGGGTCATCGGACCTTCTTTCCAGGTCGACAGTTTCTGGTGGGCAATGGCCTTCAGTATTGCGCTGACCATCGTCGGCTGGCTGCTCAACCTGATTCTCCCCGACAAAAAGAAATAGAAACAAGAGGAGAGAGAAGTCGCTCGGCAGATGCCCAACTCCTAACTTCTAACTCCTAACTCCTAACTCCTATCTGGAACCTCACTCATCCTCAAACTTGATGGCGTTCCTGCTGGTGCTCTCGATGCGACGGTTGCGCCAGCAGCGACGGCACAGCGACACGTACTTGTCATCACCGCCAATCTCGACCTGGTTACCGTCGGTAACGATGTTGCCGCTGCTGTCGATGCGGGCATTGATGATGGTCTTGCGGCCACACGAGCACGTCGACTTCACCTCCTCGATGGTGTCGGCAAGTTCCATCAGGCGACGCGAGCCCTCGAACAGGTGGGACTGGAAATCGGTGCGCAGGCCATAGCACACCACATTCACGCCATAGTCGTCGACGATGCGCGCCAGTTGGTCAATCTGGGACGCAGACAGGAATTGGGCCTCGTCAATCAGGATCCAGTCCTTGACAACCAGCGTGCGGTCAAACATCTCCTTCAACATCTCATACAGGTCGCTCTCGGGATAAATCCAGGAGCACTTGCGCTCGATGCCGATGCGTGAGCGGATGACATTGTCATTCTCGCGGTCGTCGATAATGGGCTTCATGCACAGGTACTGCATGCCGCGCTCTTCAAAGTTGTAGGCCTGGGTCAGCAGCAGGGCCGTCTTGGCCGAACCCATCGTGCCGTACTTGAAATATAATTTTCCTGTCCCGTTCATGTCGTGATGTAATAATAGTCTCAGTCTCTAGTCAATCCTTGCCCTGCCGGCTCGATGCGACAAGGCCGACAACAAAGTTACTCTTTTCCCGCCACACCGCTGCACGATTACCCACAAAAAAGTTATTAACACTGCACCACCGTCAGCCAAAATCCTTGCCAGCATTGCTTCCTGCATTGCAGGGACACAAAATCTTGCGTCTCCAGCCTCGACAATGCCTCGATAATTGAATAGAAATTTGGCGCCCGCCGACTGTGAGTATCCTAAAAAACGGTTGAATTACCGCAACAGTAATCCAACCGCGTATGACTATAAAAGACGGGGAAAATGCGTCAACCGAAACAAGCAAAAACCAAATACATCAACGGCCAGGCTTTCTTTAAATCCCTCCCTGTCAAATTGTATATGAGGCCAAATAATAAGGCCAGAACAAAGGCGATGAGTGCTATGAAAACATCACCCTTTGTAATATAGTGGCCCAGACCCCATGTAAGTCCTAATATCAGTCCTCCCCAAGGGAACATATTTTGTTTGCCTGAAAAGACCGTGATTGCCTGTTGAGACAGACTGATGATTAAGCCACTCAAAAGCATTTCAAAAAGGTAATAGACGTACTGTAAGGTAAAAAATGTCGAAGATGCTGCTTTGAAAGTCCTCACAAAGCCAGGTCCACCATTGATAATCGACAAGACCACAGCAAATATCACAGGCAGCACAACACCAAGAATCAGCTGCCACCTGGAAGGTGTGGAATGTGGCTCAAATACATTGAATGAACAAAGTCTTTTGCTAAGCAAAATTACTAAAATGGACACTATCAGCCACACTGGAATTATGATTTGCCAATGTTGAATCAGTTGACTAACGCTAAATTGTGCTATATCTATCCCATTGATATGCCGCTCTATAAGCATCAATACAAATTCTGCACACAAACCCAGAAAAGCCAATAGAGCTAACAAAATAAAACTAATGTTCTTTTTGAATAACATCATCGTTTTCGTGCTATAATTGATATTTAACGTTTACAAAGGTAGGCATTCTTTAGCTACCTACGCTTTCTTTTCGGTTGTTTATTGTTCATGAGGCGCCGGTACTCGTCCTGCGCCTTTTATCATTTTGGTATAAGTTCTTCAACCGCGTATGCCTTGAAAAGACGATAAGTATTTGTCAATACTTGCCCCACATAAAAGAGCAATCGTTACATCGATATTTGGGAGAGTCATCGTCTATAACACATCCTCCTGGGATAAGTACACCCTCTTCTACTTTTGCTAAAGTAATGGAGTCCTCGAATTCTGGATCATATTCCCCATAAAAGAATGTGCCAACATTTGTGCTTTTACACTTAGGACATCGGTCTCCCCCATAAAGGTCATATGGGGATATGTTGAAAACGATGAAACATATTACTATCAATATAATAGTGGTAATAATTGTGGAAGTAATCACAATACCTTTTTTCTTGTTCATACGATTTAGTGTAATTATTTAATATCGTGCAAATGTAGTGTTATTTGCTCTAAACACTACATTTTCTTATCTTTTGGTGTTTTATTGACTTCGTCTTCAATGCTCACGCTCGGCAATATTCAAGAAAACTTGACATTGCTCTCGCTTACTCGCATTGGTGTTCTTTAGGCGCTGGTATTTGCCCAGACTTTTATAATTTTGGAAAAGTTGCTCAACCGATTAGACCTTGAAAAGTCGCAACTTTATCTTATCATCAGTGGCTTAAGATGATGTTGATAATAGCATTCACGTCTGCGATGTTCACCTCATGGTCACCGTTCACATCGGCAGGGCCGTCATGGGTGTCAGGAGATTCCAGGATGATGTCATGAACGCAATTCACATCGGCGATGCTCACCTCGCCATCGGCGTTCACATCACATTGCAACACATCAACTTTCTCGGTGAAATAGCCGGGATTGTCCGGACCGCCGTCGATATGGGCACGCGATGCGTCAACATAGTATTCATTATATCTTGTACCATGGCCACCAACCAGCGAGAGGCAACCATAGAACATTCCCCTTGAGTCAGTCAGTGCATCGGTACTCCACTCTTCACCGGCATAAACCGTTTGCAGATGACTGCAACCCCACAACATGCCGTCCATATTCTCCACGCTCGAGGTATTGAAACTGCTCAAGTCAAGGGTGGTCAAGGATTTGCAGAAATTGAACAGGGATGTCATGTCGGTCACATGCTCGGTATCAAAACTGCTCAGGTCGAGATCATTCAACGATTCACAGTTATAGAACATGTACCTCATGTTCTCTACGCTGGAGGTGTTGAAGCCGCTCAGGTCAACATTGGTCAAAGAGGTGTCGTATGAGAACATGAAACTCATGTCGGTAACATTACCGGTATCGAAACCACTCACATCGATGGCACTCAATGTATTATAACTGAACATACTACTCATGTCGGTCACGCTCGAGGTATTGAAGCCACTCACATCAAGGCTGGTCAAGGAATTGCAGCCGGCAAACATGGAACTCATGTCGGTAACACTCGAGGTGTTGAAGCCGCTCACATCCACCGAAGTCAGAGCACCGCAAGATTGGAACATCGCGCTCATGTCAGCCACATGCTCGGTATTGAAACCGCTCAAGTCAAGGGTGGTCAATGACTGACAGCCACTGAACATGGACCCCATGTTGGTCACATTCCTGGTATCAAAGCCGCTCACATCCACCGAAGTCAGAGCGCTGCAGGATTGGAACATAGCCCTCATGGTGGTCACCTGCTCGGTGTTAAAGCCACTCACATCAAGCGAGGTCAAAGATTGACAGCCGCTGAACATGAATCCCATGCCGGTCACTTTCCCGGTATCAAAGCCGGTCACATCCAGGACGGTCAAGGATTTGCAGTCCTGGAACATCGCGACCATTTGTGTCACATTACTGGTGTTGAACCCACTCACATCCAGGGTGCCCAAGGATTCACAACCCGAGAACATTGAGCCGGTATGCGTCACATGACTGGTGTTAAAACCACTCACATCCAAAGTGTCCAAGGATTTGCAATCACAGAACACGGCTCTCATGTCGGTCACATTACCCGTGTTGAAGCCGCTCACATCAAGCGAAGTCAAGGACTTGCAGCCGTGGAACATATCTTTCATGTCGGTCACGCTCGAGGTGTTGAACCCGCCCACGTCCAGGGAAGACAAAGAACAGCAGTCCTGGAACATGGCTCTCATGACCGTCACATGCTCGGTGTTAAAGCCGCTCACGTCCAAAGTGGTCAATGACTTGCAGTTCCAGAACATGGCCACCATGCTCGTCACACTCGAGGTGTTAAAACCACTCAGGTCAAGGGTGGACAAGGATTCACAACCGGCAAACATGCTTCCCATTTCGGCCACACTACCGGTATCAAAGCCGCTCAAGTCAAGGGAGGTCAAGGACGTGCTGCCACTGAACATCCCTCCCATGTTTGTCACCTGGCTGGTATTCAAGTAGTTGATTCCCGTGATAGAGGTAAGGTGAGTCATGCCGCGGAACCAACTGTTGGTCGATGTGGGACGGGCGGCGGCAAATGTGGGGTCAACCACCGCATGGCCAACCTTACCCCGGTCATCAAACCAGCCAGGAAGGCCATATCCCGTGTTCAGCGAATAGGAAATGCCCGGGCGGGTACTGCGCAGGTCATCACAGTAGAAGGTCAGCGTGCTGTCGCCCTCGGTAAAGACCGCATAGGCCTCTTGCGCAACTGTACCCATGTAACACACCAGGCACGCCACGAGGGCCAGTGCTCTAGATAGAAATGCTCTTTTCATAGCGTTATCGTTTTTCAATGTTTAAGATTTATTTCACGGTGATGTTTTTCACCGCGGTGACGCAGGGCATCGAAAACAAATGTGAGCCTTTTTTGGTCCAATACACGACCCCATACACCTTATGGGCTCCTGCCGACAAACCCTCGATTTTATAGGCGATGTCATAGGGTGCACTCGTTGAGATGGCAACTTCCTTTCCATCCAGATACAGTTTGGTACAGTTCAATGTCGCCTCTTCAATATTGCAGGTGTAGTCAAAGGTGCAGTTCAGGACCGACCCGTTAGAGACTGTGCTTGGGCAATTGAGGGATGCGCTCGTCGAGGGCTTGACATCGGTAATCCACAGGTAGAACGGCATGGTGAGCACCACCTCGCGGGAATTTCCGTCATCAACGCATTTAGTGATAGTCTTCAGCACGGCTATACCTTGCGGGACATTCTTCAGGGGGCAGGATATGGCAACCTCGGTGCCACCACTGCTTGTTGTGATTAATGAATCCCGCAGATAAACATCGATGGTCTTGATTCTCACATTTGACATGCCTGAAATGTCGGCCATCAGTGTGAACTTGATATCGAGATTTTCATTTTGTCCCCAGATATAGGCATATTCCCGTTGGTCATCGGCTGGTGACATCATTAGGTCTATATTGAATCGTTGTTCCTTTTCACACGAGATGAACAGGAAGGGCAGCACAATAGCCGTTATCAGCAGTATCTTCTTCATCGTATTGATTGTGTATTAGTTGTGTATTGGTTTTTATCCTTTAGACGCTACAAACGGTCCAATTACTTCACAAAAGTAGTAAAAATATCAATTCTAGCGAATATACTCTAGAGGCTCTGGCTCTCCACTCTGTTTAAACAGAAACACAACATCGCTGTAGTCCGACTCATCGCTCATGTGCACCATAATTTCCCGCTCATCGCCCAAAGCCATTGCAGCCCTGAACGGGGCGATTTTTATCACCCAATTGTGCTTTTCCTGATAACAAGCGATGGAATAAAAGGGGCCGTCATAGGTCAAGCCGTTAACATGCCGGCCACATTCAACCATCGGACCACAACGACCATTATGGTTGGAAACCGGCAGGGGCATCGTCGAGTCAATAATGTATGAAATGAAAAAGTCGTCATCGGCACAGTCGATTTCATATATTCCTCCTTCGGCAGGGACACGGATTGTTCCATGATAGGTTTTATCATTCCGATGAGCAGGTCTGCCATCGTAACTGGACCCGTAATCGGCATCGTGATGGTGGTGGCCCGTATGAGGGAGCGGACTTGACACAAGGAGCGCACAGGAAGACAGCAGTGTGCATGTCACTATCGAGAAGATGGGTATGAGTTGAAGGCGTTTCATAATATCTGCAATTTGCGTCCGGTTCATTCAAAACAAAAAGGACTGGTTAAACATCATCTTTATTTACTTATTAGACTGCTATTGCGCATAAAGTTAAAAGGTGTTTCGCCAGCAATAGACTAACACCATGATTTACTCGACAAACCAGAGCATAACACATACTGCATTTAAATGTCATTTACCCGCAACCCGCTTGCACCAACCCTTAGGTGTCCTATTCTTCACAGTGTAGTCAGGCAGGTCGACCTGCCCTGGGGCGGGAAAACTCGTGCAAACCTAAGGCAAAAAAGGACAATGGCAACGTGCCACATGCGGGCGCGTTGCCATTGCGGTGTCTTGTAACGGGTCGTTCCCGATGGCTAAGGGCTACGCGATGGTGCCCTCTGGGACGGTCCCGCTACTCGCTGCTTACTGTACGGGGGCAGCGTTTATTTGTTCTTGGCCTCGGTGGGAGTGATGCCCACGAGTTCCGGGTCGATGAGGATGCGGCCGCAGTACTCACACACGATGACCTTCTTGTGCATCTTGATCTCCATCTGGCGCTGGGCGGGGATGCGGTTGAAGCATCCGCCACAAGCATTGCGCTGAACGACAACGATGCCAAGGCCGTTGCGGGTGTTCTTGCGGATGCGCTTGAATGCGGTCAACAGGCGCTCCTCAATCTTGTTCTCCTGCTTCTTGGCCTTCTCGCGGAGGGTCTCTTCCTTCTGCTTGTTCTCCGACACGATCTCGTTCAATTCGCTCTTCTTCTCCTCGAGAGCGTGCTCGCGGTCGGTCGACATCTCGCTGGCCTTCTGAATCTCGGCCTTCAGCGCGTCGATACGGCGGGCGGCCTCGTTCATCTTCTTTTCGGCGAGTTCGATGTTCAGCGTCTGGTACTCGATCTCCTTGGACAGGTAGTCATACTCACGGTTGTTGCGCACATTGTCCTGGTCGGCGGTGTACTTGTCGATGAGTTCCTCGGCCTTCTGCTTGGTATCGCGGTTGAAGGCCAGTTCCTGCTGCTGATGAGCAACCTCGTCCTGGTACTTGGCCACGCGGGTGTGAAGACCGGCAATCTCGTCCTCCAGGTCCTGAACCTCTTGAGGCAGTTCGCCGCGCAGCGTCTTGATGGCATCAATCTCGGAGAGTTTCTGCTGCAGGTCATAAAGTGCCTTGAGTTTCTCTTCGACGGTGAGTTCTTTCTTCTGTGTTGCCATAACCTTGTTTTAGAATTTCGCCATTATCCTTTGGCATCGTTCCTGCTGTTAATCAGCACAATACAGGTCGATATCCTTGGGCTAACAGCACTGATGAATTATAAATAATTGACTTGGTTTGTTTCGTTTTTTGAAAAAGCGACTGCAAAGGTAGGACTTTTTTTCTGAATAATCTCCAAAAATATCTCTTTTGTGAAGTGCTCGCTCTCGTAGTGACCGATGTCGGCCACGACAATCCGCTTGCTGTTATCCAGAAAATCGTGGTAGCGCATGTCGGCGGTGACATACAGTTGCGCTCCCATCTCCACAGCCTTGTCAATCAGGAAACCGCCGGCTCCGCCACACAGCGCCACGCGGGTGACAATGGTGCCGGGGTCGCCACAGTAGCGCACGGCACCGACCTCAAAGGCCGCTTTCACGCGCTTGAGTACCTCGCTCGCCGGTGTCGGCTCGATGTTGCCGATGACACCGCAGCCCGCCGACGTGCTTCCCTGCTCGCCATAGGCGTCCACGCGGTTATCGTCGAGAAACACCACGTCGGTCATACCGATCTTGTCGGCCATGCGGAACGACACACCCTGCCAGGCGCTGTCCATATTGGTGTGCGCACTGTAGATGGTGATGTCATGCTTGATGGCCATCGCCACTGTGCGCTCCACCGGTGTGCGGCCCATGATTTTCTTCAGGCCGCGGAAGATGAGCGGGTGATGCGAGATGACCAGGTTATAACCCAGCCCGATAGCCTCGGCAATGACGGCCTCGGTGGCA
The DNA here is from genome assembly GCA_900320245.1 of uncultured Prevotellaceae bacterium. Lineage (GTDB taxonomy): Bacteria > Bacteroidota > Bacteroidia > Bacteroidales > Muribaculaceae > Sodaliphilus. The sequence goes on from ONRP01000008.1 coordinate 93,924, forward strand.
TCGGTGCACAACAGCACGCCGGTGACGTCGGCATCGGGGTCGCCCACCTGGATGCCCGCATTGTCCCACTCCTCCTGCAGGCGCAGGGGAGCATACTGCTCGATGGCTTCAGCGATCTCTCTGATTTTCATACCATTACTTAGTCTTTAGTTGTAAGTTCTTAGTTTTAAGTTTTTAGTTTTAAGTTTTTAGTAAAAATACCATTGCCTTGTGTTTTCAGGCGAAAGAAATTATACTTACAACTTAAAACTTACAACTTAAAACTCAAAACTCTAAACTTAAAACTCTAAACTCACTCAAACTTTGCCCTCGACTTTGAGGCGCTCGCGATCCACGTCGATGTAGAGTTCGTCGAGTTGGCTCTGGTCTACGGGGCTCGGAGCATCGAGCATCACATCGCGGCCGCTGTTATTCTTCGGGAAGGCGATGCAGTCACGGATGCTGTCCAGACCGGCCATGATTGACACGAAGCGGTCGAAGCCGAATGCCAGACCGGCATGGGGAGGTGCACCGTACTTGAAAGCGTTGATCAGGAAGCCGAACTGTGCCATCGCGCGCTCGGGAGTGAAGCCCAGGATGTCAAACATCTTGGCCTGCAACTTGCCGTCGTGGATACGCAGGCTGCCGCCGCCCACCTCGATGCCGTTGCACACAAAGTCGTAGGCCTTGGCGCGAACGCGCTCGGGATGCTCGTCGAGCAGGGGAATATCATCGGGATTGGGCATGGTGAACGGGTGGTGCGTTGCCATCAGGCGCTGCTCCTCGTCGCTCCACTCAAACAGCGGGAAGTCGATAATCCACAGGCACTCGAATTTGTCCTTGTCGCGCAGTCCCAGACGGTCGCCCATCTCCAGGCGCAGCGTGCACAGTTGCACGCGCGTCTTGTTGGCGTTGTCACCGCTCATGATGAGCACGAGGTCACCGTCGTTGGCGCCCATCTTCTCCTTCAACTGCTGCCATACAGCGGGCTCATAGAACTTGTCGATGCTGCTCTTGACGGTGCCGTCGGCATTGAACTTGACATATACCAGGCCCTTGGCGCCCACCTGGGGACGCTTCACAAACTCTACCAGACCGTCCAGTTCCTTGCGCGAATAGCCGGCACAGCCAGGAGCGCAGATGGCACCGATGTAGTTAGCCTCGTTGAACACGGGGAAGGTGCCGGTGCCCTTGAGCACATCGTCCACCTCGACAAAGGTCATGCCGAAACGGCGGTCGGGCTTGTCGCTGCCGTACAGGCGCATCGCATCATGCCAGGTCATCTGGTCGAGTTTAGCGGGCAGGTCCACGCCGCGCACCTGCTTGAACAGGTGGCGTGCAAGTCCCTCAAACACCTCGATGACATCCTCCTGGTCCACAAAACTCATCTCGCAGTCAATCTGGGTGAACTCGGGCTGACGGTCGGCGCGCAGGTCCTCGTCGCGGAAGCACTTGGCAATCTGGAAATAGCGGTCAAAGCCGGCCACCATCAGCAGTTGCTTGAGCGTCTGCGGGCTCTGGGGCAATGCATAGAACTGTCCGGGATTCATGCGCGAGGGCACGATGAAGTCGCGTGCGCCCTCGGGCGTCGAGCCAATCAGGATAGGCGTTTCCACCTCCAGAAAACCCTGGTCATCCAGGTAGTTGCGGATCAGGATGGCCATGTCGTGGCGCAACTCCAGATTCTTGCGCACGGCATTGCGGCGCAGGTCCAGATAGCGGTATTTCATCCTCAGGTCGTCACCGCCATCGGTGTTGTCCTCGATGGTGAACGGCGGGGTGATGCTCTCGCTCAGGATGTTCAACTCGTTGGCAATAATCTCGATTTCACCGGTCGGCAGGTTGGCATTCTTGCTCGAACGCTCGGCAACCGTGCCCACAACCTGGATCACGTATTCACGGCCCAGGTGGTTGGCGCGCTCGCACAGGTCGGCGTTCACCTCATTGTTAAACACGATTTGGGTGATGCCGTAGCGGTCACGCAGGTCTACAAACGTCATGCCACCCATCTTGCGGGTGCGCTGCACCCAGCCGGCAAGAGTCACCACTTCGCCCACATTGGCCAGGCGAAGTTCTCCGTTAGTCTTTGTCCTATACATTGTTCGATGTAATATTGATTGTATTGATTTCTCTTTATCTTCGTTTTAAACATACAAAGTTACTACATTATTGCCACAAATGGAGCACCGTGGCTAAAAAAAATCGAAAATCACATGATTTGACTTGCCATATATAAAAAATAGTGTACCTTTGCACCGCTCAAAACGAGAGTTCGGGGTGTAGCGCAGTCCGGTTAGCGCGCCTGCTTTGGGAGCAGGAGGTCCCTGGTTCGAATCCAGGTACCCCGACAAAGAGAGAAATGCACACACCGTAAGAATCAAGAACAACGGGAACAAGTCCTTGTGATAAGACTTGTTCCCGTTGAAGTTTTTTTACGGCACACGCTCACCACGGGTGTGGGCGCTTGCCTGATTCATTTACCAAGCACCCTTGAGCACGTAGTTGATCAATACGGTCACGTCGCTGATGTCAACAACCTGATTGCCGTTCACATCGCCCTTCACCGTCGTGGGCTCGTCATACTCGCCAAACTTGCGCTTGTTGCAGTTGGTCACAAAGATGTCCCTCTTGGGATTGCCAAGCGGGCGGCTCACGAAGGCCACAATGTTCAGGTTTTCAGCATTCCACGTCGAGGGAATGTTGACAGTGAACTCGTTCTTGTAGGTGTCGCCGTTCTTCTGGAGAGGCACACCCATAGCCGAACCGAGGGCCTTGCGGAATACGCCGTTGTGCACATAGTCGGGAACAACCACGCCTTGGTCAATCTGCTGGGCAACCAGGCCGTCCTCGGTAATGTAAACAGTCAGTTTGCTATCCGGTCCCATGAAGCCCTCGTAGCCGGGAACCAGGTCACCGGAAACCGTTACGACAGCCTTGTGGGTAGTGGGATCATAGGTGCTGTTGATATTGACAGTTGCCCATGAGGGGGTCTGGCCAACCTCATTGAGGAACTCATTAAATACGCTTGCACCGTAAGCGGGGCTTTCATAGGCCAAGCCAGTCAGAACCGAACCGGCCGATTCGATGCCTGCATAGCGGTCGAATGAACCCGTCGGGAATGAATTGGCTCCTTGATAACCGGCAATGGTATCGGCCTGAGCATTCTGGAACGGGTCATAAGAACTCAAAATCTGATGTATACCTACCCATGCGATATCACCACGCATATCAGACAACGCCTGAAGTCCCTGCGAGCCTAACGGACACCAAGTGCACTCGGTCGAAGTGAACTGCTCCACAAGGCGCATCTGGCGCCCGAAACCATAATCATAGTTTGCAAACGTGGCCGTGAACACAGTGGGATTATCGAGGGCTTCGCCGTTAACCGAAACGGGGGTGATGCTCAACGTGTGGCCACCGGCAGTAAGGTTTGTCGTGTGAATCACACCACTCATGGGAACATAATCGTAGCCCAATGCGGCCGGGTTGGTCAAGGTCTCAATCACTTCACCGTCGACGGCAATCTCATAGGTGCAGGCACCGGCCGGCACAGTGGTAAGGCCCAAGTTGCAGGTTTCAAAGGTGTAGTTAATGTCGGTACCCGTCGGCACGAATCCGGGGAGGTTGATGTTACGCACCCTGATGACATACTCGGGGAAGTGGTCGCTCTCAACCACGCACTGCATACTCAGGTTGCCCTTGGTCGACAAGATGAGTTTTTTCCACTCGCCATTCACATAGTGATAGGTGGGATAGGTCGTACCCACTTTTACGACCGACAGCGGCTTGCTGGTCTTGGTGGGCTGCTCATAGTCAAAGCCGATTCTCAGGCCATAGCCCTCGGGGACATTGACGGTGTAGGGGGTCTCCAGTTCAATCATGTTCCAGCCTGCTTGGGCCGACACTTCACAGGGCCATTCGGTCATTTCGTTCATCAACAAAGCGCCATCGGGATTGATGGGGATAATGAACAAGCGGCTGACGGGAGTGGCCTGGAACAAACCTACCCTGAAAGCGACAATAGTACCGCCCTGATACATGGCGAGGTCGTCCGACGAGAAGTCGGTGGCTACAGTGGCAAGACCCATCAAGGTATTGGAGCCCCAACCCGACGTGGCCAGATCATCGGTCAGGTAGTGGCCCATCAGTGCCTGGTTGGGACCGAGGTCCACAGCACCCGATGCCAGCGGCAGCAGCATGGCTGCCATCAACAGTGATAATAATTTCTTCATAATTCTTTTGGTTATTATAGGTAATTAAAAAATGTTGGATATTCAGTCAATTAAATGAATGCCACAAAAATAGGTATTTTGTTTCAAAGTATCAAAAAAACACGGTATTATTATTTTATGTAGTAATAAAAAACTACGGGAGATATCCTTACGGACATCTCCCGTGGCGGTGTGTACGTGACTCGAACACGCGACCCCCTGCGTGACAGGCAGGTATTCTAACCAACTGAACTAACACACCTGGTTACATTTCTTGGCAAATGCGGTGCAAAGATACAGCAAATGTTTTCAATCTTGCAAATATTTGGTCATTTTTTTATCCAAAATCCGTTTTTTGGGCCAAAATGACGGTTTCAACGGCTCATTTTTTATCGTCCTCGTCGACCACGTCGACCCTGACCAGTTCGATACGCGCCGCCGTCTTTCGCTCGATGGTGAAGCGGTAGGGCGGCAGTTCGAGCACCTCGCCCACGTTGGGAATGGCCTCATTCTCAGCCAGCAGGTAGCCGGCCAGCGTCTGGTAGTCGTCGCTCTCGGGGATGTCGAGATGGAAACGCTCGTTGATTTCCTCGATTTCCATGCGGCCCGAGAATTCATAACTGCCGTCATTCAGTTGACGGGCTATCAACTGGTTGCGGTCGTGCTCGTCCTCAATCTCGCCAAAGATTTCCTCGACCAGGTCCTCGAGCGTCACCATTCCGCTGGTGCCGCCGAACTCGTCAATCACGATGGCCATCGAGCGCTTCTCGCCCATGAGTTGCTGCATCATCTTGCGCGCAAGCAGCGTCTCGGGGGCAAACACCACGGGTTTGAGACGGGTTTTCCAGTCCACGTCGGTGACAAAGAGTTCGCTCACCTGGATAAAGCCGATGACGTCGTCGATATTCTCCTTATAGACCACAATCTTGGACAAGCCGGAGCGGGAGAACAGTTTCACCAGGTCGTCGCGCGTGGTGTCCTCGACATCGACAGCCACAATCTCGTTGCGCGGCACCATGCAGTCACGCAGCCGCGTGTCGCTGAAGTCGAGGGCGTTCTCAAAGATTTTCACCTCGCGCTCCACGGTCTTGTTCTCATCCTCGCGCTTGTCGATATTCTCCTGCAGGTAGGCATCCAGTTCATCAACAGAGAGCAGCCGCACGCGGGTGGAGTCGATCTTGATGCCGAACACCTTCATCAGCAGGGCCGACAGCCACTCGGTGAAGCGCGAGATGGGATACAGCACGCAATATACCATCAGCAGCGGGATGGACGACGTGCGCAACGACGCGTTGGGGTTGATGCGGAAGATGCTCTTGGGAATGAACTCGCCGAAGATCAGGATAATCAGCGTGGCGATGAGCGTCTGTACGAACAGCAGCAGCAAGGGTTCTTCGGTGATATTCTGCGGCAATAGTTCAGACAGCAGGATGGCCATCGCCATCGAGTAGACGATGTTGGCGATGTTGTTGCCGATGAGCAGCGTGGAGATGAATGTCTCGCGGTTGCTATAGTAGATGTTGAGGATGCGGTTGATGATGCCGCCGCGCGCCATCTCAATCTCGGCACGCACCTTGTTGGAACTGACAAAGGCGATTTCCATGCCCGAGAAGAATGCCGAGCACAGCAACGCCACGATGGCGATAATCAGCGATGTTGTGGTGTCAATGTTCACTATACTATATCTTTTTTACTGTCGGCGGTGAAGGGCATTACACATATCTCTACTCGATGGTCTGGGGGGCCGGGGTGTTGCCGCTGTTGGGGTGCGGCATGCGCCGTTCGTCGATGGGGAAGATGGCCTCGACCTGGCGCAACTGGTAGGTCGTGAGACGCTCGTTGGACTCATAGCCATAGCCCTCGATGATGCGGCCCTGCTTCTCGATGTGGATAAACGCATCGCTGTACATGCGGTGGGCCTGCTGGTCCCAGATGAGTTCGTCGGTAAGCACCATGTCCTTGGTCGCGTTGGTCATCTGCACGTGGCCCGTCAGTGTCCACAGGTTGCTTATCTTGTCAAAGTAGGCCGAGTCGCACCTGATGGTGGTCACCGTATTGTAGTTGTCGTCGAGTTCCTCGCACGTCACACCTTCGGGAAACGTCCAGTGGGGCTGCTTGGCCTCCTCATACATGTTCCACAACTTGGCGTTGATGCGGTAACGGGTGTGGCCCGAGTCGCTGATGACGGTCTGAACGTCGCTGGTGGTCATCGTCGGTACCAACTCGGGGTTGGTAGGATGGTCCACCACGTTGGTCCCGTCGTCCTTGCAACCCGTCAACAACGACAACACCACTGCCAGGAGCATTATGTGCAGCAGGTGCCTCATGCCTTAGCGGATGCGGCTCTTCCAGAACCACAGTTCGTTAAAGTTCACGCCGAGGGTGATGTTCAGGTAATTCTCGGTGATGAGTTGCGTCGGACTGGTCTCGCGGTGGCGCCATTCCACGCCCAGGTTCACCGTGGTCTTGCCGCCGGGAGCCGGCAGACCGACACCCACGCTGGCACCATAGTCGCGCACGTTGTTGCCGTTGTAGTTCATGTAGTCGTGGTTGTAGAACACGCCTGCACGGAACGACATCGCGCCGACATAACTGCCTCGCTTGTTGGGGGTGAACTGCACACCACCGGCAATTTTCCAGCGGTCATCAAAGTGCATCGGGCTCGGCTCAAAGCCTTCAATGGACTCATACTTGGCCTTGCTCCACTTCTGGTAGGTATAGTCGGCCTCGAGGGTCAGTTTGCGGTTCAGGTTGTAACTCAAGCCCACGCCGATGGATGCCGGCTGCTCATACTTGCCGCTCATCGAGGTGAAGCCGATGGTGTCGACCTTGCTGTCCTGGCTGTCAAAACTCGTTGCCCAGGCATCGCCATGGAACGACTTCTTGGGCTGGAACGTCGCGCCCACGGTCAACAGGTCACGGCCTTTGCTCAGCGGCAGGCTGTACTGGAGACCGAACTGGGCGTTCCAGTCGCGCATCTTCATGTTGCGGTTGAAGTAACTCGTCGAATTGGAGTTGATGAGGGTCGTGTTGGACGTCGAACCGAAGAGATAGGCAAAATTGAAGCCCACGCTCAGGTTCTTCACCGGCTCGTAGCCCACACCGACGAACAACTGGTTGAAACCGCCGTTGCCGCTGCGCGATTCGCTGCCGCCGTCAATGTCTCCGCCGTAGGAATAGCCCACCGACGAATAGGGCAACAGGCCGAATGCGGCACCCAGCCCCTTGGTCACCCTGAAGTGGCCCGTCAGGTAGTCCAGACCGCCGCCGAAGTTGTATCCCTTGTTCCCGTTCTCCTTGCTCCACAGGTTGGTCAGGTCTACACCGACATCCCACAAGTAGGTCAGTGAATCAACGTTGGCATAGGAGGCCGGGTTCATCACGTTGATGATGCGCCCGCCCTTCATGGCATAGCCCACGCCACCCATCGAGCGCTGGATGCTCGACACGTTGTCGCTGAGCATGCCGTAACCCATCTTGGAGTAAGGGGTGGTAACAATCTGTGCCCGTGCCACGAGACATCCCGCAGCCACGACGAGCAGTAACAATGCTATGGTTCTAACAGTTCTCATTTGCTGTTTGATATAAATAGATGCGGTTGAGGCCCTCAGCCGCTAAATTTTCATAATAAATCACGTCCTTGTCACACATGCGCTCGTGCAGCATGCGTCCGTCGCCGCCAGTGATGAAGACCATCAGGTTGGGGTGCGAGAGTTTCAGGTCGGCGATGTAACCCTTGATCTCGGCCATCAGTCCCAGAATCACACCACTGCGTATCGCGGTATCGGTATCATAGCCCACGATGGGCGTGTCGCCAACGGGATCCACCAGGGGCAGGCGTCCGGTATGCTCATGCAACGACTTGAAGCGCAACGCCAGGCCAGGCGCGATGTTGCCGCCGACAAAGCAGCCCTTGCACGTCACCAGGTCATAGGTCACAGCAGTGCCCGCGTCGATGACCAGCACGTCGCAGTCGTTGTCCAGACGCTGGGCGATGGCCCATGCGCCCACTGCGGTGGCGATGCGGTCACGCCCCAGGGTCGACGGCGTGCGGTAGCCCAATGTAATGGGCAGCGGGGTGTCGTGGGTGAGATGCACCACGCGGCGGCAGCGCTGCTCCACCAGTTGTTCGATACGTTGGCTCGAGGCACTCGAGGCCGTACTGCACACAATGGCCGTGTCGGGCTTGTAGGTGCTGATGAAACGCTCCAGCAGCCGGGTGTTGCGACGCAAAAAGCGGTTGGTCGCCACAACCTGGTTACCGATGAAAAACGCCACCTTCACCGAGGTGTTACCGTTGTCTATTGTCAGATTTCCTATCATCAAAAGCGCAAAATTACTAAAAAATGACTAATTACAAAGCCTAAGAGCCTGCTTGAGGCTATTTTTCGCTTTTACGGTTCTCTTTGTCAATCATCCAGGAGGCATACATCTGGACCACCAGGCCGGCCAGCAACAGGGCAACCCAGTTCTTGTACAACTCGGGAATGAACTTGATTGAGGCACTCGCACAGTACAGCAACGCACTGAAGATGAGCAGGTGATGCAGGCGCTTCACGCGCAGCGAGCCGCTGCCGTCATAGCCGATGAAACGGGCCACCAGCACTGTCAGGGCACCAGCGGTGTAACTCCATAGTATCCACTCGTTGGTGGTCACGTTGTAGAACAACTCCATCACAGCCATGACGACCATGACCAGCAAGCCGAGCATGACCAGCACATTTGACAGCAATATTCTTTTTTCTTTTGTCATCATTGTCGTTTCAGGGAATATCGGTGATATATACTTCCTCGTTGGTTCGCTTCATGCCATATTTCTCGCGCACCAGGCGCTCCAGCGTCTCGTTGTCGGTGTTGAGTTCGTTGACCTTGGCGTCATAGACGGCTGCCGAGTCCTGGTTGTTCTTGATCTGGCTCTTGAGTTCGTTGATCTGCTTGCGATACTTGCTCGTGAGCAGATAGTTGTTGTCGCCGAAGAATGCCAGCGTGATGACAAACACAACGACAATCACCAGCGGCACATTCAGCCACCGGGGAATCCATTTGGGGCGTTGAAAATTAAATGATACCATATTTCGTTCAGTTATGGGTTGATTGTATCTGTGATGGGTTGAAAATCTCGGTTTATTCGTTGTCCTTCAGCAGGTTGGGACGGAGCCGACGCGTGCGCTCCAGCGACATCTGCATCTTCCACTCGGCGATTTTGGCCTGGTGGCCGCTGAGCAGGATTTCGGGCACATGCCAGCCGTTGAACACCTCGGGACGCGTATACACGGGCGCCTCGATCAGGCCGTCCTGGAACGAGTCGCTCAGGGCGCTCTGCTCGTCACCGATGGCACCGGGCAACAGGCGCACCACGGCATCGGCAATGACGGCAGCGGGCAGTTCTCCCCCGGTGAGCACATAGTCACCGATGGTGATTTCCCGGGTGATGAGGTGCTCGCGGATGCGATAGTCCACGCCCTTGTAATGGCCGCACAGTATCATCAGGTTCTCCTTGAGCGACAAGGCATTGGCCATCGGTTGGTCCAACTGCTCGCCGTCGGGCGAGGTGAAGATGATTTCGTCATAGTGGCGCTGGCTCTTCAGTTCTTCCATACAGCGCCACACGGGCTCAATCTGCATCACCATGCCGGCCTCGCCGCCAAAGGGGTAGTCGTCCACCTTGCGGTGCTTGCGCAGGCTCCAGTCACGCAGGTTGTGCACATGAATCTCGACAAGGCCCTTATCCTGGGCTCGCTGCAGGATTGAGGTGTGCAGGGGCGACTCCAGGGCGTCGGGCATTACTGTGAGGATATCTATTCGCATTGTCGTTGTTCGTTGATTAGTTCTTGAGTATTGAGTCGATAATCTTGTTCACGTCGGCGATGTTGACCTCGCCGTCGGCGTTGACGTCGGCCAGCAGCAGCGGGCACGACTGGCTCGAAGTCCCGATGAGCAAGGCGACGACTGCATTGATGTCAGCGATGTTGATTTCGCCGTCACCGTTCACGTCACCCGGCACGAGGAGCGTCTCCTTGCCCTCCATGTCCAGGTTGTAGTGGTGCGGACGTGCGATGCGGTGAAGATAGACGTTGCCGAAGGTGTCGACCACGCGCACAGTCACGGGCTTGGTAGCGGTGGCTGCCTGGGCCTTGAACAGGTGGGTGCTGTTGGTCGTGATGTAGTAGGTGCTGTAGTAGCCTGCCGTGGCATAACGGGGGACGTCGTAGGCGAGGGTGTGGTAGGGGTCCTCGGTATACACGCGCTGGCTCGGCAGGATGCTGTCGCCCTCGCAGATGGTGACCTGCCAGCCGGGGGCAAAGGCATACACGTTGACCATCAGCGTGTTGTCGGCGATATTGCCATAGTTCACCCGCGAGGGATACTCGTTCAGGATGGCCTTTATCGTGGCATTGGTGCGGTAGAAATCCCGCACGGTGTTCATGTCATAGACACGCATCTGGCGCTCGCCCTCGTGGATGGGCTTGAAAGCCCACTGCAGGCGGGTGCCGTTGATGGTCCAGCGCATGTAGCCGGCCGGGCTGCCGTCCTGGCAGATGTGGTGCCCGGTGATAACGGCGCTTTGCCACAGCGAGCCGCAGGTGGCCGCGATGTTGTGCTCGGTAATATGGGGATAGGCAGCGGGCTCAGCGGTGTAGTTGCAATGGTTATGGCCACTGACGATGTGCACCTCGTCATAGTCGTTGAGTATCGAGCACAGGGTGTAGGTGTTGTCAAGGCGGGCGCTGTAGTTGAAGTTCGAGGTGATGCTCCAGGCGGGGATGTGCAGGCACACCACCACGGGGGTGGCGTGGTCTACCAGGGCCAGGTCCTTGCGCAACCATTGTATCTGTTCGTTGGTGATGGCGCCACGGTAGTTGCGGCTGCCGGCGACACCCTCGCTGTAGGACTCACCCGGATAGGCAATGTTCAGGTACACGATGTCGTCAAGGACCACATAGTGCACCTTGCCCAGGTTGAAACTGTAGTAGTTGGGGCACACGATATCGCGCCAGGCGGCAACCGATTCCTCGTCGGTGTTGTCACCGGCAGGGATGCTTGGGTCGTGGTCATGGTTGCCGATGACGGGCCACAGCGTCATCGGGTAGTTGAAGTGCGCCATGTCGGCCATAAAGTCACCCAGGTTGTAGTCGTTCTGCGTCCAGAAGACGTCCCAGGTGAGGTCGCCGAGCAGGATCGAGTAGATAGCGCCGCTGCCGGCACGCTCCACCTCGTCGTTGAGGTTGGCGATGAGGCCTTTCTTGAAATAGGCGCGGTCGCTGCTTCGACGGGCCAGGTGGGTGTCGGCACCGATGATGACGATGTGCCGCTCGTTGTCCACACGGCGCAACGTGAAGTCATGGACCTCATGGACACTGGCGTCGCGCGTGTCGAGCGGAGCCCAGAACCGCGGGTTGAAGCCGTCGGCGAGCATGGGCTCGTAACCGCCGGGCAACGTGTAGAAGACATAGCCGTTCCTTTTGTTGCTGGTCATGGCATAGTGGCCGTCGGCATCGGTGAGCACGATAGTATAGCCGTCGCTCACAGCAACACCGGCCACGCCATGCCCCTCACAGGTGATGGTGCCGCTCAGGTTCTGCGCAGCAGCCATCGCCGTGCCCAGGAGCACCAGCGCCATCGCCAATTGTATAATCCTCTTCACTAACCTTTAACCTCTAACCTTTAACCTCTAACCTCTAACCTCTTTATCATCCCAAGGGTAGGTGCGCTTGGGGTTACGCGGGAACCAGCCCTTGCGCACACGCTCCTGCTGTTCGCCCATCTCCTTGATGCCCCAGAAGCACGAGAAGGCGCCCACGCCCATCAACGACGAGAACAGCACGTCGCTGATGAGCACCGAACCCGCACACAAGGCGATGCCAACAAGCAGGAACACCCACTTGAAGCGTTGGCCGCAATAGTACTCGCCCTTGATGACGATGGGGTGACAGATGCCGATGATAAGAAACGAGCACAGACCCAAAACCAGGCCTTGCAAGTGATATGTAGACAAAAAATCCATCATTGCCAGTCTGTTAGAAATTGCCGCACGTCAAGGAAGGCTCTCCCCTCCCCGACTTTTTATCGTTCTGCAAAATTACACCTTTTAGCCGACAACCCCGTATGAAAAAAACTTAAATTGTGTTTCCGGCTCTCTATTTTTGCCGGCAAGTTGTCATGACGCATCACTGCGGCAGTATTACTGCAACGCTTCGAGCAGCAGTCCGAAAAAGACGTAGGCGGCAAACAATATCAGGGTAAACACGATGGAACGCCACAGGCAGCCCCATCCGCTCATGGGCTCCTTGGGAGATTTCTTCTTGTTTTTCCTGGACTTGCTGGAGGCGGGCCGTGGCTTGGCAGCCGGCGAGGTATTCCCCTCGCTGACAGCACTGATGGGCACGGTCACCTTGTCTGTCGTCGGTTTCATCGGCGATTAGGAATTAGAGATTACAGATTGGCCCATCTTCATTTTAACCGTGCTGCGCACAGGAAATTTTTCAAATTTAATTTTAAATAAACTATCTTTTAATTTCCCGCCGCCAGGCGGTTAAAAAAATGGAGATGGGCCAACTGCTAAATCGCTCAGGTTTTATCCCTCGTAGTGGATGATGGCCTTAACTACCACGTGCCACTTGCCGTCGATGAACTCGGCTTCGCCGGCACGGTCGGTGACGATGCGTGTGCCGCTGGGAATCTGGATGGCGTTGCCCGAGCAGGCACGGATCAGGTTCTCGGCGGGCATCATCAGGGCATAGCGGTGAACTTCGGGCTTGTCAATCACCTCAAATTCGCCACGCTTTCCGTCAAACGAAGTCAGCACATAGATGGAGTTGCCAGGCTCATAGTCGTTGCTCACACGCGTGAAGTCATCGTTCTCGTCAGGCTTGCTCATGAACAGGTTCATCACCTCTTCCTCCTCGGCAGCGGCCTCGGCGGGTTCTTCCACGTCAATGTCTTCGTCAGCCTCCTCGGCTACTTCCTCAGCGGGTTCGTCGGCAACGGCCTCGACTGCATCCTCGGCGGGCTCTTCGGCCACGTCCTCGGCGGGCTCAACCTCCTCTTCAACGATTTCGGGCTCCTCCTCGGCAGGGGCCTCGTCAGCAACAGCCAAGTCGTCGGCATAGGAGGGCTTGCCGGTCATGCGAATCGACAGGGCCTTGATGCGGTCGGCCGTGTCGGTCGAGAACTCTTGCAGGTTGGCATTGGTGCGCTCCAGTTCACGGGCAAAAGCACGCTGCATCTCCTTGACCTTGCCTCGGTTGCTCAGGGCGGTCAGCAGCGCCCACAGGCCCAGCAGAGCACCGATGATGCCCAACCACAACGGCAGGTTGGCAGGACATGCAACACCCGGTTTGCTCTCTTCCTTTACTGCCGGTCCGGCAGTTTCACCGCCATTGCCCTCGGGCTTTTCCTCTTGGGTCTGCTCACCTCCTTGTTCAGGAGCCGCAGGGGCCTGGGCCGGAGCATTCTCGAGTTCGGGATGGTCCTGGATAAAGCCACGGAATCCACGCTCTACAAGCGTCCATACCTGGGGCTTTTCAACGATCTGTTTCAGGTCGTTAATCGAGCCGCCCTTGTTCTCGAGGGGCTTGAACTGTTTGTAGATTTCAGCCCACTTCTGGTGATAGCCGTACAGGGTGTTCAGGTCCTCAAGGGTATACCCATCGGGATATTTACCTTTCATGTAGTCGTCGCCCTTGGCGAAGCCCTTGTCATAGGCCGTGTATTGGGCACAACGTGCAACACCCTGCTGCCACAGTGCGGGTGACAGGGCCTGGTCGTCGGTAACCTCGGCCATTGCCGAGGTGGCGAGGCAGACGATTGCTGCCATAAGTAAAATGATACGTTTCATAACTGTCATGAAATTATGGTTATTGGTTAAACTTGCTGATGATATCGTTGCGCATATTTTTGAGCAGGTTGTGGCGGATGACGCCGATCACGGGATAGAAGAACGGCACATCCTCGACAATGTCGACGGCATTGTATCGGCCCTTGAGGAAGGTGTTGATGCCGGCGGTCAGGTAATTGGCCAGGTTGTCGTCGAGCACGCTCTCGAACAGGCGCAGCACGTTGTTTTCGATGCCGAACTCGTCCTTGACGTTGGCGTCACACAGGTCGACAAAGAAGCGGTTGAACTCCTTGACCTTCTCGACCAGTTGTTCACGCACCTCGACCGACTCGACCTGAGCCATGGTCAACTCGTTGTCACCGAGCATCGAGCAGCAGTAGCGCATGCGCTTGACGTTGGTGGCGTTGTAGCGCGACACGTCGGCCTGGCCCTCAAGGCGCTTGTTCTCGAGTTTAATGCCGCCACGGCAGGTAATCTGCTTGGGACACTTGTCCTCGAGTTTGATTTCAAACGACTCGGTGTACTGCTTGCCGTAGACGCGCTCGATGATGAGTTGGGTGAGCATATTGGTGCGGCTCTGTGAGCCCAAGATGTTCAGTATCTTGCTGCCCGTTCCCGAGAAGTAGATCTGCTTGGGCATCTCGTAGGAGCGCTGCTTCATCGCCTGGGCGATATAGTAGATGATGGCCGAGTAGAAGTACATGAATATCAAGCGGCGCTGGCTGTCGTTGCGCAGCAACGCGTTGTAACTGTACAGGTTGCGGTCTATCTCGCGCAGCGAGCGCAACTCCTCGACATTCTCGATCGAGAACAGGAACGCGTTGATGTCCTCGCTGCGCTTCTGTGCCATGATGTCGTTGAGGATGCTGGCCAGGTAGGAGATATTGCCCACCTTGTCATTCTCGATGAGTTGCTTGAAGTAGCGCGTGTAGTGCTGCAGCAGCGGGTTGTTGTCGGCGTCCTTGTCGGTGAATCCGTCGCCAAAGATGGCATTGCCGGCAAAGCGGAACGACGAGATGGCCACCGGCTCGCTGCTCATGCGGTCGCTGGTGGGCTGGTAAATCACGGTGTCACACGTGCCGCCGCCGATGTCAATCGACACATAACTGCTGCCGGCCACCTCGGCGCCACTGTAGTAGTAGGCCGGGGCCAGGCTCTCGGGATAAGAGCGAAGGCGGTCGCTGTCGGCGCCGATGTAGGTGCTGAACAGTTCATTCCATGTGCGCTCCAGCGCGTCGCGGTCGGCACCGCCCATGCTCACGGGATAGAAATAGACCACCTCGGTGCGGCGCAGGTCGGCATTCTCGAGCAGGGCCTTAGCCTTGATGAGCAACGTCAACTCGCGCAGGAAGGCACGGGCCAGTTCGGTGTCGCCCTTCCACTTGAGGTTGGTCGTCACCTCATAGCCGTGGAAGTAGCGGCGCTCATACAGGAACGGAATGTTCACGTCGCTGAACAGATTGCAGCCCATGCCGCTGTTCTCGTTGCGGGCCAGTGTGGAGCGCAACGGGAAACCGTACACGCTGTCAATCTCGCGCGGAACGAATTCCACGCGCTGCAACTGCTCGGCATACTCCAGCGAGTGGGGCTTGTGCAGCGAGGCGACAAGAGCCTGCTGCGAACCGTATTCAAAGGTGAACGGACGTGACGGCTGGCCACGCTCGGCCCACTCGACATGGGTATTGGTCGTGCCGAAGTCCACGGCAAAGATCAGTTCCTTGGCGCTCGGCATGTAGGGTTTCCACTGCGGGATGACCACGCCGCTGGAACGGCCCAGATGGTTCTGGACACTCACTTCCATGTAGTCAAACGAGCCGTCCACGTCATAGTAGGTCGTGCTGTAGCCCGAGTGCGAACGGATGGCGTCGCGAACGTTGAGCCCGTCGGTCTTGATGCCGTTCTTGTAGAACCGCAACGTGGCGCCACCGCTCTCAATCATGGTGAACAACTGCACGGTGTAGTCGTCGTTGGCATCGGTTTTCACAAACGGGAATATCGACGCCGACAAGGTTGCGCCAATGACACGGCCGGTGCCGCGGCGCTCGTCAAACGTCCAGGTATGGTCATTGATGGGGAAATACTTGCGCGACAGTTCGATATAGCGGTTCTCGCCCTTCCTGACGCGGATGCGCAAGGTCACCATCACGCTGCCGTCGGCATATTCCTCGATGTCCATCACGTGACGGCCGGCGATGGTACCCTTCAGGTAGTCGGTATCAAAATAGGTGAACAGCAACGGCTTCAGGGGCAGCAGGTAGCCGCAGGTGGGCTGCGGCGTGCGCGGCTTGAGGTTGCCGTCAAAGAAGTGGTCGGTGTCAATCACGCAGCCGCTGTCCAGCCGCACGATGGTATCGGTCAGGAAGTCGTCGGTGGTGACAAACGGATATTGTATCGAGGTGTCGGGCAACTTGCGGTCACTCAAGGCGATACCATCGGCATACACCTGGGTGGCGCTGTCCCATTCCTTGTCGATGTAACGGAAACGCTCCACGCTGCCGTTGAAGCCGTTGACCAGCACCAGGGGCAACTCGCTCTTGGTCTGGGGCATCGTGGGCGTGATGACAAAGTCGCTCTCGCTGGTGGCAGTGCGGATATCGAGCACGCGCTTGTGGTAGAACCTCGCGCCCAGCACGCTCACGTCGATGCCGCCGCCAAAGGGGTCGTAATTCTGCTCCAACTGCTCCAGCACGGCACCGGCACGGCTCTCGTCCAGGGCGTCGAGATTGGGAATGACGGCGGTCAGCCGGCGGTACAGTTCAGGACGCTTCTGGCGCAGGGGCTCCAGGTTCTTCTGCATATAGGCATACACCTCGCCGCAGTGCAAGCGCAATGCGGGATAGGCATTCATCAGCAGGTAGAAATAGAAGACGAAGTCCTCGTCGCGCTGCCACAGGTGGCGTGTCTCGCCGAACAGGCTCACGCCCTGCTCCACCTTGATGGCATCGATGGCGTTCACGGCAGGTGCCGCCATCACTATCGAGGCCGGCGAAGTGCCTCCCAGCACCTTGCGGTCCCACATGATGATGTACCAGTCCTTGAGCAGGTCGAAGTTGTAGACCTTGTCGCTGTGCAGGAACAAGTCGAGCGTCTCGCCGTACAGACGGTGCTGCGGGTTGGCCTTGAGCAGGTCGATGCACTCGTCGCGGTTCCAGCGGATGATGCGCAGGTAATCCTTGTGGTTCTCATAGTCAAAGAACAACTGGGCCACGTCGAGCGCGTTGGACACCAGGCGCTCATTCATCCTGGCACCGCGCAGGTGCTCGTTGGCCAGTTGCTTGAAGGCGTTCTTCACCAGGTCAAGTTGTGCCAGCGGGCTGGGAATCGCCGTGCGGGGATTCTCGCTCAGGCCGCCGTCGGGGTCCTTGATACGCGCGATATCGTCGTCGCTGTACGGGTCATGCCCTACCCAGTCTTCCTCGCCGTTCTTGCTCGCGTTGTTGTTATAGGATAATATCTCGCTCATTGATTGAATTTATTAATTTTAGCGCCTTTGCGTCTTAGCGTGGGGTGCTCCGAAGAGTTGTTAGTTGATATTCTCAAACCGCTCCACAAACACCTTGTGGGCTGCCTTGTTGAACAGGTCGAGCAGTTTGTACTCCACGCTGCGGTCGCTGTAGGACGCGCTGTCCTTGCTCAACTTGTTCATCTCGGACTTGAACACGTCGTTGTCCACCTTCTTGTGGCCGAATAGCGCCTTCTTGACACTCACACCCTCAATCACGCGCGACATGTCAATCTCGCCGGGCTTGAACAACGCCACGCTGCGCATGTTGTCGTTCATCTCGCTCAGCCACTGCGCATAGGACAGCATGAACTGGTCGGTCAACGTGCGGTAGAACTGCGAGGCCAGGAAGTCGCTCTTGATTTTGGGCTCATCCTCGGTAAATCCCTGACCGATGATGTCCTTGAAGCCTGTGGACAGGAACAGGAACAGCATGTGGAAACTGCACATGGGCTCATAGATGAGTTGACGGGTGCGATGGCCCAACGAGAGGAAATTCAGCGTCAGGTCGTCTTTGGCCAGCGCATACTCATAGGCCGTCGTGGGCAAGGGATAGCCGTCGGGATCACTCAGTTTGTTGTCGGGCATTCCGGCAAAATGGAACGGGGCCAGAGCGCCGATGAGTTCTATCAGGTGGGCATTGTTGCGCTGACCGTGCTCGCCCGGGTCATACAGGTAGGGCTTGCTGCGCACGGGGTCACCCAGGTAGTAGATGCTGTTCACATTGCTGTCGTTGTCGCCGGTGAGCGTGTTCTTGTAGTAATAGAGCGCGCTCTGCGTCTTGACGATGAAGTCGCTGGTGGCAATGCGCTGGTCGTGCTTGTTGCCCTCAAGGGTGAAATACGGCAGCACGGTCAGGCCGGCGATGGGAGCACGGCTCAGGGCATCACGGTTCTCGATGCCCTCGAGGTTGGCAGCCTGGCGGATGTTCTTGACCATGATGGGGAAACCCGAGGCTCCGGTGCCGCCGAAGATTGAACTGATGAAGAAGATGCGGTCGCCCTGGCGGAAGATGTTGCTGAACGCCTTGAACTCGTTGCTGTCCTTGATTTCATTCAGTGCCACGCTACCGATGTTGGGACTGCCCACAAAGCCTATGTTCATCTTGTTCTCCAACTGGTAGTTGGCAAACAGCAGCGACGTCAACGCCTGGTTGGCTTCATTCATCGTGTCATAGCCGATGAACTCGCGGAACTTGGCATTCTCGACGGCTCCCAGGTTGAAGATGAACGTGTCGTTCAGCGTCACGCTGCTGTTGCTCATGATTTCGCGCAGGGTGACGATACGGTTGGCAAAGTAGCCGTCGCCGTTGGGGTCGTTGCCGTATAGTTTGCGCCTGATGTCACGGTAGTCGTTGAGCAGCGACTCGGTGCGTTTCAGGTCCTCGTTGGCCTTATGCGGGTCGATTATCACCGGCACAATCTCCAGGTCTTTCAAGGGCTTGCCGTCCTCGTCCAGCGGGCGCACACCCGCCGCCGACAGCATCACCAACGACTTCAGCACCCTGGAACCGGTTCCTCCGATAGCAAAAAGGAATAATCTCATATATTTTTTGTTATACTGTTTTCAGAATTAATGTCTCCCTATCAGTCACTCCTAACTCCTAACTCCTAACTCCTAACCCCTAACTCCTAACTCCTAACTCCTAACTCTCACTGCGGTATGGGAGTGTGGCGGCAGTTGCTGCTCCACCAGCGTATCGAGTAGGAAGCGATGACGTAGAACAAGGCCGTGAACACCACAGTCAGCACCTCGAAGCGCATGGCTTCGCCAGTGTAGGCCAGACCGCTGTCCTTGAACACTGCATCATTGTACAGATAGCATACCATGGGGGCTAACACGACCACAACGGCCAGCACGGCCAGCCAATGGTACCAACGGTCAAACTTCACCGAGTTGATGGCATAGTAATAGATGGCTGCACCACCCCATGCCACAATCAGGGTGATGATGGCGATAACGGGATATACCTGCAGATTCAGCATCTCGTTGCTGTAGCCCGCACTATAGCCCAGGCTATAATAGAGGTTATAGTCGTAACTGTAACTCGATAAGAGAAACAGCAGACTCAATACAATCCCGGTAATCAAAAATCCGATATGTTTCATATAGTCAAATGATTCCTAAAAATCCTAATTGTTAATTTTGATGGTGATTTCAAACAGGTTGTCGCCGCCCTTCATTGCAGCAAACATGCCACCCAGCAGTTGATTCAGACCCAACGTTGTCGTGGAGAATGAGCCTCCTGTGCTGGTGTCGTTGTCGCTCGAGCACTGAGCCACCCAGGCCGGCAAGCCGTTGGGCAACGCGATGCGCACCTCGTCACGCGGGCTCTTCAGGTCACAGGTCAGTGTGAACAGGTGCGTCTTCCCGTCAAGATAGGACTTGTTGTTGGCAGTCACCATGCTCTGGTCGATGGGCTGGATGGCCAACGTATAACCATCGATGCTCTTGAGGGTATAGTTCGCGGGGTTGCACAGCATCGCCTCGTCCTTCATCAGACCGCTCAGGTCAACGGCCACCGTGAAGCACAGTTTGCCGGTCTCGCGGTCGCCCTCACACTTGTTCAGCGTCAACTCCTCGCCGGGCTTCACGCGGAAACGGCCCGCGTCGGCTTTCCACATGGGCAGCACGCAGCAATCCACCTGCGACGTGCCCTGGTTGAAGCGGTACTGCCAGCGCACGTCAGGGGCATCAAGCACACCGCTGTAGCGCTGGTCCTGGGCCAACAGGTTCATCGCGTCGTCGTCGGCAATAATAACCAGGTAGAACGGACGCTGGCCCTTGTAGTCAAACGGCACGCCGTTATAAGGATAATACTTGCCGCTGAAGTCACCCATGAATTGCTGCACCACCACGCTCTTGCCTTTATACTTGGCAAACACACGGGTAGCGAGGCTGTTCTCCTCGTTGAAAATCTTGTCCAGACTCACGCCGTGGATGTCCTTGGGCGAGTAAATCAGGTCGCTCACCAGCACGCTGACGTTGCCGGGGCGCTGCGCCTCCAGGATTTTGTTGAAAATCAACTGGAAATCGGTATAACTCGCGTCACCGATGCCGGCTGTGCTCTGGTAGATGTCGCGGTCCTGCAGGAACTCGTCGACCGTGTGTTCATAGGGGTAGATGCCGTCGTTCACGATATTGATGGCCACCTTGCTCGTGGCGGGGAAGTGGTTGATCAGGTCATTCACGGCCTTCTTCAACTGGCCGCCGCCGTCGCGCTGGTCATAGGGCACCATCGAGCCGCTGCGCTCAAAGTAGACCGTCAGCGACAGGTTCTCCACGCCGCCATAGAGCCGCGTGTCCCAATGCATCGGTGGACGAAGGCTCGAAGCGATGCCGTCGATAAACTCGTACATCTTCTTGTGGTCCACCTTGCCGTCGGCAGTCACCAGGTCGCCGAATCGGCCGGGGTTGGCAGTCACGATGGAGCAGAGCGAGTCATAGGCCGCACGGGTCGTGTCCCCGCTCACCAGCACCTTGCGCACTGCCTTGTCCAGACTACTGCGCCCGCCGCACGACAACAAGCCTGCCAGCAGCGTGCAGCACAGCAGCAGGACGGGTAATATCTTCATCTGTTTCATGTTCTGTTTCAGGTTTCTTCGTTCTTCTCGGGGAACAGTCCCCGTAAATTTTGCAAAGTTAGTGCAAGTTGAACACAAAAGCAAAATTTATTTTGATTTTGTTGAAACGTAGCCTAACTTCGAGGGCAATAGCCCTCAACTGAGTGCAAGTTGAGCGCAGAACAAAAAGAAAAACGAAGTTTTTACTTTTTTTATGCCGAAATGGTTACCACCCCCGCAACTTTTATTACCTTTGGGGTCACAAATCACCGATTCTGTAACGATGCGTGTGCTGATTGTCAATACGGCCGAGAGGACCGGCGGTGCTGCGATTGCCGCTAACCGCCTGCTGCATGCCTTGAACCACAACGGGGTGGAGGCACGCATGCTCGTGCGCGACCGCAAGACCGACGATGACGCCGTGGTCAGCATCCCGCAGTCGTGGCGGCTGAAGTCCAAGTTCCTGTGGGAACGCGGGGTCATCTGGCTGGCCAACGGCCTGAACAAGCGAAGTATTTTCCAGATTGACATTGCCAACGCAGGCACCGATATTACCAAGATGGACGACTTCATTCAAGCCGATGTCATCCACCTGCACTGGATCAACCAGGGTTTCCTCTCGATGGCCGACCTGGAACGCATCTTCAACTCAGGAAAACCGGTGGTCATCACCATGCATGACCAGTGGCATTTCACGGGCGTGTGCCACTACTCGGGCAAGTGCGGCAAGTACCGCACGCAGTGCAGCCATTGCCCCATGCTCAAGCGCAGCGTCATCGACCTGGCCCGACGCATATTTGACCGCAAGCGGGCGATGTACAAGGACCACAACGTCACCTTTGTGGGCTGTAGCCGTTGGATGGCCGACCTTGCCCGCATGAGCCCGCTGACGAGCGGACACACGGTCGTCAACGTGCCTAATGCCATCGACACCGACGTGTTCACTCCCGCCGATAAAATGGAGGCACGCAAACGCCACAATTTGCCTGTTGACAAGCAGTTACTGCTCTTCGGCGCCCAACGCATCACCGACAAGCGCAAGGGATTCCGCTACCTCAAGGAGGCCTGCGGACACCTGGTGCACAACCGACCCGAGATGTCCGACAAATTGGGTGTCGTCGTCCTCGGCGGAGACGCCGAGAAGGTCAAGTCGGCCCTGCCGCTGCCGGTCTATACCGTTGATTACATGAGCAATGAGGCCGAAATTGCCAGCCTGTACAATGCTGTGGACCTGTTTGTTACACCTTCGCTGCAGGACAACCTGCCCAACACCATTGTCGAGGCGATGTCGTGCGGCACGCCCTGTGTGGGATTTGACGTGGGCGGCATCCCCGAGATGATCAACCACCAGCAGGACGGCTACGTGGCTCGTTACCGCGACAGCATCGACTTCGCCACAGGCATCGCCTGGTGTCTCGAGGATGGACGCCATGAGACTCTGGGAGCAGCAGCCCGCACTGCGGCACTCGCCACCTACGGCGAAAGCGCAGTCGCCCACCGCTATCAGGAGGTCTATCAATCTGCCATCACAAAAAACCACTAATGCCCGACAAAGACAGCCATGCTGTAGAAACGATAGAATGTAGGGCGGTGTGGCGTAATTATGACTAGGTCATATAACCGTGCTATCGCACTGAAAATCAAACAATTTATTTAATTAATAATCTCCCGCCGCAACTATTCAGCCGTATTCCTCACGCTAATGCGCTAAGAATTTGATATTTAATACGTTACAGAACCTATTTATGATATGTCAAACGGGATAAAATGCTTCAATCTATCAAAAAGTTTCCCTGTTTTGACTATGATAATTGTGTGATAATCAAAAAAACTTAGCGTCTTTGCGACTTAGCGTGATATTTGGTGGCGGGTGTTTGGGCTGAATATTTACTTTCCCGCCCTACGGGCGGTTAAACGATAGTCCTACTGCTATATCATTGCATCAAAAAAGAGTGCCGCAAATTGCGGCACTCTTTTTTTACTTCACGCTCCAGTCGATGACCGTGGAGAGTTTCTTCTCGTAGTACTGTTTCAGGTCGCTCCACCGGTAGTAGGGACCCGTAACAGGCGTGCCGGGCAGAGTGGCCTCATGCTCGTTGAACAGCACCTTGACCAGCACATCCTCGGCCTTGTTGCCCACGGTGCCCACAGGACGGTAAAACACCATCTGGATGTTGCAGGCCTTGGGGATGATGTTGTAGTCCTGCCAGTTCTCGTGCAGGGTGTTCAGGTCGTCGCAACTGTAGTTCACATTGTCAATCTCCAGCAGGCATGCCAGCGGCAACACACAGGTCTCGTGGCCGAAGCGCAGGTTGGCGCCGTGCTCACCGGTAGCGATGGCCGCGTCAGACTTCTCGATCATGTCGCGCAGCAGGGCTCGCTCGATAAAGGGCATGCGGTTGCCGTTCTGGGGCGCGTTGGCCCAGTGGATATACCAGTAGATGTTCTTCAGGCGCCACAGTTCAAAGATCTCGCTGTTATTGAAATAGTGGTACAGGTTGATGTTCTCAAAACTGTCGTGACCTTGCAGCGAACCTGCGATGTCAAACACGTCGCGCATCAGTTGCTTGGCGTCCAGGTTCTGAGCGGCCCAAACCGTGTCGTTGACAAATTGTGCGATGAAACGCTCGGGGTGCAAGTACTTGTCATACATGCCGTTGGAGATAGGATCGACACTCTTGCGCAGGTCATTGGCCAGCGTATCCTCGCCATAGCCCCACCCCATGTAGTACATGTCGTGGTAACTGGCATCGGTGGTGATGCGCAGGGCGGGATTGAGCGAGCGCAGCCGCATGGTCTCGTTCTGCATCGACAGGATGCAACGGATGATGACAGTCGACCGGGCGTCAACACGGGCATCGCCACTGAACACCTCGGGGAAGTTCCGGTACATGCGCTCGGCAATGATTTGGTGCTGCACGGCACCCTCGTCGCTCAGGTCGCCGACGCGTTCTCTCGAAGCCTCGTTCACACGGGTGAGTTGACGCAACAGCAGGTCGCCCTGCAGGTTGAGCATGCCGGCTTCCTTGGCCTTGTTGAGTTGCTTGATGGGACCCTCATACACCTTGCCGTTGGTCAGCCAGCGGCTGCCGTGACGGCCGTAGTGGTCGATGTGGAACGGCTCGTAGCCCGCAGGAGCGGCCGTGAGGTCGGGCACGTCGACATCGGTGCCATAGGGGTAGGCATAATGGTTGCTCGCCGAACGGTCAAAGTTGCTGATGACCTGTTTGCGGGGATTGGTGGCATTCAAGGCCAAACAGGCCGCTATCGCTATTATAAATAATGTGATGTGTTTCATTTCGAGGGGGCGATGATGGGTTGACGGGAGAGTTTATCGATAAAGTAATCACGCACGTCGCTCCAGTGGTAATAGGGGGCGACATCGGTCTCAACGGGCAACGTGGCCTCGCGCTCGTTGAGCAGCGGCAACATCAGGATGTCATCGCTGCCGGCCTTGCGGAAGTACACAAACTGGATGTTGGCGGCCATGGGGAAAAACTTGTAGGTCTGCCAGTATTTATCCAGCGTCTCGAGGTCGGTCGTGTGGTAGTCGGCGCCGTTCAGGCCCATCAGGCAGCACAGCGGCAGCACCACACTCTCGTGGCCGAAGCGCAGCGACGCTCCGGGTGCAGGGTCGTCGTCGGTAGTGGCCTTGTCAGCATCCTCGATGAAGTTGCGCAGCAGGTTGGCCTCCATATAGTCGACACGGCACTGCGTCAACGGTGTTTCTCCTGACCTGATGTACCAGAAGGCATTGTTATAGCGCCACACGCTATAGATGTCCTCGGCACTGAACAGGTCATACAGGTTCACATTCTCGAACTGGTGATGGCTTTGCATGTTGCCCACCACGTCGAACAGGTTGATCATCATCGTGCGGGCTTCGCCCTCGTCGATGTTGGCTTTCACCCAGCGCTGATCGCTGAACAGTTTCTTCAACAGTCCCTTGGGATTGACCCATTTGTCACGACACTGGTCGATGGTCTCCTGCATCGAGGCACGCAGCGTCCTGGCCACGCTGTCGCTGTAGTTCATGTAGTACATCGTCGCCTGACTGGCGTCGGTGGTGATTTTCAGGCGCGGGTTGAGCGAGGCCAGCACATCCACCTCGTTCTGCATCGACAGAATGCAACGGATGACGACCGTCGAACGGGCGACCACGGGGGCACCGTCCTGGAAGACCTGCGGGAAATTCTGGTACATGCGGCGGGCGATGCCTTGGTGTTGCTCGGCGCCGATGTCGCTCAGTTCGCCCAATCGGCCATTGCTGGCATCGTGCACCTCGCGCAGGATGGCAAGCACCTCGGCTCCACGGCGGGTGAGTTTGCCGTCACGCTCGCCCTTCTCCAGCATGTCGATGGGAAGGGTGTAGGATTTCTCGCGGATGAGCCAGCGGCTGCCGTGGCGGCCGTAGTGGTTGATGAAGAACGGCTCGTAGCCCGCAGGGGGCGCCGTGATGGCGGGGAAGCCGCTGGTGGGATAGGCCTGGTAGTTGTTGGCGCTCAACTTGGGGTTGGCCTTGAAGTCCTCGCGCACGCCTGCCATGAGGGTGAAGCCCACAAGCAAGACAAGGAGAAGAAGGCTGTAAAAACGTTTCATGTTCATATCTTCATATTAAGGTTGTTTCTTGAGGCGGTAAGTATAAAGAGTTCCTTGCTTGTCGGTCTTGGCCAATGTGACTTCGCGGGAAGAAGTCCTTGTCACCGTGAAGAGGTTCTCGGCTTCCAGTCCCGGCATCTCAATGTAATAGACTGTTGGGTCGTCGAACGTGACAACCATCCCGTTGCCATCCTCGCTCTCGCTCCATGCACCATAACTCTCTACCAATTGCTCATGGCCATAGACCTGCGATACCCTGAAGACCTTGCTCTGGAACTGGAAGAAGTAGTCGCCAACAACATTGACGGGAGTGCCGCCGGCAGTAATCTGCTCGACATGCCACGTGCCGAACCAGATGCCGATGTCGCCGTGGTTGCGGGTGCAGGCTCCCAAGGTCAACAGCATAGCGAGCGATGCAGTGATATATAATAATGTCTTTTTCATCATTTCTTGAAATTAAAGAAGCCGTTATAGTAGATGCCTAACTGTACGCCCCAGTTGTTGCCATATAACTTGCCGTGGTCAACAGCCACCGTGGCATTTATCGTCAAGCGATCATCCCTTTTCCAGCACGTGAGCCAGTCGGGTGTATAATAGACCCGCAGGGCCATCGAGAAATCGTCGACGCTGCCCGCACGCGGGATAATGGGAGTGCCCCACGCTTTGCGGTAAGAACCCTTGAGGCGGTAAAACCATTCGTGCGAGAAGAAGCCCTCGATGGCGGCATGGAAACCGCGCATCACATTGTCGCGGTAGCGCATGTAGCCGTCCTGGTTGTAGATGGGCGACTTGACAAAGGGCGAGCCGATGGACATGCCGCGGCTCTGGTAGCCGTTGTAGATGTAGTTGTTGTAGTAGTCGTCGGCGCCCGACGAATGGCTGATGATGGGCGTGCCGGGATGGTCGTTGGGGGTCCAGTGGATGGGGCCGCTCTGATTGGTGAAGTCGATGTATTCGATGACAGCGCCTGAAATCAACGGAAGTCCGCTCGTATTGCGGTATTCCAGTCCCCACAGACCGTCAAAGCCGTTCATCTTGCCGATACCCGAGCCGTCTTCCCACAACCACTGGGTGTAGGCGCGCAGCATTTTGTCGGTATCTTTGATTTTGTGTTTCAGCGCGATGTCCCAGGAACCCAGGTGGTTGCCCTCGACAAACGAGTCGCCCGCGCTGTTGCCGCCGCTGCCGGCGATAAAGGTGCGCCAGAAGGCTTTGGCATCGGCATCCATCTTGATGGTGCGTGTCACCTGGCCGTCCTCATAGTACTTGGCGGTGCCGCCAAACTGGCAGGCCGACTGGGCACCGATGGTGAACACGAAGGGCTGGTCAGGCTTGGTGCGCAGGTGCAGGCTCTTGTAATGCAGCCACGAGTCTGTGGTGATGAAGTGGTTATAGTAGTTGTAGTGGTTCTCCAGCCACTTGTCATCCAACTCACGGAAGTAGCCGAACTCGCCCTTGATTTGCACCCAACCCTGGGTAAACGGAATGTCCTGGAAGTCGATAAAACCGGCACGCAGGCCTACAGGCGGACGCGAATTGTTGCTCCACACGAGGTCACCGCTACTCAACCAGTCCTCGACAATGGGTGAGGATTTGCGTGCCTGACCGGCAATGGCAAAGACGCCGCGGTATTTGGCGACAACATAGGCCTCCTGGAGCCAAATGCGTGCGGGATGTTGTTTCTGGACCTCAAACTGGCCATCGCCCACATAGCGCTGATAGCCCGCGCTCGATGCGTAACCACCCCATGCTTCGATTCCGGCGCCCCACGAGAAACGCTTCTGCAGGTCGATGCTGTGTTCCAGCGAAGCGTGTGCCAGGACCGAATATTGTTGGGTAAGCACACCGCCATTGTTGGAGCCGATATAATAGGGTGCCAACTCGCTGTTGCCTGCATTGGCAACCACGCCCACCGAGAATTCTGTTCTGGATACTCTGATCTCAACAGGGTCATATGTGGTATACTTGGTGTCCTCGCTTTGGGCACTTTCCACGATTTGGAGACTGTCCACGAGATCCTGGCTCGCCGCCCCCAGGGCCGTGGCGATTGTGATGATTGACAATAATGCGTTTCTTATCATGATGTATCAGGGTATTATCGTTCGATGTTAGCCAGATAGGTGTCGATGTGGCGCCGCTTCTTCTCGTCGGCAATCTCATCGAGGTTGATCAGGATGCCGGTCTCCTCCACGTCGCCGAACTCGCGGTTGATGGCAGTGCCCAGCAGCAGCATCTTGGGCGACAGGCCCATGTAGGCGTTGACCAGCGGCGGGATATTGATGCCGTGCTGGCGGATGAAGGAGTTCAGCCGCTTGTAATCCTCGCGGAAGTCGTTGCCCACGAAGTGCGACATCAGTTCGGGGTCATCGTTGCGGGTGTCGGGCAGCGGGTCGATGGGCACAACCAGCCTTTCCCTATCATTGAAATACAGGTTGAGGAAGCACAGCAGCATGTCGCGGCACTCGCGGTCATAGGAGGGGTACATCGTCATCTTGCCGAACATGTACTTCACCTGGGGATAGACTATCGTCAACGCACCCAGGCCGTCCCACAGGTTATCGAGGGCGAACAAGGCCCGCACGCCCTCGCGCGTAGATTGGTACTCGGGACGCACAAACGAGCGGCCCAACTCAATCGTCACGGGCAGAATCTCATTCAGGAACCTGTCGCTGAAGCGGAACATGTGGCCCGTGGCGATGCGCGGACTGCCGTTTTCCACCTTCACGTCCCAACCGCCGATAAAACGGTAAGCACCGATAATCTCGCGCTTCTCGGGATTCCACACCAGCAGTTGCCGGCACGGCGGGTCCATCAGGTCAAACTCGTCGATGTCACAAGCCTTGCCAGTGCCGCCACCGGCCGAGCGGAACGAAATCTCGCGCAGACGCCCGATTTCGCGCATCGTGTTAGGAGCGTTATGGGCTGTGATGACATAGATGTCGTTGTCGGCCTTGTTGGTGTGACGCAACAGGCGCTCGGGTGTGAGTTCCTGCTCTATCAGTTCTACGGGGATGGGTTCAATAATCGGTTCCATAGGGCTTCAGGTTTTGGATGGCACGGGTGCCAAAGTATATACGATATCGCGCAGGTGCGCTGCCTCTTGCTTGGGATGGGCAGCATCGAGAGATGTCCAGGGGATGGGCTCGCCGATGGTGACACGCAAGGTGCTGCCGCTCTGCTTAATCATCTCCTTGGGCAGGAAGATGAGTTCGATGTTGAACTTGATGCCTAACTTCTTGCGCCACTTGGCGAAACGGTAGAAAAATTTGGAATTGCGGGCATCGAAGAAGATGGGCACAATGTCGCGATGGTAATTAGCGGCATGGACGACGGCTGACTTCTGCCACGGCAGGTCGGCGATGGTGCCGTCGGGCTGCATGCGCGAGCACAGGCCGGCCGGGAAGGTGATGAACTGGTTGTCGCTCTCCAGGGCGGTTTCAATGTCGGCTGCCGCGGTGCGGGATTGCCTGCCGTATTTGTTCACGGGCAGGAAGACACCGCGCAGGGGCTCTACAGCCCACAGCAGGTCGTTGACTATAAACTTGATTTGGCGGTTATAGTGGTTGCCCAGCAGCGAAATCAGCGCCAGGCCGTCAAGGCCTCCCAGCGGATGGTTGGACACGAACATGAAGCGGCCCTGCGGCAGGCGCTCCAGTCCGGTGGCCTCGACAGTGATACCCATCTCGTCGAGGGCGGCGGTCGCCGCATCCACACTGTTGTCCTTTTCTGCCATTTTCACGAGAATGGCATTGAGCCTGTCCTGGCAGATGGTGCGTTCCAACCACCTCACGACAAAGCGCGGGATGTACCGATAGCGCTTCGAGAGCCTTTCCCTAAGCACTTTATCAACATCTATTCTCATCGGTTGGTCGCTCATGATTTCCTGACAGGTCGGTTTAAACATACAAAGTTATATATTTTACGTGAAAAGGGAAAGCATTGAGCAAAAAATTTGTCCACCACGACAAAAAGTAATACTTTTGCAGACTCGTATAGTGTTAAAATATTCCTTTTTTAAATTCTTCTGCCGAATAGATGAGAAACCGACCCACCACATATAACCGATGGCTGATGATGGCCGAGGCTCTGGCCTTAGTCATCCTGGCCGTGGTGGCCTCGCGGCACTTCGGGCTGGCCGATGGTTTGCGCATCACAGCGGCTTATGGCGTGGCCTATGCCGTGCCGCGCATCACACTGTCACGCAGCAAGGGGGCCTCGTGGCAGGCCTGCATGGTGCTGTTTGTGCTGGCAGTGGCACTCATCGCGGTGGAATACGCAAGGCTGGAAAGATGGACGCTGTTCGACGAATTCTCGCTGCAGATGCCCAACCTGAGCGGCGACAGCCGCAACTACTACAAGTGGGCACTGAACAAGTACAACGGCAGTGTAGAACCCGGACGGGTGGTGTTCCCGGGATTCCCGCTCATCATGGTGGGCCTATGGAAAGTGTTCGGACTGAACGTCGTGTGGCCTCAGGCGCTGAATCTGATGTTCACACTCACGACAGTGGTGCTCACGGGAATGACGACACGACGGCTGCTGGCACACCGCGTCAGCCAGTCGCCCCAGGCCCTGACAACGATAGCCATGGTCCTGTCATGCCTGCTGGCCTATTTCCTGATGCTGAGTTCCAACATGCTGAAGGAGGGCAGCATCTGCTGTGCCATGGCGATGGCGGGATTCAGCCTCTCGGCGCTGGCTGCCGATGACGTGGAACGGCACCGGTGGGTGCGCGACATGCTGCTCTTTGTGCTGGCATGCCTGCTCATCGCGATGGTACGCACCACCTTCCTCTATTTCATTGCCCTCGGCGTAGTGGTGATGGGGCTGCCCAAGTGGCGACGCGACTGGCGGGCGGCGGCCGTGATGCTGGCGGTAGTGGCGTTGATGCTGCTACTGGGCAACCATCTGTCGTCCTACTCGCTGAATCGACATGCCGAGATTGCTTCGGGCGGATGGAACATGCAGCGCTTCTATGTCACGTCCGAGTCGCAGCAGTTCTACCATGACCTGCTCAACTACTATTTCCTCTACTCCACCTGGCACAAACTGCTCATGCTGCCGCTGACGATGTCGGTGCAGTTCATCATCCCCTTCCCCTGGATCTACTACGAGAACCAGTCGTTCCTGAACCTGCTGTCACGCATGACCTACGGATGGTACTTCGTCGGCGGCACGGCTTTGTTCTATTACCTGTTCATCAGTTGGCGCCGTGGCCAGGGTATGGGTGTATGGCCCTGGTGGCCCGCTGCCGCATTTGCCGTGATTGCCTATGTGATGGCCGGCTCGGTAGCGCGCTATGTCATCCCCATCGAACCGCTGTTCGTGCCCGTGGCGGTCTATGTGCTGTGCCGCCTGGCCGAGGGACGATGGCGCAAGGCCTATATCGCGTGGGCCATATTCTTTGTCATCCTGGTGGCATCGGCACTGCTGCTATGCCTCGAGGTCCAGCAGGCCACTATCTCCAAGATGCTGCACACGCAATCACTGGTACACTACCTGCGAGGCCTATAGATTTACCCTCATCCCATGTTCTGCCACCATTAGCGACTTGCCGCCGACAGGCGGTTGGTCGATTTTTTTGTGCCGTTGGTCGGCAAGACGGACTCAGTTATCGGTTTTGGCAGTTCAGGGGGTTAAACCTTCATGACGGCTATAGGTCTAAAAGTCAAAAAATAACCACTTAACACTCACTACGATTATGAAAAGGAATCTACTTCTCAGCCTGGTGTGCATGATACTTGCCACCACAGCGATGGCCCAGCCTGGCTACCGCTACGGTTACAACCCGCGGGTACAGACCGTGGGACGACATGGCAACGAGTATGTCGCATGGCACCGATATTACTTCGGACTGCGGGTGGGATTGAATGCCTCCCACGTGAGCAGCGAGAGCCCCCTGCTGGACGGCAGCAGCGTGAAGACCGGACTGAACATCGGGTTCGCCGCCGGCACACAACTCACCTACCGCGCCCCGCTGTTCCTCGAGACGGGACTCTATTACAGCCAGAAGGGCGGCAAGAGCGGGTCTGGACACGAGAAGTTCACCTACGACCTGAACTACCTGGAGGTGCCGCTGATCATCAAGTACAAGCACTTCGTCGGCAATCAGACGAGCATCCAGCCCTATGCTGGCGCCTACCTGGCTGTGGGCACCGACGGCGAGATCAAGAACTACGGCACCAGAACAGCCTTTAGTTCTTACGAGAACGGATACTTCAACCGCTTTGACGGTGGACTCAAACTTGGCTGCGGCGTGGGCTTCAACATGCTCTACCTGGATGCCAGTTATGATATCGGACTGGCCAACATCGGCCAAGACAGTTTCGACGACACCCACAACGGGTGCTTCACAATCAATTTAGGTGTGAACTTTTAGGTGCTGTTAGCCTATTTCGTAATTTCCGGGTGGCGCGTGCCGCCCATCACACCGGTGGCACGCGCATTTTTTTAGACAACACATGTGGCGAATGCCGACTTTTAAGTATATTTGCACATTCATTAACCATTTAAAACTTTAGCGCTATGAAAAAGATATACTACATGATGCTTCTTGCATTGGTATCCATGACGATGGTTTCGTGCCACGACTGGGATTCGCCCTACTATTATGAGGATATCGTGGGCAGTTGGGTCTCGGAATACGGCGGAGACTATTACGGGGAATACGACCTCTACGGATATGATGTCGTGAGGTATGACTTCTTCAGCAACTACACGGGCAACTACTGCTACTACAACTACTACGGACAGTACTGCACGGTAGGATTTGACTGGGAAACCCGTGGCGGAAGACTCTACATCAGGTACTATGACGGTGATTATGACTACCTCTACTACGGATTCAACGACTACGGCTACCTCATCCTCTCTACCGACAGCCATTTCTACAACTACACGGCCTACCGTCCCGGCGGCATGTACTACGAACCCGCCAAGGAGATGGAAGGTGACAAGGACGGCAAGCAGGGCCAGGTTGAGGGTACCGGCAGAGCCAAGGTAAAGGTGAAATCGGTTACCAAAGCCATCAAGGCCAGGGACGAAGAAGCCAAGTGACATGACAACAACACCTCTCACAAGATGTCGAGAGGACAACGGTTCAGACGGCCGGGGCGACAACTCCCGGCCGTCGGTTTTTGCTTTAGGCACGGTTTTTGCTTTTTCACAGGGTGATGTTTATCTACACCTATACCGAAGCCGAAGGGACAGAATCTCGACGCATCGCCGCCGAGATTGACCTTGTTATGAAACCCGCATTCGGTGACCGTCCCACCGCCAACGGCCACCAGAACACGGGGCCGCGCCTCAGTGCGCGCATGCTCCAGGAGTATATGGCGGCCCAGCGCGAACTCGTCGACGGCATCGTTACCGACGACATGGTGCAACTGTTCGACAACGGCAATTATGGTGTCGGGATGAACGTGGTGTCACCTTGCGGACTGACACTTTGTCACGCCGTCAACGGCTCCAATGTCGGCGCCTCGATCGATATCGAGAACCTGCACTACCACCAGCGGTGGAGCGGGCCGCCCATGGAGGTCATCGACAGGGCGCGTATCGCCGAGACGGCAAGGCTCTTCCTCGAGCATGCACCCGAGTGGAAAGAGCAATTGGCGGCAGCATTCAAGGCTGACAGCAAGGGCGTGAAAATGCGCAACATGGCGCTCAACAACATGGACGCCTACCTCGAGCGCTACTTCGACGGCACAGGCATCACCTACTGCTGCGACAAGCGGCATGCCGATGGGCACAAATCCCACCTGCTGGTGCGCCTCAATGCCTACAAGACCCTGGACCTGCCCATCCCCCACGACGACTTCATCAACCACCTGGACCTGGTCAAGCCCCACATGGTGGAGTTTGCCTACATGGCCCGTGACGGACGCTTCACCGTGCGCAGCGAGGTGCGTGACGACTGGCAGCAGGCGCCCCAGCCCCAAGCGGACGATGCGCCGGTAGCCGAGCAGCAGCAACACGGCCTCAGGGGCTGGCTGCACCGCATCCTTGACGGCAGCGCCACGCAAGAGCCCACAGTGGCCAAATCACCGCTGCAGCAAGCGGTCGACGGCATCCTGCAGGGCAAGAAACTGCAGTACCACCTCACCGAGGACGAGGAGACCGGACAACGCGACCTGCACATCCGCCTGAACCGTGGACGCGCAATGATCATCAACCTCAACCAAGGCGGCGACCTCGAGGCACGCATCAGGCACGACATGGCCTACATCCCACGCCTGGTGGAACTGGGGAAACTCTTCCCCTACCGGCTCATCGGCCCCCGCAAGAAGGCCCAGTGGATCACCTCCCCCCTCGATAGCGACAAAACCTAGATAGTCTAGAATATCTAGAATATCTAGAACATCTAGAGCATCTAGAATATCTAGAGACCCAATAACTCGATAATTAACTAAAAAGACAAAATAATGGCCATCACCATCAACACCGGCGACCTCAAGACGATTCTCGAGACCACGCCAGCAACACAAAACATCCTGCTCGTCGGCAAGCACGGCATCGGCAAGAGCGAAATCATCACCCGCCACTTCGAGGACCAGGGCATTCCCGTCATCGCCCTGTTCCTGGGACAGATGAGTGACCCGGGCGACCTTATCGGACTGCCCAACAAGGACGAGGCAACCGGCAAGACCGAGTTTATGCCTCCGTACTGGTTCCCCATGGACGACAAGCCCGTGGTGCTCTTCCTCGACGAGATGAACCGCGCACGCCCCGAAATCCTGCAGTCGGTCATGGACCTCTCGCTTAACCGCAAACTCGCGGGACGTTCCCTGCCCCCTGGCAGCCGTGTCATCGCTGCCGTCAACGACGGCGAAGAGTACCAACTCACCGACCTCGACCCCGCACTGGTGTCGCGCTTCAACGTCTACTTCTTCTCCCCCACCGTGGGCGAGTGGCTCTTCTGGGCCAAGCAGAACGGCATCGACCAGCGTGTCATCACCTTCATCGAGGAACATCCCGACGAACTCGAGAAGAACACCGACATCAACAAGGGCACCTTTGACAAGACGCCCGACCGCCGTGCCTGGGTGCGCGTCTCGGGACTGCTGCAGTCCTGCGGACACATCGACGACATGAACCGTCTGGCCAAGATGATCACGGGTGTCATCGGTGCACGCGCGGCATCGATGTTCATGCAGTCGCTCAACCAGTCACGCATGCTCACGGCACGCGAGGTGCTGAAAGATTTCGTTGCCTGTCAAAGCGAACTTTCCACCTACACCATGCCCCAGATTGCCATCATCAACGAGGGCATCTACCAGAGCCTGGAACTGGGCGTCGGCAAGGACGAGACCGAGGTCATCGGGCGCAACCTGGTGCGCTACATCAAGTGGATGCTCAGCAACAACCGTCAGGAAGCCATTGCCCACTTTGCCTCGTTCTTTGAGAACGCCACCTATCCTGCCGCCAACGCATTCATCATGATGGACTGCCGCGACGCCCTCACCCTGATCAACCAGATGATTGCCAACCTATGACCGTCGGCGAACGCATAAAGCATCTCTCTCAGGACTGGTTCCTCACCGAGCCGTTGCTGTTCGCCGTGCTATGCACCCATGCCCTGAAGCGCAACGACAACATGGGCTGCGACATGCGGTGCGGCAAGGGGCTCATCGAGTACAACCCCGAACGCCTGGAGCACTTCGACGACAACCAACTGGCGCTCAGGCTCAAAGCCGAGGTCGTGCGCATCATCCTCAAGCACCCCTACCAGCGTCAGCCCTACAACCCGCGTCGTGACCTGATGCGCCTGTCCAGCGACCTGACGCTCAGCGACAACCTCGAGGGCATGGACACCATCGGCCTCGAGCCCCCCCACATCTTCGACATCCAGCGCGGCCAGGCCTTTGAGCAGTACTACTCGCTCATGGCCGACCAGGTCATTAAACTCGAGTTGGACGCCGACGGCGACGGCATTACGCTGGCCATGCCGGGCGATGGCGACAGTAAGGGTGACGGCGACGAGAGCGGCGATTCGTCAAGTGGCGGTGAGTTTACCGACGCCATGCTCGATGCCGACGCGGGCGCCTCGCTCTGGGAGGAGGACGAACTCATGAGCGAGAAGGTCAACCACGAGATCGAGACGGCACAGCGTTGCAACCAGTGGGGCTCCATCGGCGGTGACCTCAAGGCCCTCATCGAGAGCACCTTGGTGAGCAAGCAGAACTTCCGCGCCATCCTCAGCCAGTTCCGCGCCAGCATCCTGAGCACCAAGCGGCACCTCACGCGCATGCGGCCCAATCGCCGCTACGGCTTCGACGCCATGGGCAGCCAGTATGCCTACAGCACACGCCTGCTCGTCGCCGTCGACGTCAGCGGCAGCGTCCCCGACGAGGATATCCGCAAGTTCCTCGCCGTCATCAACCGTTTCTTCAAGCAGGGCATCGAGAGCATCGAGGTCATTGAGTTTGACAGCAAAATCACAACCGAAAAGCCCCTGCTGCTCAAGCAGGCGGCCAACGGCATACGCGTCATCGGGCGCGGCGGCACCAATTTCCAGCCCGCCATCGACTTCTACTACGAGCACGAGGAATATGATGGACTCGTCTTCCTCACCGACGGCTATGCCGCCACCCCAAAATTGCCCGATGACAAGCGCCACAAACCCATCGCCTGGATTCTCACACAGAACGGCGGCAACGAGGACAACCTCAAGCCTCTCGGCCCCGTCGTCCGCATCACCGGACTGTAAAGAGAGTTAGAAGTTAGAAGTTAGAAGTTAGAAGTTAGGAGTTAGGAGTTAGGAGTTAGAAGTTGTTCTTCTACCTCCTAATCTATTTACTGTCCCCTGTTAACTGTTAACTGTTAACTCTTAACTATTAACTATTAACTGTACTCTTAACTGTTAACTGAAAAAAAATTACTATCTTTGCAGGTTAAATCACTAAAATTGATATGAAGAAAGACGACGACGAACTGGAAGGCATCGAGCAGCAAGAGCCCGACGAGACCAATGCCCAAGACGGCAAC
This sequence comes from uncultured Prevotellaceae bacterium, assembly GCA_900320245.1. Classification (GTDB taxonomy): domain Bacteria; phylum Bacteroidota; class Bacteroidia; order Bacteroidales; family Muribaculaceae; genus Sodaliphilus. Next base: position 130,602 of record ONRP01000008.1, read on the forward strand.
AACGCCACCCCCGACGAGGGCGGCATCGAGCCTCAGGCCCACTCCACCTACCAGGTACCCAAAGATAAGAAACTGCAACTGAGCGGCATGTACGAGAACTGGTTTCTCGACTATGCCTCCTACGTCATCCTCGAGCGTGCCGTGCCGCACATCGAGGACGGTTTCAAACCCGTGCAGCGACGCATCCTCCACGCGATGAAGGAGGCCGACGACGGCCACTTCAACAAGGTCGCCAACCTGGTGGGTCTGACGATGCAGTACCACCCCCACGGCGACGCCTCGATCTACAGCGCGCTCGTCCAACTGGGACAGAAGGAACTGCTCATCGACACCCAGGGTAACTGGGGCAACATCCTCACCGGCGACGGTGCTGCAGCGCCTCGTTACATCGAGGCACGCCTCAGCGAGTTCGCGCTCGACGCGGTCTATAACCCCAAGGTCACCGACTGGGGCCTCTCCTACGACGGACGCAAGCGCGAGCCGCTCACCCTGCCCGCCAAGTTCCCGCTGCTGTTGACACAGGGCGCCGAGGGCATCGCTGTGGGACTGTCGTGTAAAATCCTGCCCCACAACTTCAACGAGGTCATCGACGCGGCCATCCATTACCTGCGCGACGAGGAGTTCCAACTCTACCCCGACTTCCAGACGGGCGGCTACGTCGACGTGAGCCACTACAACGACGGCGAGCGAGGCGGCTATGTGCGCGTACGCGCCAAAATCGAGAAACTCGACAACAAGACGCTGCTGGTCAAGGACGTACCCTATGGCAAGACAACCGGCACCGTCATCGAGTCCATCCTCAAGGCCGGCGAACGAGGCAAGATCAAGATCCGCAAGGTCGAGGACAACACCAGCGCCACGGCCGAAATCATCGTCTCGCTGCAGGCCGGCACGAGCAGCGACATCGCCATCGACGCGCTGTACGCCTTCACCGACTGCGAAATCTCCATCTGGCCCAACTGCTGCGTCATCATGGACCACAAGCCGCAGTTCCTCACCGTGAGCGACGTGCTGCGCTACAGTGTGGACCGCACGCGCGACATCCTGCGCCAGGAACTCGAGATCCAGCGTGGCGAGACCATGGAGACCCTCCACAACGTCTCGCTCGAGAAAATCTTCATCGAGGAACGCATCTACAAGGACAAGGAATTTGAGAACGCCAAGGACCAGGCTCACGCCCTCAAGCACATCGACAAGCGCTTGAAGCCGTTCAAGCCGCAGTTCTTCCGCGAGATCACTGAGGACGACCTGCTGCGCCTGCTCGAGATCCCGATGAAGCGCATCCTCAAGTACAACAGCGACAAGGCCGACGAGAACATCGCACGCCTCAAGGACCGCATCGAGGAAATCGACAACAACCTGGCCCACCTCACCGACTACGCCATCAAGTGGTTCCAGGGCCTGAAGACCAAGTATGGCGCCAAGTACCCGCGCCGAACCGTCATCCGCGAGTTCGACACCATCGTCGCCAGCAAGGTCGCCGAGGCCAACCAGAAACTCTACATCAACCGCGCCGACGGCTTCATCGGCACGTCGTTGAAGAAGGACGAGTTCGTGTGCAACTGCTCCGACATCGACGACATCATCATCTTCTACAAGGACGGCAAGTTCAAGGTCATCAAGGTCGCCGACAAGATCTACGTCGGCAAGAACATCCTGTACCTCAACGTCTTCAAGAAGGGCGACACCCGCACCATCTACAACGTCCTCTATCAGGACGGGCGCGGCGGCACGACCTTCATGAAGCGCTTTGCCGTCACGGGCATCACCCGCGACAAGGAGTATGACATCACCCAGGGCAAGCCCGGCAGCAAGATCACCTGGTTCACCGCCAATCCCAATGGCGAGGCCGAGGTGCTGCGCATCACCCTCAAGCCAAAGTTCAGGCTCAAGATCCTGCAGTTTGACGTCAACCTCGCCGAACTCGCCATCAAGGGCAAGCAGGCACGCGGCAACATCGTCACCAAGAACGAGGTGCACCGCATCTCGCTCAAGGAGGCTGGCCAGTCCACCCTGGGCGACCGCGAGGTGTGGTTCGACCCCGACATCCTGCGCATCAACTACGAGGGCCATGGCCGCTCGCTGGGCCTGTTCGCCGGCGAAGACCGCATCCTGGTCATCATGAAGACCGGCGAGTTCTACACCACGAGCACCGAGGCCAGCAACCACTATGACGAGGGCATCCTGCGCATCGAGAAATATGTGAAGGACAAGGTGTGGACCGCCGTGCTCGACGACGCCGACCAGGGCCATCCCTACATCAAGCGCTTCACCCTCGAGGACAACACCAAGAAGCAGAGTTTCATCGGCACCAACCCCGAGTCGCACCTGCTGTTGCTCAGCGACGAGCCCTGCCCGCGCTTCGAGGTGAAGATGGGTGGCGATGACGCCCACCGCGAACCGTTCATCATTGATGCCGAGGAGTTTATCGGCACCAAGACCTTCAAGGCCAAGGGACGACGCGTCACCAACTGGGCCGTCGACTCCATCACCGAAATCGAGCCGCGCGAACCCGACCCCGTCGAGGAGCAGACGCCCACCGTCGCCGATTTAGGCGACAGTGAAGAAACCACCCCCGCCGCCGACGGCATCAGCCAGGACGAGGTCCTCGACAGTTTCACCGGCCAGCAGCGCATCCCCTTCGACGAAGACTAACGACGCAGTACGACACAACAATCAACCGCCCTGAAGGGCGGGAAGTTTCACAAATTTATAAAAATTTGATTTTGAGCATTTTAAATATAATTTGTTTAATTTCCCGTGCGAAAGCACGGTCAGTTCTGCTGTTGGTATTAGGTGCAATGGTGGCGATGAGTGCTGCGGCCATACCCGCTGACATACAAGGATCGGCAGCGCTGTACAACCAGTCGATGTTCATGCTCGACGCGGGCTATGCCTCGGTGCACGACAGTTACCTCACGCCCATTACCTACGACGGGCTCGACCTTGGACTCTCCATCGAGGTCACGCGCTGGGTCAACCACTATAGGTGGCTGTGGCAACTCCAGGTGGGCGCCGACTACAACTACGTGGAGAACAACGCCAAGAACAACGACCTGCACAAGGTCATGGGCGACATCACCTTCAACATGCAGTACGCCTGGCAGGGGGTGCTGCACCCACGGCTGGGCTTCTCGGCCGGCCCGATGGCACAGTTGCGCGCCGGCATCGTCTATGACGCCGTCAACAGCAACAACCCCGTCACCGTCAGGGCTCACTGGAATCTGGGTGCAACAGGCATGGCCTGGTTCAACACCCGCATGTGGCGCATACCCGTCACCCTGCGCTACCAGGTCCAACTGCCCGTGGCAGGCGTCTTCTTCGCCCCCGAGTACGACGAGAGTTACTACGAGATCTACCTGGGCAACCACAAGAACCTCGCCCATCTGGGCTGGTGGGGCAACCGCTTCGATATGACCAACTACCTGGGTGCCGACTTCAACCTGCACAAGGTCGTCTTGCGACTGGGCTACCGCAACCGCCTCGAGCACTGGACCGTCAACAACCTCCACGTCCACGACTTCACCCACGCCCTGGTCCTCGGCATCCACCTCTAATTTTCAAACAACAAAAACAACAAAAAACAACAATGACAACAATATTTATCAATAAAACTCTTAGGCATTTCGGCGCTTGCAACACGACGCCTCAAGCCATTAAAAAAGTTGTTCCTGTTGTTCAACGTTGTCTGTGTTGTTTGATGTTGTCTTGCTTGTGTTGGGGATGTGCCGAGCAGGACGACTTCGGGCATGACCAGGTGGGCAATTTCGAGGCCCTGTGGACCATCATGGACGAGCACTACAGTTTCTTTGACTACAAGCAGGTCGACTGGAACGAGGTCCACGACCGCTACCGTGCCCGCATCGATAACGACATGACCGACAGGGAGTTGTTCGATATCTGCGGCGACATGCTCAAGGAGTTGCGCGACGGCCACACCAACCTCATCGCCAGCCACGACGTGTCGCGTTACTGGATCTGGGAGCAGTGGCCCGTCAACTACGACGAGCGCATCATCGACCAGCACTACCTCAACTTCGACTACAAGATGGCGTCGGGCATCAAGTACCAGATCCTCACCGACAACATCGGCTACATGCGCTACAGTTCCTTCTCGTCGACCATCGGCGAGGGCAACCTCGACCTCATCCTCAGTTACCTGTCCACCGCCGACGGACTCATCATCGACGTGCGCGACAACGGCGGGGGCCTGCTCACCAACGTCGAGACCTTAGTCTCACGTTTCATCGACCGGAAGACCCTCGCGGGCTACATCTGCCACAAGACAGGCCCCGGCCACAACGATTTCTCGGAGCCCTACGCCTACTACTTCGAACCCACCAAGAATCACCTCCATTACCTCAAGCCCGTCGTCGTGCTGGCCAGCCGCGGATCCTTCAGCGCCACCAACAACTTCGTTTCCATCATGAAGGGCCTTGACCAGGTCACCATCGTGGGCGACACCACCGGTGGCGGCTGCGGCCTGCCCTTCACCAGCGAACTGCCCAACGGCTGGCGTGTGCGTTTCTCGTCATGCCCCGTGATGGACGCCCAGGGCAGGCTCACCGAGTTCGGCGTGGCGCCTGACGTGCGCATCGACATGGACGAGAACGACCGCACCCGTGACGCTATCCTCGACGCCGCCATCACCCTCCTCACCTCACATTGAAAACTACGAATTACACCTCACTCTAAAAACTACGGATTTAGCGGATTACACCTATTTGGCATCCGCAAACCTTATTATTTCAAATTTCACTAATGGCATCGGCACCCAATTAGCACTTTAACCAGCCCCCATTGCCACAGCGCCGCTCATGCAGGGCCTCGCCTTGGCGTGGACGTTAGTTGCAGACATCCAATAATTTAACGAGCAATAATCACCTGGAGGGTGACCTCTGGGTAACCCGTGGTACCTGCCTGCGGAACGAGCGCAGCGAGTGCAGTGGCAGGCACCACGGGAGAGGGGAACCAATCCATGCCGTCGCCGTAGGCGACCCCTTTTGCCCGATCATGGTAATGGGGTCGCCTACAGCGACATCATCTTGTATCGTTTTACCTGTGGTGATGACGGCTACCTCGCTTCGCTCGATTGCCATCATTACCACAGGCTACTCAGAGGCCCGCTGGGCGAGTCGCCAAGCACCAGCCGCAGGGTCTTCTGCCACCATGGCATCCCTGCGGCCACGCCAAGTCGATGCCCCGCCTTGCCGCAGGTAAGCACTCCAACATTGTGGGCTATCGGTAACGTGCGGCCTCGCCACAGCACCGCCCTATGGCATGCTCCCTGACGGGCCCCTACGTGCTTACCGCGTAAGGGCTTATCTTGCAAGAAAATGTATAATAATTAGATGAATAAAAAGTATTTTTAAATTTATATCCGATTTTAATGCAATTTTAAGGCCTTCATTGAAATCAATAGCCAATATATTTCCTTATATCGCTGAAAATCAAGCATTAGCAATATTTCTGTAAAATTCCGTCCTACCGAAAGCCCCAAAACACCAAATTGCCGAAACGCGGCCGTAATAACTTATCTTTAATTTTTTTGCGCTTTTTTCTTTGTGTAAAGAAAATAAATATTACCTTTGCATCTTGAATAATTAACGGCATTTCTCATGGTTAAGTGTTTATGGGAACAAGGGAAGCAGTATCCTGTGGTTTTGAACGTGACGATAAATCGCTCTATACCAACTTCTCCACAAGCCGGCAACGGTTCGCAAGCACGTCAGGTGGCTTGTGGACTGAGGTCGAAACCATGGCAGGTGGCGTTGCCTATGAAACTTCAATTCGTGAAACAAACTAATTTATTTTTTTAATTTATATTGTACAGTATGAAAAAGAAGTTATCAATCTTTGCGTTCGGCCTGCTCCTTGCAGTGGGCTGGACTAATGTTGCATCGGCTCAGAAGATCGCTGATATTTCTGAGTTGAAAGTTCAACCTGCCCCTCAGCAGTTGAACTTGTCAACTGCCGAGCAGGATGTTGTCATTGCTAATGGCGACTACCAGCGCGGCGGTGCGTTGTATGCCCCCCAAAGGGCTGCCAACAACTACACGACTCCTGTTGTTCACCCAAGGTCGTGGTATGAGAACTATAATTACACTTGGATTGACGGAAACACCCAGAAGTGGGCAAACCTCACTGATGTGGTTACCGATGCGAACCAGATGTGGTATCTCTTGAGATATGTCTACAACACGGATTCAATCCCTGGTCCCCATTACAACAAGGCTTATGAGACCACACAGACCTATCCCCGTTTCTACTATGGATGGGAGACTGGATCGATGCCAACGAATATCACGATTACATTAAGTAATGGCTATGCCTATGTATTCCTTGTTGCATTTTACGATGCTAGCGGAAACACAGAATTGCTCTCGTTAACACCAGAGGACCTGAACAATAACTATGGTTGCTCATTAAGTACTTATACCTATAACAATAACACTTATCCTGTAGCATACAAAAATGGAGGTGGCACTATCACCATCCCCGTAAGTTCAATTGGTTCTGCGGCTAGTGATGGCGTACAAGTAAGGGTTTATGCTATCAATAGCAGCTCATGGTATTCAAGCAGTATTTCAGTGAATGGAACTTCACAGACACTTGACTCCAGTACACTCTACTACTATGCATACAGTGTATCGCCCTCGTCCTCGGGTACTTTGTCGGATGCTCCCATGCCTCTCGAGGATGGACATACTGTTTTCCTTGTTAAGGTAAAGAATAATAACGAAACAGCTCCGACTTCTACTGAGACAAAAAGTGACCTGACGACTATCTTTAACGACTATGTTGAGTCGATCGAGTTGCTAACCGACGGTTTGCGCGTGGATCAGGATGGTGAATCACAGGCTGGTACTGTGTTCACTTACTCTGGCATGCTCAACAAGTTCTTCTTCATTGGTAAGAGTAAATTGGCCAAGTTCGGTTACCAAGCTCCCTTCTATGGCATGTATGAGGAGTACAGCCCCACTACCACGGCCACGGGTGACGAGATTACCGACTTCTATTCCAAGATGCTGGAGGGTGACTCCTACGGCATTGTACATGACTGCTCCAGTGTGATTTACCGTAAGCACTCGTTCTCGATGACAGGTAATGCAGGCACCGAAGAGAAGTCACTGACCAACCTGGTATTCTACATCCCCGATGAGAGAGGACGTTCGCCCTATGACTCGATTGGCAACACCTATAATTCGCGTAACTACGAACTCAGGCCTCAGGTAGGCTTGTATACCATCACGCTGACTGCCGAGGCACAGCCTGTCGCCGACTACTCGGAGGCCAACCGCATGTATGATGTAACCTGCAACTGGATATCGTCACTGAACACCATCGTTGATACGGAGGTGCCCCAGACCTATGAATTGTGGATTTTCGTATATGACGAGAATGGTAACCCCGTGCCCGTGCCCGAGACTGATGGAGGTCTGATCTACAAGGGTCCCAACACCACCTATACCTACCAGGTTCCTCAGTACCCCGAGAGCTATACCATCATCTATCGTGTGAAAGGCTGGCCTACCGATGCCACCAATAGCCCCGAGCACGGCGGTGACTTCTATGCTTGGAGTAACCTTGACGATGTGCTTATCCCCGGTTATAAAGACTTCCTCTCCCTGAACTTAGGTCACTACGAGAGTGACTTTAAGATTGACGAGGAGCACAACTACTACCGCAACTTCATGACGGTAGACAACCAGAACCCCGACAACGCGTTGACCGCACAGCGTGTTCTCGACGGCGAGAACCTCTTTGAACTCTACCGCTATGACGTTGCCAATGAGAATACCACTAAGGTAAAGGCAGCAGAGCTCAAGTTCTATCAGCGCGACAATGAAATCAGGTACAAAGTTGACTACTTTGACCAGCAGATTCTCTCGGGTTATGAACTGCCGATGACTACCCCCGTGAAAATCGACACCGCAGGTGTTGTGGCTACAATCAGCGGCGGCAGCACCACCGATGGCGTATATACCAAGGTGACCAGCGCAGCCGACCTGACCAGTGGCCAGTACCTCATCGTCTGTGAGAACAACAACGTGGCATTCGATGGCAGCCTCACCACTCTTGACGCTGGCCACAATGTAATTGACGTTACTATCACCGATAACACCATTCCGGCAAATGCCACTACCGATGCGTCTTCATTCACGCTTGATATCACCAACGGTACTGGTACTATCAAGAGTGCAAGTGGTTATTACATCGGTCGTAATGCTTCGAGCAATGGCTTGGATGCTAAAGTTAACACTCAATACTCCAACACCTTCTCGATGAATGGCACTGATGCTGTCATCAGAGGTGCTGGTAACTATCAACTGCGCTTCAACTCCAGCAGCGGAGATAACAACTATCGTTTCCGTTATTACAATGGAACCAATCAGGCTATCCAGCTCTACAAGCGCAGCACTACTGGTGCAAAGGCTGAGCCCAACCGTTCTTTCATCCTGTTGGATTCCCAAATCGATAACCAGAACTACGCTGGTAATAATGAGGGTATAATCTCTCCCTCGGCTCCCTGGGTGACCTCTGGTCTTTACTATCAAGATAATACTTACTTCTATATCCAAAGAGGTGGTAACCTGAAGTTCACTGTGCCCGCTGGCTACAATGGTGCTGACCTGAAGTTTATACTTCACAACTCCAATAACACCTATTACAGTGGTACATTCACCTTTACACCTTCGACAGGCACTGCTCAGACGATTAACTGTAACACACAAGACCAGGATTACGAAGTCGACTTCTCCAACGTAAATTCTGGTGATGTGATCACCATCACGGGTATGTATACTAGCGCCAGCTACTCGCCTGACTTCTCAAGCTTGTACGTTTATATCGATGGTGGTAGCCATGAGGTTGATCTCAACACACCCTTGTATCTGTCCGAGATTCAGATTGTTGACCAGTTCAAGGCCGAGACCAAGAACGACAAACATCCCTACCGCTACGGCTACTTCCTGCAGTACACAGGCTCGGGCGTTGGCAGCGACACCACCAAGACGAGTTCAGTTCAGGAGGTTCCCGTACAGCACACCGGCGCTACCCTGGGTGGCTACTACACCCTGCAGCAGATTCAGGACGACGAGTACGCTACGCTCGACATGA
>ONRP01000023.1 GCA_900320245.1 uncultured Prevotellaceae bacterium
TGTAATCCACCTGCTCGCCGACGGTGTTGCGCTCCAGCACCTTGCCGATGACCACGGGGATGAGCATCAGGCCGATGTTCTGGATGTAATAGATGATGGAGTAGGAGGTGCCCAGTTGCTTCATTGGCACGATTTTGGGCACGGCGGGCCACAGGGCGGCGGGGAGCAGCGAGAAGGCGATGCCCAGCACGCACATCAGCGTCACCGCAATCCAACTCGAGTTGAGTGGCATGGCGAACACGAACAGCGTGATGGTCAACAGCACGCTGCCGATGACCATCATCGTGGCGCCAAAGCCCTTTTTGTCAAACCATGCGCCGAACAGCGGTGTCAGCACGATGCTGGTGTAGGGGAGGATAGAGGGGATGGCACCCGCCAACTCGGCCTCGACACCATACTTGGAAATCATCAGTTTGGTGGCGAAGTCAAGGAAGGGGTAGAGTGCCGAGTAGTAGAACAGGCACAGCAGCGTGATGAGCCAGAAGCCCGGATTCTTGATGGTGATTTTCATGTCCGAGAAGTGGAACTTCTCGTCTTCGTCCTGAGTGGTGTCTTGCTTGCCTTGCTCCTTGTCGAGGCGGCGGTCCATCGTGCAGTAGTACAGATAGGCGATGAGTCCCACGCCGACGCTGAACACGCCGATGAGCAGCGGACGCGGCAGTCCCCAGTTCAGGGCTATGGGCAGACTGAAGTTGAGCGCCAGTGCGGTACCCAGGCGTGCCATGGCCACCTGCAGGCCCATCGCCAGCGCCATCTCCTTGCCCGAGAACCAGCGCACGACAACCTTGGACACGGTGATGCCGCACATCTCATAGCCGATGCCGAAGAAGGCGAATCCCAACGACGACAGCGCCACCTGGCGTTTCACGGTGCCCAGCAGGGGCACGTTCCACATTGGGTCGGGCGAGGTGTAGGTGATGATACCGTAGACGGCCGCCGCTCCCGTCAACATCAGCACACACGAGAGGATGCCCGTGAAGCGTACGCCCATCTTGTCAAGGATGACGCCGCCCACAAACAGCATCAGCAGAAACACGTTGAAGAAGCCGCGCGACCCGGCAAAGATGCCGAATTCGCCGCTTGTCCACCCCATACCACCGTCACCGGCGGCTTTCTCGAGCATAAACTGCAACGGCGACATCTCCTTGGCGACAACATAGCCCGCCATCATCGTGAACGACACTATCGCCAGCACGGTCCATCGTGCCCATGCACGTGTCGCAATCGTCTCTCTAACCTGTTCTCTCATGTGTTTCGATTTAAATTAAAAAAGGGACCTTAAAGTCTTTCACGTCCTTCAAGGTCCCCATAAAGTCCCTATTAGATTTCTAATAGTTAATTGCTAAAAACTCTATTATGCCTCCTCAGGCTTGATGTTGGGCTCCTCAAGGCCGAGGTGCTTCTTCTTGTCAACAGCAAGGAGGATGATACCGATAATCAAGGCTGCTACACCAAGCAGTGCAAGCATTACCAAGGGCCAGGTGTAATCGTACTGAACAGCAACCTGCTCCGAGATTTCCTGTACCTTCTTTGCGCCTTCTTCCACCGATAATTGTCCACTCTCGACAGCCTGTTTGGTGGTTTCTTTCACGGTTTCCAGTTTGGCCGTCAACTCGGGGTTGGTATTGTCCAGCACCTTGCCGATGAGCATGGGGAAGAGCCACAAACCGATGTTCTGAATCCAGAAAATCAAGGCGTAAGCACTACCGATGACCTTGGAGTCCACCAGTTTGGGGACGCTGGGCCACAACGATGCGGGAACCAGTGAGAACGAAGCACCCAGCACCAGGATGGTGATGTAAGCGACAATGATACCGCCGATGGGACTGCTCAGCGAAGCACCCTCCTTAAACATCGGGAGGATAAAGGCAAATGTCAGGTGGCAGAGGATGAGCAGCAACGAGCCAAACATCAGCATCGAAGCGGCCTTACCCTTGTGGTCAACATAGTTGCCCAGGATGGGGGTGATGAGCACGGCCAGCAAGGGGAATACTGCAAAGATAGCCTCGGCTGACTGGCGCATATAACCCATGTAGCAATAGGTGATAAGGGCTATAACCGAGATGAGCAACAAGGTGTACTTCTTGCTTGCGTTCTTCTGGAAGTTGCTTGCAAATCCTGCAGCGGCAACAATGAGCATGATGATGTACTGCCAGATGGTTACCTGGTCTCCGCCCCAGAATGTGTCCTTGGCAGGCTCCACAAGAGTGAGGTTGCACTGCAGCATGTTCACGGCATATTTCTGGAAGGGGAAGATGGCGCTGTAGTACAGCACGCAGAGCAGGGCCACCAGCCAGAAACCGCTACTGGTAAGAATCTGCTTGAGGTCTTTAAGCCTGAACGGGTCGTCTTTCTCCTCGGCCTCGCCGGTCTGGGCATCAAGTTTCTTGTCCATAAAGAAGTAAACAATGAACATGATCAAGGCGATGCACAGCAGTACCACACCGAAGGCTACCGAGCGGCTCACACTCACTTCACCGCCCAACTTGGCAAAGTAGGGCGAGAAGATCATACAGGTGGCAACACCCAGACGGGCCAATGCCATCTCGCTACCCATGGCCAATGCGGTCTCACGGCCTTTGAACCACTTCACGATACCACGGCTTACCGTGATACCTGCCATCTCAACACCGCAACCGAAGATCATAAAGCCGACGGCGGCAAACTTGGCGCTGGCGGGCATGCCCTCATAGAAGGGTGAGATGCCCAACTCGTCAAAGACGGGGATATAGTTGAGGTGTTCGGTGAACCAAGTGGCCAGACTGCTGCCAATGAAAGCATCGGTCACGGCATACCACTTGATGACTGCACCGATAAGCATCACGATACCCGACAAAACAGCCGTGAAGCGCACGCCCATCTTGTCGAGGATGATACCAGCAATAATCAGGAAGAACACGAACACATTGAGGAATACCTCACTGCCCTGCATGGTGCCAAAGGCGGTCGAATCCCAACCGCGCTCCGAAAGCATCAAGTCCTTGATGGGCGACAGGATGTCCATGAAAATGTAACTGCAGAACATGCCCAGTGCGAGCAACAACAGCGCCGTCCAGCGCATTCCTGCAGAGTCTCTTAAAGTCTGAATCTTTTCTGACATAAATGTTGTTTTTAAAATTGTTTGTTATTTGGTTTTTAATTAATGGTTCTTTTTCACTGAGTTTTAAGTTGTAAGTTTTAAGTTTTGAGTATTAAGTTTTAAGTTTTAAGTTTTAAGTTTTAAGTATGGTTACTAACGCCTGAAGACCCTCAACTGTAAACTATTAACTCTCAACTGTAAACTGTAAACTGTAAACTGTTAACTCTCAACTCTCAACTCTTAACTCTTAACTCTTAACTCTTAACTGTTAACTCTTAACTCTTAACTCTTAACTCTTAACTGTTAAGCGATGCCGAGGGACTCGCAGATGCGGTCGATCTTGGCGTCGGCCCAGTCGTTCTTGGCCTCGTAGTTTTCCTTCTTGTCGAGGGTGTCATGTACCTCGATGTAGAACTTGATCTTGGGCTCGGTGCCCGACGGACGGATAGATACCTTGGTGCCGTCCTCGGTGTAGTATTGCAGCACATTGCTGGTGGCGGGCATGACGAGTTTGGTCACCTCGCCGGTGCGCATGTCGCGCTGCTCCAGTTTCAGGAAGTCCTTGATGAGCACTACGGGTGAGCCGTCGATGGCCTGCTGCGGATTCTCGCGGAAGTTGACCATCATTTGGGCAATCTCGTCGGCGCCGCTCTTGCCGGGACGCACGACGCTGATGCCGCGCTCCTTGCTGTAGCCGTAGTTGATGTACAGGTCGATGAACAGGTCGTTCAGGGTCATGCCCTTGTCCTTGGCCCAAGCAGCAATCTCGCACATCAGGGGAATAGACGACACGGCGTCTTTATCACGGACGAAGGTCTCGGGCAGGAAGCCGTAACTCTCCTCACCGCCACCCAGGTAGCGTCCCTTGCCTTCCATCTCGCGCATGACTTGTGCAATCCACTTGAAGCCCGTGAAGCAGTCAAACATATTGATGCCTTCCTTGCGGGCAATCTTGGCAATGGTCTCACTGGTCACGATGGTCTTGACAATGTACTCGTCACCCTTGAGTTTACCCAGTTCGCGGTTGCGCACCATCAGGTAATAGTGGAAGATGATCTGGATCTGGTTACCGTTCACGAGTTCATATTTGCCCTTGGTGTTCTTGATGACCAGGCTGATGCGGTCAGCATCGGGGTCGCTGGCAAGGGCTAAATCGGCTTGAACCTCTTCGGCCTTGGCAACGGCCATTTGCATTGCGCTGGGCATCTCGGGATTGGGAGAATCCACTGTGGGGAAGTCGCCGCTCATCACATCCTGCTCGGGAATGTGGATGATGTTGTCAAAGCCCCAACGCTCAATGGAGCGGGGGATGATGTCGCGTCCCACGCCATGGATGGGGGTATAAACAATCTTCAGGTCGTGATGGCGCTTGCACACCTCGGGACTCAGCGACAGGGTGTGGATTTCCTCGATGTAGGGACCGTCAATGTCCTCGCCGATGATCTGAATCAGGTCAGGATTGCCTTTAAACTTGATTTCGCTCACATCGGTGATGGCGTTCACGTTCTTGATGATGTTCACATCGTGGGGAGCAATCACCTGTGCGCCGTCGTCCCAGTAGGCCTTGTAACCGTTATAAATCTTGGGATTGTGGGATGCCGTGATGTTCACGCCGCTCTGGCAACCCAGGCGACGGATGGCATAACTAACCTCGGGAGTGGGGCGGGGACCCTCAAACAGGTACACCTTGATGCCGTTGGCGCTGAAGATGTTGGCGACCGTCTCGGCAAACAGGCGGCTGTTGTTGCGCACGTCATGACCCACGACCACCGAGATCTGGTCCAAGTCCTTGAAGGCCTCGTTCAGGTAGTTGGCCAGGCCTTGGGTGGCGCTGCCCACCGTGTAGATGTTCATGCGGTTGCAGCCAGCGCCCATAATGCCGCGCAAGCCACCGGTGCCAAATTCCAGGGTCTTGTAGAATGACTCGACCAGATCGGTCTTGTCTTCGTTGTCGAGCATGGCCTGTACCTCGGCACGTGTCTTCTCGTCATAACTGTCACTAAGCCACGTCTGGGCCTTTGCGGTCACTTCCTGTAATAATTTCTCGTCGTACATACTTGGTTCGGTTTATAAGGTTGATGTTTGTTAGTTTCTTTCAAACTGACAAAGTTAATGCAATTTCCCCAATTCCCAAAATTATTTTTAATTTTGTTTCCGTCATGTGGTTTTGTGGCCAGGCGATGTGTCAGCGTGATTATTATTTGTATCTTTGCGCATTGTTTTCAATAAAAATGCTGAAAGGAATGTACAGGAAGTCTCTATCTTTTATCGCTTGTTTGTGCTCAGTCACGAAGCACTGTTTGCTGGTTCTGATGCTTGTGATGGCTTGTTTGCAGGCCGTGGCTGCCGATGTCGATTTGGCTACGGCTCAAAAGGCGGCTCGTGATTTCATCATGAGTAATACCGACGGTCATCGCTTTGCCGGGCATCAGGCCGGTGTTGTCTCATTGCTGCATGCCGAGCCCTACGGCGCTCGGGCAGACAAGCCGCTTTACTTTATTTTCAATAGCGACTATGGTTTTGTGATTGTTGCCGGTGACGATCGCGCCCAGCAGATTCTTGCTTATGGTGACCGCCCGCTGGACATGAGTCGGATGCCTGAGAATATGCGCTTCTGGCTCGGTACCTATAAGAGACAAATGGAGTTCCTGAAGGCTAACCCGGGATTGGAGGTTGAGAAACCTCGCATTAACCAGCAATGGACAACGCCAACCGTTCACCCGATGTTGACGGCCTTGTGGGATCAGATTGAGCCCTATAATACTTACTGCCCGGTCGTTAATGGCGCCGTGAGTTTGACAGGCTGTCCTGCCACATCGCTTTCAATGGTCTTCTATTATTGGAAGTACCCCGTTGGACCGACACCTGATGTGCCTTCTTACATCAATACGTATAATGGTGCCGCCATTCCCGCCTTGACCTCGACGACATTTGACTGGGACAATATGCTGGACGAGTATAACGAGGGGGAGTATACCACCGAGCAGGGTGATGCTGTCGCATGGCTGATGCGTTATGTCGGTCAGGCTGAGCATATGAGTTATAGCCCCGATGGCAGCGGTGCACAGGGAAGCGACATCCTCCGCGCGGCCAAGTTCTTCGGCTATGACGAGGAGGCAGACATCGTTATGAAATCTCTGGCCGATGGTTTCGGAAACGAAATGCAGCAGATCTATACCGACCAGCAGTGGGCCGAGATGCTCCAGAAAGAGTTGTTTGAAGGACGCCCGGTGGTTTATTGTGCCTATGACTATGACAGCGAGCGTGGCTGGAGTGGACATGCGTTCAATGTCGATGGCTATTCTGAAGCCAGCAACACCTATCATGTCAACTGGGGATGGAGCGGAATAGGCAACGGAGATTTTGCCTTGAATGCTTTCAGTTACAAGAGTTACACCTTCAACATCGAGCAGCAGATGATAATTGGTCTCCAGCCTCCCATTACCACTCCCACCATCATGGCGACGCCCTATCAACTCGATATGGCCGCCTATGTGGATCAGAGTAGTACCGACTCTTTCATCGTTCGGGGCAAATGCCTGACTGGTGATGTGACGATGTCGCTCACCGATGAGAGCGGATCGTTCTCGCTTGATGTTTCCAGCGTCGCACTGGCTGACACTGATTCAGGTGCGGTGGTCACGGTGACCTATTCGCCGCGTGAAGTGGGACACCACTCGGCTGTTGTTACTCTGAGTAGCCCTGATGCCGAAGATGTGACGATATCCCTCACGGGTGATGCCGTCCTGGACGTCTACACTCCCGTGATGTTGCCTGCCGACAGCGCTTTCATCAGTTTGACGGGATTCCGTGCCGACTGGACTGATGAGACCTTGGCCAAATATGTCGAGAGTTATACTGTTGAGGTGAATACCAAACCGGGTTATACACTTATCGGAGAAACAGACTGGAGTGATGTCGTGGAGAGTTCCACAAACTATGCTGACTACCCTCAGGATTTGCTGCCCGAAGGCTGGACGTTTGCAGGTAACGGCCTCTGGTGTGAAAATGCGGGCGTGTCCATCAACAACAAGAGTTCTTTCATCACGCCCGTCTATGACTTGTCGGGTTATGACAAGGTGACAGTGGTGGTGATGGCAAAGTCGGCCATGACTCAAAGTTCCTCGCGCTTTACGGTATCGACTGGAGCCGATGAGATGGAAATCACTGCTCCTGGAGGAACCGACTTCACCCAGTATGTCGTTGTGATTGGTTGCAATGAAATCGATCAGATTACCATTGCAGGCCAGAGAGGATTTCCCGTTTTCCAGACTATTCAAGTTTATGCCGGAGAGAATGAGGCTCTCACGTTGCGTGCCCCTCATGAGGAGGGCGACGACAGTTACCGTCTCGTTACGGGCCTTACCGGTCATAGTTACAAGTTTACCGGACTCACACCAGGCGGCGCATTCTATTACCGTGTCAAGGCGCATTACATCGATGGATCAGTCGGTTCATGGAGCAGGAGCAGGCATGTGGTGTTGTTCGGTGACGCGCTGGATTACCAACCCGGTGATGTGAACCACGACGGCGGTATCGACATCAACGATATTACCCTGCTGATCAATTATGTGCTTACAGGCATCACTGATTGCCCCGCCGAGGCCAATGTCAATGCTGATGACTTCATAGATATCAACGACGTGACTTTACTCATCACTAAGGTCATTACCGGCTCGTGATAACAACGCCGTGAGGCCATTGTCATGTAACTTATACTGCATCCTGTGAAGCATTTCTGTCCAAAGACTGTCATCAGTTTTCATGACAGTGACAGGCAAGAGCACTGGCTTGAGGAAATCAAGCGCAGTGATTGGGGAGCGGGCGCTTTATTGCATGAATTGTTGTGTGGGGGTACTTTCTTCGAGGCTGTCGGTGAGGGCTCAAAAGTGTTGCTGCTGACCGAAGGTGACGAGTTGATATCTTATTGCACCTACGCCCGCCTTGATGATATCCAGCCGACGGAACTCACTCCGTGGATGGGGTTTATCTATACTTTTCCTGAACATCGGGGGCATCGTTATGCGGGCCTTCTGTTTGCCGAGGTCGAACGTCTTGCCCGTGAGGAAGGGGTGGAGCAGGTGTATATCTCGACCAACCACATCGGCTTGTACGAGAAATACGGCTGTGAGTTCTTGACAATGATGAATGACATGGACGGAAAGCCGTCTCGGGTGTATGTGAAAAAAATCAGGATGGAAACCGAGCGAATCCTGTTGCGTCGGTGGAAGGACAGTGATGCAGGGGCTCTCTATAAATATGCCTCGGATCCTGACGTGGGATCGCGTGCCGGATGGTGCCCGCACCACAATGTGGAAGAAAGCCTGGAAATCATCCGCACCGTGTTTAACAATGACACCACTTGGGCCATTGAACTGAAAGCGACCCGAGAGGCCATCGGTGCCATCGGCTATGGCCCCTCGTGTGACTGCAACCTGCCTGCCCGCGATGGTGAACCCATTACGGGGTATTGGATTGCCAAACCTTATTGGAATCAGGGTATCTGCACCGAGGCTCTGTCGCTGATGCTGGACCATATCCGCTTGACGACCGACATCCGGTCACTCATCAGCGGACATTTTGTCGATAACCCCGCTTCGGGCCGTGTAATGGAAAAATGCGGTTTCGCCGCTACCGGCGAAACCGTCATTGATGAAAAGCAGTATCAGGGCAAAGACAGACCCATCAGAGTGCTGAGGCTGGTGCTTGCCTGAATTTCACTTCATTTATTTCTTCTGGACGAAGGGCTTCAGGCCCTGAGCGGCCTCTTGGGCGGTGATGCGCTTGCCACCGTTGTCCAGGTCGATGAGGATGTAGCGGTCATGCCCCATGCCCAGTTCCTTCATGTAGGACAACTGACGCAGGCCGTGGCGGCTCTCGATGCGCTCGAGCATGTCGTGATGCTCCTCGGCAGTCATGGCATAGATGATGTCGATGCAGGCCTGGTCGATGGCCAGCAGGTCGGTCGACGAGAGGATGCCCACGTTGGGGGTCACCACAGGTTCAGCCTCAAGGCCCTCGCAGTCACACGATACCGACATGTTGCGCATCACGTTCACGTAGGTCACATGAGGACCAAAGAAGTCGATAGTTGCCTTGGTCGACTCGGTCATGCGCTCCATGAACTCTTCCTCCTTGATGTCCCACTGGTCGTCCTGGCCGGGAGTGGTGTGGATCCAAGCCTTGCCGATGCGGCCGTCGGCACAGCCGATGCCGATGTTCTTGTTCGAGCCGCCGAATCCGCCCTGGGTATGGCCCTTGAAGTGGGTGAGAGCCACCATCGAGTCATAGTTCTTCAGGTGGCTGCCCACCGACATCTTGTCGAACCACTTGCCGCCCACGACAGGCAGTGTCACGGTGTCTTCCTCGTCGAGGATGTCCACGGGGCAGAAGGTCCATCCGTTGACCTGCAGCGTCTTGCGGTGCAGGTCGGTGGTGTAGCGGTCGCCCTCATAGTAGGTGTTGGTCTCGATGATGCTGGCGCCTTTCAGGTCTTTTTCCATGAGCGCTTTGACCCACTCGCTGGGGATGATGTTGGGACCGTTCTGTTCGCCGGTGTGCAATTTCACGCCCACGCGGCCTTCAATCGTCTTGTTGACCTGCTCATAGGCCATGATAAGGCCTTCGGCGCTCAGGTTGCGGGTGAAGTACACGACTGCTTCGTCACCGGTGCGCTGGTCGTAGGGTAAGTACTTGTTGCCGTCGGTGCCGGCCACGGGTTTCTCTTTCATATTGTTGGTGTCTTGTGATTGGGTGGAGCAACTGGCCATCAGCATGCCGATGAACAGTGCCGTGAATAATAACTTGATTTTCATAATCTATTGATGGGATTGGTTGATGTGGGCAAAGTTACAACAAATAAGTTGAATTTCCAATAAATATAAAAGAAAAGCGCCTCGTCTCACGACGAAGCAGCCTTGCTAGGAAAAAAGTATCATATTGCTGCAAAATTAACCTTTTTGGCCGTCCTGTGCAAACATTTTTTTACTTTTTTTTCAACAAGTACCGAATTGTGAATGGAAAAGTGGTTGGTTTTGGGAAACTTTTTGACTGCATCCTGACCGATAGTTGTCCGTTTGTGGTACGATGGCGATAGCCCTCGGGACGTTTTTTCTGCTATGGCATCACAAAAAAATGTGCATTTTGCCCTTGTCTTGCTCAAAAATTATATACCTTTGCCGCCACAGACTTAGATCATACACTTAATCATCGATAGACAATGAAGAAATTCTTTTTGAAACTCATGGCGCTTGTTGCGCTGATGCTGGCAGCCCCCGCTGCCCATGCTGCCGACGACTGGTTTGACGTGTTGTCCGACGGCGGTGAGACCCTTGCAATCCATCCCGATATCTCCACTACTGACAATGGCCAGAGTTTCCTGGTGTGGGTGCGCAACTCGTTTGACGTGCCCGAGAGCCGCGCCTTCTATACCCGTGACCGCGGCTATAACAAGACCGTGGCCTACAAGTTGACCCTTTACAAGTTCACCGACGACTGGAACAATTTCAATATTGTACAGGTGTCGGTCTATGGCGAGGATGGCGAGATTATTGACCAATATGCCAATCCCGATATGGACAATACCGAGACCGTCATCCCTGCCGGGTCGCCCATCGAGGCGATAGCCGAGAACGCCAAGGTCATCTACGAAATCGTGACCAACCCGGAGTGATAACCGGTTTGTGATATGCAACTCGGCGCAGTCGGGTTGCAGGATGTGGAAAAAAGTGCCGCAGACACCGTAATGGTGCCTGCGGCATGTTTTTTGTGTGGTCTTGCGCAATTATTGAACCAGCCTCCACTGCCCCAGGGTTTTGCCCCTGAAGACGCGGTACTCGACGTTTGACAGGTCGAGTGTGATGTCGGGCAGGTCCACTTGGCTGATGGCCTCTTTGATCTGGCGCAGGTTGGTCCGCGGGTCTTGTACACGGCCGAGGGTCACATGCAGGCGGAAATCGGACTGGATGTCGCAGCCCTTACCTTTCATGTAACGTCTGATGTCTTGAACCAGAGCCAGGAAATCCTCGGGGACATGGCTGGTCGTCAGGTGGATGACCTGCTTGTGGCCTCCACCGGTGGCAAAAGCGTCGAGCCGATCAAAGGTGATGGTCGGTGCCAATGCGTCCTCGAGCCGTTCGCTCAGTCCCGGCACCAGGTTGACGTTATCGGGAGCGTAGTCCAGGAACACCATCGTGATGTGATAGTAATCCCGCTGCCACCGCACGTTGACTCCGTCGAGCAGTTCCCTCAGTTCGGTGAACCAGGAATCCACATAGCGGATGGGTACTTTCAGTTCCAGATAACTCTTCATGAGGCTGGAGGATTAGCGGCGTTTTTTGGTCGCTTTCTTCTTGGTGGTAGCCTTCTTGGTGGCCGTTTTCTTGGTCGAAGTGGACTTCGCCTGGTTCAGTCCCATCTGTATGTTCTTGATGAGGGCCTCGCTGGTGTAGGTGGCACCGGTGGCGATGTCGGGTTTGAGTTTCTTGGCCTCGGCGACGGTCTTGCCGATATACTGCGGCAGCACCTTGTCCTTAGCGCGCTTGAGGTAGCCGGGAGATTCCTGGTTGCTGAGCACTTCGATACTCTCAATGACGCCGTTCTTGACGGTGATGTTCAGCGGGGTGGGGCCGTTGTAACCGATTACCTTCTTGGCGATTTCGCCGGTGTAGATGACCTGTGTGGTGCCATTAGTGGCCTTTTTAGCCTTGGCCTTGGTGCGGGCATCGAGCGATACGGTGCCTGCCACGAGCAGCATGATGGCTGCGATGATTAATGTCTTTTTCATATCGTTGCTTTTGATAAGTAGTTCCTTGTTATAGACGGGATTTGAAGTGAATGGTTTAATTCTCTTCGAGGAGTTGCTGGGCCAGGGCAAGCGTCTCGGGCTTGCCGATGTCAAGCCACTGGTAGTCGCAGTCGGGGTGGTAGCCGTGGATGAGGTGGTGCTTGCACTCGTTGATGTAGAACGGCGTGATGGAGAATTTCTCGCCTTCCTGGCGGCGGTAACGTTCCAGGTGGGGGAAGATGCGCGGCGAGATAACGTGCAACCCGCCGAATGCCAGTTCCTTGAGTCCTCCGCGTTCACGCAGTTTCTCGGGGTCTGGCTTGAACTCGCCTGTCGCCTTGTTGGTCCATCCGCACAGGCGGTCGTCCTCGTCGAACAGGAAGTAGCGTTGTGTCTTGCGCTCCTTGACCAGGATGGTTGCCAGCGCGTCGTGGGCTACATGGTAGTCGTAGAATGCCTTCAGGTCCAGCGTGCTGATGATGTCGGTATTGTGCACGAGGAAAGGCTCATCGCCATCAAGCCACTGGCGTGCCTTGAGGATGCCGCCGCCCGTGTCGAGCAGCATGCCGCGCTCGTCGCTGATGTGCAGGTTGACCCCGAAGTTGTCGTTCTTCTCCAGGAAGTCGATAATCATCTGCCCGTAGTGGTGGATGTTGATGGTGATGTCGTTGAAACCGGCAGCCGCAACACGCTCGATGACGTGCTGCAGCATGGGTTTGCCGGCAATCTCCACCATCGCCTTGGGACGGTCGTCGGTCAGGGGACGCAGGCGTGTGCCCAGTCCTGCTGCAAAAATCAGGGCTTTCATAGTTGGTCGACGGGGTTGAGGGTGCGTTCGTGGTCGGGCTGCTCGCGGTGCGACAGTTCGACACGGACATTGAACTTGTCATGGATATGCTCAGCAAGGTGTTCGGCGGCATATACCGAGCGGTGCTGTCCGCCCGTACAGCCGAAGCACACCATCAGGTCGGTGAAATTGCGCTTCTTGTAACGCTCTACCGACTCGTCGACGAGGGCATAGACATGCTCCAGCCACTTGTCGATGGTGCTCTCCTTCTTCAGGAAGTCGATCACGTTCTGGTCCAGGCCGGTGAAGGCTTTGTATTTGTCGTATTTACCCGGGTTGTTCAGGGCGCGGCAGTCAAACACGAAGCCGCCTCCGTTGCCCGAAGCATCGTGCGGGATACCTTTCTTGTAGGCAAAACTCATTACCCTGACGGTCAGGCCCTTGTCCTCGCTGACAAAGTCTTTGAGGTTGACCAACTCGTCGATGATGTGGGTCAGGTAGGGATACTGCTTGAAGGGCTTGTTGAGCACGAGTTTGCGCAGGTTGGCCACGGCGGGAACGATGCTGTTCTTCATGAAGTCGGGCTTCTTCTCGAAGTAGCCGCGGAAACCATAGGCTCCCAGCACCTGCAGCGTGCGGAAGAGCACGAACAGCCTGAGGTTCTCATGGAACTTCTTCTCGTCGAGGTCGGGCACGTATTCCTTGAGTTTGCACATGTAGGCGTTGACCAAGTCCTTCTTCAGGTCATCGGGATACTTGGCGCGTGACTGCCACACGAACGATGCCACGTCGTAGTAGTAGGGACCACGGCGTCCGCCCTGGAAGTCGATGAACGCCAGTTTGCATTCAGCGGGTTTGTCGGCGTCGCCCACGAGCATCACGTTGCGCGACTGGAAGTCGCGGTACATGAACGTCTCGCTGGGAACGGCCAGCAGGTCGTGCGTCAGTTTCTCAAAGTCGTTCTCCAACTTGTCCTCGTTGAATACTACGCCCGTGGCTTTCAGGAAGCAGTACTTGAAGTAGTTCAGGTCCCACTTGATGGAGCGCTCGTCAAAGCACTTGGCGGGGTAGCAGTGGCCGTAGTCAAAGCCCTGGGCGCCGCGGAACTGGATGTCCACCAGGTCACGCATCGTGCGGCGCAGCAGTTCTTTCTCATCGCTGGTGAAGGCATGGGTGATGGCGCTGCGGCGTATCTTGTTCCACAGGATGTTCTCGGGCTTCTTGCCCAGGTCTTCCTGGATGTAGGCCATGTGGTCGTCGCTTACCCCATAGACCTCGGGGACCGACAGCCCTTGCTCGCGGAAGTGGCGCGCGATGTAGATGAACGCGTCATTCTCCTCTCGTGACTCGCCGATGACGCCCACTATCGAGCGCTCGCCGTGCATGCGGTAGTACTGGCGGTTGGAACCGGCCTTGTCCATCAGGACGATCTCGGTGGGTTCGCTGCCCACACATTGCTCATATAATCTTCTCAGTCTCTCCATTGCTGTCTTGCTTTTAGTTGTATGGTTTTATGATGATATTAGAATTCGCTTGTGAAGTGGAACGTGATTTTGGGGAAATCCTGCTGGGCCATCTGCAGGACGTAGTTGCTGTCGGCCAGGAACACGTCGCGACCTTCGAGGTCGAGCGCCATGAACTGGTGTTTGCGTCTCTTGAAGGCCTCGAGGGCCTCATCGTCGTCGCTCTCAATCCAGCAGGCCTTGTACAGGTGGATGGGCTCCCAGCGGCACTGGGCGCCGTACTCGTGCAGCAGGCGATACTGGATGACCTCGAACTGCAACTGTCCCACGGTGCCGATAATCTTGCGGTTGTTGAACTGGTTGATGAACATCTGGGCCACACCCTCGTCCATCAACTGTTCCAGACCCTTGTTGAGTTGCTTGGTCTTCATCGGGTCGCTGTTCTCGATGTACTTGAACATCTCGGGCGAGAAACTCGGCAGCCCCTTGAAGTGGAGTTCTTCTCCCTCGGTCAGGGTGTCACCGATCTTGAAAATGCCGTTGTCGGGCAGGCCTACGATATCGCCGGGATACACCTCGTCGATGATTTCCTTCTTCTGCGCCATGAAGGCCGTCGGGGCGCTGAAGCGGTAACTCTTGCCGCTGCGCACGTGCTTGTAGTTGCCGTTGCGCTGGAACACACCCGAGCACACCTTGACAAAGGCGATGCAACTGCGGTGGTTGGGGTCCATGTTGGCGTGGATCTTGAACACGAAGCCGGTAAACTTGTCTTCACCAGGCTCCACGGTGCGCTCGATGGCGGTTACGGGGCGGGGTGACGGGGCGATGCGCACGAAGCAGTCCAGCAACTCCTTCACACCGAAGGTGTTCAGCGCCGATCCGAAGAACACGGGCGCCACCTTGGCATCCAGATAATCGAGCGTGTTGAAGTCGGGATACACGCCGTCGATGAGTTCGATGTCGGCACGCAGTTTCTCGGCATCGGCCTTGCCCACAGCGGCGTCGATGGCCGGGTCGTTGATGTCATTGATGTCAACGCGGTCGGTCACATGCTGCTTGTCGGGCTTGAACAGGCTGATGTTGTGTTCATAGATGTTGTACACGCCCTTGAAGTGGGCACCGATGTTGATGGGCCAACTCAGGGGGCGCACGTCAATCTTCAGTTCCTGTTCCAACTCGTCTAGGATGTCAAACGGGTCGCGGCCCTCGCGGTCGAGTTTGTTGACAAAGATGATGACGGGCGTGTTGCGCATGCGGCACACCTCCATCAGTTTGCGTGTCTGGGTCTCCACACCCTTGGCAACGTCGACAACGATGATGACACTGTCCACAGCCGTCAAGGTGCGGTAGGTGTCCTCGGCGAAGTCCTGGTGGCCGGGGGTGTCGAGGATATTGATTTTGTAGTCGCCGTAGTTGAATCCCATGACCGAGGTGGCTACCGAGATGCCGCGTTGCTTCTCAATCTCCATCCAGTCGCTGGTGGCGGTCTTTTTGATTTTATTGGATTTCACGGCACCGGCCACATGGATGGCACCACCGAAGAGCAGCAACTTTTCGGTCAATGTCGTCTTGCCGGCATCAGGGTGTGAGATGATGGCAAAGGTGCGGCGGCGGGTGATTTCTGTTGTCAGGGACATTATGTTCAGTATTGTTTAGTGTTTTAATGTTCAGAGTTGTTTCAGGGTGTCCTCAAGGCTGTCGAGCCAATAGGGAACGGTCACGCCAAAGGTGGTTTTGAACCGTGTCTTGTCCAGCACGCTGTAGGCAGGGCGATGGGCCTTGGCGGGGAACTCATCGCTGTGGCAGGGCTGCACGTCACAGCCGGTGATGCCTGCAAGCCGGTGGATGGCGAGGGCGAAGTCATACCATGAGATGACGCCCTCGTTGCTGTAGTGGTAGATGCCGGGATGCCATTCCTCGGCAGTGATGATGGTGACGATGGCGCGGGCCAGGTCGCGGGCACAGGTGGGCGAGCCCACTTGGTCGAACACGACCTTCAGGGCCGGTTTCTGCTGGCCGAGGGCAAGCATCGTCTTGACGAAGTTCTTGCCGTAGGGCGAGTAGAGCCAAGCGGTGCGCAGGATGACGGCATCATCGCCCAGAGCATCCAGCAACAGGCCTTCGCCGTCGAGTTTAGTGCGGCCGTAGGCCGACTGCGGGTTGGGCGTCATCTCCTCGGTATAGGGGACGCAGCCCTGGCCGTCAAACACATAGTCGGTCGAAATGTGGACCATGCGCGCCCCGTGGCGCTTGGCGACACGGGCTATGTTGCCCACGGCGGCAGCGTTCAGCCTGCCGGCGGTCTCCTCGTCATCTTCGGCGGCATCCACCGCGGTATAGGCGGCGCAGTTGACGATGATGCTGATGGCACAATCGGCAACGATGCGCTCCACAGCGGCCTCGTCGGTGATGTCGAGCGTGATGATGTCCTCGCCGGCGACATCGGTATAGACGACGTTAAAGCGCTGGTCATCAGTCAGCACGTTGCGCATCTCATGACCCAGTTGGCCACATGCACCGGTGATGAGTATGTTGATGGTCTCCATTCGTCAGTTGTCGCTTAAGTCGTCGCCGAAAAGCGGTTTCTCCTCATCGCGCTTGAAATAGGCGGCAAGCAGGCCGATGAAGTGCGAAATCTGTGCTATCGCGGCGGCGGTGTCCTGGGATATCTCTTTTCCCTGCATGTGCAGCAGCATCACGCCGTACAGGGCGTTGAAGCATGTCTCGAGTTCGCTGGGGCGCTCCTGCTCGGGCAGGGTGGCACGCAGTTGCACGATGTGGGGCAGCGTGCGGTAGTAGTCGGCGTGGTAGTCGGGAAAACGGCCCTGGTCGGCCAGCAACTGCAGGTGCAGGTCGTTCAGGCGGATGAGCACATTGTGGCACACGCGGATGTGGCCTCGCTCGCGCACGTTCTCCATCTCCATCATCTGGATGAGGGACTCGTACCACTCACGGATTTCGTGCCGGGTCTTGTCGTCCACGTCATAGCGGGCGATGACCGCCTGGTCCACCGTGTCGATGTCCAGATGGCAGGCACGCAGCAGGTCCTCAACCTGCCACAAGTAGAGCAGGTATTCTGCGATGTTCTCCTTTCGTTTCTGTTGAGCGATAATCATGACACTTTATCCGAATCGGCTGATGTTGCGCAACGTGGGCTCGTCGACGATGCGGATGCGGCGGCCGTCGACGGTGATGATGCGTTCCTGGGCGAAGGTCGAGAGGGTGCGGATAGCATTGGCGGTGGTCATGTTCGACAGGTTGGCCAGGTCCTCGCGGGCCATATAGATTTTCAGCGTCTTGCCGTCGTCCTCATAGCCGTAGTTGTCCACCAGCATGCACAGTGCCTCGGCTAGACGGCCGCGGATGTGCTTCTGGGTCAGCGTCACCACCTTGGAGTCGCTGCCGCCCAGGTGCTTGGACAACTCGTGCAGGAAAAACCATGCCAACTTGATGTTGCCGTCGATGAGTTTCTTGACCACAGTCATGGGCAGCGTGCCCACCTGCGACGGCTCGATGGCCATGGTGCTGGCCACATAGGGCTCATGGGCAAACCACGCGCGGTAGCCGAAGTACTGGATGGGGCGGTACAGGCGCAGGATCTGCTGCTTGCCGCCGATGCCGTTCTTGAAACGTTTCACCTTGCCCTTGATGAGCACCCACAGGAATTCGGGCTCGTCCTTCTCGGCATAGATGATTTGGTTCTTGCGGTAGGTGTGCAAGACAAAGTTATCGGCGATGAGATGCTTCTCCTCGCTGTTCAGGATGGTCCAGATCGCTGCCAGGTCCTCCCGGATAATGTCTTCTATTGTGCCCTTAATGTCCATTCAATGCAGGTTTAACGTGCAAAATTACAACATCTTTCCCACCTGCCAAAATCCATATCCCTAAAAATCCATAAAACCACGTCTGCCACGGTTATTTTGGCTGGCGCGGGCATGAACTTCAAACTCCTGGCTTGTTGTGGCGGAGCGTGGATAACAGCAGGGATTGGCCGATGGGATTCAGTGTCGGAAAGCGTCGGGAATGGGAACGGGGCTGTTGGGGTTAAAGCCCGGCTGCTTCATGACGGCGTCAGGAACGGTGACGGGACGGAAACGCGGGTCGCCCCAGTCATTGCTTTTCTTGCCCTTGCCCAGCAGGTTGCCAAGCCATTGAAAAATCAGCGGACCGGCATCAAACGAAATGGGAGCGCCAAACAGGTTGAACGTGGGTTGCACCACGGGCAGGGTGCGCCATTGGCCCGTGTAGGGGTCGTAGACGCGGCGGGCGCCAACATCTAGCGAGAAATTGTCGCTGGCACGCCAACCCAGTGTGCCGCCGTAGGATGAACTGCCCAGGAAAGGCATTGCCGCCACCGAGTGGTAGCGCTGATCGACATAGTACTGCCCGAACGCGTTGAGCGACAAGCGGTCGGTGAGCCTGTAGGAGGCGCTGCCGAACACGCCATAGTCGTTCCATGCCGCATTGTCAAAGTGGTACTTGCTGCCTGTCAAGCCTGCAGTGACTTGAAATCGCTCTCCCATAGGCATGGTGAAAGCGACGCTGGCACTGGCCATGTCGCCCATGCCGAGGTAGGTCGTGTGGCTGCCGCTGCCCGTCAGGTAGCCGCCACCCACTCGGGTGATGACACCGCCCGACGACCAGTCGCGGCTGTAGGGGTTGGTGTCGTAACGGAAATGGGGCAGGGCAGTCAGGCGGTCATTCTTCCACCCTTGCTGGTAGACGGCCAGCGAATCGGCCATCGTGCTGCGTTCATTCAGTTGCAGTTCGGTGGCGTTGGGAAACTGGGCTTCAAAGGTGGGGCGGATGTTGGTGGCCGGACTGATGGCCGTGGGCAGTTCGGGCATGGTGAAAAGAGGGCTGATTTTTGACTGGTCAAACTTCAGTTTGATGGTCTGGCTCTCCTGCGCAGCCCCGAGGAGTGCGGCCATCATCACCAATATGGATATCGCCCGTTTCATGCTCGCAAATGTAGACGTTTGTGCCGAGACGGGCAAACGTAAAAGGTTAAAATGTCTTATTCTTTTCAGGTATATTTTCCCATATCGAGCGCAATGCGCCGACGATGTAGTCATAGTCCTGAAGGGTGAAGGGCTCGTCGCTGTTGGACAGGATGGTGAAGGTGATGCCGTTGTAGGTGCGGTTGGCACCGGTGTCCCTCATGCCGTTGCCCAGGTAGAAAGCATGGCGCTGCTTTCGTTGTTCGGGGTTGGGCGCATCGGGTTGCAGGGGGGATTCGATATCGATGACAAAGGGATGCCCGCCGCGATACTTGTCGAGCGTTGATGACCAGATTTGCTGCCCGTATCCCTTGCCTCGCAGTGGCTCGCAAACGGCAAAGTACCAGCCCCAGTTGTACCGTGGCATGCGCATCACCATCATCAGACCCACCAGCATCTCGCCCTCGTAGTAGGCGGTATAGTCGATGTCCATCACATCGAGCAAGTGGATGAGGTCATCATAGGGTATCTGCTCCCCGACGGGAAATGCCGTCTCGTAGAGCCTCCTCAATGCCTCGTCGCCGGCATTCGCGCTATTGATGGCAACCATCCTCATCATCAACACCTAACACCTAACTTCTAACTCCTAACTCTCTCTAACTCTCTCCAACTCTTCACCTGCCTGTTCCCACTGTGCCATGACCTCCTCGAGTTCGCGGTTGATTTTGGAGTGGGTGTAGTAGATGTCCAGATTTTCGCTGCTGGCAGTGGTCAGTTGTTCCTCGATGTCGGCGAGTTGCTGCTCCAGTTCGGCGATGCGGGCTTCCAGCGTCTTCACCTTTTTCTCGGCCTGGCGGATGCGTCGCTCACGCTCCTTCTGCCGCTGGTAGTCCATCTTGCCTTGGCTGGCAGGTTCGGTAACCTCCTCGGCAACTGTTGCCGCAGGGCTGCTCTTGATTTCCAGTTGCTGCAGGGAGTCGAGTTGCTTCTTCTGCAGGAAGTCATAGATGCCGCCCAGGTGTTCACGCACACGGTGGTCGCCGAACTCATACACCTTGTCCACAATGCCGTTCAGGAAGTCGCGGTCGTGCGACACCACGATGACTGTGCCGTCAAAGGCCTGGATGGCTTCCTTGAGCACGTCCTTGCTGGGCATGTCCAGGTGGTTGGTCGGCTCGTCGAGGATGAGCAGGTTGACGGGTTGCAGCAGCAGGCGTATCATCGCCAGTCGGCTTTTCTCACCGCCGCTCAGCACCTTCACATTCTTGTCGGCGTTCTTGCCACCGAACATGAAGGCGCCCAGGATGTCGTTGATGCGCGTGCGGATGTCGCCCACGGCCACATAGTCGATGGTGTCGTGCACCGTCAGCGTCTCGTCGAGCAGTTGGGCCTGATTCTGGGCAAAGTAGCCGATTTTCACGTTGTGGCCGATTTGCAGTTTGCCGTCATAGGGGATTTGCCCCATGATGCACTTGACCAGTGTGGACTTGCCCGCACCGTTCTTGCCGACGAAAGCGACTTTCTCGCCACGCTTGATGGTGAAGGTCACGTCGTGGAACACGTTCAGGGCACCGTAGTCCTTGCGCAGGTCTTCGGCAATGACGGGATAGTCACCGCTGCGGGGCGCGGGCGGGAATTTCAGCCTCATGCGTGAGCGGTCCACCTCATCGACCTCGATGCGTTCCAGTTTCTCCAGCATCTTGATGCGGCTTTGCACCTGCACGGCCTTGGTGGCCTTGTAGCGGAACCGCTCGATGAAGTCCTCGGTGTCGTGGATGAGTTTCTGCTGGTTCTCGTAGGCGCGCATCTGTTGCTCCACGCGCTCCTTGCGCAGTTCCACAAACTGGCTGTAACTCACCTTGTAGTCATAGATTTTGCCCAGCGAGATCTCGATGGTGCGGTTGGTGACATTATCGATGAAAGCGCGGTCGTGGGACACGAGCAACAGGGCTGCGTTGCGGTTTTTCAGGAAGGTTTCCAACCACTGGATCGACTCGATGTCCAAGTGGTTGGTCGGCTCGTCGAGCAGCAGCACGTCGGGCCGCCGCAACAGCAGTTTGGCCAACTCGATGCGCATGCGCCAGCCGCCGCTGAACTCGCTGGTGGGACGGTCAAAGTCGCTGCGCTCAAAACCCAGTCCGGTCAGTGTCTTCTCGATTTCGGCCTCGATGTTCTCGCTCTGCATCAGGGAGCGCAACTCGGTCTTCTCGGCAACACGTTCGATGAGTTCCTGGTAGTCCTCGCTGTCATAGTCGGTGCGCTCGGCCAGGTCACGGTTCATGCGGTCGATGGTCTCATCCATCTGCTGTAGGTGTTCAAAGGCCCGTCCCGCTTCCTGCTTGACGGTGAGTTCGTCCTTGAGTTGCATCTGCTGCGGCAGGTAGCCGATAGTGATGTCGGCCTGGCGGGCGACAGTGCCGCTGGTGGGCAATTGCTCACCGGTGATGATGCGGAGCATCGTGGTCTTGCCGGCACCATTCTTGCCCACCAGTGCGATTTTGTCACGCTTGTTGATGACATAACTGATGTTCTCGAACAGCACCTGACTGCCGAATTCCACTTTGAGTCCTTGAATTGAAATCATGCTACGATTGTAATTTGGCGGCAAAATTACAAAAAATCCAGCAATCAAGGAGCATCCAGAACGACTGGATGCGATAGAAGTTCTAGATGCTCTAGATATTCTAGATATTCTAGATATTCTAGATATTCTAGATATTCTAGATATTCTAGATATTCTAGATATTCTAGATTTTCTAGATTTTCTAGATGCTCTAGATACTCTAGATGATTGTCTCGGGTTGTCAGAACAGGCTCAAGGGCTTGGCCTCGGTGCTGGCAACGGCCTTCTTGATGTAGTCGGGATTGATGTCGATGCCGATGCTGCGCAGGTTCATCTCATAGGCGATTTTGCATGCCGTGCCCGTGCCGCAATAGGGGTCCAGGACGATGCCGCCATGCGGACACGTGGCTACCAGCGGCAGGCGGTAGAGCATGTCGGGCGCTACGCAGTAGTGGGCAATGCCCGACCGCTGCACCCCGATGGTCCACACGTCGCTGGGAATCTGCCCCTGATGTCCCTTGCCTCTGGGAATCCGGGCGTGGCTCTTGTCGTCGTTGCGCTGGATCAGGGCAAACGTACGCCGCAATTCCTCGTCGTTGTAGTAGAAGTCCTCGTCTTTAACCATGTGGAACATGAACTCATGCACCTTGCGCAGGTGGTCCTGGCTGCCTTGGGGCGATGTGGTGGTCTTGTTCCACACCACCTCGTTGACGAGGCGCCACCCCTGGGCGTCCATCATCTGGAGCAACACGCGCCAGGGAATGCCCTGCACAAAGCCGTCGGTGGTGTCGTCACCCATGTTGAGCCACAACGACCCTTTGGGTTTGAGCACGCGCCATGCCTGCGCCATGGTTTGCAGCAATTCGGCGACAAATTCCTCTTTTGTAGTCGCTGTGATGCTCTCGGTCCCCTGGGTGCGGCGGCGCCAATAGGGTGGGGTGGTGACGATGCAGTCGATGCTCTCGTCTTCGATGGTCGCCATCACGGTCGCAGCGTCACCGGCCACATAGTGCGGCATCAGCGAACGGCCCAATTTGGTCACCATGTTCCTCGCGACAGCGGGTTTATCGTCATGCTGGGCTGCGGTGTCCTGTGCCTCGCTGGCGGGCGCATCAACGGCTTCTTCTCCGCTGAGCATCTCCTGCAGCAGAGTGGCGGCTCGTGTCGCCATCTTGTCGTTGGCGATATGGCTGTAGGCCTCGTCGGCCAGCCACATGGCGACCAGTTCGTCGGGGTCGGTCTTGAAGATGCGGGCCAGCCTGAGCACCTGGTTGCGCTTGGGGCGCCGTTCACCGTGTTCATAGCGGCTGTAGGCCGGCACGTCCACGCCGATAGCCTTGGCCAGGTCTTTCTGGCGCTTGCCGCTCTCGAGGCGCAACTGTCTGATTTTATCCGAGAATAACATAGTGGTGACTGTTTTAGAGAGGATAATCTGATAAAGAAAGGGCAAAATTTCTGTGTGTTACAAAAAAATTGCCCGATAAAGTTGACAAGCAAGAGTGCTTGAGTTGATGTTTAGAGTGGTGAGACGGTGCCTACAAATCCGTCCTTTGGATGCAATGCGCTAAATTGTGACCAATCGACTCGTTATTTCTTTTTCTTGCGACGGTGCTGGTAACGCCAGTGATGCTGAATCGAGTGATACAAGTAGTGGCGAATCGGGTGAAGCAACCAGTAGTGGTAGAACAACCATCCCAGAAAAGCGCCTAATGTGGCGGCAAACACGTTCGACGACTGGAAGTCATCGTGTCCGGCAGTGCGGAACATCAGTGCGATTTCCATCAAGAGGGCCAGGACTGACGACATGGCGGCCACTGCTATCTCCTGATTCAGTTTGGTGTGGTGGGGCAGGCGTGCCTTGGCGTAGTCAAACAGGATAACAACCGCGGTCACAAAATATAAAACCATGTGGCCAAATTGTTCGGCATGCGGGAAGAGGTCCCTCAGGTGGTTGACGCTGCTGGTAAACGTGAAAAACATAACCACCACTATCATGATGATGGACAGCAGTCCGTTAGGTATCGATAAGATAAATGATTTCATTCAGTCTAAATGTTCTTTTGTTTTGTTGTTTCAACCTGCAAAAGTAAGCATATTTTTGCTCATTATCTCTTTTTTAAAAGAAAATGTGATAAAAATCGTCATTTTCGGCCCTCAAATGCCCCCATATCGCCATTGTTGCTGATTCCGAGCGGGACATCATCAACGGCTTTAATGCCAATTCGGGCTGTCCTGAATACCCCTTGCCGGCAAAAATCTTGGGCTGTTGATGGAATTCGGCAGGCAAAAGTTTTGGCATTGTATTCGGCTTGCAGTAACTTTGTCGCCAATGAACGATTCGAGGAAGTTGTGGCAGATGACAAAGCGTGAGCGGCGGGGCACTATCGTCGTCCTGGTCGTCATTGCCCTGCTGCTGGGGATGGCGCTGACGGTGCGTTACTGCCGTGACGAGCCGGTCGTCGAGACGACTGAATTGCAACGCTTTCGCTCCGAGGTCGATACGGTGGCGGTCCCCGAAAAGCCGACCAAATCGCACAAGACCCCGACGGGCAAAAAGCATGCCCCCAAGCACAAAAAGCAGCCAAAACCCGACAAGCCCAAGCCTTCGGCGCCGCCTCGACCTATCGATCCGCTGCCGCAGTTTTGAGCATGGGCAAGGGCTTGTTCGATGAAATAGGAATGAAAATCCAGGAAAGGGTTTGCCCGTTTCGTTGATTCTGCCTACTTTTGTAAAAAATCTAAAAGAACTTCAATACACTTATGAGTAAACGAGCCGGTTTTGCTACACGTTTGGGCGCCATTGCTGCGGCAGTGGGCTCCGCTGTAGGTCTGGGAAACATCTGGCGTTTCCCCTACGAGGCAGGTGAGAATGGCGGTGGCGCTTTCATCCTGATCTATATTTTCTGCATCCTGGTGATGGGAATCCCTGTGATTTTGAGCGAGTTCATTATCGGACGCTCTACCCACAGCAATATGAAGGCGGCCCTCAAGCGCCTCTCCCCTGGTAAGAAATACTACCTGTTCACCTATGTCTGCATCATGGGCAGTTTCATCGTGATTGGCTTCTACAGCGTGGTGTGCGGCTGGATTATAGAGTACCTGTATCAGGCGGCTTTGGGCAACCTGAGCGGACATTCACCCAACGAGTATTCCGCGATGTTCGGTAACCTGATTGCCGACCCCTGGCGCTGTGTGGGATGGACAATGCTCTTCCTGGTCATCAATTTCATGGTGATGAGCCGGGGCATCGAGAAGGGTATCGAGCGCGTGTCCAGCATCATGATGCCGCTGCTGTTTGTTATCCTTATCGTCTTCTGTGTCAACTCATTGCTGATGCCGGGAGCCCGTAAGGGCCTCGAGTTCCTGTTCTGGCCCGATTTCTCCGAACTCACCTGGAAAGGGGTTCTGGTAGCCTTCGGACAGGCGTTCCTCTCGCTGTCAATCGGTATCTCGTGCCTGGTGACCTACAGTTCCTACTTCAAGGATGACACCTCGCTGATCAAGGACGCCGTGACGGTGGCTTCGCTCGACACCCTGGTGGCCATCCTGTCGGGTGTGATGATTTTCCCTGCCGTGTTCTCCTTCAATGTGGAACCCACGGCCGGCCCGAGCCTCATTTTTGAGGTGTTGCCGGGCATTTTCCAGCAGATGGCTGGTGGCTATGTGTGGGCATTGCTGTTCTTCCTGCTGGTGTTCTTTGCCTCGTTGACTTCGACCATCTCGCTGAGTGAGATTCCCATCACATTCATTATGGAGGAGCATAATGTTTCGCGTCCTCGTGCCATTTTCTGGACTGCGCTGATTACGTTCATCCTTGCCGCTGTGGCCGCGTTGTCGTTCAATGTGCTCTCCGACATCAAGTTGTGGGGCAAGAATATTTTTGACATGATGGACTATGCCGCCAGCAACATCTTCATGCTGCTGGGTGGCCTGTTCACGGCAGTGTATGTGGGATGGATTCTCGACCGCAAGGTCATCCGCGACCAGATCACCAACAACGGCCGCCTCAAGGGCACGATGGGCCCGTATATGATCTTCTGCATGCGCTACATCGCTCCGGTCTGCATCTTCTTCATCTTCCTCTACCTGACGGGAATCATAGGATAGACACAGCCGGCCTGAAAATACTGACCCGGGCTACCCTTGACTGGTTTTCAAGGCGGCCCGGGTTGCTTTTTGGGTTTCGGTTCGTTGCAAGGGCTTCGTCAGGCGTCGTCTGACTGCGCGAGGTACTCGCTCACGGCGGCGGTGAACGGTCGCCAGTACTTCTGGCACTTCACCTCGCCCACGCCGTGGATGAGGCCGAATTCGGCTTTGGTTGTGGGCTTCTCGGTGGCCATGGCCTGCAGGGACTTGTCGCTGAAGACCATATAGGGGGCGATGCGGCTTGCCGTGGCGATGGCTTTGCGCACGTCGCGCAGCCTTTCAAACAGCACCTGGTCCATCTGCTTAGCGGCAACGGGTTCGGCGGGGAGGAGCGGCTGCTCGGCCTCACGCTTTGCCGTGTCGAAACGCTTGCGCTGGTAGCGGTTGAGTTGGATGGTCTGGCGACCGTACAGCACCTCGTTGCCGTATTCGGTGAGTTTCAGGTGGTTGTTCTCGTCGTAGGCCACATCAAACAGGCCCAACTGCAGCATCTGCAGCAAGTAGGCGTTCCACTCGGGGACGGTGAGTTCGCGCCCCACGCCGAAGGTCTTCAGCCGGTCATAGCCTTTCTCGATGATTTCGGCTTTGCGCCAGCCCCGCAGGATGTCGGTCACGGTGAACATCGTGGCCTGCTCGCCGGTGCGCATGATGGCGCTCAGGGCCATCTGGGCATAGCGTGTGCCGTCGAAGCGCTCGGGTGGGTTGTTGCACACGTCACAGTTGTGGCAGTCGTGGTCAAAGCGCTCGTTGAAGTAGTTGAGCAGGATGCGTCGGCGGCACACGCCGCTCTCGGCAAACTGCTGCATGCGTTGCAGTTTCTCCATGTTGACCTGGACCTGTCCCGACTGCCTCGCGAACTGCTGCAGGGTGACCACGTCGCCGTAGGTGTAGAACAGCAGCGCTTCGGCCGCCAGGCCGTCACGTCCTGCACGCCCGATTTCCTGGTAGTAACTCTCGATGTTGCGCGGCATGTTGCTGTGGATGACATAGCGCACGTTGCTCTTGTCAATGCCCATGCCGAAGGCGATGGTGGCGCATACCACCTTCACGTCGTCGTTGATGAAGTCGCGCTGCACCTGCTGCTTCTCCTTGACGCTCATGCCGGCATGAAAGGCCTTGGCGTTGATGCCCAGGCGGCTGAGTTCGGCGGCCATCTTCTCGGTGTTCTTGCGGCTCAGGCAATAGATGATGCCGCTCTCGTCGCGGTGCAGGTTGATGAACTGGACAATCTGGCGGAACTTCACCTTGCCCGTCGAGCCCTGCACGACGTTCAGCGAGATGTTGGGGCGGTCAAACGAACTGATAAACAGGCGCGCCTCGGGGATGTTCAGTTGCTTGGCGATGTCGTCGCGCGTGATGCGGTCGGCGGTGGCCGTCAGGGCCATCACGGGGATGTGGGGATATTGCTGCTTGAGCGTGCCCAGTTGGGTGTATTCGGGACGGAAATCGTGGCCCCATTGCGAGATGCAGTGGGCCTCGTCGACGGCAAACAGGCAGATTCTGTCGATGATGGCGCTCGACCAGCGGCCAATCACGCTCAGCAGTTTCTCAGGCGAGATATACAGCAACTTGACCTTGCCCTGCAGCAGCAGGTCCACGGTCTGGCGGTTCTCGCTATCGCTCTTCTCGCTGTTCAGCGCCAGGGCGGGAATGCCGTTCTGCTGCAGCGCGTCGATCTGGTCGTTCATCAGCGCCAGCAGGGGAGAGATGACGATGGCAAAGCCCTCATCGCTCATCAGGCCGGGAATCTGGTAGCACAGCGACTTGCCGCCACCCGTCGGCATCAGCACGATGCTGTCGCCGCCGTCCAGCGTGTGGCTGATGATGTCCCATTGCTGCCCCCTGAAACGGTCATAGCCATAGCAGGACTTGAGCAACGCCAGTGCTAATTCCTCTCTTGTCATCGTTCCGGTTTTTAGTCTTTTGAGTCCTTAGTTTCTAGTCCCTAGTCCCTAGTCCCTAGTTGTTAGTCCCTAGTCCCTAGTTTCTAGTCCCTAGTCCCTAGTTGGCGGATGCCAACTCTTATCTCTTATCTCTTATCTCTTATCTCTTATCTCTTAACTGTTAACTAACTCTTAGTACGCGTTCGCTTCGCCCTTGATGGCGTTCCACACGGTGCGGAAGATGATTTTCAGGTCCATGAAGAAGGTCCAGTTCTCGGCGTACCACACGTCGAGTTCGACGCGCTTCTCCATCTGCCACAACTCCTCGGTCTGGCCGCGGAATCCGCGCACCTGGGCCCATCCGGTGATGCCGGGCTTGATGGTGTGGCGCAGCATGTACTTGTCGATGAGTTCGCTGTACATCTCGGTCTGGGCCACCATGTGGGGTCGGGGACCCACGATGCTCATCTCGCCCCGCCACACATTATAGAATTGTGGCAACTCGTCGATGCTCGTGCGGCGCAGGAAGTTGCCGAAACGCGTCACGCGGGGGTCGTCCTTGGTGGCCTGCACGGTGTCGCTGTCGTCGTTGATGCGCATGGTGCGGAACTTGTAGCAGTCGAAGGCCTGCCCGCGGTAGCCCGTGCGTTTCTGGACAAAAAAGATGGGACCCGGCGACGACAACTTGATGCCGATGGCCACAGGGATGATGACCAGCGGCGACAGGATGAGCACCACGGTCGACATCAGCAGGTCGAACGAGCGCTTGATGACGCGGTTGATGGGATTCTTCAGGGGGTAGGGGTGGACGGCCAGGATGGGCACGTCGCCCACCGACTGCAGTTCAAACTGGCGCGTCACCGTGCGGCCGAACTGCGGCACATAATAGAAGTCCACGGCATTGTTGTCGGCGATGCGGATCATGCGCGACACGTTCTGGTTGTCCTCGATGTCGGGCACGGCGCAGAACATCTCGTCGACCTGGTGTGTCTTGACGAACTGTTCCACGTCGTCGAGGGTGCCCTGGTAGGCTGCCGACGCCGACCGTGCCTTGGGGTTGTTGTCAAAGAAGCCCACGATGTGGTAACCGTAGCCCAGGTCGGCCAGCATCTCATTGATCAGGCGCACGCCCACCGTGCCGCCGCCGATGACGATGACACGCTTGAAGTTGAAACCGCGGTTGCGGTACAGTTTCACGAACTGGCGCGACAGCACCCACCAGGTGGCCAGCACCAGGAAGAACAGGACGTAGAACAGCAGCAGGTGTTGCCAGTACACGTCGGTCGGCCCCAGGAAGGTGGTCAGCGTCACGAAGATTCCAGCATGGGTCAGCACCAGTTTCAGGGCCTGGCCCACCACCTTCTCGGCGTAGAACACGCGGCGCTCGTGCACATCGTTGTAGAAGTAGATGCACACCAGCATGGCGACGTTGAGCACGAGCCACACGGGACGCGAGAACATCGTGTCGTGAGGCGACTGCGATGCGCCGTCCCACAACATGATGGCAAGGTACGTGAGATTGACAATCAGCAGGTCAATGCAACTGAATATCCATCTGACGAATTGTCCGTATCGGCCTTTACTTTTCATTGGGTTTCGTTAATGGACACTGTCTGTTCCACCTGCGCTGCATCGGGCACGGGGGGATGTTGTCCATCCCCCACGTGGTGCCTGATGTGTTGGCGTTGGGTAGCAATCAGGGGGGGCACAACGCCGTTAAGCGTTGTCCAATTCCTTGATCTTCTGCTCCAGTTCGGCAATTTCTTCTTTGAGGCGCGCGATGCGGCGTTCCATCTCCTGGACCAGCGTGTTGCCGCTCTTGGTGTTGGCGGTGAGGAAGCCCATGTTGTTCTCAAAGGTCTTGAGTTCACTCATGCGCTGCTCGTAACTGCGCACCAGGCGGTCGCGCTCGCTCAGGCCGCGGTCGCTGCCCGACGACTGGCGCGGGCCACGGCTGCCACCGTCGCTGTAACGGCTGCCGCGCATGTTGAGCGTCTCGAATGCCTTGTCGATCAGTTCACGGTACTGGGCATAGATTTTGTCTTTCTCCTTGAAGGGGACGTGTCCGATTTCCTGCCAGCGGTCCATCAGGTCGCGCACCGTCTGGGCGGCACCGTCGGCAGCCTCCTCGATGGTCGACTTCAGCGTGGCGATGATTTCCTTCTTGGCCTTCAGGTTCTCGTGCTCGACGGCGTGGACGTTGACGTTCTGTTTCTTCTTCTGCTCGAAGAAGTGGTCACACGCTGCGATGAAGCGTTTCCACACGGCGTCGCTGTGCTTCTTCACCACGGGGCCGATGGTCTTCCACTCCTTCTGCATCTCGACGAACTTGTCGGTGGCCTCTTTCCACTCGGTGGAGTCCATGAGGGCCTCGGCACGCTCACACAGGTCAATCTTCTTGGCCAGGTTGCTGCTCAGTTCCTCCTTCATCGACTTGTAGAACTCGGCCTTCTTGCCGAAGAAGTCGTCACACGACTTGCGGAACCGGGCAAACAGGGCGGCATTGGCTTTGCGCGAAGCGTAGCCCAACTTTTTCCAGTCTTCCTGCAGGGCGATGATCTGCTTGGTCACCTCGTCCCACTGTGCATAGGTCTTGAGGTTGTCGGTCGAGATTTGCTCGATCTTCTCGCACAGGGCCGTCTTGGCGTCGGCATTCTCTTTCTCCTTGCTCTTGCGGTCCTCAAAGAAGGCCTGGTATTTCTTGTTGATGGCACTCGAGGCAGCCTTGAAGCGGGCCCACAACTCCTCGCGCAGTTCCTTGGCAACGGGGCCTATCTCGCGCCACTTGTTGTGCAGTTCCTGCAGTTTCCTGAAGGCGCTCACGATGTCGGTCTCCTCGTCCAGTTCCTCGGCCTCCTCACACAGTTGCTGCTTCAACTCCAGGTTCTTCTTGAAGTCGTAGTCGCGCAGTTCCTTGTTCATCTTAAGCACGTCATAGAAACGCTCGGTGGCGCGCTGGAACTCCTTCCACACCTCGGTGTCGGCAGTGGCGGGCACCTCGCCGGCGTCCTTGAAGTCCTGCTGCAGTTGCTTCACGCGGTTGAACTGGCGGTTGATGTTGTCGGGGTCGTTGGCGATTTCGTTGATCAGCGCGATGATCTGGCGCTTCTTCGACAGGTTGGCCTCACGGTTGGCTTCCAGAGCCGCGTTGAACTCGGTGCGGCGTTCCTTGAGCACGTTGAGCAGTTCTTTCAGGTTCTCCTCGTCGGGGTCCTCTTTCTGGACAAAGTCGCCCTCCTCGTTACCGTTGGCCAGGAATTCCTCACGCTCCTTGGCGAGTTCCTCGCGGCGCAGGGCAAAGAATGCGGCCTTGATGGCCTGCACCTCGTCCTTCACCTCCTCGATGGGGCGGGAGGCTACCTCGCGCATCATCTCCACCAGTTCGCTCTTGCTCTTGCCGGCAAGGTCGAGTTTGGGCGCGGCGGCCTCTTTCTCAGCGTCCTCGCTGGCGGGTTGCTCGGCAGCGGGCTCCTCGGTGACGGGTTCTTCGGCGGGTGCCGGCTCCTCGGCGGCGGGCTCTTCGTTAGCGACGGGTGCCTCGACAGCAGCGGGTTCCTCGGCGGGTGCCTCGACTTTAACTTCTTCACTCACAACTTCCTGGGGCTCGTTCTGGGCCTCAGTGCTCAAGATTTGATCCTTCTCGAGATTGTTCATCGATTCAGATTGTTCACGCGGTTCCATCATAATTTTTTCGTTTAGTTCAGGCACCCGGGAGTGCCTGATGTTCATATTCAAACTCCAAATTTAGGCATTTTTTCTCACCCGCAAAGCCTTTTTGACCGATTTTTTGCATTTTTGCCCGTTTTTTCCAAAAAAATGGCCAATGATATAGATGTAGGACCAACTCCTGCGAGGCTAATGCTAATTACATGAATTCAGCCAATTTAATGCGAATTTTTAATAATTTTTCGTGAAATTCGTCTCATTAGCGAAATTCGCATTAAAAATACTTTTAGGGTCAACTGCTATATCGTTTTCAATTTGTTTTGATTTTTCGGCCGTCAGGCCGATGAACATTACCTGGTCGCAACGATAACACACCGCCATTGATCGCGCTGGCGCGCGAGAAATCTAAAAATTCTTGATTTGTGCAATGATTTAAATGTTGGCCCTGCAATGGAATGACGGTGCGTTTGACCGTGCTGCGCACGGGAAATTTTTCAAATTAAATATTAAAATAAAAATTTGCTTAATTTCCCGCCCGTCAGGGCGGTTAATACTATAGATGGGTCAACTGCTATATCATTACACAT
This sequence comes from uncultured Prevotellaceae bacterium, assembly GCA_900320245.1. GTDB lineage: Bacteria > Bacteroidota > Bacteroidia > Bacteroidales > Muribaculaceae > Sodaliphilus. The sequence goes on from ONRP01000023.1 coordinate 31,900, forward strand.
AAAATGAGGGACCGATAAGCCCGAATGGACTTGTCGGCCCCCTGTTGGGAGTCGGGTCGCGGTCAGCGTCACTCCACGATGCTGGCCTTGATGATCTTGATGTCGACGGTGGGACGGTCCCTGCGGTCAGTGGTGGTGTTCTGGATCTTGTCCACCACGTCCATGCCCTCGACCACCTCGCCGAACACGGTATACTGGCCGTCGAGGTGCGGGGTGCCGCCGATGGTGGTGTAGGCCTCGATCAGTTCATCGAACTGGGCTTCGGCTTCGGTCTGCCGGATGAGTTCGCCCTGCAAGGCATGGATGCCGGCTTCGTCATTGCTCTCTTGCAGTTGCTTGATCTTGTCCTGGTTCTCCATGACAAGGCGGCGGAAGATATCCTGCTTCTTGGCTTGGAGCATGCCCATCAGTTGCTCGGTGCCGAAGACTTGGCCCGTGACGATGTAGAACTGGCTGCCACTGCTGCGGCGCATAGGGTTGGCCTGGTCACCCGTGCGCGCTGCGGCCAGGGCACCGCGCTTGTGGAAGTACTTGGGAAAGACAAACTCGGCTTCGATCGTGTAGCCGGGGTCGCCGCCGCCCAGAAAGTCGTCGGGACCGGCGGTCTTGGAGTCGGGGTCGCCGGTCTGAATCATGAAGTTGTTGATCACGCGGTGGAAGAGCACGCCGTCATAGAAGCCTTCCTTGACCAACTTGACGAAGTTGTCGCGGTGCTGGGGCGTCTCGTTGTAGAGTTCGACCACGATGTCGCCCAGCGAGGTCTCGAGTTTTACTTTTGTCATCTTATTGTCGGTGGGTTGCGATGGCGCTGTGCCCTCGGGGGTGCCGGCCGAGCACGACATCAGCGTGAAGACTGCCATCATAATGGATAGAATCAAATTCTTCTTCATCATCGTTGTTTATCTGGTTTTGGGATTGTCTACTTGACGATTACAGGCCCAAGGGATACAGGCGCTTGTAGATGCGGCGGAAGTTGTCGTCGCTCTCGCTCAGTTCGTCGGCATGCTCCCTGTAGTCAGGGCCCCATATCGATGATGCCAGCGTGGCCAGGTACACGCGGTCGCGGTCCTTGTCGATGGCGGCCTTGATCAGCAGGTCGATGCTCGAGGCATACCGCTCACGGTCGATGGCGTTCAGGTAGCGAGCGGTGCTCACCACAAACTGGCCCGTCCGGTCCTTCATAATCATATTGTCGACCAGGGCCGACATGTCCTCGTCGATGCTGCCGATGTTGTTGGCGATGTACTCATAGGTCAACAGCCCGTTCGAGTCATTCTCCAGCATCTGTTTGATGTTCTTGTCCATGTATATAATGTAATGTGGTTCGTTTACAGTCGGCAAAGATAATGCTTTTTTCATTCACGCACACTTTCGGGGCCAAAAATTCAACTTGAGGTCGCCAAACGGACGCTCCCATTGATCGCGCTGGCGCGCGAGAAATCAAAAAAATCTTGATTTGCGCAATGATTTAAATGTTGGCCCTGCAATGGAATGACGTTGCGTTTGACCGTGCTGCGCACGGGAAAACATGTGCAATGCCGAAGGCAAACGAACTTGTTCGATTTGCTGAGGTGCCGCCATGTTTCGGGAAAACATGTGCAAGCCGAAGGCAAACGAACTTGTTCGATTTGCTGAGGTGCCGCCATGTTTCGGGAAATTTTTCAAATTAAATATTAAAATAAAAATTTGCTTAATTTCCCGCCCGTCAGGGCGGTTAATACTCTAGATGGGTCAACTGCTATATCGTTCTGGCTTGTTTTGATTTCTCGGCCGATTCGGCCGATGAAACCTGCGTCAAGTTTTTGGAAATTAGACCCGTAGGCTGAATTAAAGAGTCTGATTTCTTGCCAGTCGACAGTCACCCGGAGGGTGGCCTATGGGTAACCCCCGATAAATCAGGCAACTGAGCAGAGCGAAGGCGGCTGATTCATCGGGGGGGGCATGAATGGTGACCCGTCGCTGAAGGCGACCCCTTTCATCGTGGACCAGCACAGATGGGGTCGCCTCCAGCGACGGAGATGGTATTGCCCCCACCCGTGGGTAATGCAATCCGCTGAGCGGTAGCGAAGTGGTTTGCATTACCCACGGTTATTCAAGTGACCGCCCTTCGGGCGTTTGCGGCAGTAACCTGTCGGCATTGAATGTTTTTTTGATTTCTCGGCCGATTCGGCCGATGAAAACTGATAGGGAAAAAAGATGAAAAATTGTTGAAAAAAAGGAATGAATATATTTGCCATATATTAAAATATGTGGTAAATTTGCGGGTGATTGTGAAGGACTTTGTCCTTGTCGTTCTTTATGGCTATTGACGACGGCTTTAAGTCGATGACCTGCAGTGTGTTGTTGATATTTTTGCCGTTGTTGGCCGTACCCGTTGAAATGGCACCAGGCCATACTATGCGCACTAACCGTTTGATTACGTCACTTAGAGTCAAGAGGAGGTTGAATTATTTTATCTTGTATAGCCGTTGAGTCAGTCGTTTTCTCATCAGCACCGTTGTGCTGCCCGCTCAGCACGGCTCGTACACGGCCAGCACCCCAATGAACAGCCAATAAAATCATTATGATATTATTAACCACTATTATTAACCATTTTAACATTAATTGCTTATGAGGTACTTAAAACTAAAATTTCTTTTAATCTTCTTTGCCCTAGCGGCGGCAATACCGCCAGCCTGGGCAGAAACTGTGACATTTGATTTCGCAAATGTCGCTTCTACTAACGGAACAGCAATATCAGAGCTTTCACAGGATGGAGTGACTTTAACCTTCGAAAAAGGTTCTGGTAATGCACCTTCATGGTACGATGGAGTAATTCGCATTTATAAAGAAGGAAAACTAGGTGTGAATTGCACTAATCATAAGATAACGAGAATAGATTTTACAGGTTCTACTAAGTCCACCACAGTTAATGGTGGCCTTGCAAATTGGTCTCCAACTAGTGGCGTCTATGAAATAACCGCAACTAATATTCCATCAGCTGCTACTTGGACTGGTTCAATTAACTATGTTGAATTTAGTGTTGCGAATGATAAACGAGTTTACCTAACAAGTGTCACCGTCACTTATGAAGGTGGTAGTACCACTGAGCGTGTTGCGACGCCAACGTTTAGTCCTGCTGGTGGCGACTATAACGAGGCTCAGAGTGTGACCATCTCATGCGAGACTCCGAACTCGACGATTTACTACACGACAGATGGCTCGACGCCTGATGAGACCAGCACTGAGTATACTGGTCCAATCACAGTAAGCAAGACCACGACCATCAAGGCTATTGCGGTGGCAACTGGCATGGAGAACAGTTATGTTGCCACTGCAACTTACACGTTGCCTAATCTTGTTGACAACTATGCCACAGCCAATGGGCTAGCCGCGAACACTGAGTTCACCTTTACAAAGAAGGCCGTTGTCGTCTATGTTGATAACGACGGCAAGAACATGTGGGTTCAGGATGAGAACGCACAGGCTGGTGGCGGCTTGATTTATGAGTCTGGAGGAGGTTTAGGCTTTGCACAAGGTGATGTCATCAAAGCCAACTGGACAGCAAAGACTAAAGCATATCAAGGTTTCAATGAGTTTGTGAACTTCAGTGGAGACAAAGTTACCGATGCTCATAAAGATCCTGTCGCTCTTGAGCGCACAACGCTCAGTGGAGAGAACATCCATGAGTATGTGCTCTTGACGAATGTAACGCTCACGAAAGACAATAATAGTTTATACGTTACTATTCCTGACTCACGTGCTAAATTGCTTCTCTTCACCACAAAGTTGGGTAAGTGCACAAACTTCACGCCTGTGGATGGTAAGACGTATAATGTCAAGGGTATCGTGGGTAGTTATCAGAGCAACCTGCAGATCTATCCCATCGAGATTACTGAGTACGTTGCTCCTGGTGTTCCTTCAATCACGATTACACCTCCCGAGGTGCCGTTTAATGACGAGGGTGGTGTTTATACCGTAGACGCCTCCAACCTCCCAGACAATGGTTTGGGCGTGAGCGTATCGGATGGCTTCTCTCGCTATCTGATAAATGGTAACAACGAACCCTATTATTACTTCAACGCTCCTTATAATGAGGGGACAGGTAATACGGTGACAGGTGGCCAGACGAGAGTCAACTATACTGGCCGCGAGTTCAGTGCCACGGGTACGATTACCTATACGAGCACTCCTGCTAGTGAGACTGCAAACTTAAGTTATCGCTCTGATGTATATATCTTTAACGATAATGGCAATGGTACGTGGAACTTCACCACTGGCGATACCAAGATGGATTATGCCAATAACGAATATACCAAAACCATTACCGTTAATAATGAAGGCACCTGCATCCTGTTCGGTAGGAAGACAGGCGAGAACTATCGCTGGGAGAATGACTGGACTGATGGAGTGCATAACCGTCTCTTCTTTGGCGCATATACGCAGTATAATGGCGAAGAATGGTTGTATGGCACTAACACGTCAGGAAACCTCGACCTGAATCCTGCGGATATTTCTGGTCATAATAAATACTCTGTCATCAAGTTGCCCGAGGCTGGTGAATATACCATCACCATCAATCCCACCGACAAGACCTTCAGCATCACGAAGGTTGTTCATCAGGTGGAGACACCGGTGATCAATCCTGGGACTGGTGAGTACAACACCATCCAGACGGTAACCATTACGGCCGTCGAGGGTGCCACCATCCACTACACCATTGATGGTAGCGAGCCCACCGAGAGCAGCACTCTCTATGAAGGTCCTATCACCGTTGACCAGTCGATGACCATCAAGGCCATCGCCGTGATGGACGGCATGGACAACAGTGAGGTGGCCGAGGCTACCTACACGCTGCCCACTTCGGTTAACAATCTGACTGCCGCCAACGCACTGGAAGCAAACGCCGAGTTCCTGTTCACAGGCGATGTTGTGGTTACCTATCACAATGGTGACTACACCTATCTGCGTGACGTGAACACCGATCAGGTCGGCAGTGGCCTGATTTATCAGTCTGGTCTCAATCTGTCGCAAGGCCAAGTCCTGAAGAAGGGCTGGGATGCCAAGAGGCTTGACTGGAGAGGCAATAGGGAATTCACTGACGCAATTAATGTTGAATACAGCGGCAACACTGCTGACTATGCTCCGTTCGATCGCACCGGTGTAGCATTTACCGATGCCAACATGAATGAGTATGTGACGTTCAACAATGTTAAGATCACGGGCAAGACGCTTGACCAGAGTTCCGGCAAGTACACTTACACTGGCAACTATGTCGGCGATAACCGTGAAACCATTAACTACATCCTGCATAACCAGTTCGACCTGGATAACATTGAGGAGAACAGAGTCTATAATGTCACGGGTGTTGTAAACAAGCGCAACGATGACATTCAGGTTTATCCCACCGCGGTAACGCTGGTTAAGCAGGATCCTAAGTTGTCATTCAACCCGACTGAAGTCACCACCCCCTTTGGTGCTGCTGACTTCACCGAGCCTGTGCTGACCAAGCCCGATGACTTGTCAGTTAGCTACAGGAGCGGCAACACTGATATCGCAACGGTTGATGAGAACGGTAATGTAACCATCGTAGGTGTTGGTACTGCCATCATCTATGCTTCGTCTCTGGAGAATACATACTATTTCGCTGACGAAGCCAGCTACACCATCGTTGTCAACGCAGGCACCCCGACGTTCGCTTACACCGCTCAGACCGCTACCGCAGTCTATGGTGCTGAGGACAACCAGCTGCCCACACTGAACAATCCCAACGAGCTGACCGTG
>ONRP01000068.1 GCA_900320245.1 uncultured Prevotellaceae bacterium
TTCCCATTGCCCAATCGACTATTTCCTCAAAAGGTATTTCCCCGTGAGCACGAGCGCGAGCGCAGCGAGGATGGCCCATGGCCACCAGGTGATATTGGGAGGCTTGTAGATGCCCACGGTGTCACGGGCGTAATGGTCTGACATGTCCATCGTGCGGTGCGAAGCGACGCTGTCGACCTGGCGGGCGCAACGCTTCGCGGTGCGCCCGGCCAAGTCGGCCTTACCGATGGACGCGCGTTTGCCCTTCAAGACAACCATGTTTGCAGCATGCAGACGAGGTTGGCTTGTCCCCTGGAGCCTTAGCCGACGTGCCAGGATGAACGTAGTGGACGAGTGTGCCATGGGGCTGTCAACATCGATACCTCCGAGTGTAGCGAGAACGCTGGGCTTGATTGAGGAGCGTGCATCAAATCGAGCGTAGTGAGACCTGATGCGCCAGCGACGAAACGAGCCGTGCGTGTGAGGTCTCGATGCGGACAGACAGCCCGATAAGGCACTCTCGGTAACGGAGTGATCCCGACACGGCGGTACAGGCGGCAGGGCCATCGATGAGCGGTGGGAACTGGGTGATCTCCGCCGGGCGAAGTCGCCCAGCGGCATGAGGCTGTAGCGGAGCAGCTCAATCCAGCCAGCGCAGCCGGCTGGTTGAAGTGCGGAGCGTATAGCAGCCGAATACAACCCCGTGACCATAGCGAATGTAATCCCCTGGTGCTTGCGGGCAATGTCGCCAACTACGGTTCCTTGGGTGGCAGGCTTTGGAAGTTTCGTGTTGCCCACACTTGAAGGAGAAATACGATGCTGAAAACGGCACCCACCTTATACGGGCCGAGGATGTCTTCGACTCCGAATAGTGACCTGGACAACGGCATCACGATGAGGGGCGACACAAATTGCCCCAGGTATAGGGCTGCGGACAGCAGCGGCATGACCGTTGTGGCGGAGTCTCGACCGCCCTTGATACTGGCTATGGTATTCAGATAGGGTACCCCTACACCAGTGGCGATGCCGATAAAGGCTGATCCAACAATGGCCATCGGTATCGCGGGAACAAGGTAAGCCGCATAACCCGAAAGGAAAAATAAGGGAGCAAAGTATTTGATGGACATCCTGAACCTGCGCATCAGCGTTCCGAAGGCAAGTCCTACAAAGAACGCTACGACATCAAGCCCCACCATAATCATCGTTATCGCCTCGGCCGATAGCCCTGTCTGCCTGCTGGCGATGATGGCGAAGTTGGTGGGAAAGATGAAGAACAGGATCATCAGCAGCAACATGCCTGTTACCGAGGGATGAAACTTCAGCAGTTGATTGGGCTTGAAAGGTGTACCGTGCTGGTTTGATGAACCCAATTGCGCATCGGGCAGCCACAGCCATACCATCACCACTGCAATCAAGCCGATCAGATAAACCAGGAAAGCATAATTCCATTGTATTGTCGCAAGCAGGCCAGCCAGCAACGTGGCAATCACGCCGCCCATCTGGTTCATGGCTGCCGACAACCCCATGAGTCTTGCTTGCCGCTCAGGAGGGAAATAATAAGCAAGCAGGCCCGTTGACAACGGCATGATGAGGCCGACACTGACACCCAGAAGGGCCCGCATCAGCAGCAATACATGAATCTCGTCAACGAAGAAGCACCCTGCACCCGCAGCGACATAGAGCAACAGTCCTATTGTGGCTATGGTTCGAGTGCGGACCCGACGGACTAGTTGCAGGAAAAAGATGTTGGTAATGATAATCAGCAAGGCAGGCATGCTGACGATGAGTTGCACCAACAGGTCGGGTGCCGAAGTGAAATGAGCCTTAATGATGCCCAGCGCCGGGGCGATGGCGGCTCCTGCCATCACGGTGAGCAGCGACATCGAAAGGATGGTAGCCGTCACCCGTTTAGAGACGTTTTTCTGTTCCATTAAAATTGTCGGGAGTTTCAGCTCTACCAAGCTTTTTTGTCGTTAGAAATCGATTCACGGTTTCAGCAAATCGGGCGCAAAATTACTAAAAACAGTGATATAAACTGATTGGACGACTTGTTAAAAAATCAAAAAACATGCCTATATACAGCGTTCACTAAAAAGGCTTTTTTTGTTAATTTTGCCATGACAACTCTATCAATAATAAACACTTAATACATCAAGAACATGTCAAAAACTGTAGAAATCCAGATTGAGAAATGCCGCAACCTCGTTGAGGGTTTGCGCAAACATTTGAACGGTAATGGCGCCGGTGTCACCACCGATGAAATTACCGCCATGAAAAAGGCCATGGAAGAACTCGAGGCAGCCAACACCGAGGTCGAAAGGCTGCGCGAGGAACTGGCGCCCAAAGTGAAGCACACCAATGAGCTTTTTGAACAAGTGAAAAACGCTTATTTGGAAAAGAAAGCATTAATCAAGGGGACTTATCCGCAAGAGAAATGGCTCGAATACGGAGTCCCCGACAAGCGTTAGCCTATCGTATATTCGCCAAGAAGTCGCTGGAGCGCGCTGATGCGTTTCGGCGACTTCACTATTTGTCGGCGATAATGTCGGCAGGGCCATCGATGAGCGGTGGGAACAGGTTCTTACTGCTCCGTCAGTTGCTTGCACTTACCGACGGGTGGTTCGGTCAATGTGATACGAACCACGGCTGTCCGTTCGAGGCTGCGAGCTATTGCA
>ONRP01000021.1 GCA_900320245.1 uncultured Prevotellaceae bacterium
TTTCTTGGCAATCTTGGCGGGGATGGCATCCTTGTGAACGAGGATGTTCAACGTCTTGGCGCGGAAGAAGGCCTCACTGCAGTAGAAGTAGCCCTCATACAACTGGTTGGTGTCCCAACTGTTCTGCACCTTGAAGTACTTGTTGCCTTCCTGGTCAACGGCCTTGCCCATGATTACCATGCCGTGGTCGTCGGTGGTCTCCTTGTTGTCAAACATCTCCTGACGCTCCTCAGGGGTTACCCACTGCTCCTTAACCGGGCCCTTGATGTCCCACAGTTCGGCCTCGCGGTCACGGTCGCTGAGTTGTGCCCAACGTGCCATATCGGTGCCTTCAGCATCGGGAACTTCCTTCTTGACGGGCAGGATAGCATAGCCGTTGCGCCACTTGAATCCCTTCTCGCTGACGTCTGAACCCCAAGCGATGCTGTAGCCGTTGTCGATGGCATAGTTGGCAATCTCCAGCAGTTCATCGATGGGTACGTTCTGATAAGTGGACCACAACCAGTTGTCGGCTACCTCAAGGACGAAGGGCTGATAGTAGGGGTGGTGGGTGAACGATGCGATGGGCACGTAGTCGTCCATATTCAGGCCCAGGCTGGCTGCCCAAGTCTGCGGGGTGTAGGTCTTGCCCTCATAGACGAAGGTCTCGGGCATCTTACCCATATAACTGTCGAGGATAGCCTGCAGGCCGTCTTTCCACGCGGGAGTGAGTTTGCCGCGGCTGTTCTTGTTGATCGTGCCGACATAGCCACTCAGCAGGGTGGTCAATTCGTGGGTGTCAAACTTCTTGTCACCGTAGGTCATACCGGTATACACCTCGTTGGGCACCATACCGTATTTGCGCCATACATAGGGCACATCCTCAGCAGCGCCACCCTCGGCGAAGTTGATTGTACCATCCATGCGGATGTACTTGATGGCCTTGTCATAGTAGCAGTGGTTAACCACGAAGCCTTCGCTCAGGTGAACCGTCTTGCCGGTGAGGCGCAGGATCTCGTTCTCGAAGAAGGAGTTGGTGGAGTAGCACCAGCACGTTCCGGACTTGTTCTGGTCCTTGACGTCGGTGTGAGGAATCACCTTGGTGTCAGTGAACTTGAAACCGGTGCTGTCGGGGACAACAACCTTGTCATCGGCCATGACGTTGAGGGCAACAACCGATGCGAGCAATGCAAAGAATAATTTCTTCATAAAAAATTTTTAGTTAGTTATTAATGTAGGTTAATAGTATTTCTTTGGTTATAACTCACAAAAGTAGAAAATATTTTTGAATTATGAGGTTTTTCGGGGAATAAAATGAAAAAAGTGTCTTGATTGAAGCCTGGAAATGCTGCTTTTACCTCGTGAATCAGGAATGGCGGGCTGCGCTTGTCGGCAATTATTTCGTAATCCGACGAAAAATGATTACTTTTGCACTATGATTTATCCCTCATCGTTTGAGACCAAGATAGGCTTTGATGCCGTGAGGCGCGAAGTGGAGCGCCATTGTGTGAGCGCGTTGGGTGCCGCCAACGTGCCCCGGCTGCGTTTCTCGACACGCCGCGACGAGGTAATCCGTTGGCTCGAAGAGACCAACGAGTTCCTATCGATTCTTGAGACGGGCAAGGAGTTCCCGCTGAGTTACTACTTCGACCTGCGCGTGGTGCTCAAGGAAGTATCGACACCGGGCACGTTCTTGTCGGCCGAGCGCCTGTTTGACCTGCAGCGCCTGCTGTCGACGGTGACTCAGGTGGTGCGCTTCTTTGCCGTCGAGGGCGGCGAGAGCACGCCTTATCCTAGCCTGCGCGAACTGACAAGCGGCATGCAGTCCTTCCCGGAACTGAGCGCCGCAATCGGCCATGTGCTCGACAAGGCCGGCAACATCAAGGACACGGCATCGCCCCGACTGCAGGAACTGCGCACGGCCATTGCCCGCGTCACCAGCAGCATCAACGGCACCCTGCGACGCATCATCGCTCAGGGCAAGCAGGACGGCATCCTCGACAACGACGTGCAACCCTCGTTGCGCGATGGTCGCCTGGTGCTGCCTGTGAGTGCGATGAACAAGCGCAAACTGCATGGCATCGTCCATGACGAGAGCGCCACGGGAAAGACCGTGTTCATCGAGCCTGACGCCATCGTCGAGGCCAATAACCGTATCCGCGAGACCGAGGCCGAAATCGCCCGCGAAATCATCCGCATCCTCACCGAGGTGACCGACCTGATACGTCCCCATCTCGGGGAACTGGCCGGCGTGCTTGACACTTTGGGCCAACTGGATTTCATCAGGGCTAAGGCCTTGTTTGCCAAGGATGTGGGTGCCCAGATGTGTCATATCGACCGAAAACCCGTCGTGGAGTGGTACACTGCCATCCACCCGGCGCTGATGCTCTCGCTGCGCAGCCAGGGCAAGGAGGTCGTGCCGTTGAACATCGCTCTGAACAAGCAGAACCGCATCCTGGTCATCTCCGGCCCTAATGCCGGCGGCAAATCGGTGTGCCTCAAGACCGTGGGCGTGGTGCAATACATGATGCAATGTGGCCTGTTGCCCACCTTGCGCGACAATTCCCACATGGGGCTGTTCAATGACATCTTTATCGACATCGGTGACCAGCAGAGCATCGAGAACGACTTGAGTACCTACAGCAGCCACCTGCAGAACATGAAACTTTTCCTCTCGCGTGGCGGCAAGCAGTCGCTCATCCTCATCGACGAGATGGGCAGCGGCACCGAACCGCAGATTGGCGGGGCCATCGCCCAATCCATCCTCGAGCAATTGAATGAGCATCAGGTGATGGGCGTGGTGACGACCCACTACCAGAACCTGAAACATTTTGCCGACGAGACCGATGGCGTGGTCAACGGAGCGATGCTCTATGACCGCCAGCACATGCAGCCGCTGTTCCAGTTGTCAATGGGCTATCCCGGCAGTTCGTTCGCCATCGAGATTGCCCGTAAGACGGGCCTGCCGCAGCAGGTCATCGACAAGGCTGCCGAGATCGTGGGCAGCGACTACATCAATATGGACAAATACCTGCTCGATATCGTGCGCGACCGCCGCTATTGGGAAAACAAGCGACAGGACGTGCGCGCCAAGGAGAGGCGGCTCGATCAGATGATTGCTGACTACGACGAACGCCTGGACAATATCCGGGCCGAGCATCGGCAGATCATCCATGAGGCGCGCGCCGAGGCACAGGAGATTCTGCAAGGCAGCAATGCCCAGATTGAACGTACCATCAAGGCCATTCGAGACGAGCAGGCCGAGAAAGAGCGCACCAAGGAATTGCGCCGCCAACTCGACGAATTCAAGGCGCGCCTCAATGCCGAGGAGCCAGAGGCTCCGTCAAGGTTAAAGGAACTGACGCCCAAGACCACACCCCGCCGCAAACAGCCCAAGAAGTCCGCCCCCAAGGCTATGGCCAAGGACCGCCCCTTGCAGGCCGGCGATAACGTGGTACTCAAGGGAACGACGACAGTGGGAACACTCATCAGCATCGACGAGAAATACGCCCTGGTGGCTTTCGGTAACATCAAGACGCGCATCGAGGTCGACCAAGTGGAACGCACCATGCGCAAGGAGAAAGCACCCAAGGCCGAATCCCTGGGACGCAGTACTACCGACGAAATACGTGCGCGGCAACTGAATTTCAAACCCGACATCGACGTGAGGGGAATGCGGGCCGACGAGGCTTTGCAGGCCATTACCTACTTTATCGACGATGCCATCCAGTTCAGTGCACAACGGGTGCGCATCCTGCACGGTACCGGCACTGGAGCGCTCAAGGTGGCTATCCGTGAATACCTGCATACCGTCAGCGGTGTCAAGTCCTACCGCGACGAGCATGTGCAATTTGGTGGGGCCGGTATCACGGTCGTTGATTTGGAGTAGATATCAGATAAGAGATAAAAGATATCAGATAAGAGATAAGAGATAATTGGGGACCTATAGTGACTATTTAGGCCATGGTGTCTAATGATTTGATATTTAGAATAAAAGATGATTGAGAATAATGTTTTTCTGAGTCCGTTCAAGACCTCGGGCGGTGCAATACCATTTGACCGCATCACCAACGCTGACTATGAGCCAGCCATCCGTCAAGGCATCAGTGACCATGAGGCTGAGATAATGGCGATTGTCGACAATCCTGACGAAGCGACATTCGAGAACACGATTGTCGCCCTCGACCGCTCCGGTGCTACGTTGAACCGTGTGCTCGGTGTGTTCTATCCCATGCTCTCGTGCAATGCCGATGATGAATTGCTGGACCTGAGCAAGCGCATGGCACCGCTGCTGAGCAACCATTTCAACGGCGTCACTCTCAACGAGCGTCTGTGGGAGCGTGTAAAGTATGCCCACGACCACTTCGACGAGAGCAGCCATGACGTTGAGGACTGCACGCTCATGCGCGAGACCTACAACGGGTTTTTGCGCAGTGGCGCCAACCTGCAGGGCGATGACCGCGAACGCTATCGTCAACTCAGCAGGCGCCTGACCGAATTGACGCTAAAGTTTGACCAGAATGCCCTCAAAGAGACGCCCCGCTACGAACTGTGGCTCACCGAGGACGACCTCGCCGGCCTGCCTGAAAGCGCGCTCGAGGCAGCCAAAAAGGCAGCCAGTGACAAGGGCCGCGATGATGCCTGGCTGGTCACCCTCGATGCTCCCAGTTACACTCCGTTCATGAAGTACAGTGAACGTCGCGACTTGCGCGAAAAACTGTACAAGATGTATAACCGCCAGTGCACCAGCGGCGAATATTGCAACCTGGAAGTGTTGCGCGACATTGCCAATACGCGTTTGGAATTTGCACGCCTGATGGGCCGTGAATGTTTTGCCCAGTACAAACTCGAGCACACCATGGCTCAGACCCCGGCCAATGTCTATCAAATGCTCAACCGCTTGAGAGACGCTTATCTGCCGGTGGAGCGCAGCGAAATGGAACGGCTTGCAAGGTTTGCCAGTGAACTGGAGGGCCATCCCGTGGAAATCATGCCGTGGGACTTCAGTTACTACAGCAACAAGGAGAAGGACTCGATGTTTGATATCAACGACGAACTGCTGCGACCCTACTTTGAACTGGGACAGGTGACCAAGGGCGTCTTCGGGTTCGCCACGCGGATGTACGGCCTGCGTTTCGTGCCCAACCACGATGCCCAGGTTTTCCATCCCGAAGTCCAGGTCTATGATGTCACCGACGAGAACGGTTGTGCCGTGGGCATGCTCTACCTCGATTTCTTCCCGCGTACCACCAAGCAGAGCGGTGCCTGGATGACAAGTTTCCGCGATCAGTATATCGACGACGATGGCAATGATGTGCGCCCTCTGGTGACGTTGACGATGAATTTCACCCGTCCCACCGACGACAAGCCGTCGCTGCTCACCGTGCGCGAAGTCGAGACCTTCATGCACGAGTTCGGACACGCCCTGCACCAATTGCTGTCGCGCTGCAAGTATCAGTCGCTCTCGGGAACCAGCGTTTATCGCGACTTTGTCGAGGTGCCTTCGCAATTCAACGAGAACTACGTCTATGAGCGGGAGTTCCTCGACAGTTTCGCACGGCATTACCAGACGGGTGAGCCGGTTCCCCAGGAACTGGTTGACCGCTTGCTGGCCTCGTCTCAGTATGGTGCCGCCTATGCCTGTGTTCGTCAGTTGGGCTTCGGGTTTATCGATATGGCATGGCACATGATTACCGAGCCCTATGAGGGCGACGATTTTGAGTTTGAATACAATGCCGTCAAGGACGTCCAGGCATTCGATCCAGTCGAGGGCTGTATCATGTCATCGCATTTCACCCACATCTTCTCGGGCGGGTATGCAGCCGGCTACTACGGCTACAAGTGGGCCGAAATGATTGAGTGTGACGCTTTCTCGCGCTTTCAGGAGGAGGGCATCTTCGACCGCGATGCTGCCCGCTCATGGGTCGAGAACGTGCTCTCGCGCGGCGGCACTGAGCATCCGATGACGCTCTACAAGCGCTTCAGGGGCCGTGAGCCGCGCATCGAGGCGATGATGCGCCGCGACGGTATTGCACCCGCCAAATGACACGTATCCGACAGTTATTAATCCTAAAGATTTTGGAAAGATGAAAAAGTATATAGTTCTGATTGCCGTGTTGCCCCTGCTGGCCATCCTGATGTCTTGCAATGAAGGCGGCGCCAAGGCCGACCTGCGCAAGATGGTCGATAACATCAATCGGGAGTGCCCCATCCATTATGACTACATCACTTGCCAGGGCGCAGCGATACAAGGAGAAGAAGTGGTGATGAACTACATCGTCGACGAGAGTATGCTGAGCCTGCAACTGATGAAGGAAAAGCCCGACCAGGCCAAGAAATATGGCGGTTCATCGCTGTTCAACGTGTATGACGAGTTGGGAAGCCTGTTGATGGAGTCAGGTTATGGTTTTACCGCCAACTACCAGGGCTCGCTCTCGGGCGATGTTGTGACGTTGAGATTCACCAACGACGAGATCAAGGAAATCAAGGCTCATCCCATTTCAAACGAAGAGTTGCTGGATTGGGAGATTCAGGCAAGCAATTCGACACTGCCCAGAAAACTGGATGCCGTGACAACGCTGTTGTCGATGTCCCGTGACGGGAATGTGGTCTCCTATAACTATGAGATTGATGAGAGCCAACTTGATATGTCTGTCTTGATTAACGGCCAAGAACAACTCAAGCAGACGCTGGCCGAGCAGGTGGCTACGCTGAACTCCAATACGTCGTCGGCCCAGGCCTTTATGAGGCTGTTGCGCCGGGGCAATATGGAGTTGCACTATGTCTACAAGGGTAATTCGTCGGGTAAGACGGCAAGAATTCAGTTCACCAACGCCGAGTTGCGTGACATGGCCAACGACTATGCCGAGGAATAACCCGCTGTTTTTGCCTTGTAATGAAATCTGAGTAAGGATGAGGACAATCAGAAAAGCCACAATGCAGGATGTGCCGAGAATCATGGTCTTGATTGAAGAGGCCCGCGGCATCATGCGCTCCTGCGGCAACATGAACCAGTGGATAGGTGGCTATCCCAGCCAGGAAACCATCGAGAACGACATCAGCAACGGCCATTGCTACGTGTGTGCCGAGCAGGGTGGGGAAGTGATAGCCTCGTTTGCCTTCATTCCGGGACCGGAACCCACCTATAAGGAAATCTACGAGGGACAATGGCTCGACGACAAGCCCTATTATGTGGTGCATCGCCTGGCCAGCACGGCCTCGAGCCATGGCGTCTTCAATGACGTGATGGACTACTGCTTGGACGTGGCGGGCACTTTGCGCATCGACACCCATCGCGACAATGTCATTATGCGTCACGTCATCGACCGCTACGGCTTCACCTACTGCGGCATCATCTACCTCGCTAATGGCGATGAGCGCCTGGCCTACCAGTTGGGGCGCTAAACCCGTAGGTATGAAAAAACAATCAGGGCTGGTCCATTGCGGGCCAGCCCTGATTTTATTAGGATTATTGAATAATCTAGATTACTTTACAGTCTCCTTGGCAGCATCGGCAGCGTTGTTAACGGCGTCCTTAGCAGCGTCCTTAACGTCTTCCTTTACCTCGTTGGCCTTGTCGGCAACAGCGTCGGTAGCACCTTCAACCTTCTCGGCAACGTTCTTAGCAGCGTCGGCAACGAAAGCATCAAAAGCCTCCTTCAACTCAGGCTTCGGGGTGATGTAGGCTTCCATCTTGTCCTTCAGAGCGGGGAGGGCAGCCAAGATCTTGTCCTTGTTGGTCTCCCAAACGGTCTTGATGATGTTGATGATGTTGAAGTACTTGTTGTTGTCACCAGCGGTCAGGAAGTCCTCGGCGGTCTTCTTCAGGCCATCCAGGAAGTTAACGGTACCAGCCTCGTCCTTGGCCTCAACCAACTTCATCAGGTCAGCGGTTACGGTCTCAACGGTGGGCTCTGCAGGAGTTACCTGCTCCTCAGCGGGAGCCTGCTCGTCAGCGGGCTGAGCGGTCTCGGTTTTGCAACCAACAAATGCGATAGCTGCAACGGCAGCAAACATCAATAAAAACTTCTTCATAATAAAACAACTTTTAAATTTAAAAAATTAATAATAAAACGATAAATTCAACGCCGCAAATGTAGCGGCTATTTTTGAATTAGCAAATATTTTTCGGCCATTTTTTCATTTTTTAGCACTTTTATTGGCCTAAAGGCCAGTTTTGCGGACAAAAAACTTTAACTTTGCGGTCAAGATTGGTGTCCGGCTTGTCTTTATACAAATTCCGTGCCAAACTCTAAATAATTGACGATAAACGACAAAAAAATAAGATTATGTGGATTTACATTCTTATGGGAGGCATCTTCATCCTGAGCATGGTGGTTCAGAACTCCCTCAAATCAAAATTCGACAAGTATAGTAAAGTGCCCCTCGGCGTGGCCATGACCGGTCGTGATGTTGCTGCCACGATGCTGCAGCAGAACGGTTGCGGCGACGTGCAGGTGACCAGTGTGAAAGGTCAGTTGACCGACCACTTCAACCCCGCTAACAGAACGGTAAACCTGAGTGACCCAGTCTATGGCACCAACAGCATTGCTGCTGCGGCAGTGGCTGCCCACGAGTGCGGCCATGCCATCCAGCACAAGGTGGGCTACAGCATGCTGCAACTGCGCACCAAGATGGTTCCCATCGTCCAGTTCGCTTCCAACACGGTGCAGTGGCTCCTGCTCGCAGGTATCTTGATCGTTCAGGTAACGCCCATACCGCTGTATGTCGCCTTGGCCATGTTTGCCGTGACGGTGCTCTTCAGTTTTGTAACATTGCCTGTTGAGGTCGATGCCAGCCGCCGTGCCATCAAGTGGCTCGAAGGCTCGGGAATCGCCAGTGGTGAACAGTTGACCCAAGCCAAGGACGCCCTCCGTGCAGCAGCCTATACTTATGTAGTGGCAGCGGTGGGCTCCCTCGCTACATTATTGTATTATGCTGCCGTATTCCTCAGGCGTCGATAAAGAAACGAATTAGTAATATTGTAATACCAGATACTTTTTAAGAGAAACAGATAATAATGGCACAAAAACCATCTATCCCCAAGGGGACTCGCGACTTCTCGCCCATCGAGATGGCGCGTCGCAACTACATATTCAATACCATCAAAGAGGTGTTTCAACTCTACGGTTTCCAGCAGATTGAGACTCCTGCTGTAGAGAACCTGTCTACACTGATGGGCAAGTATGGTGAGGAAGGCGACAAACTGTTGTTCAAAATCCTGAACAGCGGCGACTACCTCAAGGATGCCCCCGACGACTTGCTGGCGGCACATGACTCACTGCACTTGACCACAAAAATCAGCGAGAAAGGCCTGCGCTATGACCTGACGGTGCCCTTCGCCCGTTTTGTGGTACAGCACCGCAACGACCTGCAGATGCCCTTCAAGCGCTATCAGGTGCAGCCCGTGTGGCGCGCCGACCGTCCGCAGAAGGGGCGTTACCGTGAGTTCTATCAGTGCGATGCCGACATCGTGGGCAGCGACTCGCTGTGGAACGAGGTGGAACTGGTGACGATGATTGATGAGGTCTTCAACCGCTTCAACATCAATGTCGCCATCAAATTGAACAACCGTAAGATCCTGAGCGGTATTGCCGAGATTATCGGTGCTGCCGACAAGATTGTGGACATCACCGTAGCCATCGACAAACTCGACAAGATAGGCATCGACAATGTCAATGTTGAGTTGAGGGAGAAGGGCTTGAGCGACGAGGCTATTGCCACGCTGCAGCCGTTGCTGGCACTTGACGGCTCCAACGAGGAGCGCTTGACGGCCTTGGCCGGCATGCTCGGTGGCAGCGAAATCGGCATGAAGGGCATCGACGAGATGCGCTATGTGCTGGAACATGTGGCCGCTTTGGGTACGCGCGCCCAGGTCGAACTCGACGTGTCGTTGGCCCGCGGATTGAATTACTATACGGGCACTATCCTCGAGGTGAAAGCCTTAGATGTGGCCATCGGCAGTATCACGGGTGGCGGACGATATGATAACCTGACCGGCGTGTTCGGTATGCCCGGACTGTCGGGCGTGGGTATCAGTTTCGGCGCCGACCGCATCTACGACGTGCTGAATGCCCTTGACCTCTATCCTGCTGACACGATGGCAACCGCCAAGGTTATGTTTGTCAACTTCGGTGAGCAGGAGGCTGCCGCTTCGCTGAAGCACATCATGGCACTGCGACGTGCCGGCATCAGTGCCGAACTGTACCCCGACAGCGCCAAGATGAAGAAGCAGATGAATTATGCCAACGATAGGCAGATCCCCTTTGTCGCCATCGTTGGTGCCGATGAGGTGAACAACGGCACTATCGCACTGAAGAACATGTCTACGGGCGAGCAGCAGACGCTGACCGTCGACCAGGTGATAGAACTGTTGCACAAGTAAATTAGCCGAGCGTATCATGAACAGCATGTATCAACAGATGATGCAGTTGCCGCTCTTCCAGGGCGTGAGCACCGAAAAAATCACGGCGCTGGTCGAGAAACTGCCGTTTCACTTCCTCAAGTTCCGCAACGGAGAACAGATCTTTGCTGTGGGTGACCCGTGCACCCACATCAAGTTCATCGTGTCGGGGCAGGTAAGGCTTGAGATGCCTTGCAATGAATTGAGGGTGTCGCTGTTGCAGACGCTGTCCACGCCCCACGTCTTGGCAGCCGAGTATCTCTTTGGGCGCGAAACGGCCTATCCTTACACAGCCATCGCCCAGGGGGGCTGTGGCATCCTTCAGTTGCGCAAGAGCGACTACATCAAGATGGTGGGCAGTGACAAGGTTTTCCTGTTCAACATCCTGAACTATTTGTCATCGGGCAGCCAGCACAGCATCTCGGCATCCCTGTCCATACGCGACGGCTCAGTGGCCGAGCGCCTTGCCATGTTTGTCGATTCGCTCGTGGTCAATGGCGCTACCGACGTGATGCTGAAATTTAAGCAGAAGGACCTGTGCACGTTGTTGGGGACCCAACGCACGACGCTGGTGGCAACGCTCGACAAACTGGCTGAACAGGAGATCATCGAGTATGACAGCAACGTGTTGCGTGTCCTCGATTACTATCAGTTGATAGACCTTTTAAAATAAAGATTTAGAAAGATGAGATTTACACATGAGAATCAAGGCACATGCTCGACACATGTCGATTTTGAAATCGATGACGAGGGCATCATCCGCGACGTGCAGTTCTACGGCGGTTGCCACGGCAACCTGCAGGGCATCGCGACACTGGTGCGCGGCATGAAGGCCAGCGAGGTGGCCGACAAGTTGCAGAACATCCGTTGCGGCTACAAGAACACTTCTTGCCCTGACCAACTGGCACGTGCGTTGCGCGAGGCGTTGGCTGCCATGTGAGCAGGTGTTACTGCTATTGACAAGAAATACAAACAAATGATATGACAACAATGATGAAGAACTATTTTTTCATTTTAGTAATGGCTTTGGCGTTTGCCTTGACAGGCTGCCAGGAGCAGAAGGTGGATTACAAAGCCCAGGGCGAACAGTATGCCAAGCGCCTGGACGAATTGTTCCAGAAGAATGATACCGCGGCGGTGATTGCCCTCATGGACAGCATCCGTGTCGTTGAGGATGAGATTATCGCAAAGGCCGATAGCAAAGCCATCAATGAATTCCGTTCGGCACTGACCGAGGTGCGTGAGCGTTGCACCCCCATGACTACCGTGGGACAGATGAACAAGGGCGTTGAGAAGGAACAGGCTGTCCAGGAGGTTATTGACGATGCCCTGAATGGCGCTGTCGATATCAACACGGTGACCAAAACCATCGAAGAGGCCAATAAAGCCAAAAAGCAAAAAGAGGCGTCCAAGTGACACCAGCCATGTCGCGTCGGGTTGATTGGGTCAGTAACTGTTGCCGTCACGTCGTGGCGGCTGCTGGTTTGTGCCTGTTGCTGATGGCCTGCGGCACGGGCATCGAGGTCACCGAGCGTGTCACCGACAAGGATGTGCGCCGTGTGATAGAGCAGGTCGACAGCCGGCAGACTACGGTAACGCTCGACCCTTATGTTGACTCCTTGTATGCCTGGAATCCAGGCAAGCGGTTCTGGGTCGCCGATGACCAGATTAATAAGATGCTGAACGTCAGTTCCGCCTATGACAAGGATACATTGCACCTCGCGGGCCATATTCTCTTGTACAGTTCCTGTGGGGCCGATGGCATACTCATCGGAGATTATAATAATCGATGGTTGAGTCTCTATTTTGAAGATAGCGAGACGGGTGCACGTTATAGTTATCGCGCTGGAAAGGAAGTGGAGGCCCGTCGTCCGGGTTTCACCTTCCCGATGCTCATCGACATGGATATGGTCGAGCACTATGCGCGGCAGATTGTCGATAAGGATTTCTATATCAAGACCCCCATCTGGTATGACCGCCAGAGCGAGCAGATGCATGACGGGCGCCGTTATATCAAGGTGCACATCGACAGTGTGTTGCCTGGCAATGCCGTGCTGCCGTTGCGCGTGTTGTTCACCACGGGCGACACTGGGGAAAAGGCGATGGTGTGGATGAGCGACAACTCCTCGACGATGCACGGGCGCGACTTTGACGCGATGTTCGTTGCCAGCGACCCGCATCTGGCTTATCCGACGGTGACCGACGCCAACTGGGAACGCATCACGTGCGGACAGGTGGCCGTGGGAATGACCAAGCAGGAGTGCCAGTTGGCGTTAGGGGCTCCCAAGCACATCAGCCAGAATCCCGACCAGGGCGGCATGCGTGAGTACTGGTATTACGACGGAGGGTCCTATCTGTATTTTGTGGATGGACTGCTCAGCCAATTCCGTAGATAATCATGGAACCGACAACACTTGAAATAGAGTTTTTGGGAACGGGCACCTCGACTGGTGTGCCCATGCTGCGTTGCCATTGTCCCGTGTGCATGAGTGCCGACCCGCGTGACAAGCGGTTGCGCACCTCGGCCATCGTGCGGTATCAGGGCGCAAGGATTCTGATTGACTGCGGTCCCGATTTCCGCACGCAGATGCTGCGCGCCAGCGACGACAACATCGACGCGGTGCTGCTGACCCACATCCACTTCGACCACGTGGCGGGGCTTGACGACCTGCGTGCCTATTGCTTTGAGAAGCCGATGCCGCTCTATGCCCGTGCCGATGTGTTGCGGGACCTGCATCAGCGCATCCCTTATTGTTTTGCCGAGAACCCTTATCCCGGCGTCCCCCAATTTGAGGAACACGTCATCGACGACAAGCCGTTTCTTGTCGAGGGCGTTCATGTCGAGCCCCTGCCGGTGATGCACTACCGCTTGCCAATCTACGGCTTCAGAATCGGTCCCTTGGCCTACATCACCGATGCCAAGACCATCGACGATGCTGTCATTGAGCGCCTCAAAGGGGTGCCTCTGCTGGTCATCAACTCGTTGCGGCACGGCCAACACATCTCACATATGTGCCTGGAGGAGACCCTGGCTGTGATCAACCGCATTCGTCCCGGGCGGGCCTATCTCGTACACATGAGCGACCGCATGGGCCTGCATGCCGACTCGCCCAAGTTCTTGCCCGATGGCGTGAAACTGGCCTATGACGGCCTGATACTAAAAGTTTGAATCCAAGATGGACGAAGTGAAGATATCTGAAGTGAGGCCCGATGAGCAGACGTCTGGTCTGCAGTTCTTTGAGGGACGCGTTCAGGCGGGCTTTCCCAGCCCGGCCCAGGGCGAATATGCCGACAGCATTGACCTGAACCGTGCCCTGATCACCAATCCTGCCGCCACGTTCTGTGCGCGTGTCATCGGCAATTCGATGGTCGATGCCGGCATCAACGAGGGCGACCTGCTGATTATTGACCGTTCGCTCACGCCCCACGAGGGCAGCATCGCCGTCTGCTTTGTCGATGGCGATTTCACCGTGAAGCGCCTGAGCGTGCGTGACGACGGCATTTATCTCACGCCGGCCAATGCCGATTTTCCCGAGATGAAGGTGAGCGAAGATGCCAATTTCCAAGTGTGGGGCGTGGTCTCGCACATCATCAAGAAGGTTTAGTTTTTTCTGGGTCGTTAGTCACAGACTGTCGGCCCCAAGGTGTTTAGAACAACAGTGGAGAGGTTATCTGTACATACCGAGCGATACGGCACCTGGTTTTTTGTGTTCTGTGTGGCAGTGGTTGCATGGCAGTGCTTCGTCGTTGCTCTTGACACCCATTTGGGAGGGGTAGGGCAGATGTTTCACCAGTGGCATGTCCTGGCCGTTGCGCTGGCCAACGCGCTGCTGCTGTTGTCGCCCTATTGGCTGCTGCCGCGCCGCCTGAGGTGGCTGGTATGGATTCCGCTGGCCTTGTTGACGGTGTGGTGCCTGGTGCAGATGTGTTATTGCCGTGCCTACGACGACCTGATGCCGTGGCAGAGCCTGACACTCACCGAGAATGTCAACCGCACGCTGATGGGCAGTACCGTCGCCCTGCTGCGATGGCAGGACCTGCTGATTGTCGTGCCGCCCTTGCTGCTTGTGGCCATCCACATATTGGGTCGGCAGAGCCGTGACGGCAGCCGTCGCAAGCCGTTCTTGATAACGTTGGCTGCCGCCGCAGTGTTTGCCGTGGCAGGTTATGTCGTTCCTGGCCAGAATTATGAGAAACGCTTCCTGTACAACTTCAGCAACCGCGAGTATTTTGCCCAGAACGGATTTTTGCCCTATACCGCATTTTCCCTCCATGAGGCCGTTTTCAACAGCCATGAGGTGACTGATGAGGAACGTGCCGAGGTCAAGCGTTTCCTTGATGAGGAGTGCCCGCAATACACGGACAACCGCTTCTCTGACGGGAGTCGTCCCAATCTGGTATTGTTTATCGTGGAGTCGTTGCACACCTGGCCCATCGGCATGGAGGTGGACGGGCGTGAGGTGACCCCAGTGCTGAACCGCCTGGTGGCCGGCGACAGTGTCATCTATGTTCCCCATGTCCTGTTCCAGACGAGCCACGGCCACTCCAGCGATGCCCACTTCATCTACAACACCGGCTTGCTGCCCTTGCGTGACGGGGTGGTGGCTGTGAACCATGGCGATGGCCCTTATCCGTCTCTGGCCGAGGCGCTTGCCGGCTATGACTGCCGCGAAATCATCTGTACGCCCGGTGTGAACTGGAACCAGAATGTTACCGCCCACACCTACGGCTTTGACACGCTCTATACCCGCGACGACATGGCCGATGCGCTTAGCCGTCATAACAACATCGATGATGCGGCACTCACCGACTTTGCCGCTGGGTTGCTGCCTCGCCTGCGTCAGCCGTTTTTCCTTGAGATGGTGACCATGACGATGCACACCCCCTATGACAACGACAAGGGGCGTCCCTCATGGATATTGCGCAGCGACACCCTGAATGCCGAAGCCCGCGGCTACCTGAACAGTGTCAACGTGACTGACAGTTGCCTGGGCGCTTTTATCCAGGACCTTCACCGCCAGGGGTTGTCGGGTAATACCATCGTGGCCATTGTCAGTGACCACACGCAGATCTATTATAACCGCATCGTCGGGCGTTCAGACTATGAATTCGTTCCCGATGACTGGGGCATACCCCTGATTGTGCTGGGTTGTGACACCACGTTGCGCAACGATGCAGTGATCGGGCAGATTGACGTCTACCCAACGCTGCTCGACGTGATGGGGGCCAATGCCTATGCGTGGAAAGGTTTGGGCTACAGTATCTTGCGTTATCCTGTGCAAAGCGCCATCCAGCCCCGCAACATGACCGTGATTGGTGACAGTACCGACCTCACGTCCCACCAGCGCAAGGCCTGGGACATCAGCCGGTTGCTCATCTTCGACAGGACTTCTCGATTCAGCCCTTAAAACGTCGGGATTTGCGCCTTAGCGGGAAAATTGCTAAATTTGCAGTCTTAAAAACCAAACAGAAGAATTCAAGATATGATGAAATCACGATTATTCTCGAGTGATGCCCGCTTGAGCGACCTGATTACCGCTCACCCCTCGCTGTTGTCACTGCTGACCCGCCTGGGCATATCGCTCGGATTCGGCGACCGCTCGATAGCCGACGTGTGCGAGAGCAGTGGTGTGGACACCGGTTTCTTCCTGCTCATCTGCAACGTCTATACCTTCAACAATCACGTCCCGTCGACGGCCGATATCCTGGGCACCGACATGAAGGGCCTGGTGCCTTATCTGGAGAAATCCCACCGCTACTATGTGGACAAGCGCTTACCCCACATCGAGCGCCACCTGGACGCCATAGCACGGGAGTTGGACGGACGCATCGGGCAGGCCTTCATCAGTTTCTTCCAGGACTACAAGCAGGAGGTGGTGGCCCATTTTGCCCATGAGGAGCAGGAGGTCTTCCCCCATATCGGCGCGCTGATGGCCGGCGAACGTGACACGACCTACAGCATCGGCGAGTTCCTGCGTACCCACAGCGATATCGAGGGCAAACTCGATGACCTGCTGAACATCGTCTTCAAGTACCTGCCGCCGCAGGTCGATGACGACAATGTGCTCGATGTGGTCTATGACATCCTGCGGTTGAGCGAGGACCTCAAGAAGCACACTTTCATCGAGGAGAAAATCATGGTGCCGTTGGTAAAACATCTTGAAAACGCCGTCCGCAAATGAAACAGCGTCTATTGATCGTGGAACCCTCGGAGGTGATTGCCGAGGGACTGAAGGCCATCTTGGAAGGGCAAATCCGTTTCAAGGTGCTCGAACCAGAGCGTAGTGCCGACCGGCTCGAGGAGCGTCTGCTGGCATTACGCCCTGACGTGTTGCTGATTAACCCCACACTGATTGACAATACCGCCCCCTTGCGTACCGAGGGGCCGATGGCACTGGTGGCGCTGGTTTACCAGTATGTGGAGCGTGAGCAACTCAAGGCCTACGATGCCGTGGTCGACATCCGCGACAGCCGGGCGACAATCATCGAGACGTTGGCCCAGGCATCTCCCAGCGAAGGCAAGGCCGATGACAACAACTACGAACTCACCAAACGCGAGACCGCCGTCCTGATTGAACTGGCACAGGGCAAAACCAACAAGGAGATTGCCGATGCCCTCAGCGTGAGCGTACACACCGTCATCAGCCACCGCAAGAACATTACCCACAAGACGGGCATCAAGAGCGTCGCGGGCCTCACCGTCTATGCTATGCTCAACAACCTGATCGACGAGTCCTCGGCTGTTAAATAGGGCCGTTCCCCCACTTGATGTAACCATTTTGTGCACAAGCCCTCGCGTGACCGTGCCCGTGGGCTCATGAGTGCAATGCCTAAAAAACTGAGGCCTCAGGACCGAGAGGTGAAAAGTTTTTATTAACTTTGCAGGTTGAAACTACAAGAAATGTTATTCGATTATGCTGATAACTAAAATGCTCGATAAGTTTGGAGACTACTGCATGTTCATGTGGCGGGTGACAGCCGTGCCCGACAAGTGGAAGGTGTTCTTCAAACGCTATACCGACGAAATCGGCAAGTTGGGCATCGACTCGATACCGCTGATTATCATCGTGTCGCTGTTCATCGGTTCGTTGTGTACCATCTTGATTAAACTGAACATCTCCAACCCGTTGCTGCCGCGTTACACGGTGGGACTGACCACGCGCGAGATTATTCTGCTGGAGTTCTCCTCGACCATTCTGTGCCTGATTCTGTCGGGCAAAATCGGGTCGAACATCGCCAGCGAAATCGGCACGATGCGTGCCACTGAGCAGATCGACGCGCTCGATATCATGGGCATCAACAGTGCCAACTTCCTGGCCATGCCCAAGATTCTTGCCTTGATCACCATCCTGCCGTTCCTGGTCGTCATCTGTATGGCAACCAGCCTGTTTGGCGGCTGGCTCATCTGCATCGTCACGGGCATCGTGGAGCCCGATACCTACCTGTTCGGTATCCAGTCATTGTTTATCGAGTGGTATGTGTGGTTTGCCCTGATCAAGTCGCTGGTGTTCGCTTTCCTGATGTCGACCATCGCCTGCTACTATGGCTACACCGTGCAGGGCGGTTCGGTCGAGGTGGGCAAGGCCAGTACCGACACCGTTGTCGTGAGCAACATCATGATTCTGGTGGCCGACGTTATCCTGACCCTCTTGTTGCTATAACCCGAAACCAAGGACTAAGGACTAGAAACTATTTTACTTTCAGTCCCTAGTCCCTAGTCCACAGTTTCTAGTTGGCATCCGCCAACCAAGGACCAAGGACTAGAAACCAAGGACCAAAAACTAGGGACTAGAGACTAAAAACTAGAAACTAAAACTAGGGACTAGGGACTAAAAACTAGGGACTAAAAACTAAAAACTAAACAGAAATGATTGAAGTCAAGCACATATCCAAGTCATTTAAGGAAGAGGGCGGCACGCGCCAGGTGTTGTTCGACGTGAGTTGCAAACTCTATGACGGCAAGACCAACCTGGTCATCGGCCAGTCGGGTTCGGGTAAGACGGTGTTGATCAAGAACATCGTAGGTCTGTTTGACCCCGACGAGGGCGAAATCCTGTACGACGGCCGCGACATCACCAAGATGGACCGCAAGCAGCGTAAGGCGTTGCGCAAGGAGATCGGTATGCTGTTCCAGGGGTCGGCGCTGTTCGACAGCGAGACCGTGATGGGCAACGTCATCTTCCCGCTGGTGATGTTCAGCAGCATGAGTGGTAGCGAGATGCGCGACCGTGCCCAGTTCTGCATCGACCGCGTGAACCTTACCGGCAGCGAGAACAAGTATCCCAGTGAACTGTCGGGCGGTATGCAGAAACGCTGCGCCATCGCCCGCGCCATCGCCCTGAATCCCAAGTACCTGTTCTGTGATGAGCCCAACTCGGGCCTTGACCCCAAGACGTCGATTGTCATCGACGAGTTGCTGAGCGACATCACCCACGAGTTCGGCATCACCACCATTATCAACACCCACGACATGAACTCGGTGATGGGCATCGGCGAGAACATCGTGTTCATCAACAAGGGCCATGTGGGGTGGATAGGCACCAAGGACGAGATCTATGATGTGGACAACGAGGACCTGAATAACTTCGTCTATGCCACCGACCTGTTCCGCGACGTGCGCAAGTACCGCCGCGAACATGGCTACAAACCGACGAAGAGTAGATAAGAGATAACAGTTAATAGTTAAGAGATAACAGTTAATAGTTAAGAGATAAGAGATATTTTTGCTGGTGGTGGCGGCTGGTGGAGCGCGCATGCTTCTTTAACCTCTAACCTCTAACCTTTAACCTCTAACCTGCGAGCATCGCGAGCATTTCGTCCGCGTGAACACGGCTAAGTAGTGAAAATAATCAATCAAGACCCGATAATGAAAGCAACTGACAAGAACTGCAAAGAGGAAATCCTCGCCCTGCTGCGTTCCACCGAGCGTGAGGGCATCGAGGACATGATACAAGACCTGGAATCCTGGGGCTTTTTCACCGCCCCGGCATCGGCAGGACACCACCTCAACGTGGAGGGCGGCCTGGCACGCCACTCGCTCAACACCTGCCAGGCGGCACTTGCCGTTTGGGAAGCCATGAAGGCGCTGGAGCCCAGCCTCGAGCATGAGGTGAAGCGCGACAGCATCATCATCGCCAGCCTGCTGCACGACGTGTGCAAGTGTGATATCTACAAGCGCTCCATCAAGAAGCGTAAAAATGCCCTGGGCATATGGGAAGACGCCGAGGGCTATAAGATTACCTACAAGAACTTCCCGATGGGACACGGCGAGAAATCGCTCACGCTGGTGCTGCTCGGCGGTCTGCCCCTCAGCGACGATGAGATGCTCGCCATCCGTTGGCACATGGGTGCCTGGGGCGTAAACCAGAACAGTTATGAGGATATGCGCAACTATGATTCGGCGCGCAAACTCTATCCGCTGGTGACCATCATCCAGACCGCCGACGGCTTGGCTGCCAGCATCATGGAACGTTCGGGCGAGGAAATCGACGAGTTATGACACGCCACATCAACATCCTGTTGTGTGACACCTTCCCGGGGCGTCTGCCGGCGTTTATTCCCAACTACGAGTCGTTGTTCATGGACCTGTTTGCCGAGGTCGGAGCCGAGGCTGACTATCGGATTTACCAGACCTGGCAGGGCGAACTGCCGACGGGTGTCAATACCGATGAACTCTATCTGATTCCCGGTAGTTTGGACTCGGCCTACGACGACAAGCCGTGGATACTGGCCCTGCTGCAATGGATTGAGAAGGCCTATGCCCGTGGTGCCCGGATGATGGGCGTGTGTTTCGGCCATCAGATGATTGCGCGGGCCCTGGGGGGCGAAGTCAAGGCCTATGAGGGCGGCTTCGGTGCCGGTGTGCGTGCGTCGCGGGTGCTCGATGAGGGCATGGCCCGATATTTCCCTGACGGGGAGATGCGGCTGCTCTACAGCCACCATGACCAAGTGACGGTGTTGCCGCCCGATGCCGTGTTGTGTGCCACGAGTGACTTCTGCAAGAACGAATCCTTCAGGATAGGCCGCCAAGTCATCACCTTCCAGGGCCATCCCGAGTTCACCGTGGCTTATAGCCGCCACCTGCTGACCAACTGCAGCGACGACCTGGACGAGGCCGTTAGACTAAATGCATTGCGCAGCCTCGACGAGATGGAGCCCATGGGGCCCGCCGCCGCCCGTTATGCCCTCAATCTGCTGAATAAAAATCGGTGAGTTGAGGATAAATATCGAAAAAATTGCTTTTTAATCATTTTTCTAATATCTTTGCGGTGTGGATTCATTTTCAGCAGCATGTTGTACACTTCTGCCTACCGCAATCCCCACGGATGAGTTTGGCTAAACAATTAGTATTATTAACTTTTATTTGCTCGAATATGAACAATTAATTACATCATCTGTTGACAGCACTCGCGGTGTGGATAACGTGCGCACTGGCAGCAAGTGCCGCCGACACTTATGACTTCACTTACGCAGATTTGCAGTACGTCATCACCAGCAGTAACACGGCCAAGGTTGTCGGTCCCGAGGCGCCATCACCTGTCGGCTCTTATAATATCTACGGTACAGCGACGATGTGTCATGGAATGACAACAGTTCAGTTGATACCACCCAACCTGTGGGGCAAAAGGCGCCCAACGAGTTGGGCCTGTATGACATGAGTGGTAATGTTTGGGAATGGTGCTACGATTATTATGGTGCGTATAGCGCCGATGCCCAGACCAACCCGACGGGTCCCGAATCAGGCGATAAACGAATCAACCGTGGTGGAGCATTCTTTAATACTGAAGTTGGCCATCGTGTTTGGTTCCGTAACCAGGGATATGCTAACCAAACTGCCAGTGGCGTAGGCTTCCGCCTAGCCCTCTAAATTCTTTTCCCTGCAGGATCATCGGTTCTCGGTGGTTTGGCACGAGCGAGGCGACAGCATGCCTCTGCCAAGCCACCGAAAACCGTCTTACAGAAAATCCTAGCACAATAGCATTTGTAAATCAAGGAACTGAAATCTTTCTAAAAACTTTTTTGTACCTTTGCAGTCCCGAACGCAAAATACATCTGTTTTATGTCAAGAACCGATCAAGAATTGGAGGGCGTGACGCTGCTGGGCAACCAGGGCACGCAGTATGAGTTTGACTACCGCCCCGACGTGCTCGAGACCTTCGAGAACAAGCACCCCGAGAATGAGTATGTGGTGACGCTCGACTGCCCCGAGTTTACCTCGTTGTGCCCCAAGACCGGCCAACCCGACTTCGGCCACATCATTATCAACTACATCCCCCGTGTGCGCATGGTCGAGAGCAAGAGCCTCAAGTTGTATCTCTTCAGTTTCCGCAACCACGGCGACTTCCACGAGGACTGCGTGAACATCATCATGAAGGACCTGGTCAAGTTGATGGACCCCAAGTATCTCGAGGTCATCGGCCTGTTCAACCCCCGTGGCGGCATCAGCATCAAGCCCTTTGCCAACTATGGCGACAGCGACCACCAGGACATGGTGCGCTCCCGCCTCATCAGCAACTTCCACAACGATTGACATGAAAGACGCGGTAATTATCACTTCGGGCGGCATGGACTCGACAACCATGCTCTATGAGTACAAGGACGAGATTGCCATGGCCATCACCTTTGACTACGGCAGCACCCAGAACGGCCGTGAGCGCCGCTGTGCCATCATGCACTGCCAGCGCTTGGGCATCAAGCATCTGATCATCCCCTTGGACTTCATGCACAAGTACTTCAAAAGCGCCCTGCTCGAGAGCGCCGATGCCATCCCCGACGGCAACTACGACGACGAGAACATGAAATCCACGGTGGTGCCTTTCCGCAACGGCATCATGCTCGCCATCGCCTGCGGCATCGCCGAGAGCAACGGCCTCAAGCGCGTGATGATAGCCAACCATGCCGGCGACCACAGCATCTACCCCGACTGCCGTTCCCCCTTTATCGAAGCCATGAGCACGGCAATGATGACCGGCACCTACGAGGGTGTCAAGGTCTATGCCCCCTATACCGACTTGAGCAAGACTGAGATTGCCCGCCATGGAGCAGCGCTGGGCCTCGACTACAGTGAGACCTACTCGTGCTATAAGGGCGGAGAGAAGCACTGCGGCACCTGTGGCACCTGCACCGAGCGCCGCCAGGCCCTGCGCGATGCAGGCATCGACGACCCCACCGAGTACTTGGTTTAGTTAACAGTTAAGAGTTAACAGATAAGAGTTAAGAGTTAAGAGTTAAGAGATAAGAGATAAGAGATAAGAGTTATAAGGCATCTTTGCTGGCGGTGACGGCTGGCGGAAGGCGGATGCTTCTTTAACCTTTAACCTTTAACCTCTAACCTTTAACCTTTAACCTTTAACCTGCGAGCATCGCGAGCATTTCGTTCATTTCGTCCGCGTGTGCACGCTCGCCCCATCTCTTTTATCTCTTATCTCTTATCTTTTATCTTTATCTCTCTTCTCTCTCATCTTTTCTCTTTTGTTTTTCTCACTTATCTAAAAAATATTCGTACCTTTGCAGCCGTTTTGAGATTTAGAAACATCATTAACTACTAATAAGTATCTAGAAATGAAAGCATTCGTATTCCCCGGTCAGGGTGCACAGTTTGTCGGTATGGGCAAGGACCTGTATGACAACAATGCCCAGGCCAAAGAATTGTTTGAGAAAGCCAACGAGGTGCTGGGCTTCCGCATCACCGACCTCATGTTTGAAGGCACCGAGGACGACCTGAAGCAGACCAAGGTCACCCAGCCCGCCGTATTCCTGCACTCTGTAATCCTCGCGCTCACTATGGGCGACGAGTTCAAACCCGATATGGTTGCTGGTCACTCGCTGGGCGAGTTCTCGGCTCTCGTTGCCGCTGGCGCGCTGCCTTTTGAGCAGGGTCTGAAACTGGTCGAGGCACGTGCCCTGGCCATGCAGAAGGCTTGTGAGGCCGCTCCCTCGACGATGGCTGCCATCATCGGCCTGCCCGACGAGAAGGTGGAGGAAATCTGCGCCACCATCGACGGCATCTGTGTTCCCGCCAACTACAACTGCCCCGGTCAGGTGGTCATCTCGGGTGAGATTGCCGCCATCGAGGCCGCCTGCGAGAAATTCAAGGAGGCCGGCGCACGCCGTGCTTTGCCCCTCAAGGTGGGTGGTGCTTTCCACTCGCCCCTGATGGAGCCCGCCCGTGCCGAACTGGCCGAGGCTATCGAGGCTGCCGACTTCTCGGCCCCCGTTTGCCCCATCTACCAGGACGTGGACGCCAAGCCCCACACCGATCCCGCCGAAATCAAGGCCAACCTGCTGCAGCAGTTGACCGCTCCCGTGCGTTGGAGCCACATCGTTGCCAACATGGTTGCCGACGGCATGACCGAGGCCGAGGAACTCGGCCCGGGCAAGGTGCTCCAGGGCCTCATCGGCAAGACCAGCCGCGACGTCGTCCTCACCGGCCGCCAGTAATCAGGCAAGCAGGTAAGCGTTAGTAACAGAAGCGTCCGCATTCCGGCCATTGGAGTGCGGGCGCTTGTCGTTATGTTGACGTGAAGGTG
The DNA here is from genome assembly GCA_900320245.1 of uncultured Prevotellaceae bacterium. GTDB lineage: Bacteria > Bacteroidota > Bacteroidia > Bacteroidales > Muribaculaceae > Sodaliphilus. The sequence continues at coordinate 23,911 of ONRP01000021.1, forward strand.
TCCTGGATTCACGTGCACACGTGGACGAAATGAACGAAATGAACGAAAAAAAGTGGTCGCCCGAATTAGGTTGACCACATTTGTATTCTCGTGATAGTGTGTGTTATCTGATGCCCAGGATGCGGTGGGTCTGCAGCGACAGCCGCCACTGGGGGTTGTCGAGCACTGCCTGGGCTGTGTCATACATGTTGCTGAGGCGTTGCTCGGGGTCGGCGACCCAGCAGGGCTGCAGGTAGCGGTGTGTGGCTGTGATGCCATCGTATTGGGCCAGGTCTTGACCGAGATACACCACCTTCAACTCGTCACAACGGGTGAGCACCACGGGCAGGTCGCCGCTGTTGCCAAGGCCCGTCTTGGGCGACAGGGTCACCCAGTCGATGCCGTGGGGCAGGGGACGGGTGCCGTTGGTCTCGATGGCGATGCGCTTGCCGGTCATCTGCTTGAGCCCTCTCACGAAATCCTCGTCGATCCACAGCGACGGCTCGCCGCCCGTGAGCACGATGAGCGGTGCCTTGGGGAAGCGCATGACCTGCTCGACGATTTCGGGTAGCGACATCATCGTGCCCTCCTCGTGCCGCGTGTCACAGAAGGCACAATGCAGGTTGCAGCCGCTCAGCCTGATGAACACGCTGGCGGTACCCGTGTTGAAGCCCTCGCCCTGCAGCGAACAGAAGATTTCGTTAACTTTCCACATCACGGTTTTGAGTTTCTAGTTTCTAGTCCCTAGTCCCTAGTCCCTAGTCCCTAGTCCCTAGTCCCTAGTCCCTAGTCCCTAGTCCTTAGTCCCTAGTTTCTAGTCCCTAGTTTCTAGTCCCTAGTTTCTAGTCCCTAGTTTCTAGTCCCTAGTTTCTAGTCCCTAGTTTCTAGTCCCTAGTCCCTAGTTTTTAGTTTCTATCTCTTATCTCTTATCTGTTAACTGTTAACTGTTAACTCCTCACTCCTCCTCGTCCTTGATGTAGATGGCCAGGTTGTTGGCGCTCTCACGCACGTCGGCGCGGTAGCAGTTGGGGACGGTCTTGACAATCCAGTGGGCGATGTTCTCGGCGGTGGGGTTGAAGTCCAGCACCTCGTTCAGGTTCTTGTGGTCCAGTTTGCCGTGCACCATTTCCTTGATGAGGGTGAAGTCGGTGACCATGCCGTTGTCGTCCAGTTCCTTTGCCTTGCAATACACGTTCACGATCCAGTTGTGGCCGTGCAGGTTCTCGCACTTGCTGTTGTGGTCGAGCATGAGCATGTGGGCCGATGAAATTTCCAGTGTCTTTTGTACGTAATACATTTCTAGTTTTTAGTTTTTAGTTTCTAGTTTCTAGTCCCTAGTCCCTAGTTTCTAGTCCTTAGTTTTAAGTTTTAAGTTTTTAGTCCCTAGTCCTTATCTCTTAACTCTTAACTATTAACTGTTAACTCTTAACTCTCAACTCCTCTTATTCCTTGGCTGGGGCACCGACTCGTTGAAGTGCATGTAGTAGATCAGGCTCATGATGCCCTGGTCGTAGCCCATGGTCAGTGCCGAGAGGTAATCGCTGCAGAAGATGCCGTCGCGGGCCAGCACAAATCCCTTGGTGCCCAGGCGGCTCTCAATCTTCTTGGTGATGGCCTCCTCGGTAGTGGCGGGGCAGTGGTTCAGGTTCATCGAGATGATGACGCGGTTCACCTTTGCGTCATAGTTGAAACTGGCGGCAGTGCTGTCGGCGTTGGCGGTAGCCACATCGCGGTCGAACACGTACTGGATGATGTAGGGTCCCTGCGGTATGATGAGCGTGTTGCTGCCAGCGTACATACGGGCATCGGTGCTGACCATGCTGTTCATGTCCATCAGCGTGGTGTGTGCAGTCGCTCCGCAAGCGCCATCCTCCTCAAACATCATCATCAATGCGGCGGCGGCCAGGTCGGTGTCGATATATCCGCGGGCGGCGAAGGGGTTGTCCTCGCTCACATGGGCGTTCTCAAACTTGACATTGCCCACGGGTTGTCCCGTGCGGTCTACAATCTGATAGGTGTCGCCATCGACGGCAATCAGGCGTTCACCGTTGATGTCAAGCAGGTTGTCGTGCTTGATGGGAATCAGGGTCTTGTTGTCCTTGTCTACCAGGCCTGTCTTCTTGTCCTTGACGACGATGTAGTCGCCGCTCGGCGTACGTGAGAAGTCGTTATAGCCGCCCTTTTGCACCTTCTCCTGGTCGTCGATGGGATTGGCGACCTCCTTGCCCTCCGGGCTCAGGCACACCAGGCTGTCACCCTTGACGGCGGGCAGCACACCGTTGATGTAGTAAGGCTGCAGGGGCTGGTAGGTGGCCGTGCTGGCGTTGTACATCACCTTGCCGCTCTTGTCGATGACGGTAAAGGTGAGGGCGCTGTCGCTGGGTTGGCTCGTGCTGATGACCACTGCATAGTCGTTATAGAGGAACAGGTTGGCGCTGCTGTAGGTGGCAGGGACGATGGTGTCACCGCTGGTGTTGATATATCCCCACTCGCCGTGGTCGTTCTGGATGGCAGCCATGCCACGAGAGAACATCGAGCACTGCGACACCTCCTTGGGCAGTTCCTTCACGACCTGTCCCTTGCGGTCGATGACGCACAACTGTCCGCCCACGCGGCTGCACACTGCCACACCGTCGTCGCTGAACGATGTCACGCTGCCGAAATGGCCTGCCACGGGTGTCGTCGGGGCGCTCACGTCATAGTAGTCGTAACTGCCGTCGTCGTTCATCACATAGAACATACCGTCCACGATGGGCGACGGGGCGTTGGTGAAGGCGTCCTTGGCAACCACCTCGCCGCTGTTCACGTCGAGGATGCTCCACTTCTCGCTGCCCACGAGTTGTACGGGCAGATATTGGGTCTTGTACTGGTAGGTTGACTCGTTGCCGCCACAGGCGGTCAGCAGTAGTGCCGCTATAGCGGCCAGCGCTATTCTGGATAGAATCTTCATCTGTTTGTTTGTAATAATGTCGTTTGAAGTTGCGAAATTACTCAATTTTTCGTGTCTTGAACAATAATATTGGATTGTGTAACATTTTTTGTGCTTTTTTGTCAAACGATGCAAGTTTTAAGAGATGAGAGATAAAAGATGAAAGATAATAGATAATAGATAATAGATAATAGATAATAGATAATAGAGAAGAGATAAAAGATATAAGATGGGGTTAGCGTGCACACGCGAACGAAACGGACGAAATGCTCGCAGGTTACAGGTTAGAGGTTACAGGTTAAAGGTTAGAGAAGCATCCGCGCTCCACCAGCCGTCACACCAGCCATCCATCCACCAGTGTTCCGCCAGTCTTCACCACCACCAAAAATACCTTATAACTGTTCACTGTTCACTGTTCACTGTTAACTCTTATCTCTTATCTCTTATCTTTTAACTCTTATCTTTTAACTCTTATCTCTTAACTCTTAACTTCAACTCTCTCCTGTCAGTGTGGGTGACATTTTGTCGCATCGGTGGCGGTTTTTCGCCCTTGGCACACTCGTTGCAGTCTTGCAGAACGTGAAATTAATTTTAAAAACATAACAACATTAACAATTTTAAGAAATCATGACTATTAAACCATTGAACGACCGCGTTCTCATCGAACCGGCCAAGGCAGAAGAAGTCGTCGGCGGTATCATCATCCCCGACAGCGCAAAGGAAAAACCTCTCAAGGGCATCGTGCGTGCAGCAGGTAACGGCACCAAGGACGAGGAAATGATCGTCAAGCCCGGTGATACCGTGCTCTATGGCAAATATGCCGGTAACGAAATCGAAATCGACGGTGAGAAGTTGCTCATGATGCGCCAGAACGACATCCTGGCCATCGTCATGGACTAATCAGTTAGGAGTTAAGAGTTAACAGTTAATAGTTAACAGATAAGAGATAAAAGATAGGAACTAGAAACTAGGGACTAAGGACTAGGGACTAGGGACTAGAAACTAAGAACTAAAAACTAAAAACAGATATGGCAAAGTTAATCAAATTTGATATTAAGGCTCGCGAAGAGTTGAAAAAGGGCGTTGACCAGTTGAGCGACGCCGTGAAGGTCACCCTTGGTCCTAAGGGCCGCAACGTGATTCTCGATAAGAAATATGGTGCTCCCCACATCACCAAGGACGGTGTGACCGTGGCACGTGAGGTGGAACTTGAGGACGAATTCCAGAACATTGGCGCACAACTCGTTAAGGAGGTTGCCAGCAAGACTAACGACGATGCCGGTGACGGCACCACCACCGCTACCGTTCTGGCACAGGCCATCATCACCGAGGGCCTCAAGAACGTGGCTGCCGGCGCTAACCCCATGGACGTGAAGCGCGGTATCGACAAGGCCGTAAAGACCGTTGTCGAGGGCATTAAGGAGCAGGCCCAGGAAGTGGGCGACGACTTCGGCAAGATTGAGAATGTGGCACGCATCAGCGCCAACAACGATGATGCCATCGGCCAACTCATCGCCGAGGCCATGAAGAAGGTGAAACAGGACGGTGTCATCACCGTTGAGGAAGCCAAGGGCACCGAGACCCGCGTCGACGTGGTTGAGGGTATGCAGTTCGACCGTGGCTACATCTCGCCCTATTTTGTCACCAATGCCGACAAAATGGCATGTGAGATGGAGCGTCCCTTCATCCTCATCTTTGATAAGAAGATTTCGGGCTTGAAGGACCTGCTGCCGCTGCTGCAGGGTGCCGTTCAGGCTCACCGTCCCATGCTCATCATCGCCGAGGACGTTGATGGTGAGGCTCTGGCATCGCTGGTAGTGAACCGCCTGCGCGGCTCGCTCGAGGTGTGCGCCGTGAAGGCTCCGGGCTTTGGCGACCGCCGCAAGGAGATGCTGCAGGACATCGCTATCCTGACCGGTGGCACCGTGATCAGCGAGGAGACTGGCCTGACCCTCGAGAAGGCCACTCTCGATATGCTGGGCACCGCCGAGAAGGTCACCGTCGACAAGGAGAACACCACCATCGTCAATGGCGCTGGTGACAAGGAAAAGATTGCTGACCGCATCGCACAGATCCGCGTGCAGATCGAGAATACCAAATCCACCTACGACAAGGAGAAACTCCAGGAGCGTCTCGCCAAGATGTCGGGTGGCGTGGCAGTCCTCTACATCGGCGCTCCCAGCGAGGTCGAGATGAAGGAGAAGAAGGACCGCGTGGATGACGCCTTGAGCGCAACCCGCGCTGCCGTGGCCGAGGGTATCGTGCCCGGTGGTGGTACCGCCTACATCCGTTGCCTCAAGGCCCTCGAGGGCATGAAGGGCGACAACGATGACGAGACCACGGGTATCCACATCATCCAGCGCGCCATCGAGGAGCCCTTGCGCCAGATTGTTGCCAATGCCGGTCTGGAGGGTGCCGTTGTGGTGAACCGCGTCAAGGAAGGCCAGGGCGACTTCGGCTACAACGCCCGCACCGAGAAGTTCGAGAACCTGTTCGAGACGGGTGTCATCGATCCCGCCAAGGTGGCTCGCATTGCCCTGGAGAACGCTGCCAGTATCGCCGGCATGTTCCTCACCACCGAGTGCGTCATCGCCGAGAAGAAGGAGCCCGAGCCCGCAATGCCCGCCGGCGGTCCCGGCATGGGTGGCGGCATGGGCGGCATGATGTAATCCCATCGGCTTTTTCATCATCAATAATAAGTATTCCCCGAGAGGAGCCTTTCCTCTTGGGGAATTTTTTGTTTGGGGCAACTCATCGGCAGATTTACCTTTTGGGCGTTGCAAGACTCGGTGATTATGTGTAATTTAGCGGCATGAAAAAATGGTTACAAATATCGACAATATTCTTGATGGTCATGTTTGCTCAAGTTGCAGAGGCGGCCCATGTCGCTCCCGTCGAGAACGGCGTGTCCAGGGAGTTGGCCCAGTACCGTTCGGCCCACATCAGCGATGTGTGCTATAACCTCTCGTTCAAGGTGCCCTCCCAAAAGTCGGAGCCCGTCTATTTCGAGGAGACCCTGATGTTTGACTGGACGGGTGGGGAAGACCTGCAGATCGACTTCCAGGGCGATGCCAGCCAGTTGTCGCCGCAGGTTATTGTCAATGACACGAGGGTGAACACGGTTTTAATCAACGAGCATATCGTGATTCCGGCCCGATATCTTGTGCAGGTCGGCAATTCGGTCTCAATCAGCGGCTACAGCGGTGACAAGGCGTTGAACCGCAGCGACGACTACCTGTACACCCTGTTTGTGCCCGACCACGCCCGCAGTGTGTTCCCGTGCTTTGACCAACCCGACCTGAAGGCACGTTTCACACTCGACCTGACAGTCCCTGACGGGTGGGTGAGCATCAACAACGAGACCACAATGTCCATTCCCACCTACTTGTTCTCGTTCACCGCAGGCCGATTCCAGGTGAAGACGGCAATCCGTGACGGACGCCTGCTGACGGCCTTGTACCGTGAGACCGACCCTGACAAGGTGGCACAACTGCCCGTCGTGTTTGACCAGGTGGCGCTGTCGTTGCGGTGGATGGAGGAATACACGGGCATTCCGTACCCCTTCGAGCACTATGGCTTTGTCGTATTGCCGGGCTACCAGTTCGGCGGCATGGAGCATCCGGGCTGCATCCAGTTCAACGACCAGCGCATCTTCCTCGGTCCGGAGCCGACGCCCGACGAGGAGATGTCGAGGCTCAACCTCATCGCCCACGAGACGGCCCACATGTGGTTTGGCGACCTGGTGACCATGCGGTGGTTCGACGACGTGTGGACCAAGGAGGTCTATGCCAATTTCATGGCGGACAAAATCGCTAGGGAGAATTTCCCCGAAATCAACCACGACCTGGCCTTCGTCAAGTCCCACTATCCGCTGGCGATGAGCACCGACCGCACCCAGGGCACGCACCCCATCCAGCAGCCGCTGGACAACATGAACAAGGCGGGTCTGCTCTACGGCAACATCATCTACCACAAGGCCCCCATCATGATGAGCAAACTAGAGAAAGAGAAGGGCGCCGACAACCTGCGGGACGGCTTGCGCTCCTACCTCAGCCGATATGCCTATGGTAACGCCAGTTGGGATGACCTGATCGTCGAACTCGACCGTTTCAACCCCGAGCACAGCGCGCAATCTTTCAGCGACGTGTGGGTCAAGCAGAAGGGAATGCCGGTCATCTCCTCGGGCGTCCATATGCTCGACGCTGTCCGTGTGGTACAGTACGACCCCTACGGTCGTCATCTGGTGTGGAAACAGGGCTTTGACATCGGCTATCTTGATGAGAACGGCAGGTTTTGCCAGCATCCCATCTATATGAACGACTACGACTATTTGCTCGACTTGAGTTATGGCAAGGGCCTGTTTGTCAATAGCAACGCCGAGGGCTATGGCCAGTTTAAACTTGATCGTGAAGGCATCTCGAGAATGTCCGAAGCCTGGAAGACGATGGCCGATAATGACCTGACCCGCTATGCCGCCGTGCTCAACCTCTACGAGAACTTCCATCTGGGCAACATCACGGCAAAGGAACTGACAAAGGTCCTCATCGAGTTCCTCACCCATGAGAAAAACGAACTGATAGCCTCGACCACCTGTAGTTATATCAGCGACTTGTTGCCGAACCTTGATGACAAGGAGCGGGACGAAACGGAGCGCCGCCTGTCGGTTTTGATGGAGAATCACAGCCTGCAATCGGTGCGCCAGACCTTGCTGCGTCAACTTTCGCTCCATGCCGTGTCGCCCACAGTCGTGGACAAAATGGACGAAATCTGGAAAAAGCAAAGCGCCACGTTCCTTAATCACCGAGATTACATGCGCATGGCCTATCATCTGGCTATCATGCGCCCGCAGCAGTGGCAACAGATTCTTGACGTGCAACGCGGCCGCCTCAACAACGAGGATCAGCGGCGGGAGTTCGACTTCATCTCACGGGCCTGCAACCCCGACACACAGGTACAACAGCAACTGTTCAACGAACTGCTGCAGGCCGAGAACCGCCAGGTTGAGCCCTGGGCACGGGACATGCTGGCCCTGCTCAACGACCCCACACGGGAGCCGTTCAGCAACCGCTATATCACACCAGGCCTTGACGCCCTGCCCGAAATCCAGCAGACGGGCGATATCTTCTTCCCTGGTTATTGGCTAACGGGGCTGTTGTCAGGACACAAGAGTGATGAAGCGAAAGCCCTTGTGAGACAATGGATTGACACGCATGCCGACCTTGAGCCGGCACTGATGAATAAACTTAAGGAAAATGCTTACTGGCTGCTCCGTAGTGAGAAGATGCCATAGCATTTGCAGTTTTCTACGTGGAAACGCGCCCACTGTCCTCCACCAACACGAGCAAAGATACCTGATCTGTTAACTGTTAACTCTTAACTCTTATCTGTTAACTCTTATCTGTTAACTGTTAACTGTTAACTCTTAACTCTTATCTGTTAACTCTTATCTGTTAACTGTTAACTCTTAACTGTTAACTGTTAACTCTTCCTCTGCTGGCTTGCGGCGTGGAATCTTCCATCCCAGTGCGGCAACGAGGATGGTCATCAGCGGGCTGATGATGTTAAAGAAACAGTAGGGCAGGTAGGTGAGCGTGGGAACCCCCAGCACGGTGGCTTGGGTCATGCCGCAGGTGTTCCACGGCACGAGCACCGATGTCACCGTGGCGGCGTCTTCGGTAGTACGGCTCAGCAATCGCCCTTCATACCCCTCTTTGTCATACACGTTGCGGAACATATCGGCAGTCAAGACGATGCTGATGAACTGGTCGCCAGTCGTCAGGTTCAGGAAAAGGCCGGTACCGACGGTCGACGATACCAGAGCCACACGGGTGCGCACCCACCGAACGATGACGCCCGTGATACTCTCAATCATGCCGCTTGCCACCATAGCCGAGCCGTAACACATGGCACAGAGAATCAGCCAGATTGTATTGAGCATACCCGCCATACCGCCCGTCGAAACCAGGTCGTTGAGTGCGTCGTAGCCGGTCTGTACCGCAGTCGAGCCAAAGAAGGTGATGGCCAGTCCCTTGACTATGGCTGCCACATTGCCCAATGAAGCGTCATCGGCTATCTGGCTCAGGATGTGGGGCTGAAAAATCACTGCGGTCACGCCCGCAAGGATGGACGAAATGAACAAAACCATCAGCGACGGCACCCTGCGGGCAATGAGGATGCCCGTGACCAGCGGAACAAGCAGGGTCCACAGCGAGATGTTGTAGGTCCCAGCCAGCCCGTCGGTATATTGTTCGATGTGCAATGCCCCCTCGCTGTTCATCACCAGCCCCGTGACCAGGAAGATGACCAGCGTGATCAGTATCGAGGGCGCGGTGGTCAGTACCATGTAGCGGATGTGGTCAAAGATGTCGACCCGCACCGACGATGAGGCCAGGATAGTGGTGTCGCTCAATGGGGACATCTTGTCGCCGAAATAGGCGCCCGAGATGATGGCACCTGCGGTCCACGCCTCGCTAACACCCAGGGCTTGCCCGATGCCCAACAAAGCCACGCCGATGGTGGCGATAGTGGTCCAGGAACTGCCCGACAGCAGCGAGACCAGCGAACAGATGATGCAAGCGCTGACCAGGAATAACTTGGGGGAAAGAATCTGAACACCATAGTAGATAAGCGTGGGCACCACACCGCTCACCATCCACGACCCGGAGAGCATGCCCACAGTCAGCAGGATGAGCAGCGTGACGGACACGTCGCCCAGCGTTTTGGTCATCTGGCGCTCAAATGCCTTCCAGGGTGTGTGGTAGCAAGTCATGGAAATCAGCACACACACCGCAAGACCGAAAAGCAGAGCAATCTGGCTGCCGCCGCTCAACGCATCGCTGCCGAACAGGGCAATCACAACGGCCAGCAACCCGATAAGGATGACTACCGGGATGAGGGAAACGAGAGGATGTGGTAGTTTGCGGTCTTCAGTCATGTTAATCGGGGTTGTGGAGATTTTTTCGCTGGCACACCGTGCACACACAATGGGGCAGCAAAATGGTATCGAAGTCGTATTGTTCACTCTTGGCCAGCAACTGGGGGATGTCCGCTCCAGGGTCGCCGCCAGTGAGTTTGTAGAGGCTCTCCTTCATCGTCCACAGGCGTGTGAACGCCATCTGGGGCGATGGCGAGGCATGGATTTTGCGCAGTTCGGCACTACTCATCACCTGTGCCGCCACCGCTTCGTCATAATGGTCGATTGACTCGATGTCGATGCCCACGGGCTTGTCGCTTACCACACAGGCTGCCGCTTCACGGCAATGGCTCAGGCTGAAGTGGATGTAAGGCCACTCGGCAAGCATGGGCTTGCCGTTGGTGCCATAAGCCAGGACGGGCGGCTGCTGGATGCCGTATTCTGTCTGCAGGGCGTGCTGCAGCAGGCGATAGGCAGCCACACTCAGCCGCTGGTCACGCTCGTGGCGGTAACGCAGGGCCTGTTCCCGCCGCTGGGCACTCACCTCGGTCAAGGACTGCCGCAGGTCATAGTCCATGATATGGTCATCGATGTAGATCACTTCTGTTATGGTTCAAACTACCATTTGGTGGAAAAGATGCGTGGCGTGACAACGAGTGAAATCCAGCCCCATCGCAATTTGTTGTTGGCGCTGGTTCGCTTCAGCCGCTCCATGGTCTCACTGCCTGACATGAACGAGGCGCCGACCGCTAATTTCACATCGCGCGAAATGGCATAACTGGCCTGTAACTCAAATTGGTGCCCCAGGGTTCTCTCCATGTCGACAAGTTCGGTCGCTGTCGCGAAATAATGGTAACTGGCATCAAGCCTGAGGCCGGTGAGAGGACAGTAGAAGCCTCCGAAATAGGCGTTCTGCAAGCCTGGAGTAAAACCATTCAGGTAGGTGCTCACATAGAAGAAATCCATGGCACCGTAGAACTGGTGGTGAGAACCATAAACAGTGCTGAAACCTTTGATGACTTTATGCTGAACCACACCAATATTGCCGTTGGCAGGCACTGCAAACAGTTTATCTCCGCTCAGGTAGTCATAGCCTGCAACAATGCCGAAATTGTCTCGGGGGGTGAAAGAGGCTTTGACACTGGCCATCCAGGCATCAATCTTCATGTCGAACTCGTTATGGCCAAACTGGTAATAGAAGGATGCTTCGGCTTTCCAGCGCTTGGGAGTGAATGACGCATAACCGCCCACAAGTTGCTGATAAATGGTTTTCTTGGTCGTCAATTCTTCGGCACTTTGCATGCCGATGTTCATGAAAAGCAACGATGCACCCAAGTTCAGCCGGGTCATGTCATAGTGGTACCACATGTCTTGCATCGTTTTGTAGGGCTGGGCACCGTTGACATAATAGGTGTCGCCGTTGCCCATGACCTGGGCGTTCTGGTTATAGGCGAGTATCACGTGTGCCTTGTGGCCGTGTCCCTCATAGCCCATACGCAAGACGTCGTGCGAGGACGAGGCCATCGCCCAGTCATCAGAGCCGATGATACGCTCATCGTCATAGTCGAGTGCCACGCGTCCCACTTGGGCGAACAAGCCGCTGTGGGTGCTCATCTTGACCCACGACTCATACAGGTTGAAGGAACCTTTCCCTTCTTGTCCCCACACCCCTGAATGTTGTGGCGTTACACACGCTTCCAGCCAGTCACGTTTGAAAGTGATGGGCAGGCGCGTGCGGCTCAGCAGAAAACTGTTTCTGGGGTTGGTGACGGGTTCTTCTCCTGGCACCACATCACGCTGGAAACCGCCGTATCGCATCTCGCCGCGCCCCAGGAACTGGATGTCTACATTCAGTTGGTTCTCTTTGGTAGCGGTGCTGTCGGGGACTGTTTGACCCGATGCGATGAATGCTGTCAGGGCAAGCGCCGCCAGCAGCCATCGCCTGATGCCGAAATGACAGGAATTCATAGCCGGGTCATTCAAACTCAAACAGGTTGATGAACCCCGTGATGTTGAACACGTTCTTGATGTCGCTGTTCACGTTGCGCAGGACGACTTTATGACCTTTGGCCTTTGTCTTCTTGAGCACGTCGAGCAGGATGCGCAGTCCGCTTGATGCGATATACTCCAGTTCTTGGCATTCAAACACGATATCTTTTCCGTCTCCCTCGGTGATGGGTTTGAGCGTCTCCTCGGCGTCGATGGCTGCTGCTGTGTCGAGCGAACCTACCATGGTGACGATGATTTTCTCGTCAAATTCTTGAATTGTCGTTTTCATTGCTTCTATTTATTTATCTGGTTTATTGATTTCCTTTTTCAAGGTGAGATAATTCTTACCGTTTATCCGCTCATAGTTGATGGAATCCATCAGTTTCTGAACCAGGTGGATGCCTAAGCCGCCGATGGGGCGGTCCTCGGCACTCAACATTGTGTCGACCTTGCTGTTGCTGGTCGGATCAAAAGCCTTGCCCTCGTCGATGATGATGAGTTTCAGGCTCTGATCAGTTGCCTGGGCTTCAATGGTGATGTCGCCCTGGACGCCGATGGGGTAGCCATAATTCATGACGTTGACCACCATCTCCTCGACAGCAAGCATCAGTTGAGACGAGAGTGACGGCTCAAGGTTTAACCTCCTGGCCACCGATTTGACAAATTCATTGAGTTCAGGGACCCGATGGATGTCGTTGGTCAGATTGAGGCTTTCGTCAAGCACGATGTTCTCGGCCGGCTGATGGTAATGAATGGCAAGCATCGTCAAGTCATCGCTCTGCTTGGCATCGCCGGCAAACTGCGTAGCGCTGTCCAACATAGTGTCCATTAACATGGCTGGCTCGGTCTTGCCCTGCTCCAAACAGATCTTGGCAGTGTCGATGATGCGCTGCAATCCGAACAGATGGCGTTCGTTGTCGTTCGTCTCGGTAAGGCCGTCGGTATAGAGTAGCAGGGTGCAGTTGGGGGGGAGCAGTTCCTCTTGGACGGCATACCTGACATCATCAAACACGCCTATAGGAAGATTGGCATCAACCGCCAGCATTTTTACATCCTGTGAGATGACCAGTGGAGCATCGTGACCCGCATTGCAGTATCGCAGTCGTCCTGTGGGCAAATCCAGCACTCCGATGAACAAGGTCACAAACATATTGGACTTATTGCCTTCTACGGCTATCTCGTTGATGGTCTGCATGATCCTGGCGGGATTGCTCTCGTGTAACGCCAGGTTGCGGAAATAGGAATGTACGGCTGCCATCACCAGCGACGACGGCACGCCCTTGCCACTCACATCACCGATGCAGAAGTAGAGTTTCTCGTTGCGAACAAGGTAACCATACAGGTCGCCGCCCACTTCAAGGGCCGTGACCTGTTTGCCGCAGACGTCAACTTCAGGACGGTGAATCTCTTGGCTGGGCAGCATCTCGGACTGGATGTTCTGGGCTATGCGCAACTCGCTCTCGGTGCGCTCTCTTCTCAATTTGGATTCGTGCAGGCGAAGCACGTTGCGGAAGAAGCGGTACAGGATGTATGCCAATGCAACAAGACCGGCCAGAATCATCATCATGAATCTGGACCTAATCTGATACAACTTGCCGTAGACTTCCTTGTCATAGCACACCATGACCACCTGCCAGTGAGGTTTGCCCTGCATGGGGGCATAGTAGGCATATCCCTTACCGTTCTCCTTGTCGTGGAATGTGATGATTTTGCTTGAGCCTGTGCTGCTGCTTTTGCGGTCATAGGTACTGTCATTGATCATTTCCACAATCTTCATCACGTCATCTTTTTGAGTGTGGCTGTAGTCGGGTCGGGAAATGAGTTTGCCTTCATTGGTAAGCAACAAGAAAAATGTGGAGGGATTGGTGTGTTTGGTATTCAGGGTGTCGATGATGCCTTGAGTCGACAGGTCGATACCAAATACCCCCACCGTTCGCCCGGAATCATCGGTGACAGGAAGGGCATAGGTGGTAACCACCTTGCCGCTGGCAGTTGAGTCAAGATAGGGGTCGGTCCAGTTCGAACGGTTGTCCTCGATTACTTTATGATAGTATTCGCGTGATGTATAGTCATGGTCAATACCGGAAAGTTGTTTTGTTATGATGCTGTCATCCACCCTGTAGGCTCCTGGCTCAAAAAGCCGCCCCCGGTCCGGGTAATAGTCAGGGGAGAAAGCCACAAAAGCGCTCATCACATCCTTGTTGGAGGCAACGATGCGACGAGTAACACGGTAGATGTTATCTGTGTTTTGGAGTTGCTGCTGGATGGACCACTGGTAGTTCTGGATAATCTTCTCATGGGTCTTGAGAATGCCTTTCACACGCATAGACTTCTGCATCATTTCACTCTCGACCAACTGGTCAAGTTCCTCCTGCAGAACCTTGTGGGCATAGTGGTATTGCAAAAACGACAGGCCCTCAATCACCGCTCCGGCAAGCAAGATTACAGCCAGTGCGGAGATTAATCCGCGCAGACGACCTGACTTTAGTCTTTGGAGAAACTTAGACATATTCTGGCTGTTTTTAACTTGCGAAATTACTCTTTTCTTACTTAAATGCAAAGTAATTGTTCATTATTTTTAAGAGGGTTGCATCAGGGAAGTATGCATTGACGGCTTTTGGTAGAGAAAACCTTTGATGTTTTAAAAAAACGGTTTGCTTTGGTCGGGGTTGTTTGAAAAATGTTACTTTTGCGTCTTGGATGGCCAATTCCAGCATAATGACGCTATGCATTGCGGGTTTCATCTACATGAGCCGTTCATTGATTGCCCATCAAAACAGAAACCAAGAACTAATAACATATTCATAAAAAATGAAAGTAACCGGAAGAAATTTGGCTATGTCCGTTGTGATGAGCCTGCTTGTTGCAATGGGTGCTTTAGCCCAGAACACGTTGACTTATGTCCCCGATGCCGCGATCGAAAAGCGCGTGGAGCAGACGCTCAGCCGCATGACGCTGGAAGAAAAAGTGGGGCAGATGACCGAACTGGCCATCGATGTGTTGGGCCATAGGGAAGGCGAACGCTTCGTGCTCGACCAGGACAAGATGGAACTCGTTTTCAATAAGTATAAGGTCGGCTCGATTCTGAACACCCCGAATGCCGTCTCACAGACGCCCGAGTGGTGGCAACAGACCATCCGCACCATTAATGAGTATTCGCTCAAGGCATGCGGTATCCCGTGTGTTTACGGCCTGGACCAGAACCACGGTGCCACCTACACGCTGCGTGGTACCATGTTCCCGCAGAACACCAATCTGGGTGCATCGTTCGACGTGGACCTGGCCCGACAGGCGGCGTCCATCACGGCCTATGAGACCAGAGCCGCCAACTGCCCCTGGACTTATTCGCCTACGGTCGACCTGTCGCGCGACGCCCGCTGGCCGCGCGTGTGGGAGAACTTCGGTGAGGACTGTCTGGTCAATGCCATGATCGGACGGGCTATGGTCGAGGGCTTCCAGGGCCCGGACCCCAACCACATCGACAAATACCACATCGGCACATCGGTCAAGCATTTCATGGCCTATGGTGCCGCTCGTACCGGCAAGGACCGCACCCCGACCTATGTGCCGGAATGGGAACTGCGAGAGAAGCATTTCGCCCCCTTCAAGGCATGTGTCGAGGCTGGCGCGACGTCGGTGATGGTCAACTCGGGCTCGGTCAACGGTGTGCCGATGCATGTCAATGCTAAGTACCTGACCCGGTGGCTGAAGGAGGAAACTGGCTGGGACGGCATGATCGTGACCGACTGGGCCGACATCGACAACTTGTGGAGGCGCGAGATGGTGGCTGCTAACAGAAAAGAGGCCATCATCATGGCTGTCAATGCCGGTATCGACATGACGATGGACCCATATAACCCCGATTTCTGTGACCTGCTCATCGAGGCTGTGAATGAGGGTAGGGTACCCATGTCGCGTATCGATGACGCTGTGCGCCGCGTGCTGCGCATGAAGTATCGTTTGGGCCTTTTTGACATGCCCAACACCAACATCAAGGACTATCCTAAATATGGCTCGACTGAGCATTTCAAGGCCGCACAGGATGCCGCTGTACAGACCATGGTGCTGCTCAAGAACAACGGAATCCTGCCCTTGGCCCAGGGCAAGAAGATCCTGGTGACTGGACCCAATGCCAACTCGATGCGATGCCTGAATGGTGGCTGGAGTTATACTTGGCAGGGTAAGGATGCCGACAAGTATGCCTCTCAGCACAACACCATCCTCGAGGCAATGCAGCAACGTTTCGGTAGTGGCAACATTATCTATGAGCCTGGTGTCACCTATAACAACGATGGTCAGTATTGGGAGGAGAATGAGCCTCAAATCGAGCAAGCCGTCAAGGCTGCCGCCCAGGCCGACGTGATTCTGGCATGTGTGGGTGAAAACTCCTATGCCGAGACCCCGGGTAACCTCAACGACTTGGCACTGTCGGCCAACCAGCGCGACCTTGTGAAGGCACTCGCTGCAACAGGCAAGCCCATTGTGCTGATTCTCAACGAGGGACGTCCTCGCCTGGTCAGCGACATCGAACCGCTGGCCACCGCTGTGGTCGACATTCTGTTGCCCGGCAACGAGGGCGGTAATGCCTTGGCCCGCCTGCTGGCTGGTGATGACAACTTCTCGGCCAGGATGCCGTTCACCTATCCGCGTCACTCGGCATCGCTCACTACCTATGACTACCGCGTGAGCGAGGAAACGGGCACCATGGAGGGTGTGTATGACTACAATGCGCAGGTCGATGTGCAGTGGCCCTTCGGCTTCGGTATGAGTTACACTACCTATGAATATAGCAACATGCGTGTCGACAAGACCGATTTCACAGCCGGCGACCTGCTCACCGTCAGCATCGACGTGAAGAATACAGGAAGCATGGCAGGCAAGGAGAGTGTCCTGCTCTTCTCCCGTGACATGGTGGCAAGCATCGTCCCCGAGAGCCGCCGCCTGAGGGCGTTCACCAAGATTGAACTCCAGCCGGGCGAAATGCGTACTGTCACCTTCAGCCTCCCCGCCAACGACCTGGCGTTTGTAGGCAATGACGACCAGCGCCATCTCGAGCCCGGAGAATTCCTCCTCCAGATTGCCAACCAGTCATTGCGCATCAACTGCAGGTGACCAAAATCCCCTTAAGTCCCATCCAATCCCAAGACAAACGGCTCGACCCAACACGGGGTCGAGCCGTTCCTTGTACGACGGGCATGTCATACATCTGTGGTGAAAGTCCACACGGGGCGTAGTCACCGACGAACCTTAAAGCGACTTGCAAGCTTCAATCGGCGACGA